>CAYJNL010000009.1:18383-82872 GCA_964371675.1 uncultured Bacteroides sp. | reverse complement strand
CGTTTGTAAATACGGCACTTGAAACTGCACTTTTGCCGACTATAAACTCAATGCTCGGCATGGGGATAGTTGCGCTTCCCGGCATGATGACAGGGCAAATTTTATCCGGCGAGCTTCCTACCACAGCAATCTTATACCAAATTTCAATAAATATTTGCTTGGCAGCTGTTGTTTCACTTGCAGTGTATCTATCGCTTAATTTAGGTTACAAAACGCTATATAACAAAGAAAATCAATTTACAATATAGGAGAATTATTATGGAAAACAAAGATTTTGCCCATGTACAAAAAAGAATTGTGCTTTGCATGGGAATTGTAAGGCTTGCATTATGAAACATAAAAAAGCAAATCAAATACCACTAGAGCTACCTCGAATTACACTGCCTACAAGGCGAGGTCCAGCGCAACCTAAACGCCATTAGCCTACGAAACCATAAACTTGTAGTGTAAAAAGGTGCGAAAAAGTGATAGGTCTTATATGGATACTTAAATCCTATAATACCTATCACACTGTGCTAGAGGGTGTTTTTTGTGCCCAAGAGTTATGGGTATCCATTTTTCAGTACAAACACAGGCGAGAAGCAGGGCGCCAAGACAACCCTTTAATGTATGCAATAGGGCAATTTTTGTAAACGAAATATTACTATTGACATATCAACAAAATAAGCGTATAATGTTCATATCAAATAATTTTAATGTGTGGTGAGATAATGGCGAGTGATCACGAAAATAATGCTTTAATATTTAAAGCGTTGTGCGATGAAAAACGCTTGCAAATTTTAAACCTTTTGCAAAGTGGAGAAAAATGTGCTTGCGTATTAACAGACTTAACAAATATTAAGCAATCAGCACTTTCGTATCATATGAAAATATTATGCGATTCAAATATAGTTGTAGGTAAACAGAGCGGGAAGTGGATTCACTATTCAATAAGTGAAAAGGGTAGTGAAGAGGCAATTGAGCTCTTGAAAAAGCTAACAGCTATTAACGCACAGCAAGAATGTAGTGGTTAGTATTTATGCCATCTTGTAGTTAGGCCATTCAAATTTTATACAATTCGGCTGCTAAATTTTGTTTATCTTAGTTGTCGCCAACTGCAATACTCCGGTATTGTGAGGTTCAATTCTACTGTAAACTAAATTTAGCGGGCACCGTCTTGTACAAATTTTAAATTGGTGTATATAATAAGGTGGCATTTAAAATATTTTATACATTGAATTTTTTTAATCTATTATAAATAAAGGGGAAAATAATTATGGATGCAATTAAATCAGCGTGGGACTTTTTTCAAAATCAAATACTGGGCATGAATTGGCTAAACGATCTTGTAGGTAATATTTTATCGGGTTTTGGGCTTGACATAACAGAGCCTATTGGTGGTAGCATACAGTTTTTTATTTATGATGTAATTAAAATTGTAGTGTTGTTGTGTAGTTTAATATTTATTATATCTTATATTCAAAGCTACTTTCCACCAGAGCGTAGCAAAAAAATACTTGGCAGAGTTAAAGGTCTAAGCGCAAATATAATTGCTGCATTGCTTGGTACTGTCACGCCGTTTTGCTCATGTTCATCAATACCGCTTTTTATAGGCTTTTCAAGTGCTAAATTGCCTGTTGGTGTTACATTTTCATTTTTAATATCATCACCAATGGTGGATATAGGCAGCCTAGTGCTTTTAATGAGTATATTTGGCACAGAAGTTGCAGTAATTTATGTGGCTTTAGGGCTGACAGTAGCTGTAATTGGTGGTACAATAATAGAAAAGCTTAAAATGGAACGCTATGTTGAAGACTTTATTATGAATGCAGGTGGTGTTGATATAGAAGAGCAAGACAGCTTGACACGTAAAGATAGGCTTATATATTCAAAAGAGCAAGTTATAAGCACTTTTAAAAAGGTTTTTCCGTATATTCTTGTAGGTGTGGGTATTGGTGCTTTAATCCATAACTGGATACCGCAAAGTATTATTGAAACAGTTTTAGGTAGTAACAACCCATTTGGTGTTATACTTGCAACAATTATAGGCATTCCTGTATATGCAGATATATTTGGCACTATTCCAATTGCGGAGGCACTGCTCTCAAAAGGTGCACAGCTTGGTACAATACTTGCATTTATGATGGCTGTTACAACACTTAGCCTTCCGTCCATGATAATGTTGCGCAAAGCTGTTAAGCCAAAATTGCTTGCATTATTCATAGCAATTTGCGCATCAGGCATTATAATTGTAGGTTATATATTTAATTTTTTACAAGCTTATATTACGTAAATTAAGGCTTAATAGAAAGGAAAAAAACATGAAAATTATAGTAATAGGTGCTGTTGCGGCAGGTACGTCTGCGGCGGCTAAAGCAAGAAGAAACGATGAGAATGCTCAAATTACAATTTATGAAAAAGATACAAATATATCATATTCCGGTTGTGGAATGCCTTACTATATTGGCGATGAAATAAAGGCAATAAGTGAACTTACACCGCGAGAACCTGAATTTTTCAAGAAAAAATATAATATTGACATACACATAAGCCATGAGGTTACTGCTGTAAACACAGAAAATGAAACAATTACTGTAAAAAACTTAGCAACAAGTGAAACTTTTGAAGATTCCTACGACAAGCTTATTTTAGCAACAGGTGCAAGCCCGTTTAAGCCAAATATTGACGGCATTGAAAAAGAAAATGTGTTCTTCTTGAGAAACATAAAGGACACAGTAAAAATAAAAGAATATATTGCAAAAAATCAGCCTAAAACAGCAATAATTGCAGGTACAGGGTTTATAGGGCTGGAACTTGCAGAAAACTTAACAAAGCTTGGCATAAGCGTGAAAATAGTTGAAATTGCAAAAAAAATTACTCCTAATTTAGATGAAGACGTTGCCAATTATCTTGAGAACATGCTTAAAAACAGTGGAATAGAAATTTTGAAAAATACAGCTATAACAAAAATAAATGATAAAACTATTGAAGTTACAGATGGCAAACAGCTTGACGCAGACATGGTAATACTTGCAACAGGTGTAAGACCAAACGTAGAGCTTGCAAAAAGCATGGGTGTACAGCTGGGGCAAACGGGAGCAATAAAAGTTGACAGCGAGATGCAAACAAGTGTTGCGAGTGTCCTTGCTTGTGGAGACTGTATAGAGACTTTTTGTGCAATTACAGGTGCGCCTGTTTACAGGCCTCTTGGCAGCACCGCAAACAAAACAGGGCGCATTGCGGGGCAAAATATTGCAGGGCGCAAAATGCAATATAAAGGAAACTTAGGCACAGGCATATTCAAAGTATTTGACATAGTAGTAGCAAGTACAGGTTTATCACAAGAAAGTGCAAAAAAGCATGGCTTTGATGTAGCCGTTTGCCACAACATAAAGCCTGACAAACCGCATTATATGGGTGGCAAAGAGATGATGATTAAAGCAGTTGCAGACAAGAAGACAGGCAGACTTTTGGGAGCACAAATTGTTGGGCATAGCGGAGTAGATAAGCGCATTGACGTATTTGCAACATTAATAACTTACAAAGCAACGGTGGATGAGTTATTTGACCTAGACCTTGCGTATGCACCGCCATTTTCAACAACAAAAGACCCTGTGCACTATACCGGAATGATTTTAGACAACGCAATAAACAACGAGAGACCACTAATAACAGGTGAAGAACTTGCAAAACTTGGTGGAGATGTACAATTAGTTGATGCGCGAAGTGCGAGTGATTACGAGAACAAAGGCACGGTAGACAATGCGCAAAATATACCACACGCAAAACTGCGAGCAAAACTTGGAGAGCTTCTAAAAGACAAACCGGTGGTAACTTTCTGCAATAAAGGTGTAACAGGCAACGCGGCACAAAACATTTTAATTTGCAATGGCTTTAAAAAAGTTTACAATTTATCGGGTGGGCATAAATTTTATAAGGGCAGTAAATAAATATTATTGGCAGTTTAACTTGTGATATTGCATAAAAACAGTCTAAACAAGTAAAAACCCACGCATCGTAGAGATGATTTTTAAATCATTCTACGGTGCGTGGGTGTTTTTTGCGGTTGTTTCATGTATAATAAGTTTGTGGATACAATTTATGCTGCAAAGCTTGAAAACTTTAAAGTTTGCACCACAAAATATAAGCTTAGCTAAGGGGAAAATTTATGAACCAAATTGAAATAGGCAAATTTATAGCGGCAGAGAGAAAAAAGAAAAGTTATACGCAAAGGCAACTTGCAGATATAATTGGGATAAGCGATAAAACTATATCTAAATGGGAGAGGGGAAAGGGCTTTCCCGATGTTTCGCTATTATTGCCACTTTGTACAGAGCTTGATATAACTGTTAATGAACTGCTTTCTGCCAATAGGCTTACAGGTGATACTTACAAAGAGAAAGCGGAGGAAAATATTATGAAATTAATGAAAGAAAAACAAGAAAATAAAGTAAAATGGAACCGCATGGTAATTACAGGAATAAATTCATTTGCTGCTTTTTTTGCACTTATAATAATTGCAGAAACATACACAGATGCTATAAGCACACCGGCAAGAGTGCTTATCCTTGTAATAGCTTTTGCAATATTTACAACTGGGCTGTATGTTGTAACGCAAGAAGAACGCACAATAGGCTACTACAAATGCCCTAAATGTGAGCATTATTTTGTGCCTACTACAAAAGCTTATATTTTCGGCCCACACTTTGGCGCTACAAGAAAGCTAAAATGCCCAAAATGCGGTGAGAAACATTATTGCAAAAAAGTATTTACAAAAGATGATGTTGCGTAATTAGTGGGAATAAAATGTTTTTAATTATTAGAACAACAACGGGGGCATTGCCAATGTAAATATTGGCAATGTCTTGTTTTGTGTATGCGCATAAAAAAATGTTACATACTCTAATTAAAGGGAGTGTGTAACATGGCAAATTATTATCAAAAAGTAGAAATATGCGGTATAAACACCTCAAAACTGCCGATGCTTAAAGAGCAAGAAAAAGTTGAACTTATAAAAAAAGCACAATCAGGGGACACAAAAGCAAGGCAAGACATGATTTATGGCAATTTACGCCTTGTTTTAAGCGTTGTACAGCGCTTTGCAGGGCGAAGAGAAAGCATGGACGATTTGTTCCAAGTGGGCTGTATAGGGCTCATGAAAGCAATAGATAACTTTAATTTATCTTTAGGGCTTAGGTTTAGCACATATGGGCAGCCCATGATAGTTGGCGAAATAAGGCGTTTTTTGCGTGATAATAACTCAGTGCGTGTAAGCCGCTCTGTACGAGACACAGCATATAAAGCAATGCAGGCACGCGAAAAACTGCAAAAAGATTTGGGCAAAGAGCCAACAACAGCACAAATAGCACAGCTTATTGAACTGCCTGAAAATGTTGTAACAATTGCAATGGAATCTGTTAGCGAGCCGGTTTCGCTTTATGAACCTATTTATAGCGACAGCAATGGAGACAGCATTTGCATAATGGACCAAGTAGGGGAGCACAGCAGTGAAGAAAATTGGATTTCATCAATGCAGTTTAAAGACACCGTGCGCACATTAACACCAAGAGAGAAAAAAATAATGGAACTTCGTTATATTGTAGGTAAAACACAAGTAGAAGTTGCAAATGAAATAGGAATAAGCCAAGCACAAGTTAGCAGGCTTGAAAAAAATGCAATGTCACGCATTAAAGAACATATATAATTGCTAAAATAAACTATTATAAAAATATATTTTCCCACTCATTTTGTTTAAAGCCTACAAGTACAAAGTTATCTGATATAATAAGCGGTCTTTTCACAAGCATACCATCGCTTGCAAGTAGCTTTAATTGCTCGTCTTCGTTCATGGCGGGCAATTTGTCTTTTAACTGCATAGATTTATATAATAGTCCACTCGTGTTAAAGAATCTTTTTATTGGCATGTTACTTTTAGTGTACCACTCTTTAAGCTCCTCAAATTTGGGGTTTTGCTCTTTTATGTGCCTTTCAGTGTATTGTAAACAGTGCTCGTCTAAAAATTTTTTTGCCTTTTGGCATGTAGAACACTTTGGATAATAAATTAACAGCATATTATCGCACCTTTCTTGTTGTAAGCATGTTTTTTATGATTATGATTATATTATATAACAGTAAAGCATAAAAAGCAAAGAAGCATCGAGAATAGGTGCTAATTTATACAGAAAGCCGCAGTGAGTATATATACTTTACAAAAAATAAAATATGTGGTAAAATTTTGTAGATATATAGTATTAAAATATATGTTGGAACGGAGAATTTTTTATGAAAACAGCAGCAGTAATAATGGCGGGCGGAAAAGGGGAGCGCTTTTGGCCTAAAAGCCGTAGCAATTACCCAAAACAGTTTTTGTCACTCACAGATGATGGAAAAACATTAATACAACTAACTGTCGAGAGGTTGTCATCAATAGTTGATATTGAAGATGTGTTTATAGTTACGAACAAAGACTATGTAGGGCTTGTAAAAGAGCAGTTAAAAGGCTTGCCCCCGGAAAATATTATTGCAGAGCCTGTTGCAAGAAACACAGCGCCTTGTATAGGGCTTGCATCTGTTATTGTTGAGAAAAAATATGGCGATGCAACAATGCTAGTTTTGCCATCAGACCATTTAATTAACCAACAGCAAATGTATGTATCCACATTAAAAACAGCAGTTAGTGTTGCGCAAGAGGGTGAAAATCTTGTGACAATTGGTATAACACCTACATACCCTGAAACAGGCTACGGCTACATTAATTACGGTGAACAAAAGCAAGGTAGTAATTATTCAAACGTTTACAGTGTTGAAAAATTTGTTGAAAAGCCAAACAACGAAAAGGCAAAAGAGTATTTAAAAAGCGGTAATTATATTTGGAACAGTGGCATGTTTGTTTGGAACGCTTCCACAATAATGAAAAACTTTGAGAAATATTTGCCCGAGACGTTCAAAGGGCTGAAAAATATAAGTAACAGTTATGGCGAGAGCGACTACGATGAAGTGCTGACAAGTGTGTTTTCGAACTTTAAATCAGAGTCAATAGACTATGCTATAATGGAAAAAGCCGACAATATTTACACAATACCTGGTACATTTGGCTGGGATGACGTTGGCAACTGGCTTGCAATAGAGCGAGTAAACCGTACAAATGAGTTTGGTAATTTTATTTCCGGCAATGTTATAACAGTTGATACAAAAAGTGCAACAATAGTTGGTGATA
Source organism: uncultured Bacteroides sp. (assembly GCA_964371675.1). Lineage (GTDB taxonomy): Bacteria > Bacillota > Clostridia > Oscillospirales > Ruminococcaceae > Ruthenibacterium. The sequence continues at coordinate 75,677 of CAYJNL010000009.1, read as the reverse complement.
AAAAGCTTATTGCAACAGTTGGAATTGAAAATTTAATTATTGTTGACACTGATGATGCAATTCTTATTTGCGGAAAAGAGGCAACACAAGACGTTAAGAAAGTTATTGAAAATTTGAAGATTTGCAATAGAACAGAGTATATTTGATTTATAAAAAACGCATAAAAAATACCGACACGCCAATATAATAATTGGTGCGTCGGTTTTTTTTGTGGTAAATATTTGCAAAGCGTGGAAAGCAATGGCTGCAGTGCCATACATTTACCCATTAAAAACTATAGAGTAATTTTTAAAACTATCTGCATACTTGCCTCTCGTTTAAGCGTCTTGCTTTGTGTCTGCTATTTGGATTTCTCTTAAATTTACCCCTTGTGGTAATTCATAAGCAAATTTTATAGTTTTAGCTACATCTTCTACTGTTATAGAGCCCACGCCTGTTGATTCTTTCCACTGATTATAGCCATTTTTAATATCATCACTTGTTGTATGGCTTAAAAGTTCGGTTGAAACTGCTCCGGGGCATATGCGCATTACCCTTACGTTATATGGTGATAATTCACCCCTTGCAACTTCTGATAGACCAACTACACCATATTTTGTAGCACAATAAGCTGCATGATTTCCAAAAGGTTTTACCCCGGCAATAGAAGAAAGGTTTATAATAGTGCCGCATTGTCTATCTTTCATATCATTCATAACAATTTGCATACCATTCATAACACCCATAACATTGATATTTAACATAGTTTGCCACTCTTTTGGGTCTTGGTTTTCAAGATTTCCAAGTAACATTATACCTGCATTGTTAATTATTAAATCAGTTTTACCATACACTTCCTCGGCTTTTCTTACTGCTTTTTCAAATGATATTTTGTCTGTTACATCAACTTTTTCGCACATAGTATTATCAAGGCAGAGCTCTTCTAATTTTTCAAGCCTTCTTGCAAGAAGTAAAAGAGGGTAGCCTGCCTTATTAAACTCTAAAGCTAAAGCTTTACCAAAACCTGAGCTAGCACCTGTTATAACAACTAATTTTTTCATAATATATTCTCCTTAATTTAAATTGACATTTTTATTATTATTATAGTATAAAGTATTGTAATAACTGTTTTTATTATATAGACAAGTAGTATATTAGTCAATAAGGCACGTTTTTTCGCTTAGCCAATCCGATGTAATCCGAACCCGTTTTATGACAAGTAGGCAAGGTTTCTAGCATTGTCAAGGCATCGTCAAAGCCTTTTGCAATGCGGCAGCATTACTGCAAGGCTTTTCCTTGCAATAAACCTCGCCCATATAAATTTTTCGTCGTTTAGGTAAAGTTTGCCGTTTGTGGTTTTCCGATACGCAGAATAAACTGTCCAAGCGGCATAAAGTTTTCGCCGTTTGTGCGCTTTTCACAACATGCTTATAAATTTCAGAGCTGAATTGTAAAACGAAATTTTAAAAAAATTAACATTAAAATTGCACTTAAACAATATTTGTTATATAATATAAGATAGTAGTAATAATTAAAAACAACTGCTGGCTAAAAACAAGAAAAACAAAATATACAAAAGCCATTTGTGTGTTTTAACATCTATGGCGGAATGGGGTTTATTATGTCTAAATTTAGCGTTTCACTTGAAAAGTTGGTCAATGAATTTAAACTGGAGACAATTTACACACCGTGCGAGCTTAAAGATATTTTAGTTGTATCAGCCGATGTAAACAGGCCGGGGCTTTTGCTTACGGGTTACGATGAGTTTTTTGACACAGACCGCATACAAATTCTTGGCAATGCGGAGATGGGCTACTTGCAAACAATAAGCGAAGAGCTAAGACGCAAACATATTCGTGCGCTATTTGCCTCAAAACCGCCTGCAATTTTAATTACAAGAAATCAAGAAATTTTTGATGATATTTTAGATTTTGCAAAAGAATTTGAAGTACCTGTTATGAGAACAAGTGAGAATACCTCTGTAATGATGAGCTCGCTTATTTCGCTGCTTAGCGTAGAGCTTGCACAGCGCATAACACGCCACGGTGTGCTGGTTGAGGTTTATGGCGAGGGGCTTTTAATCTTTGGCGAGAGCGGTGTTGGCAAAAGTGAGACAGCCGTAGAACTTGTAAAACGTGGGCATAGGCTTATTGCCGATGATGCTGTTGAGCTAAGAAAGGTATCTAGCAGAACAATTGTAGGTACAGCACCCGATAATATAAGATATTTTATTGAGCTTAGGGGTGTAGGCCTAATTAACGTTGCTCGTGTTTTTGGTAGCGGTGCTGTTAAAATAAGTGAAAAAATTGACCTTGTTGTAAAGCTTGAGCCATGGGACAAAACAAAAAATTACAGCAGAACAGGGCTAGAGGTGGATACAACAGACATACTCGGTATTGAAATCACAAGTACTGTCATACCCGTTATGCCGGGCAGGAATCTTGCCGTAATTTTAGAGGCAGCCGCCATAAATAACAGGCAAAAGAAAATGGGCTATAATGCGGCAGAAGAACTTATGAGCAAACTTGGGCTTGAAATAGATTAATATTAAATAAATAACATTTTATGTATTGTTTTACATATAATAGATTATCTTGAATAGTAACAACAAACGAACGGAGACTTTATAAATGCCTGATATTAATGGTGTAACGCAATATTTAATGCAAATGAATATTCCTTTTTTACTCAATGAACCACTTGCGCCGCGCACTACATTTAAAATAGGCGGCAAAGCAAGCGTTTTTTGCATACCTGAAACAGTGGGGCAACTGCAAAATGCAATTGAAACTTGTATTTCACATGAGGTGCGCCATTACATACTGGGCAAAGGCTCTAACATACTTTTTAGCGACAATGGCTTTGACGGTGTTGTAATATATGTGGGTGCAAAAATTTCAGATGTTTCTGTTGATGGTGATGAAATAACAGCCTATGCAGGCGCAACGCTTTCAAAAATATGTAACACAGCAGCAGAGAATAGCCTTTCGGGGCTTGAGTTTGCATACGGAATACCGGGCAACGTAGGTGGTGCAGTTTACATGAATGCAGGTGCATACGGCGGAGAGATTAAAAATGTACTACAAAGCGTTACATTAATTGACGAAAACAATATTTTAAGGCAAATGCCTGTAAGTGAGCTTAAACTGGGGTATAGAACATCAATTTTTGAGCAAAAAAAATGGTGTATAGTAAAAGCAGTGTTTAAGCTTGTAAAAGCTGATAAAAATGAAATAGAAAAGAAAATGCAAGAACTTGCAAACCAAAGGGTGCAAAAACAGCCGCTTGATATGCCAAGTGCTGGCAGTACTTTTAAAAGGCCACAAAACGGCTTTGCAGGCGCACTTATTGAGCAGTGTGGGCTAAAAGGGTACACTGTAGGTGGTGCTCAAATAAGCAAAAAGCATTGCGGTTTTGTTGTTAATATTGGCAATGCAACATGTAGTGATGTATTAAAACTTACAGATGATGTATGTAAAACTGTTACTGCAAAGACGGGCATAACTCTTGAAAAAGAAGTGAGAGTTGTTGAATAAGCACAAATTTAAGTGAGGAGTACAGCTGCAAAACGCAAACAGTGTGTACCCAGGCAAGAAAAAAAGGAGTGGTGATATTATGAATATGCTAATAGTTACAGGGCTTTCGGGTGCCGGCAAATCACTTGCCATGAACGCGCTTGAGGATATTGGTTTTTTCTGCATTGATAATATACCGGCAGATTTACTTGCCAAGTTTATTGATTTTTCCCTAAAGAGTGAAAACCCACTGGAGCGCATTGCAATAGTTCTTGACATAAGAGGAGCACGCTCAAACGGAGACATAGAAAAAGCACTTACACAGCTTAGAGAAAAGGAGATAGATTTTAAAATTCTTTTTCTTGATGCGCAAAACGATGTGCTTGAAAGGCGATACAGAGAAACACGCAGGCGCCACCCAATAAGCATTTCAACACAAATTTCAACGAGCGAGGCGCTACAAAAAGAGCGTGAGATTTTAAAACCCCTTACTATGCAGGCAGATTATAGGATAGATACGTCGTTTTTTTCGACATCACAGCTTAAAGATAGAGTAATTTCATTGTTTGTTGCCAAAACTTCTGATGCAATGAACATTACAATTATCTCCTTTGGGTTTAAGTATGACCCACCAAAAGAGGCAGATATAATTTTTGATGTGCGCTGTTTGCCAAACCCATTTTACGTGCAGGAGCTTAAGCACAAAACAGGGCTTGACAGTGAGGTTTACGACTTTGTTATGAAAAGCGAAGAAGCACAGGGGCTTTTAAAATGTATGCACAATTTGCTTGAGTACTCTATACCGCTCTATGTAAAAGAGGGCAAAAGTCAACTTACAATTGCGGTGGGCTGCACAGGAGGCAAGCATAGGTCTGTTACATTTGCGCGCAAGTTTGAAGAATTTGCGCATACACTTGGATACACACCAACAACGGTGCACAGAGATGCAAATAGGCATTAGCTTTAAAAGAAATACAAATTAAAGCAACTTTTAAGAAAGAGAAGAATATTAAAATGAGCTTTGCTAGCGATGTAAAAGCTGAAATTATAGCAAGAGAAACACAGAAAAAAGATTGTTGCAAAAAAGCGGCGGCTTACGGCATAGCTTGTTTTGGTAAATATTTTGATAACCGTGGAATTGTACTGCACACTGAAAATTTAGCTGTTGCAAATTATGCGCAAAATGTTTTGGCTTGCGTTGGTGTTAAGGGTGCGGTGGTGCAAAAAGGCAAAGACAGCAAAGAGGGCAAAGGGCTTTATGAGTTTGCTGTAAAACAGCCGCGCGAAGTAAAACACATGCTTGATACATTCAATTGTACGGGCATGCAAACTGCGCTTACATTAAGAATTAACAGCGACAATTTTGTGTGCAGTAACTGCGTAAATACGTTTGCAAGCAGTGTGTTTTTATGTGTAGGCACTATGACAAACCCTGAAAAAGAATATAATTTAGAGTTTGTTTCAAGCAAATTTAATTTGCTTAATGACTTTTCAGCGCTACTCATTGCACAGAACTTTACGCCCCACCATGTGCAGAGAAAAGGGCTAAATGTGCTGTATATAAAGTCTAGCGAGCAAATTGAGGATTTGCTCACATTTATGGGCGCAAGCAGTAGTGCACTTATTGTAATGAAACTTAAAATTTACAAAGACATACGCAACAAAGCCAACAGAATTACAAATTGTGAGACAGCAAACATAGACAAAATTGTTGCTGCGAATGAGAGCGTTTTGAGCGCTATAAAATACCTTGAGGAAAACGGTTCAATGGCATTTTTGCAAGATGACCTGAAGCAAACCGCAAAATTGCGCAAAGAAATGCCAAGCCTTAGTTTAAAAGAACTTGCAGAGGAATTTGACCCACCTATTAGTAAATCGGGGCTGTCGCACAGGCTGAAAAAAATTACTAAACTTGCAAGCGACATGAGAGAAAGGGCAAAAGATAAAAATGAGTAAAAACTTCACACACTTGCATGTCCATACGGAGTACAGCTTGCTTGACGGTGCTTGTAGGATAGACAGAATGATGGAGCGCCTGAAAGAAATGGAGCAAACAAGCGTTGCCATAACTGACCACGGTGTTATGTTTGGCTGTGTGGATTTTTACAAAGCGGCAAAAAAAGCGGGTATAAAACCCATTATAGGCTGTGAGGTTTACGTTGCAACACGCACTAGATTTGACAAAGTTAATAAACTTGATTACAACACACACCTTGTACTGCTTTGCAAAAATGAGACAGGCTATAAAAACTTAATTAAAATGGTGTCGCGTGGTTTTACAGAGGGCTTTTACAACAAACCGCGTATTGACTTTGATTTGCTAAAACAGCACAGCGAGGGGCTAATTTGCCTGTCGGCTTGCCTTGCAGGTGAAATACCGCGTGCACTGCTTGCACAAAATTACGAGCTTGCAAAAGAGATTGCGCTAAAATATAATGAGCTTTTCGGTAGTGGCAATTTTTTTATAGAAATACAAGACCATGGGCTTGAAGAACAGCAAATTGTGCTGCCTAAACTTGTGAAACTTGCGCAAGATACAGGCATACCACTTGTGGCTACTAATGACTCTCACTACGTTACAAGGCAAGACAGCCGTATGCAGCGTGTGCTTATTTGCATACAGACAAACAAGACAATGGACGATGAAGATGTGCTTGAATTTGGCACAGATGAGTTTTATTTAAAGAGCACCGAGGAGATGTACGGCTTATTTGGGCAGTACGAGGGCGCATGTGAAAACACAAATAAAATTGCAGATATGTGCGATTTTGATTTTGAGTTTGGTGTAACCAAACTGCCGTATTTCAAAGCCCCAAACGGTAAGGAAAACAAGCAATATCTTGAAGAAATTTGCGCAGAGGGGCTAAAAAAACATTACGGTACACCTACAAAAGAAATTGTGGACAGAATGCAGTTTGAGATATCTGTCATTGACAAAATGGGCTATATAAACTACTTTTTAATTGTTTATGACTTTATAAATTACGCTAAAATGAACGGTATACCCGTGGGACCGGGGCGTGGTAGCGGTGCAGGCAGTATTTGTGCATATTGTATGGGCATTACTAACATAGACCCAATTGAGTACAACCTACTTTTTGAGCGTTTTCTTAACCCCGAGCGCATTTCTATGCCTGACTTTGATATAGACTTTTGTTATGAGCGTAGGCAAGAGGTTATAGACTATGTAAACGACAAGTACGGCAGTGACCATGTTGCGCAAATTGTAACGTTTGGCACAATGGGTGCGCGCCTTGCAATAAGAGATGTAGGGCGCGTTATGGGTGTGCCTTACCAAACAGTAGACACAGTGGCAAAATTAGTACCTACTGACCTGAAAATTACAATTGATAAAGCGCTAAAAGTATCAAAAGAGCTCAACGCCATGTACAGCTCCGACATGCAGATAAGAGAGCTTATTGACGTGGCGCTCAAAATTGAAGGTATGCCACGCCATGCCTCCACACATGCGGCAGGTGTTGTTATTACTCGTGAGGAAGTTGACGCATACGTGCCACTAAGCACAAATGACGGCAACACGGTAACACAGTTTCCAATGTCGACAATAGAAGAACTTGGGCTTTTAAAAATGGACTTCCTCGGCTTGCGCACACTAACAGTAATTAGCGATGCCGAGAAAATGGTTAAAAAGCACACACCTGATTTTTCAATTGACAACATACCTTTAAACGATAAAAAAACGTTTGAGCTTTTATCACAAGGCGCAACCTCGGGCATATTCCAGCTTGAGAGCAGTGGCATGAGGCAGGTTATTGTGGGGCTTAAACCTACTGATATTGAGGACATAATTGCTGTTATATCGCTGTATAGGCCTGGGCCTATGGACTCAATACCAACATATATAAAAAATAGGCATAACCCCGATGGCATAAAATACAAAACAAAGATGCTTGAAAATATTCTAGGTGTTACAAACGGCTGTATTGTTTACCAAGAGCAAGTTATGCAAATTTGCCGTGAGCTTGCAGGTTTTTCGTACGGGCAGGCTGACATTGTGCGCCGTGCAATGAGCAAAAAAAAACACAGCGAGATGGAAAAAGCGCGCATGTCTTTCATTCACGGCAGCAGCGAAGAGGGTAACGAGTGCAAAGGCTGTGTTGCAAACGGCATACCGCAAAATGTTGCAAACGAGATTTTTGACGAAATGTCTAGCTTTGCCTCTTATGCGTTTAACAAATCACACGCGGCGGCATATGCACTTGTTGCGTACCAAACAGCATATTTAAAGGCACACTATGTGCGTGAGTTTATGGTGGCATTACTTACGAGTGTGCTTGAAAACTCGGGAAAAATAATTGAGTACACGTCGGAATGCAGTAATTTAAACATAAACATAATGCCACCAGACATAAACAAAAGCGGTGTAGGCTTTTCAGTTGAGGGCGAAAACATAAGGTTTGGTTTGCTTGCACTAAAAAATGTTGGCAAAAACCTTATTTTGAGCGTTTTAAGGGCTAGGGGAGACGAACCTTTTACTAATTTGTATGACTTTTGCAAGCGCCTTTACGGCACTGAAATTAACAGAAAAGCCGTGGAAAGCCTCATAAAAGCAGGCGCTTTTGACAGCATCAACGAAAACAGGAAAATGCTTGTTGAAAATTTAGACAATATTTTAAAAAGCATTGAAACTCAAAAGCGCAAAAACCTTGACGGACAGCTAGATTTATTTTCAAGCATGGGCAAAAACACGAGCGCAGACACATATACAATGCGCGAATTTGACGACTATGCGCCGGATATAAGGCTTCAACTTGAAAAAGAGGTCAGCGGGCTTTATCTCTCGGGGCACCCACTTGGGCAGTACAGAGAGATGATTGAAAAAATCTCTACATGTAACATAGCAACGCTTATAGACGAAAACGCATTTGAGCACGACAATAAAAAGGTTTGCGTTGTGTGCACTGTGGTGAGAACAAGAACAATAACCACAAAAAGCGGTGGGCTTATGGCGTTTGTAACAATTGAAGATCTCAGCGGTGTTATGGAAATGCTTGTGTTTCCAAAAACATTGGAGATTTACTCTCAATATATCCGCGATAACGCGATAATTATTGTGGAGGGGACATTTTCGTATAAAGAAAACGAGGACAGCAAAATCCTTGCCGACAAAATAAGCGATATAAATAGTGCACAGCCACAAAAACATGTGCAGAACACAAAGACCTCAAAACACGGGCTGTGGCTTAGAGTTAAGACAAGGAAAGATGAAACATTTAATGCAGTGTGCAACTTGCTTAGCATATTTGAGGGTAATACACCGGTGTACTTTTATGTGGAAGATGAAAAACAGAGAATACTTGCACCGAAAAATATGTGGTGTATGTATAGCGAATTGCTTGTAAGTGAGCTTGCAAGGACTATTGGTGAGGAAAATATTAAATATAAAGAGCAGTGAATTTTACATATATTAAATCGTTGTAAAACCACTAGTGAAATAATAGGTTTTATATGTACAAATGTTGCATTTTAGTTAATTTTTTTGAAATACATAACAAAAGCGTTGCAAATATAAAAATTGACTAGTATAATATAATCAAGCAATTAATAAAATATTAAATGCTTAATATACATATTTTATATATTAACAATATAAGTAACAATATTTACAATTTACGGAGGGTAAAAATAATGAGTAATAAAGCAATAAAAACAATAGGTGTTTTAACTAGTGGTGGAGATGCACCCGGAATGAACGCTGCAATTCGTGCTGTTGTGCGCTCAGCAATTACAAATGGATATAATGTTAAAGGCGTTAAACATGGCTACAACGGGTTAATTGAAAACGAAATTATCGATATGAATTTGAGAAGCGTTTCAGAGATTATTCACAGAGGTGGCACTGTGCTTTATACAGCACGTTGTCTTGAATTTATAAAACTTGAGGGTCAACAAAAAGCAGCTGAAACATGCCGCGAAAACGGCATAGATGCAATGGTAGTTATAGGCGGTGACGGCTCTTTCAGAGGCGCAAAAGACCTAGCTGCACAGGGAATACCTTGCATAGGCATACCGGGCACAATTGACAATGATATTGCTTGCAGCGACTATACAATTGGCTACGACACAGCTATGAACACAGCTGTTGAAATGATTGACAAATTGAGAGATACAACACAAAGCCATGATAGATGCAGTGTTGTTGAAGTTATGGGCAGAAGTGCAGGTTACATTGCGCTAAACACAGGTATTGCTTGTGGTGCACTTGTAACACTTATACCTGAAGTGCCATATGACATTGACCGCGACATTATTGCGAAAATGCAAAGAACACAAAAAACAGGCAAACAGCATTTTATTATAATAATTGCAGAGGGCGTAGGCCGTGCATCTGATTTAGCAGACGAGATTCAAAAGCGCACAGGAATAGATGCACGTGCAACAGTTTTGGGGCACGTACAGCGCGGTGGAGCGCCGTCACTTCGTGACAGGGTTACAGCAAGCAGAATGGGCTTCCACGCAGTGGAGCTTATTAACAAAGGCATTTACAACAGGGTAGTTGCTACAAGGTCAGACTCTGTTGTTGATTATGATATCCAAACAGCACTTGCAATGGAAAAAGTTATTGATATAAGCTTGCTTGATATTGCACATGAAATTTCTATCTAACTCATATTAAAAAAGCAATAAAAACAAAGTTTTTTGCTTTTTGTGGAAAATTCCGCTATGTCTTTTGATATAGCGGAATTTTTGTGTTTTAAACTTAAACCTCTCCAAAACTATGCTATTAAATATGCTTAACACGCTTTTGACAGTGCCTACACAACTAAACTAATGTAACCCGAATACTTTTTATAACAAGTGGGCAATGATTATATCATTGTTAAAGCTTTTTGCATGCGATAGCATTAATACAGGGCTTTACCTTGTAATAATGCTCGCATATATTGTGAGTTTAGAATACGTCATAGTACGAAAAAACAGCCTAAATTAGGTGGTTGAGTACCTAAATAGACCATATTTAATATTCAAGCTAAAAAGTAAGGTTGTAATTATTAAAAAATACTTGTATAATAAATTTATGAAAAAAGCAATTAAATACCGCTAAAAATTAAAAGGTAAAATAATTAAAGAAATAAATATTGTTCTCTTTAAAATATAGTTTGAAAGGAATTAGTATTATAGTGAAAAAGTCAACACAAAAAACTATACGTGGTGCTTTGTTTTTTTTTAGTTTAATAATTCTTGCCATAATTCTTGATAATTTATATCGTGTGGCTCATGTTCACAATACTTTTTTTTATAGGCTTGGATTTATTGTTTCAATTAGCATTTATATAGGGGTTTATTCATATTGGATAATTAGTGTTTACAGTAGAATTATGCAAAGCCATGTGCGCAATTATTTGATGCTTATTGGTGCAAATATAATTTTTTGGATGACAATACGCACTATAAAATGGGCAGCATTTGAGTTTGTAACATTTGAAGATAGAATTTTATGGTATATGTACTACATACCAATGGTTATGCTGAGTTTGCTGTTTTTCTTTATTTCTCTATATGTAGGCGAGAACGAAGAGTATCGCCCAAGTAAAAAATGGGATTTTCTATATATACCCGCAATATTGATTATATTAGCAGTGCTAACAAACGACATACATGGCCTTGCTTTTAATATTGATAAAAATATACATGCTTACGGACAGGATTATAGCCACGGGCCTATTTATTACAGTGCACTTTTATTTATTCTCGGCATAGTGCTTGCGTCTTCTATTATTATTTTGCGCAAATTCAGTCTTTCAAAAGATACGAGGAAAAAGGCTTTATTGCCGGCTTTAGTAATTGTAGCAACCTTAATTTATAGCATTTTATACATTATAACACCTGTGTACGGTGTAGGGTATGTGCTTGATTTAACAGTTTTTGGCTGCACTATGGCAATTGCATTACTAGAGTCATTTATAAGAACAGGGCTAATTCATTCAAATATGGGGCACAGCGAATGTTTTGCAATGGCGGACATAAGAGCGCAAATTTTAAACAGTGAGGGTGATGTTGTTTATATATCAGAAAACGCACTACCCATTGATAAAGCTAATTTTAATATACTAAAAAAGGACACGGCTGTCTCGTTTAATTCAGATACAATTTCGCAAATAGTACCAATAAGCGGTGGTTATGTTGTGTGGAACAGCGATGTCTCACAAATTAAAGACATGATAAAAATATTAAAGGAACTTAACAATAAGCTTTACAAAGAGGTAGACCTTTTAACACTTGAAAATGAGCAGAAAAGTGAAAGCGCTAGGCTACGCAAATTAAATGATTTGCATAGCATTATGTTAAAAGAAATTTTACCTTTGAGTGAAAAAATAAAATCAGAAATAGAAGTTAGTGATAAAACAAAGGCATATGAAATTAAACGTCTGCTGTTTGAAACTAGTATGACATCTACATATATAAAGCGAAAAGTTAATTTGATTTTAACAGATCAAACAGAAAAATGTATTTGTGTTGAAGATATGAGATACTGCTTTTTAGAGTCTTTCCAACTGCTTAAACTGTATGATATAACCTGTGCAATAAATATAATAGATAGCTGTGATATAAGCCTTAATGCTGCAATGTCAAGTTTTGACTTGTACCAAAATATTATAGAAAGCACTAAATATAAGTTTGATGCTGTTTATGTTACATATAATTTTGATGAAAATAGCATGATTTTTGCAGTGCAAATTTCAGGTGACATTAATTTAAGTTACAACGATATAACAGTTGATAAAATTGAAAATCTAAAAGGCAAAATTAAATTTGTAGATGAATACGATAGCTATTTTATTTCACTTGTAATGCCAAAATAGTATAGTCAATGTCTTAGATAGTATTTACACCAGAGTTCAGCTAGAAGTTTTTGGCGATTTTTTTGTTCTATTGTGCCATTAAAATTTACATTCCAAGCAGAGTGGATAAATGTTTAATATAAGCTCACTACAATTTGTGTTTAAACTATCTAACAAGGCTGAAAGGAGCAATGATTTTGACATTTTTATCTTTAAGCGATTCAGCTAAAGCTTATATACTTGTTCTTTGCATACTTACAGTTATATTAATGTTGATAGCGCTAATTGCATACATGGCTCAAAAAAGAAAAAGCCTTTATATAGCAGTGCTCTCCCTTTTTTTTGTTATTGGTACTTTGGTGCTTAGTGCACTTTTGGAATTAAACAAAGTGGGCAAAGCAAAGTATAGTATTGAAATGACTGAAACATATGTTTTAATTGACAGTATACCGTGCTATATATATATAGCACTAAATTTGATTTTTGCTTTTTTTACTGTGTTTTCAATATATAACTTGCGCAAAAACGGTAAAAACCAAATTAACACTTTCTCTGTAAAAGAAGCGCTTGAAAATTTGCCAACCGGTATTGCGTTTATGACAAATGATGATGAGCTATTGCTATCAAACCATATTATGCACAATTTGTGTAAAAAGCTTACAGGTAAAACGTTGCAAAGTGTAAAGCTTTTTTGGCAAAATATAACTGGTTTGCAAAACACAGATAAATGTGTTATAAAAGGCAAAGAGCCTGCATTTGTTTTATCAAACGGAGAAATATGGCAATTTTCTAAAGCGGTGTGCAAATATAATGGAGATGAGTACTATGAGCTTAAAGCAACAGATATTACCGAGCTGTATAATTTAAGCGAAAACACACGCAGCATTAATGAAAAGCTGATAGAGCAACAAAAGCGCTTAAACAAGCTTACAGATATTATTGAAGAAAATGCGGAGAGCGGTGTTGCTTTAAACATGAAAATAAATTTTCATGACAATTTTGGAAATCTTTTAACCTTGACAAAAAAAGCACTTAGGGAAAGTGAAAACACAGACGAATCAAAAATGCTTGTAGATTATTGGGCAAATTTAAACAGTGTAATTAAAGAGCTGTCAAGCGATGATAAGCAGAGTTTATCATTAGAGCAAATTATGCTTTTTGCACAAAAACTTGGTTGTGAAATAATTTTAAGTGGAGAATTACCACTTGATGAGCAACACAAGATTACAACACTATTATGTATTAACGAAATGCTGAAAAATGCTTACAGACATGCAGGTGCACAAAAACTTACAGTAAATATTTATGATATGAATGAAATAACTAACCTTGTAATACAAAATGAAACAGAACACAAATTACTCGAGATTAAAGAGGGCGGTGGCCTTTCAGGGTTAAGAAAGCGAATTGAGCAAGCAGGTGGCACAATGGTAATGTCTTGCAACAACGGAGTTATCATGGAGGTAAAACTACTAAAAGGAGGCACGCAATATGTATAATGTAATGATAGTGGATGACCAAAGCAGTTCACACGCACTTATGCAGTATGCCATTTTGCGAAGTGAGGGTAAGTATAAAATAACAAAAGCATTTTTTGATGCAGATAAAGTTATTAACGAATTAAGATATGAGCCTGTTGATTTGATACTTATGGATATACATACACTTGGCAAAGAAAATGGGGTTAAAATTGCAGCTAAAGTTAAAAAATTATACCCTGAAATAAAGATAATAATTTTGACTTTTGTCTTACAAAAAAAGTATATTGAAGAGGCAAAAAGTGCAGGCTGTGAGGGGTTTTGGTACAAAGACCATGCCGATATGGATTTGCTTTTAGTTATGGATAGTGTGATGTCAGGTAAAATTTATTACCCTGAAGAGCAACCAATTATTAAAATAGGTGTGGCAAAAATTTCGGATTTTACACCAAAAGAGCTTGAGATATTGCAAGCAAAAGTAAATGGGCATTCAAATGAAGAGGTGTGTGAAATGCTTAGCATAAAAAGCAGAACACTTGACACACACCTAAGTAACATAAAAAACAAAACAGGTTATAGCAATTTGCTAAAACTAGTAGCTGATGTTGCGGCGAAAAAATTTATTATTTCGGGCGAAGATGATGATTTTTAATTATAATATAAACGTGTATGCACAGGCAGGTTTTTAACCTGCCTGTGTTTGTATATAAGAGACTGTGAATTTATTAAAAGGTATTTGATAAAGTGTTCAATGTAAATAGTATCAGCAATATTAAAAAAAATTAAAATTAATGAAAAAGATAAAATCAGCGGAAATACACGATGTTTTAGCGTGTTATTACTGTTAAAATATTAAAAACCTGTTTGTAAATAACATTTTATAGTCATTTTTAAATATGTGACTGTATAGCAAACAAGTTTGGCAGAGCATTTTGGCTAATATTAAGCATGCTAGGTTTGCAATATATTACATATGCGGTTACTTTAGATGCTCATGCTAAAAAATTGGAGGATGAAAAATGATTAAACGAATACTATCAATGCTGCTAATTACCACTTTAATGTTGACAATGGTGCAAATACCGTCTATTGCGGTAACGCCGTACACAGCCACAGCAACCGATTATACGGTATGGTACAAGGAAACTAATGCTCCACACAATGTAAGTTTACAATTTTTTCTACCGTACACTACTAAAAATGTACAGTCAATTAGCCCCAGTGTTCCAAGTGGTTCTACTTCCGTTATAACAAGTGTTTCTGCTGGTAGCCCGTCTACAAGCTACATTAATATTGTGTTTGCAGATGTTTCTGCCACTGCATTTGCAGGCTACACAACAGAGACAATTAAAGTTGATATTGTGTATACTGACACCACAACAGACAGCAAAAACTTGACAGTAACAGTAAGAGAATTGCTGTACCATGACGTTAGCTTTGTTGACAATTTAAGTGGTGCAAAAGTAACAGATGTTACAATGGAAATGATACCGGGCACTACTAAAGAACAAATGGTTAAAGAAGATACTTTTAATGCAGATTTAACTGATTATAC
Organism: uncultured Bacteroides sp.; assembly: GCA_964371675.1. GTDB lineage: Bacteria > Bacillota > Clostridia > Oscillospirales > Ruminococcaceae > Ruthenibacterium. The sequence goes on along the minus strand of CAYJNL010000009.1, from coordinate 60,346 downwards.
AGTAACTTCAGGTATTGAATCTGTTGCAAAAGTAGGCAAAAATGCTGCTAACAACGCTGTTGTGTTAAGCCCTGTAGGTATTGGCACTTCGTGGATAATGGCACGAAAACCTGCCTCAACAGACGGTAAGTATAGTGCGTCCGGCGCATCATTATTGCTTGCTGTAAACGGCAGTGCAACTTCACCTGCAGACGGCACAGCGAATGTTGATATTACATATGACGGACTGTTTGATTCTTTTGACCAATTGCATGTGAACGGCAACATCATATTGCCACAAAACAGCCCTACTGGTGGTGTTTTAACAAATTACCCTGGCTATACAGGCAATATTGGTGAATATCGCACAGCTACACTTAGTGGTGCAACAACAGACAATGCAACAGTTGTAACATTGTATGCCGATTTTATTAAATTTTTGCAGCAAAATAATGTAGCAAACATACCTGTAGTGTATGAAGATAGAACTGATACGGTATCTGCGCCAACAAACCACTCAGTACAGTTTTTTATAAGAAGCCTTGATAGCCATACGGTTAGTTTTAATGCAAACGGCGGCACAGGTACCATGGCAGACGTTGTTTTAACAGAAGCACCTGGAACAATCGGTGTGAATTATACACTACCTAGCAGCACATTTACGGCACCTACAGGGCAACAATTTGTACGATGGGGAATAGAAGACCCCGACGCACCGGGAACTTTTAAAACATATCATGATGTGGGCGCCACTTATATGGTAATTGGCAATGTAACGTTCCATGCAATATGGGAGAACGTGCCAACCCCCACACCTACACCGGAGCCAACCCCTGTGCCAACCCCCGAGCCAACTCCCGAGCCTGTGCAGACATATACACCACCACATATAAGCCCTGTTACAGGTGTGTATAAATAAGGCATACTGATTATCTTGTTGCTTAATGTAAATATTTTGCAGAGATTAAATTAAGTTTTCAATAAGAGACCTAGGCAGAAAATTTTTGCTTAGGTTTCTTTTTTTATGCCTGATAAGTAAGTTTAGCACGGTTTAGCAAAGCAAGAATAACTGTTTTTGACCTTATTAAGTGCGAATTTTTATGTTTTTGAATTGATAGCAAAATGCTAAGCTTACAAAATACGTAGAATATGCACTTAATAACGAGTTGTTAAGCAGGCTTTATTTATGTCTAATTAAAATAGTGCAATTGTTAAAGCTAAGACTTAGCAAGCATTTAAAGTGTGTTTGAGAAAATAAGAAAACAAGCGGAAATACACGATGTTTAATTATTTTTATTTTGCTATACTTTCCTCAAGAGAAAAGTAGTGTGCTGCTATAAACAGGAAAACACTTGCTATATTGAGTATCGGTTTAAATATATTTGTATGCAGTTCCTATGATACGTAAATATATTTATGGGACAAAATTTTTTGCAGTTAGTACATTCTTTGACAACGGGTTGTTATTTTTAGCAGTAAGCCCATAATCTTGAAGTTGCTGTTTTAAACATGTCATAGAATTTGTAGGTAAATGCACCTATAATTATTCACATTTAAAACGCAAGTACATTAAAAAGAAAGAGGTGGTGCAATTGAAAACAATAGCTGTTTATATTCAAAATAAACTATTATTATCTGGAGTAACTAATGCTGTTAAAGAAAGAAACCCCAAAAATAAAATTGAAATAATACCAAGCATTGAGAGCTGTTTGTCATCTTGTAGAAGCAGTAATGCCAACGTTTTACTAGCTGAATTAAGAGATTACCACCCACTTGCACTAGAAGACTGGCTATCAAGAGTAGAAAAAATAAAAGACGCTTTGCCCACCTGTAAAATTGTACTCATAGTTGATGAGGAAAATTTTCCAAAATCTGCAGCTGTTGCAAACTCGGCGTTTAAAAATGATGAAATTGATATGTTTTTATATAGTTCATCAGGGCTAAATTTCCTTGTTGATGTAATTTCAAACATATAGTTAATATTCATTATGCAAGGCTGAGAAGAACATACCTAATAGCAGTGTTATGTACATGCTAATTAATAACAAAATGGTAGGAGGAAAAACCATGGCTAAATGTAATAAATGTGGATATGAAGTTTTACAAACTGCAAAATTTTGTGATAATTGTGGTGCAAAAGTAGAAATATTAGCCGCACCTGTACAGAATATGCAAGAAACCGATTTGCAGCAAGGCTATGTGCAGTATAATCAACCACAAAGTGCACAGCCCACACAAGGTAATTATAATACTATACCACCACAGAGCCAAATGCCACAGCAACAAAATCAGCAAGCATCTATAAATAATACACAGCAAAATAATACACCTGTAAACCCTTATACACAGCAAACAAGCCCAAATAACGAGCAAGTAGCGGGGCAACAATATAATGTGGGGCAGCAAGTATCACAAATGCCGCCACAAAATGAAATGCCGCAGTATCAACAGGTGCAAAATAATATCCCAACGCAGCAGCAATATACCGGGCAGCCACCTATGCAAGGGCAATACAACAGTGGTGTAATTACAAAGCAAAAAAATAATAAGCCAATAATATTTATAGGCATTGCTGTTGTAGCAGTAATTGTGCTTGCTATTGTAATAACCGTAAACCTATTTTCAGGCGGAGATTCAGATGACCCAAACATAGGAATTTGGACAGCAGAAGAAATAACAATGATGGGCATGACTATGAGCCCTACCGAAATTTACCCTGATGGAATTACCCTAGAGCTAGAAAAAGGTAATAACTGCACCCTTACACTTGATGGCGAGGATTTTAATGCCGATTACGAAATTGATGGTACTACTTTCACAATAGAGCAATATGGAGATGAATTCCCCGGCACAATAGAGGGCAATGTAATTACAATTACTAATCTGCTTGATATGGGGCTTGACATTAAATTTGTAAAAAGTGATTACGACTTTGAAAGTGCAGAGAATTCTCAAAGTGAAAACAGCGCAGAGGCTGTTATTAATGAGAACGACTTAACAGGTACATATATGCTTTCAAGCATGACAACAGCCGGTGTAGTTATGAACTATGATGCTATACAGCAAGCAGAAATTGAGATGACACTTGAGATTACAGGCAATGAGGCACAGCTTACTGCATATGGTAGTACATCACCTGTTGAGCTTGACACATCGGCAAAAACAATAGTTTTGCAAGCTGTTGTAATGGATTATGTAATAGACGGCGAAAATATAGTTGCAACAGGCGAAAACGCAGGACATGAACTGGTGTTTGTTTTCACCGCGGAGAATAGTTTAATTTGGGACGATACTTCAGGCGGCGGAATAAATGCAACAGGTTTTGTGCCTCCGGGATACGGTGCAGAGAAGACAATACCGGTTGAAACACTTTCAAACCCGACTAATTGGTATGGAACGTTGACTATAAGCGATTATGTTGGAAACGATGATTTGAACGGTGAATATGAGGCATGGGGATACCTTGGCACAGACAACGACATGCCATTTTTTGAAATATTCATAAATGCACCTTATTACGATGAGAATTCAACCACTTTTCTCTCGTTTTACATTGAGCAACACGACTATACATTCTTCCCGATAGTTAATGATGAAGGATGGATATGGGTAGCTCCGCTAAAAGAGGAAGATAATACGTGGTTTACTCCATCGCTTATGAACGGAATTTTAGTTTGCACTTATGATTATGACTACGGTGGAGAAACATTTACAGTAGTGTATGAGCTTGCACAAATAGATGATGAAAATGGAGCACAAAGCACTGATAATACAGAAACTGACACAGTAGACACACAAGAAAATGGCACAGCTCCACCTGCGCAGGTAGCTACACCTAGCTTTACCATGAATGAGCTTCGTGATGTATATTTAGCATTTCAAGACCTTAGCATTGATGAAAAATTCTCACTTACTTACGATGAGGTTCTATCACGTTATTTTAACGGTATCAGCGGGAACATTACAAACCAGACTGATGAATTTGTGTCATACCAATGGATTTCGATAGAGTCGGAGACTTCTTTGCTGAACATTTCTTTTGAAAAAAATGAAGACGGTGAGTTCACTTACAAGTCAATGTCTATTAATAACATTGATTATGAGTAATAAAGGAGGCTTGTAATGGTAGTTAGTTTTGACACTTTGCCGAACTCTTTAAATGAGTTTAGCATACTTGTTAACGAAGGGATGACAGCACCCGAAAAAACTTGTGCACTGTTTATATGTTCAGTAAATATACTTGCACAAAATATGAGTGAGGGCTTAGATGCAATTAATATGCTAAAAGGACCACAGCCATTATCAGTATTTGAAAAATCTTGGTTTAAAGACAGGATAGTAAACAAAAAATATTTGGCAATGGCATATTTTAACGGTTCAACACCTGAAAATAACTATACCCCTACAAAGCCATATAGCCTAACATTTTTAAAAGACCCACGCCCACAGGATTGTGAAGACGGCTACATGCGCTTGCAAATAAAAACTCCTGCTTTTGACAGCCCAAGATATATAAAGCTAAGACAAAAAGGCGATAACTGGTACATTTGGGACGTTAACAGCATTATGTTAGGCGTTAGAATACCAAAGCAAGATGACCCATGGGCTTAAAAAATAAAAACATACAGAGAGGAAAATTATAATGGGATTTTTTGATAAAAAATATTGCGACATATGCTCAGAAAAAATAGGGCTTTTAGGCAATAGGAAATTAGAGGACGGAAACCTTTGTAAAGATTGTGCCGGTAAACTGTCACCTTTTTTTGATGATAGACGAAACTCAACAGTTGATGAAATTAAAGACCAACTGGCTTACCGTGAAGAAAACGAGCAAAAAGTTGCACAGTTTAACCCAACTAAGGTTATAGGTGGCAGAAATTTAATTTGCATTGATGAAGATAATCAAAAGTGGTTGTTTTCACGCACAAGAAGGTGGAAAGACAACAACCCTGATATTATTGATTTTTCACAAGTTACAGGATGTGATATTGACATTGATGAAAAACAATATGAGATTTATAAAAACGATAAACCAGGCGAGCGTGAGAGCTATAACCCACCGAGATACAAAAAATCTTATTACTTTGAGATTACTATTTATGTTAATTCACCATGGTTTGATGATATTAAATTTAAACTTAACGACGATGACATAGACAGCCGCTTTTCTCACGAATATAAAGAGGCAGAACGTGATGCAAATGAGATAAAAAACACTTTAATGGGGCTTAGAGAGCAGCATCGAGAAGAGGTAGCCGTGGCAAGTGCCCCTAAAGTTGCCATAAATTGCCCTAACTGCCATGCTACAACAACACCTGATGCAAGCGGTAGGTGTGAGTTTTGTGGTGGAGCTTGCTAAAATAACACTACTAAAATAACACTATAAGTATTATACACAACAAAACACCACCACAAAAAAATTGTGGTGGTGTCATTTTATACTTCTTTACGCTATAACAGCAATATCATGTAACATATATTTATACAATTTTGTTCTATTTACTATATTTCATCATCAATTTAGCAGCTTTATAAATATCGCCACAGCCAAGCGTTATAACAAGGTCTCCCTCTTGAGCGTTTGACATAACATGTATAACAACTTCATCAAATGTGTTAAACCACACACTGCCCGGCACTTTTTCTGCAAGGTCTTTAGTTCTTACTGTGTGCTCATTTGCATTTTCTCGCCCACCCATAATTTCAGTCATTACTACTTCATCGGCAATTTGCAAAACACGTGCAAAGTCATCTAGTAAATGTGCTGTTCTTGTGTATGTAAACGGTTGGAACACTGCCCACACATTTTTATAGTCCATTTTTTTTGCACTGTTTAAGGTTACTTCAATTTCAGTAGGGTGGTGTGCATAATCATCTGCAATTGTTATGCCGTTAACTTCACCATGAAATTCAAACCTGCGCCCTGCACCGCGAAAAGCCTCAATGCCATTTTTGCACTCACGTGGTGTACACCCACTTAAAAATGCCGCAACAAAAGATGCAAGAGCATTTAAAATATTGTGTTCACCCGGTACATTAAGCTCTATATGTTCTAATATTTCATCGTCATGTTCAACATCAAAGCTATAAAAAGAAGAGCGATGTTGTGCAATATTTACTGCTTTAAAATCAGCATCATTAAAGCGCCCAAAAGTAACAACATCGTTCATCAAGGTGCACACAACCTCAAGCGTCTCGGTGTCATCTACGTTGGCAATAACAGTGTTTTGCGTTGCTTTTGCAAACTTTTTAAACGATTGTTTCAAGTTATCCATGGTCTTGAAAAATTCCATGTGGTCTTCATCAATATTTAAAATAACGCTCATGTATGGTGTAAGGTGTAAAAATGTGTTGTTATACTCACATGCCTCTACAACAATTTCATTACTTGAGCCAAAACGCCCATATGCATCTATCATTGGCAGTTTACCACCAATTACAGCCGCAGGGTCTTTGTCTGCCATAAACAAAATTTGTGTTGTCATTGCAGTTGTAGTTGTTTTGCCGTGTGTGCCCGATATGCAAATAGGTTTTGCATATGTGTCAGATACACATGCAAGCAAAATACTGCGCTCTACTGTCTCAATTCCTTGTTTCTTTGCAAATAACACCTCAGGGTTGTCTTTCATAACAGCCGCTGTGTACACAACAAGCTGAGCATCTTTAACATTGCTTGCACTGTGCCCCATGGTAACACTAATGCCCATTTCACGCTCTTTGTCAATAATATCGCCCTCGTTTACATCAGAGCCTGTTATTTCGTAACCAACAGAGTGCAGAATTTGTACAAGCGGAAACATACCGCTGCCACCTATACCTACAAAGTGTATCTTAGTTTTGCCGTCTAAAATTCTATCATATTTGCTCATAATTTACCTCTCGTAAATATTTTATAACTCAACTATTATATTATACTTTGTTTTATTAATAAAATAAATACTTTTTTATAAATATTTATTGTTAAATTTGTGGATATTGTGTGAACAATTAAAGCTGTCTGTGCAGAGATTGGCTTAAAATGTATCCTTTGCAAGTATAAGGAAATATGATATAATATAAAATAAATTTAATTATAGGAGTAATAAACATGAAAACAGCACTTGTTGGATATACAGGTTTTGTTGGTGGCAATTTATATAATTCACACAAATTTGATGAATTTTACAACAGCAAAAACATAGCAGATGCCTTTAATACAAAGCCTGATTTATTAATATATTCGGGACTGCCTGCGGCAAAATTTCTTGCAAACAGCAATGAAAAGGGAGATTTTGACGTTTGCATGAACGCTTTTGAAAATATTAAAAAAATAAATCCGAAGAAGCTTGTGCTGATTAGCACGGTTGATGTTTATAAAACACCTGTAAATGTTGACGAAGATACTAAAGCAAGCGTGCAAAACCACGAGGCATATGGCAAAAACAGGGCGTTACTTGAACAGAAAGTTGCAGAAAACTTTGATAATGCGCTTATAATACGTTTGCCTGGGCTTTACGGAAACGGGTTAAAGAAAAATTTTATTTACGACTTTTTAACATTAACACCATCAATGCTTAAAAAAGAAAAATACGAAGAGCTATCAAGCGTAAGCGAGCTTGTGAAAAAATCATATGAAATACAGCCGAATGGCTTTTTTGCACTTACTCAAAAAGCGAAGATAGAAGATAAAAAAGCACTAAAAAGTTATTTCGAAAGTTGTGTCTTTAATTCATTATATTTCACTGATAGCCGTGCATATTACCAGTTTTACAATCTTGCTTTTTTGTGGCAAGATATAAACACAGCCCTTAATAATAATTTAAACACATTAAACATTGCGGTAGAGCCTGTTTGCACGCATGAGCTTTATGAAAAACTTACAGGCTCAGGCACATTTAAAAATGAAATTGCGGCAAAGCCTGTTTTTTATGACATGCACACAAAATATGCCGATGTATTTGGGAAAAAAGGTCAATATTTGTACACAAAGCAAGAAGTTATAAACTCTATTTATGAATTTGTAAAAAATGCAAATTTTTAGGCAGTGCTTAAATTAGCTTAATCTCAAGCCATACAAAATATAAGAAGAAGAGGCGAAAAAATGAAACTTGCAATATCAAATTTAGGGTACAGCAAAAATGATAGTGATAAAATTTACACACTTTTAAATAAATACGGCTTTGATGGCATTGAAATAGCACCCGGCATTTTTGTGGGTGATAACCCCTATGAAAACACTCAAAACGCAAAAAAAACAGCAGACAAAATAAAACAGGAGTATAACCTTGATGTTGTTTCAATGCAAGGCATATGGTTTGGGCAAACAGGCAACATTTTTGTTAAAAAAGAGGCGGATAAATTAGCAGAATTTAATAAAAAAGTAGTAGATTTTGCTAAAGAGCTCAAAGTTAATAATATAGTTTTCGGTTGCCCCAAAAACAGGCAAATACCTGATGGTATGACGGAAGATGCAGCTGTAAATTTTTTTGAAACAATAGTTAAATATGCAATAGAAAACAACACAAATATTGCCATAGAGGCAAACCCGGCAATATACGGTACTAACTTTTGCAATACAAGTGAAAGTGCCTTTAATTTTGCAAAAAAAATTAGCGGGTTGAAAATGAACTATGATTTTGGTGCCTTTCTTGAAAACGGCGAAGATTTCAAGCCACTTTATAAAAATGCAAACCTTATAAACCATGTGCATTTAAGCGAGCCATACCTTGCTGCGCTCAGCTTAACAGATGAGAGAAAAGCGCAATATAAAGAGCTTTTAGAAATTTTGAAAGCATGTAAATACAATAAATTTGTGTCGATAGAAATGAAACAGCAAGATATAAATATTGTTGAAAAAACACTTGATTTTGTAGCAGATATTTTTAAGAGTTAAGCGCTGAAATTTTAGCTTTTATAAAGTGCAAAGTAGTCAAAAAAGTGAAAGAGGTTTTGTGTGAGCAATATTATAAAAAACGTGCAAGGTGTGCCCAATTACAGCATAGATAAATTTAATGAAAAACAAAAAAGTGTGTGCATGCTAATACCCATTATAAATGAGGGTGAGAGAATTTTAACAGAGTTGAAACGCGCTTTAAATGCAGAGATTGATAAAAAAGTTGACATAATTTTATGTGATGGTGGCAGTACAGACGGCAGTATGGAGCACGAGAGGCTTAAAAACCTAGGTGTTAACACACTGCTTACAAAACTGGGTGAGGGCAAACAGGGGGCACAGCTTAGAATGGGTATTCACTTTGCAATGCAAAGGGGATACAGCAGTATAATTACAATTGACGGCAATAATAAAGACTCGATTGAACATGTACCATTGTTTTTGGAAAAGCTGTCACAAGGGTACGATTTAGTGCAAGGCAGTAGGTTTATTAAAGGTGGTGTTGCTGAAAACACACCGCTAATACGTCATATTGCTGTACGTTTTATTCATGCGCCTATTATAAGCCTAACAGCACACCAATGGTTTACAGACACCACAAATGCATACAGGGCATACTCAATGAAATATTTAACACACCCACAAGTAAAACCTCTTAGAGATTGCTTTATGACGTATGAGCTACTGGCATACCTTTCCACAAGGGCAACACAGCTAAAACTAAAAGCAACCGAAGTACCCGTAGCTAGAATTTACCCTAAAAATGAGCCAACACCCACAAAAATTAAGGGGATTCAGGGCAATACAAACTTGTTTAAAATATTAATCGCAAACTTTTTTGGCAAATATAACCCATAATAAAACTGCAAAGAGAGCATTACAATGAAAAATTACGATAAAATTATAATAGGTGGAGGCTTTTATGGGCTTTATGCAGCGCATTTGTGTGGCGAAAAAGGGCAGAGTGTGCTTGTTTTAGAGCGTGACGACAACCCGTTTATGCGTGCAACATATATAAACCAAGCGCGTGTGCACATGGGCTACCACTACCCAAGAAGCTACTCCACAGCAATAAAAAGTGCAAACTATTTTAAGCGGTTTGATGCCGACTACAACTTTTGTGAGCGCGTGGATTTTGAGCAAATATACGCAACAAGTACAAATTTCAGCTGGACAAATGCAGTAGAATTTAAGCAGTTTTGTAAAGTGGCAAATATACTGTGCGAAGATGTAAGTGTTGAAAAGTACTTTAAAAATAAAACATGTGACGGTGCTTTTTTTACAAAAGAATACACATATGACGCGCAAATTTTAAAAAAGCACTATATTGAAATTTTAAAAAAACTGCCCAATGTGCACATTAATTGCGGTGAGGAAATTTGTGAAATAAAAAAATGCCCAAGTACATGGCAAATTAAAACAAAAAACGGTGATGAATATGAAACACCATATGTTTTAAATGCAACGTACGCAGGCGTTAACAATATACACAAATTAGCAGGTTTTGAGCCTTTTAAAATTAAATATGAGCTTTGTGAAATTATATTGTGTAATGTGTCAGAAAATTTAAAAAATATTGGTATAACTGTTATGGACGGGCCTTTTTTCTCACTTATGCCGTTTGGCAAAACGGGCTTGCACAGCCTTACAGCAGTGTGCCACACGCCGCACAAAACAAGTTTTGACGAACAGCCCACCTTTGAGTGCCAAAAAAACAGCTATGGGCTGTGCACACCCGAAAGTTTATACAATTGCAACGAATGCCCTGCAAAACCAAAGAGTGCATGGCCACAAATGAGCAAACTTGCGCAAAAATATATGAATGATGATTTTGAGTTTTCATATCACAGTAGTTTGTTTAGCATGAAACCAATATTAAAAACAAGTGAAATTGACGATTCTCGCCCAACTGTTATAAAGCTGTTATCACAAACACCGCGCTTTATAAGTGTGCTCTCGGGCAAGATAAACACAGTTTATGACCTTGATGACGTGTTGTGAAAAAACATGAGAAAGAGCACGGAAAATCAATTTAAACAATGTTAAACGCATTGAGGTACTCAAAAACACTTGGCACAAGCCAAAAACAGAAAAATGCTATAATAAAAATTATATAACCCACTGTCTTGTATGAAAATTTATCATACAGGGCAGTGTTGCTTATACTGTCTGCCAGAGTGCCGTTTTTTAATGGGAATTTAAAAATAATATTTACAAAAAGTGCGGCGCAAAAACAGAGCGAAACGATTTCTTTAAAGAACGGAATTAAGCTGAAAAAGTAACCAAGTTCTGTTAAACCGGGCGCAACGTGTACAGGTGTGTTTGTTATGGTGCCAATAAGCCCACCTGATAGCATGTTTATACTAAATTGCTGTGGAAACTGCATAAAACACGTCATGAAAAATGCAAAGCAAAGTATTAAATCAACATAGTGCCACACAATAGTGTTTTTCTGTAAAAATGTTGTTATAACAATAAATGGCATAAGTAAAATTAACCATTGTGGGTGCCAGTAAATGCAGTAAAACAGCAGTGCAAAAATAACCATGGGTATATACATGGTAAGGTATTTGCCGTCTACATTGCCATGCTGTAAAAAGCAGTAAAAACAAATTACCGCATATGCAAGCAAGAAAAATGAAACGTTGCCAAAACCGGTGTCAAATGACACACTGAAAAGTCTCTCAAACATCATCGAAGTAAAGAAAGAGGCATTGCCTGTTCTACCAAGAAATAAGAGGGTAGTGGGGATATAAACTGCAAGGCTAAGCAGGGCGTGTTTTAAAATATCACGCAATTTCTTTGTTTTTAAAAGCAGTAACGGTATAAAAATTAAAAATGAGAAAAATTTGAGCACACCGCTTATGCCTATTACAAAGCTGAATTTTGTCATTTCGCCGTCAATATAATATTTAAGTGCTAATAGTAAGAAAAAGAGGCAAAAGGTGTCGTACTGCCCCATAGCAACGGGAGAAAAGAAAGCAATAGGGTTGAAAATAAAGAATATTGCAGCAATGTTTGATGTTTTTTTATTAATTTTCAAGCGAACGCATATTTCTCTCACAAGGTAGCCACAACCTATAAAAAATGCTACACTAAGCACCTTACAATACAAAAACAAAAACGTTTCGTTAATGCTAAGTGAGAAAATTTTTGTTACTATATACACGGGTAATTCCCAAATACCGAATAAAATATAAACAATTATGTTGTAATGTGCATTGTTTATGTAGTATAATTCAAGTGGGCGAGACTCTACATAGGTATAAAAATTGAAAAAATTACCTGTGAAAATGCTATCTAAAAATAAATAGCTGTGGTTTGCTGTCTCGTGCAAATCAGGGTGATAAGTTACAAGAAAAACAATTATGAAAAACACAGCCCAAATTATATGCTCAAAATTTATTAACTTTTTATTCAATTTAATTGCAGTCATTTAAAATTACCTCGCTATTAAAAATTAATATAGAATGGAGATTATTTATGAAACGCGAAAATTACATTTCTTGGGACGAATACTTCATGGGTGTTGCTTTATTGACGGCACAGCGCAGTAAAGACAACTCATCACAAGTGGGTGCGTGCATTGTAAGCAGTGAAAACAAAATATTGTCCATGGGGTACAACGGTATGCCAACGGGATGTTTTGACGATGATATGCCGTGGGTACGTGAGGGTAGCGACCCATTGAGCACAAAATACATGTATGTTTGCCACGCTGAGTTAAATGCAATTTTAAATTATGCGGGCATGGTAAGGTTGAAAGGTGCGCGAATTTACACAACGCTTTTTCCATGTAACGAGTGCGCAAAAGCTATAATTCAAAGTGGCATAACAAAGGTTATTTACTATGATGACAAATATGCAAACACAGACACAGTAATTGCCAGCAAAAAGATGTTTGATATGGTTGGGGTGTCTTACGAGATGTACAAAAAGACAAACAGAGAGCTTGAAGTTTTGCTGTAATTTTTTACATAAGTGGACCAAACAACCTAAAAAATGCCCTAAGTGTTCTTTTGTAAAATGGTGTTTTGTTAATTTCATCAAGCGTAATTTCATGGCACTTTTTAAAGGTGTCCACAAAGTCATCTTTAACTTTGGTAACAACATCGTTGTAGTAAAAAGCACAGCAATTCTCAAAATGAAGATAGAGGCTCCTGTAATCCATATTTGCGCTACCCACTATTGCTACATGGTCATCGCTAACAAACATTTTGCCGTGTACAAAGCCCGGGGTGTATTCAAAAATGCGCACGCCGCCCTTTAACAAACTGCGGTAATAGCTTTGCGTAACATGAAAAGCGTACCTTTTGTCGGGTATGCCCGGTGTAATAATTCGCACATCTACGCCGCTTTTTGCCGCTAGTGAGAGGCAACCAAACATCTCATCGTCTATTATGAGGTACGGTGTCATAATATAAACGTAGTCTTTAGCATAGTTTAAAATGTTGATATATGTGTTTTCCGCAACGTTTTCAAAGTCAAGAGGGGAGTCCCCATAAGGTTGCACATAGCCCTCACATTTATATTCTGTGGTGCTTTTGTACGCTTTAAAGTCAGATTTACTGTTTGAAGTAAAGTCCCACAATGTTAAGAAAAGTGATGTAAACTTATAAACACCTGGGCCTTTTAAGCAAAAAGCATTATCTTTCCAATGCCCAAATAGCTCAATTTCGTTTATATATTCGTCTGCGAAGTTTAAACCACCTGAAAAAGCAATCTCGCCGTCAATTACAGTTATTTTGCGGTGGTCTCTGTTGTTGAAAAACTTGTAGTCATGTATTGTAAAAGTAAAACGCAATTCATTAAATGGGTAGCACTTAATTCCGAGGCTGTTCAGATAGTCATCATAGTGTGGGGCTAGTTTTGAAATACAGCCAACACAATCATACATAACGCGCACATCTACGCCTTCTGCTACTTTTTGCTTAAGGATTTCAAGTGTTTGTTGCCACATTTTGCTGTCGTCTTCTATTATAAAATACTCCATAAAAATAAACTTTTTCGCCTTTTTTATCTCATGAAGAAATGCAGGGAAAAAATCTTTACCTGTGGGGTAGTACTCCGTTAAAGTATTGTTGTAAACAGGTGCGGCGGCAAAGGTAGACAAATACTCAACACAGCGTGTAATGGTGGCATCACGTGTGATAAGCTCTTTTGTAACAGCATATTTGTGTGTTGCAACTGATGCCGCACAGTGCTCTATATCTGATAGTGTCTTTGAGTTTTTGGGTGTCATGGCAGTTTTGCCGAATACAAAGTAGTATAAAAGCCCTGAGATAGGCAATGGAACTATAATAATAATCCACATCATCCTGTAGCCTGAGCTCAAATTATCTCTGTCAAAAGTTATTATTGCTATTATAAGGCTTGCAAAGCTTATTAATGTGTAAACTGCGGTACTTGCCCTGTCAATAAAAACAAATATTGCGGTAATAAATATAATTTGTACCAGTACAAGTATGCTTATCATGAATGTGCGCGATAGTACTACACGCCAAAATTGTTTCATTACTCTACCTCCACGGGTATTGTCATCCCCTCTGAATACGGGACTATTTGCACGCTTTTTATATAAATATCCTCATTTGGTTTTTCGCTATCGTCTGTGCGAGCTTTTGCAATCTCGTCAACTACTGTCATGCCGTCAATAACATGCCCGAATATTGTGTAATTATTATCAAGGTAGGGCGCGCCGCCAACCTCCTTGTAGGCATCTGCAACTTCTTCGCGCATGCCGCTGTCAGCTAGTTCGTGTGCGTCATTGCCCGAAACACTGTTTTGTGCTGTTTGTATAATGTAAAACTGGCTGAGGTTGCTGTTTGTGTTGTGCTCTTCGTGCGCAATGCCAACAGCGCCCGTATAATGGTGCAGCTTATCTGTTATTTCAACAGGGTAGGGGGTATTGTTAAAAATCGTTGTACCGCCTGTTCCTGTGCCTGTGGTATCTCCTGTTTGGATAAGAAAATCTTGCGATACCCTGTGAATTGTTAAGTTATTAAAACTGCCTGCGTTTGCAAGCTGTGTAAAGTTGTCAACAGCCATTGGTGCATAGTCATAAAAAAGTTTTATATATATTTTGCCGTAATCAGTGTCAACAATTGCAATATTTTCGTCTATTTGCGGTGCGGTGAACTGAATTTCAGCAGAGCCTTCATAGTCATTGCGCTCGTCAAAAATACCTGTTTCTTTTGCAGAACAAGCACATAGTAGCAATAAAAGTACTAATATTATAATTGTTAAAAATAACTTACGCGGCATAAATACTGTTCCTTTGTTATAGGTATAATAAATTTAGTGTGTGATACTAAAAAAAGTAATTAGTCAAAAGTAAAAATTAATGTATAAACATAAAAATATAACTAACCATATTATTATACCACAAAAAGCAAAAGCAGAAAATATTTTTACAATAAATTTTGTTTAAAATTAGATAAATATATTTTATTAACTTGTTATCGCAGAAAAACACAAAAAGCGCAGCCCGTTTTTAATTTATAGCCCTTATTGGTACTTGACTATAATGTAAAATTTGTATAAAATATATATAAAGAGCATATGGATTTAGAGAGTAGGTTTTAAAATATGAATATAAATGAAAATGAAAATTTAGAGCTTGGTTTTGAAGAGTACGAGGCAGACTTAATAACTCTTGAAGATGATGAGGGCAACGAGTGCCTGTTTGAGATAGTAGACGAGGCAAACCTTGGAGATGTGAGGTACATAGCGCTTGTGCCCGATTTACAAGATGCCGAGGAAATGCTTGAGAGTGATGCAAGCCTGTTAATCATGCGTGTGCGAGAAGAGGGCGAGTTTGAGCACTACGATACAGTTGAAGATGATGATGAATTTAACGCAATTAGTGAAGTTTTTGCAAACAGGTTAAAAGATTTTTACGAGCTTGACATAAGCGAAGAGTAAATTGAAAAGGCAGTTTAAATTGTAGTTAGTTATCCTGCCCTGTTCGATTTGTTGCAGCCGCGTTTAATCCTACTAATTTTATAATGGGAGCCCGTACGTCCAAGGAAGGGATTGCAGACCTCCCGCCCGGTTTAGGCCGCAAGCGGAAGAAGGGAGCGTGAAATTCCGGCAGGGCACCCCCCTACCGTTTGGGTAGGTTATAAATGGTTGCAGACGGCAGGGTGGGGGACCATTAATAAATTAAAATAGGCAAACATGTACAATGGTATACATGTTTGCCTATTTTAGACTAATTTAAACACAGCGCTATAAGAGCGGAGTATGTATGTAAAATTCTGGCACATAAACTATTTTAAAAAATAAAAAACGAGGATAACTTGAAATAATCAAGTTATCCTCATTAAATCTTAATAGTAAGTTAAAAGCAGAATTATTTAAGCTCGATTTTAGCGCCTGCTTCTTCAACTTTCTTTTTGATGTCTTCTGCATCAGCTTTGCTTGCAGCTTCTTTAAGTGTTTTAGGTGCATTGTCAACAAGCTCTTTAGCCTCTTTAAGGCCAAGACCAGTTGCTTCTTTAACTGCTTTAATAACAGCCATTTTGTTTGCGCCAACTTCAGCAAGAACAACGTCAAACTCTGTTTTCTCTTCAGCTGCTGCGCCGCCTGCTGCTGCGCCACCTGCTACCATTACTGGAGCTGCTGCGCTTACACCAAATTCTTCTTCTATTGCAGTAACAAGATCTTTAAGTTCAAGAACTGTCATGCTTTTTACTTCTTCAATTATAGCTTTAATATCAGCCATTTTAAAATCCTCCGTTAATAAATAATATTTTAGTTATTTTGATAGGGTAGACACTCGTGTCCATGCTATCTAATATGCGAATAAATTAAGCGGCACCCTCTGCCTCTTTTTTCTCTGCAACTGCATTAATACCAACTGCAAGACCACGCAAGTTGCCTGTAAGTGCAGACAATAGCATAGATAGCAATCCCTCGCGGCTTGGCAAATCTGCAATAGCAACAACTTCTTCACTGCTAAGAACTTTACCGTCCATATAGCCTGATTTAATTGTGAAAGCACCTTTAGATTCTTTTGCGTATTTGTTCAAAATTCTGGCAGCTGCAATTGGGTCTTCGTTAGAAATAGCAATAGCAGAAGAGCCTTTTGTTTGCTCTTTCAAACTGTCAAAATCAGTACCATCAACAGCAAAACGTAGCATTGTGTTTTTTATAACAGTATACTCAACGCCTGCCTCACGCAATTCTGCACGTAGTTTTGTATCTTTATCAACTGTAATACCTTTATAGTCAACAAGAACACCTGCAACAGAACCGCTAATTTTTTCACGCAAACCTGCAACGTATGCCTGTTTCTCGCTTAAAACTTTCTCACTTGGCAATATTTTCACCTCGTTTCATAAACATTTTATCGAAAAGCACATAAAAAACCTCTTTCCCAAATTGAGAAAGAGGCACAAAAATCATAATATCAACAAGATACAATGTATTAAGCGCGTTTCTCGGTAGGATAGGGCAGAGCCCCTTTATGCGTTTGCTCCTACTGTCTTTAAAACAGCTATATTATAATATCATATAATACTTTTTTTGTCAAGCTTTATGCTTTGTAAATTATGTGTTTAATTAAACGCCAAATTTACCGCTGTTTAGCTTAACGCCGGGGCCCATTGTTGAGGCAACAGTTACACTCTTGATGTACTGGCCTTTTGCAGCACTCGGTTTTGCTTTAACAATAGCTTCCATAACAACAGTTACGTTTTCGTCAAGCTTTTGTGCACCAAAAGACACTTTGCCAACGGGAACATGAATGATGTTTGCTTTGTCTAAGCGATACTCAATTTTACCTGCTTTAGCCTCTGTAACAGCACGTCCAACATCAGGAGTAACTGTACCGGCTTTTGGGTTAGGCATAAGGCCACGTGGGCCAAGCACTTTACCAAGACGTCCTACAAGACCCATCATGTCAGGTGTTGTAACAAGAACATCAAAGTCGATAAAACCTTCGTTTTGAATTTTTGCAACCAAGTCAGCGTCGCCAACCATCATTGCGCCTGCTTCTTCAGCAGCTTTTGCAGCATCGCCTTTGGCAATGGCAATAACTCTCACGTCTTTACCTGTTCCGTGTGGCAATACTACCGCACCGCGAACTTGTTGGTCAGCATGGCGGCTATCCACGCCGAGACGAACGTGAAGCTCAACCGTCTCGTCAAATTTTGCTTTAGCCGTTTTGCAGCAAAGCTCTAAAGCCTCTGCACTGTCGTATAGTTTTGTACGGTCAACAAGCTTTTTGCTGTCGACATAATTTTTACCCTGTTTCATTAATATCCTCCTGTGGTAAAATCGGAAATTTCCTCCCACTAATGGCGGGTGTTTTTAAGAAAAATCAGCCATCAACTGTAACGCCCATGCTACGGCATGTGCCTGCTATCATGCTAACAGCACTGTCAAGGTCAGCAGCGTTTAAATCTGGCATTTTTGTTTTGGCGATATCCTCAAGTTGCGCACGGGTAATTGAGGCAACTTTTGTTTTGTTAGGTACGCCTGAACCGCTCTCGATGTTTAGCGCTTTTTTAATAAGCGTAGCAGCGGGAGGGGTTTTTGTGATAAAGCTGAACGAACGGTCTGCATAAACCGTAATAACTACGGGAATAAGATAACCGATGTCCTTTTGTGTACGCTCATTGAATTCTTTAGTAAAAGAAACAATGTTAACACCGTGTTGACCTAGCGCAGGACCAACAGGTGGTGCCGGTGTAGCTTTGCCGGCAGGAATTTGGAGCTTAATATACCCCGTTACCTTTTGAGCCATGAATTGTGCACCTCCAAAAAATTGTGGTTAATTGCGAGTGTGGCAGTGTGCCAAACTCTCCCACGAGTATACAAAATGTACACTCTATCAAAGCCGCATTAGCGGTATTGACCGGATGAATAACTTAAATAGGCTTAACTTGTGACATGTTAAGCTCTGTTGGCGTTTCGTGTCCGCCAAACATGCTAACAAGCACTTCAACAGTTTTAGCCTCTTCGTTTATCGACTGAACAACGCCGATAAAACCTTCCATAGGACCGTCTGTAATTTGTACGTTATCGCCTTTTGCGTAGTCAAGCTCAACGGTTTTTATTTCAACACCAAGGTTTGCAACCTCTGCCTCAGACAGGGGAATAGGCTTTGATGTAGAGCCGACAAAACCTGTTACACCACGCGTGTTGCGCACAATATACCAGCTGTCGTCCGTCATGACCATTTTTACAAGAACGTATCCGGGGAAAAGTTTGCGTTCAACTTCGCGCTCTTTTCCATCCTTTACTTCCGACACTGTTTCCGTAGGGATTTTAACATCGCAAATAAAGTCTTTTAAACGGCGGTTTTCCACCATTTTTTCAAGGTCGTTCGCAACCTTGTTTTCGTAGCCGGAGTAAGTATGAACTACATACCATCTGGCAACGCTGTCGTGTTCATCTGCCATAAGCCGGCCCTCGCTTTCTTGTCAAGATTTAAAAAGCATTAATTACCCAGCGTAAAATAGAACCAAACAAAGTATCAAGCCCGAAAATTATAATTGATGCTGCCAAAACAACAACAAGAACAATGATAGTGTTTTGAATAATTTGTTTTTTTGTCGGCCAAGCAACTTTTTTCATTTCTCCAAAAGTATCTTTGAAGAACTTGCCAACTCTCTTAAAAAAACCTGTAACTCTTTTGAAAAAGCCCGGTTTCTTTTCGGTATTGTCTGCCATAAAAACTCAGCCCTTCCTATTTAGTCTCGCGATGGGGAACATGCTTTTGGCAAAAACGGCAATACTTTTTCATTTCAAGCCTGTCAGGGCTGTTTTTCTTGTTTTTCATTGTGTTGTAATTGCGTCTTTTGCACTCTGTGCATGCAAGTGTTATTTTTACTCTCATATTCGGCACCTCCAAATTAAGTGGTTACAAGCTGTTAGCTTTGTAAACAACAGCTTTTTATCAGCCTCCCTCACAGAGCAGGCTGTGCACACAACGTACAAAAATGCGCACAAAAAAATAGACCTGCAAAAGAGGTAAAACCATGGTAACATATTTTTAGAAATATGTCAAGGGTTTTGTACTATTTGTATTGGGAAATTAAGGTTTTTGCGAAAATTAATGTAAAAACTAAAATCTACGGTGTAAATTGCAACAAAATTTGCGCAATTAACTAATATTTATAAGTGTTCTTATATTTAAAATACTGAACAGTGCCTAAGATTATTGAAACAAATTCTGCAATAGGTACAGCAAGCCAAACACCTGTAATACCTAGAAAATAGGGGAGCGTTAAAAGCGAGATAACTATAATTATAAGTGAGCGGTTAATTGATAAGAACGCTGAAATTTTGCCGTTTGAAAACGCAGTAAACATTGACGAAACAAAAATATTAAAGCCCATGAAAAAATAGCTTAGCGAGAAGATGCGAAAGCCCGACACTGCAATGCTAAAAGTTTCGCTTGACATTGGTATGAAAATGCCAACAGCTAACTCAGCAAAAATAAAAGACAAAATAACCGTTGCAACAGAACAAACTGATATAAATACAACACTTGTTTTCATAATTTGTTTTAACTGTGGGTGGTTCTGCTCACCATACTTAAAACTAATAACAGGTGCAACACCAAAAGAATAACCCATATAAATTGCAACTTGCATCATTTGAACATAAAGAATAACCGATATAGCGGCAACGCCTGTTTCGCCAATCATTTGCATTAAAATAATATTGAAAAGAAGCGTAGTAATAGAGATTGAAGCATTGTTTACAAATTCGCTCATACCGTTTAAAAGCGACATTAATAATGTTTTTGTTTGCCAAATAGGTTTTACAAAGCGCAGTGGGCTTTTTCTCTTTACAGCAAAATACACAACACCGAAAATGCCGGGTATTGCATTGCCTATGCCTGTTGCCAGTGCGGCACCCTGTATACCAAAACCTAAAAGTGCAATAAAAACATAGTCAAGCACTATATTGGATAAGCCGCCTATAAAACATATTAAGAAACCAAGTGCAGGTTTGCCGGCAGTGACAAAAAAGCTTTGTGAGTATACTTGCAAAAAAATCATCGGAGCAAAGCATGCAGTTATAATAAGGTAATCTTTAGAGTAAGTATATAATTCACCCGTTGCATTTAAGAATACTAAAAGAGGCTCATTAAACACTAAAATAAGCCCCATTAACACAACACTTAAAAATGCACCTACAATATAAACAAGTGTGAAAAACCTGTTAGCAAGGTAATCTTTGTGCTCACCCATATATTTTGCTATAATTGCATTAGAACCCGTGGAAAACATTAGACCTAACGCTACAACAAAGCTTATAATAGGATATACTATGTTAATTGAGGCAAGTGCGTTTTCATTTACAAAATTAGACACAAAAACTCCGTCAACAATTGTGTATGTTGACATGAAAATCATCATTAAAATTGTGGGGAATGCATATTTTAAAAGCGACTTCGTGTCAAACGTCGCCTTTAAGCTATGTTCTGGCATATTTTACTCCGTTTTCTGTTACATATTTTATTATATTATGTATGCTTTTTATTAGCTCATGAAACTATATAATTTTATATTTTTAAAATGTAGTTGTAACATCTTTTTATTTAAACTGCTGTGCGGCATCTACTGCCAGTTTGTCGCAGCGCTCGTTTTGCGCGTGCCCTGCATGCCCTTTAATCCACACATACTCTATTTTATGTGGGTGTACTAAATCTAGCAACTCAGCCCATAAATCGCTGTTTAGCGCAGGTTTTTTGTCGCTTTTAACCCAGCCTTTAGCGCGCCAACCAAGCGCCCAGCCTTTTGAAAGTCCGTCAATTACATATTTAGAGTCACTGCAAAGCGTAATTTCGCAGGGCTCTTTTAAAGCGCGCAATGCACAAATAAAAGCCATAAGCTCCATTCGGTTATTTGTTGTGTCTTTTGCACCACCGCTAAGTTCCTTTTCTATGCCTTTGTACTCAATAATTGCACCGTAGCCACCCGGGCCGGGGTTGCCACTACACGCGCCGTCTGTATATATATTTATTTTTTTCATTTATTAACCTTTGTTTTTTTATATAAATTATGCAACACAAATAAAAAGGCTGTGCAAACCGCATTATTTAATACCGTAAACTAAACGGTTACCGAAAAAATTCAGTGTACTTAAAAATGCGACCTAACACAGCCATAACTTATGTTTTAAATTTTAAACGCTTTTGTGTAAAACGCTTATATTTGGCTTGCAGCAACTGCACAAGCAACTGTAGCACCAACCATTGGGTTGTTACCCATACCGATAAGACCCATCATCTCAACGTGTGCGGGAACGCTTGAAGAGCCTGCAAATTGTGCATCGCCGTGCATACGTCCCATGCTGTCTGTGAGACCATAGCTTGCAGGGCCGGCACCCATGTTATCTGGGTGAAGTGTACGGCCTGTACCACCACCTGATGCAACTGAGAAGTATTTTTTGTTGTTCTCAATTGACCATTTTTTGTAAGTACCTGCTACAAGATGTTGGAACCTTGTTGGGTTCGTGCTGTTACCTGTGATAGAGCATTGAACATCTTCTTTTTTCATGATAGCAACGCCTTCTAAAACGTCGTTTGCACCGTAGCAGTTAACTGCCGCACGTGCGCCCTCTGAGAAAGCTTTGCGCTCAACTTCAATAAGCTCGCCTTTTTTGAAGTCATAATCAGTTTTAACATATGTAAAACCATTTATACGGCTAATGATATAAGCCGCGTCTTTACCAAGACCGTTAAGAATTATGCGTAGAGGAGTTTTACGTGCTTTGTTTGCTGTTTGTGCAATACCGATTGCACCCTCAGCCGCTGCAAAGCTCTCGTGACCTGCTAGGAATGCGAAACAAGTGCACTCTTCACTAAGTAGCATTGCGCCAAGGTTACCGTGTCCGATACCTACACTGCGTTGCTCTGCAACAGAGCCGGGAATTGTAAATGCCTCAAGACCCTCGCCAATAGCTGCAGCGCACTCAGCTGCTGATTTTAAGCCTCTGTTAACTGCAATTGCAGTACCAAGTGTGTATGCCCAAACTGCATTGTCGAAACAAATATTTTGAACACCTTTAACTATTGCGCTACAATCAATGCCTTTTGCAAGTAACATCTCGTTACAATCATCAAGCGATTTTAAACCGTTTTTCGCAAGACATGCCTCAATTTTAGGCATACGGCGGTCCATACTCTCAAATGTTGCCATATTAATTCCTCACCTTCCTTACTCTTCACGCGGGTCAATGTATTTGACCGCGCCATCTTCGGCTTTAAAACGCCCATAAGTGCCCATGTTTGCCTCATATGCCGCATTTGGCTCTTTGCCACGGCGGATATCTTCCATCATTTTGCCAAGGCGAACAAACTCGTAGCCGATAACTTCGCTGTTTGCATCTAAAGCCATGCGTGTTATGTAGCCCTCTGTAAGCTCTAAGTAACGTACGCCTTTAGCTGTTGTTGAGAAGATTGTGCCTGTCATGCTGCGAAGACCTTTACCTAAATCTTCAAGACCTGCACCAACAGGTAGTCCACCTTCTGAAAAAGCTGTTTGGCTACGTCCGTAAACAATTTGCAAGAATAACTCGCGCATTGCAACGTTGATGGCATCACAAACAAGGTCTGTGTTAAGTGCCTCTAAAATTGTTTTGCCGGGCAAAATCTCGCCTGCCATAGCGGCAGAGTGTGTCATACCCGAGCAACCAACAGTCTCTACAAGAGCCTCTTGGATAATGCCGTTTTTAACGTTTAGTGTAAGCTTACATGTGCCTTGTTGCGGTGCACACCAACCAACACCGTGTGTGAGTCCGCTAACATCTTTAATCTCGTACGCTTTTACCCAATTACCCTCAACAGGAATGGGCGCAGGGCCATGGTCGATACCCTTAGTAAGCGGACACATATGCTCTACTTCATGTGAATAAGTCATAGTGATACTCCTTACATTGATAAATTAATAACTTTCTGCTCTTTATATTATAAATAAAAGTTGCAATATTTGCAAGTGTTAGTTTTAACTTATTATGAATATGCTGTAAAACATTTTAAAAAAAATTACAAAGTATTGTGCTACAATGCTTTGTAAGCATTAAAAATGAATAAAAGCATTCTTGAAATTCATCTTTATTAAGAAAAATTAGCTGAAAAATTCGCTACTGTTTAAAAAAGTTTTTTGCATTTTGAACATAAAATCGACAAACTTTATGAATTTGTGACATCTTACAAAAATTTTTCAACATAACTGTTGACATTGCCTAAATTCATGCTATAATATAGTTACAGTAGAAAAAGAAGTTGAGTAAACTGTAATACGTAAAATTTTTATACAATAAAGGAGTAAAGATTATGTCATCAGTAGATTTAAACAACATTGATTTCAAAGAATTTAACGATGTTCTTGCAAGTTGCACAGGCGATGTATATATGGTAACACCTGAGGGCGACCGTTTGAACCTAAAAAGCAAACTTTGCCAACTAATAGGTTTTACAAAGCTTGTTGAGGGCGGTAGCATTGCAAATGCAAAGCTAGAATGTGAAAATGTAGAAGATCAAAGCAAACTTTTCCGTTTTAACATGTTCGGCGTAAATAACACAGAAGCAAAATAAATAAATATATGTGTTACAAACTTTTAATAAATGCCGTATGGAACATGCACAGCTGCATGTAACCATAACGGCATTTTTGTATTTATAGACATTGTTTAATTTTGACAAGAATATGCAAATTGTGCTACACTTAAGTGGGAACAGAATACTTCTAATATAGTTTTAAATTTTTATAACATGTTAAGACAATAGAAAAGAGAAAAAATATGAACTTCAGCGAACTAAACCTACCACAGCCGCTTGAAAAGGCAATAGAGCGCATGGGTTTTACCACCATGACACAAATTCAGTGCGAGGCAATACCAATAATGCTGCAAGGGCAAGAAATAATTGCAAAAGCACCCACGGGCACAGGCAAGACGTGTGCGTTTGGAATACCAATTATATTAAACACAGATGTTGAAAAGGTTTATCCACAATCTATAATACTTGCACCCACAAGGGAGCTTGCACAGCAAATAGCACAAGATTTGAAAAACCTTTCACATTTTTATACAGGGCTAAAAATTGTAACACTTTACGGTGGCTCTAACATGCAAAAGCAAATAGATCGCCTTAAAAAAGGTGCACATGTAGTAGTTGCAACACCGGGGCGCCTGCAAGACCACATAAACCGTAAGACAGTAAACGTTAGTAAAGTTGAGACTGTTGTGCTTGACGAGGCAGATGAGATGCTCAACATGGGCTTTTATAAAGATGTGCGCAAAATACTTGACACAGTTAAATCGAAAAAAATGCTTGCAATGTTCAGTGCCACAATAAGCAGGGAAGTAATGGACATAAGCTGGCTATACCAGCGCGATGCCGCAGAAATAACAGTTAACCCTATTGAAAAGAATATGCCGAAAATTTCACAGTACACTATACTAACAACAGGCAGGAACAAACTTGCTGATTTAACGTCGATAATATTATATAAAAACTACAACAGGGTAATGGTTTTTTGCAACACAAAGTATACAACCGCAATGGTGGCAAACCAGTTGGCAGAGCTTAATTTTTCAGTAGATTGTCTGCACGGAGATTTGTCCCAAAATGACAGAAACAAGATAATGACTGATTTTAAATCGGGTGAAATAGCGGTACTTTGCGCCACAGACGTTGCAGCAAGGGGCATTGATGTTGAGGACGTCGACGCTGTTTTCAACTATGACGTGCCCGGCTCAAACGAAAACTACACGCACAGAATTGGCAGAACAGGGAGAGCTCAAAGAGAGGGCGAGGCTTATATTTTGTATATTAAAGACGAGACAAAGCGTGTGCATGAGCTGTTAAGATACACAAAAAATGAAGCTGTACCGATACATTTTGATGAATCGGGAGATTTGGTTATATCAGAGGAAAAATTTTAATAAGTTAGTTTATAATAATTTTAAGTTATAAATAAATACGTTTACAATAAAAATATATTTGTGTAGGCAAAAATAATAATAAAATATGTACAAAGGCAGTAACTAATTATTAAAAAGCTACCTCAAATTTTCCTTTACAAAAAGCGGAGATAAAATTCTGTTATATATCACAAAAATGCTCATTAATATATATAGTATTAATGAGCATTTTTGTATAATTTAGCAAAATTTGCTATGGTTTTTGCAAAATTTTAATTTAAGGGCAATTCCAATTAGTACTGCCTAAAAAATATAAAAATATATAAATTAAAAATAATTTAAATTATTGTTTTGTACAGCAAGTATCTATCACGTTTGTGCACAAGTCTCGTAAAGTCGAATCATTGGCATAGTTATAAATCTCTTTTGACTTTCGCTTTTGCTGTATAAATTGTGCATCTGTTAAAAATTTTATGTGATGTGCTAATGTTGAGGGTTTCATGTCGAGCTTTTCTTGTAATGTTTTCAAGTTAAGCCCATTTGGTGAATATTCGAGCAATGTTAAATAAACTGATAATCTTTGCCTTGAACCGAGTGCTTGGAACAGTTCAGCCCATTTTACTGCGTTATTGTCCATAGTCAAATCTCCATTTGTGCTGTGTGAAGGAGGGGTTAGAAAATTTATTATGTAAAAATATATTTTCTTGTAAAGCGGCTTTGTCGCCGTACCATTAAGGAGCTGTTCTAAAAGTTGCCTTTACAAAAAGTGTTTACAAAATTTTCGTCATATGTTACAAAAATGCTTATTACACAAACAGCATTGCCTGTGCTTTTGTTTCATCTCGAAAAAATTTTGCTCTCATTTTTACAAAGCATTTGTTTGCGAATAGCTCTTATATGTTCCCTCCTTAAACTGATGAAAATGCACTATTATAAGTGCTACGAAATAATACTATAGATATAATATAACAAATAATTGACCTATTTTCAAGCTATTTTTGAAATTTCGGCAAAATTAACATAAAATTTCTATACAATAAAATTAATATTTTTTCAAAATAAAGGCATTGACGAGTTTAAAATCGTCAATGCCTTTATATTATTACTTAATTTTACCTGACATAATTAGTTTGTAAAGGTTTACAAGTTGTGGGTAAGAACTGTCAAAAAACTCTTTGTAGGCAGAGCAAAAATAGTTTTTGCCAATACCTTTGTCAAAATAGTCTCTGTCCCTTCGGCAACCGCCCCTACATAGACCAAACCATTTACATTGTTTGCAATCATTATCGGGTTTAGTACTATGTTCAACAAACCCACAATTTTGGCGGTTTTCAATTACTTCGTTTACTGTGTTTTCGGCAAAATTACCTATTTTCCACTTGTCTAGCATATAGAAGTCGCACGGGAAAACACTGCCGTCCGCCTCAACTACATATTGATAGCTACAAACACCGCCCATGCCACATGCCTCGGGGTACTGGTTGTTAATTATCATGAGTAGGTTGTCAAAATAGCGGTGATACCGCTTTTTTCCACGCAGTGCATCATTGTAGTAATTTTGAAAAGAGGTTTTTAAATGTTTTGAGTAAAGTTGTGGAGTTAAAGACCATTCACCGCCTCCGCGCACTTGTTCAAGTGGGTCAAGGCAGGGGATATACTGCCTGTACTCAAAACCATTTCTGTTGAAAAAACCGTCAATTTTCTGTGTGGATTTACAAGTTGCACTTGTGACAACAGTTAAAATATTAAACTCCACATTGTGGTTTTTAAAGAGCTGAATTGTACGCATCACACGCTTATAGGTGCCCTCGCCTTTAGCATCTACACGGTACTTATCGTGGATTTCAACAGGTCCGTCTAGTGAAACACCTACAAGAAAGTTGTTTTCTGCAAAAAACTTTGCCCATTCCTCGTTTAAGTCATACGCATTTGTTTGCAGAGCATTGTTAATTTCGCAATTGTTTACATTCAGCTCTTTTTGGTACTTAACGGCTGTTTTGAAAAAATCAAGCCCTGCAAGTGTTGGCTCACCGCCCTGAAAGGCTATTGTGCACACACCTGTTGCATATTTTAGTACATTTTTTAACACATTGTAAAGCGTTTCTTCTTTCATAAAGCCGTAGTTTTCAGTAGACCTGTTGGCGGCCTCGTCTGCATAAAAGCAGTATTTACAGCGCATGTTACACATGCCGCTTGCAGGCTTTAACATTACGGTAATAGGTGGCATTTTTGTCCCTCTCTTTACATAATAAAAACCCGATTTTATGGTATTTTAAAGCAGATGCAAAATAAAATAATTTTGCTAAAACTAAAAATGCCACAAAATCGGTATTAGAGTGTGCTCGCACCCAAATTAAACTTTACAATTTACTCAACATCAAATAAAAGCGAGTCAATTGCGCTTGTAATTTCCTCTGTTGTAAACCTTGCAACACCTAGAGAGTCGAGCATAGCGTCTGTTTTTGTTGTTGTGTTGTCAATATATTTAAACTCTGCTTTTTTTAATGCTGCATTAAACATAGCTGTTTCTTTTTCGCTGTTTTCAGCTTTAGCGCCCTCTGCTTGCAAAAGTTGCAATGTAGCAGAAATTGCTTGCTGCTTTGTAAACATAGCATTAGCAGCTTCTTTTTTAAATTCATCAAGATAAGGTAAGTTTTTCATAAATATTCACTCCGTTCTGCCGCATTTATAAGCTTGCGACAAGCTATTTAATTTTATTATATTAAGTAATTAACTACTTAAAATGCAATGTTATTACTTGCTGCTTTCATTGTCTTTGCCTTTTTGCATAAATTTATATTCTGTGCCACTTAAAATGCGAGATATATTTTTTCTGTGCAAAAACACAACACCAAGCCCAAGAAATGTTGCTGCAACAAGTGGGAAAATTGGGAATTCGCCCAAAACAATATAATATACATAAGTGAAAATAGGGTAAGCAATAGCACAACATACACTGCCCACAGACACCATTTTTGTTGCAAGGAATGACACCGCAAAAACAAGTAATAGCGGTATTACAAGCATTGGGTTAATTGCAGCTATTACGCCGATAGAAACACTTACAGCCTTACCACCTTTGAACCCAAAATAAACAGGGTATACATGCCCTAAAACAGCGCATATAGCTGAGATGTAAGCACCGTAATAATTGTCGGTTTGCGTAAAAATGTCAAACAAAGCTTTGCTGATTAAAACAGCAACAATACCTTTAACAACGTCACCCGTCATAGTTAAAGCGGCGGCTTTTTTTCCAAAAGTGCGCAAAACATTTGTCATACCCGCGTTTCCTGAACCAAAGTCTCTGATATCTTTTTTATAAAGCAATTTTGTAAGTACAATTGAAAAGCTTATGGAACCGAGTAAATAAGAAATTACAGCACTTATTGAACCGTATATTAAAAATTCATTTAGATTGAAAATAATATCATCTCCTAATAATAAAATAACGCTGTTAGTTTTTTTTAGATAGCATTGACATGAGTAGAAACGAGCGAATTTTGAGCGACTTGTTGCAATATAAGGTGGAAAATGAAACACTCATTGCTGAAATGTGAAATTTGACACTGCCGTAAAGCGAAAATCTCAAAAAAATACGGACAAAATACTTGTGTTAACACATACTAAGTTTTTGAACTAAACTTTTTCTCCGCGCTCACGCAAAATCATGCGTATTGGTGTGCCATTAAGCCCAAATGTATCACGTATTTGGTTTTCTAAATATCTGCAATACGAGAAGTGGAAAAGCTGTTTTGAGTTGCAAAAACACACAAAAGTGGGCGGTCTTGTTGAAATTTGCGTCATGTAGTAAATTTTTAGCCTCTTGCCCTTATCACTAGGCGGCTGCACACGTGCCGTTGCCCTTGCAAGTACGTCATTTAACATACCTGTTGTTATGCGCATTGCATTTTGGTCGTCAACTGATTTTATAAGCTCAAATAATTTGTCAACACGTTGCCCTGTTTTTGCAGAAATAAAAATTATAGGTGCATAAGACATGAAACTAAAATCTTTTTCAAGCAATTTGCGCATTTTATCCATAGTCTTATCGTCTTTTTCAATGGCATCCCACTTGTTTACGGCTATAATGCAAGCCTTGCCTTGCTCGTGTGCAAAGCCTGCAACTTTTGAGTCTTGCTCCGTAAAGCCCTCTGTTGCATCTATCATTATAACACAAACTCGTGCGCGTTCAACCGCGGCGAGGCTGCGCAAAACACTGTAACGTTCTACACCGTCATCAACTTTGCCTCGTTTTCTCATACCGGCTGTGTCAATGAAAGTAAAACGGCCATAATTATTGTCAACGGGGCTGTCAACAGCATCACGCGTAGTGCCGGCTTTGTCTGCAACAATCATCCTGTCTTCGTTCAAAATATGGTTTATGAGGCTACTCTTGCCAACATTTGGGCGCCCTATAACGGCAACGCCTATTCTGTCGTTTTCGTCTGCCTCTTGCTTTTCAAAATTAATATTTGCACAAATTTCTTCAAGTACATCACCTGTACCGTGCCCGTGTACGGAGGAAACAGGGAAGGGGTCTCCAAGCCCAAGAGAGTAAAACTCGTAAAGCTCTGATGGAGCATTGCCTATGTTGTCCACCTTGTTTACAACAAGTACAATAGGCTTACCACATTTTAAAAGCATAACGGCAATGTCGCTGTCACTGGCTGTAACACCGCTGTGTATGTCTGTAATAAAAACAATAACGTCTGCCGTGTCTATTGCAATTTGTGCTTGTTTTCTCATATGTGACAAAATACCGTCATTTATATGTGGCTCTATACCGCCTGTATCAACTAGTAAAAACTCATTGTTTTGCCACTCACAGTCTCCGTAAAGCCTGTCTCTTGTTACACCGGGGGTGTCCTCAACTATTGCAAGGCGCTTGCCTATAAGTTTATTAAAAAAAGTAGATTTGCCCACATTAGGTCTGCCAACCACGGCAACTATGGGTTTTGCCATTTTTGTCTCCGTTCTGCCGTTTTTACTCGGCGCTAAAAAGTGAAATACATGTACTATTATATTTTAACAGATAATTGGAAATTTTGCAAAAGAAAAATAAATTTCTACTATATAGTGCCTATAATACTGCTTGTCAAGTAAATTATAGTAATTATTTTACACTATGGTATTGTCGAAACTAATATTTTAATTTCAACAAGGGATGTTACGTTTGTTCTTGTAGAATAGAATATCAATTGAAATTTGCTTGTTTAAAATTTTGAAAATAACATATAAATATTTTGATTAAGTGTAAATTTTCATATTTCATTTGCGCATTTTAAAATAAAGCACAGCAACAATTACTGTTAAAACAATAAAAGCGCTTAATAAAATAGGTATAAGTGGAAAATTAGAAGTAACAAAAATAGATGTTGGCCCGTCTGCTCCACCTATTATCGCTACACTGCCATCTGCGTTAGCAGTTTGCACACAACCGATTAAGGTTAGTGTAAGCAGTGAGCAACATGATAATATAATTAGTTTTTTCATTGAAAACTCCATTTATAAATTTGCTTAGTAGGCATTAAGTCGAACCTTAACCACTAGTTTCTATTTATAACTTATTACCAAGCATAACACAAAGTGCCTCTGCACCATTTTGTGGTAAAATTATTATGTTAACGTTTAATTCTCTCGCTATTTCATCAACACTCACGTTGTCAAGCAGTAAGTCGCTGTCATCGCGCAAGATGTTTTCGGGTAATAATAGCGTTTTGCTAGAAAGCTCGGTTTTAAGCTGTGCAATAATATCCGCGCTTGTTAAAAGCCCTGTTACATTTACATTACCGCCGAAAAAGTTGTTTTTGACAGTGTGCACTTTTACCGTAACATTTGGGAATTTTTTGTGTAAAATCGTGCACAATTCCGCACTAAGCTCACTTGTAATCTCGCCTGTAACAAGGTCGAAATTCTGTGGGAGTAGTGGAGCGCTTTGGAATTCCATCTCCTCAATAAATTCATCACAAAACATGCGCCACATGCCCACACCATTTTCTATTTGCGGAAAATCTTCATAAAACTCAATATTGGGCAGTGGCGTTTTGGAAAGTATAAACCATTCATCTGACGGGTAAATTAAGCGAGTGCCAAATTTTTGCATGAAAAATTCACCATATTTTAGCATAATTTCAAGCTGTTTTTTTGCTGATTTCTCACTGTAAGCAGTAAGAGGCGCAAGGTTTTGCCTATATTTTGTAAGCCCCACGGGCACTGCCGCTATGCTTTGCACATTAGGGTAATAAGAGCCAAGTTTTTCAAGGCTTTCAATAAGCTTTTCGCCGTCATTAATGTCAGGGCACAAAACGAGTTGAAAGTTCATTTTTATACCTGCTGAATTCAGCTCATCTATAAAAGAGAGAACCTCACCGGCGTGTGGGTTTTTCATCATTTCCACACGCAATTTTGCATCTACCGTGTGCACAGAGATGTTGACAGGGGAAATGTTCATGTTGATAATACGCTTAATTTCTTTTTGGGTAAGGTTTGTTAAAGTAATGTAGTTGCCAAAAAGGAAAGATAATCGCTCATCATCATCTTTAAAATACAGGTCACTGCGGAGACCTTTTGGGATTTGGTCAACAAAACAAAAAACGCACTTGTTTTTGCATGTGTGTTTTTTGTCTATAAGATATGTCTCAAATTCACAGCCAAAGGGCTGGTATTCATCTTTTTTTATGCTGGTTTCAGTTTGAATGCCATCTTTAACAAAAACAAGGTCAAGCGTTTTGTTTTTTGTGTGGAATTCATAATCAAACATGTCGTTAATTTCATTGCCATTTATGCTAATTAGTGTACAGCCACTTAAATTAAGACGGTGCGCCACTGTATTTTTTTCTGTGTTTTTAATTGTAACAGCCATACATTCTCCTTGTACTAATCCTGAGTGAAAATATAGACAAAATCGAAAGTTATTTTTGTTCTGTGCAAGGCGGAGGATTGAGGAATACTGTATGTATTCCGATTGTAGACAACGTAGCACAGGGCAAAAAGAACCAAGAGTTTGGCTATATTTTTATTTGGGATTAGTATTAAATAAAAGAAAAAAGGAAAGGCTTTAAGACCTTTCCTTTAAATAAAGGCTTACGCCTCTTTTTTCATAACTACTAATTTACCTTTGTAGTAGCCACAGTTTCCGCAAGCTTGATGCGGACGAGCATATTCGCCACATTGCGTACACTTTGTCAATGTGGGTGCTGTAAGCTTCCACACATTAGAGCGACGTTTGTCGCGACGGGCCTTGGAAACTTTTCTCTTAGGTACTGCCACTTTAAAGCACCTCCTCTATGTGGATTCATTCGTAAGCAGTTTTTTAAGCGGTAATAATCTTTCGTCAACTTCAGTTTCAATAGTGCAGTTACACTCTTTTTCTTTGTGCTTACCACAAACAGGGCATAGCCCCTTGCAATCTAGCTTACAAAGCATAACACTCGGAACACAAAGCATAATTTCACAATATACAAGCTCTTTTAAATCAAGCTTGCCGTTTTCGTTAAACGGTAGGTTATTACCATTTGGGTCATCAAAAGTCCATTCGTTGTATTTGATAAGAAATGTGCGCTCAACAGCAAAGTTTTCTTCAATGTCATCAAGACAACGTGCACAACAAGATAAAACAGTTGCAATAAATGAAATATCAAGTTTTGCATTATTATTAGAATTTTCAAGTTTTACATAACATTCAAGCGGAGATTTAACAGCATAACCATTAAAGTCTTCTTGCGAGAAGTCAATCATAACTTTCGTTTCAATATCTTTTGAACGCTGAGAAAAAAAGTTGCATAAATCTAAAAGCACAATTCCACCCCTATAAAGGTTGCTAAACTATTATATATTTATTTTACGAAAATGTCAAGCATTATATTAAAATTAGTAAAAAAATGATGAAAACATTAATTACACAGCAAATTATACCATATTTTATAATGAAAAATCTACCCTAAAAATAAAATTAATAAATAAAAAGCAGAAAAACAAAAAAAACACTTGCATTTTTGTTTTAAATTTGGTATGATGTTCTAGCAAACAAAATAGTTATTGATAAATGTAGAGGAGGTGCAGAAAATGGCAAAATGTGATTGCTGTGGCAAAGGTGTAACTTTTGGTATTAAAATTTCTCACTCACACAGGCGCACAAACCGTACATGGAAACCCAATGTAAAAAGAGTTAAAGCGGTTGTGAACGGTTCTTCGCGTTATATTCACGCCTGCACCCGTTGCTTGCGTTCAGGTAAAGTAACAAGAGCAGTTTAAGAGTGCTGTGAATTTTATGTATTAAAGTGGTAGCACTTTATAACACAATTAAAAAATGCGGAATGGTATATCATTTTTATGATAAATCATTCCGCTTTTTTTAGTTTGCTTTATTGCCGCTTAATAATGAATAATCATAAGCTTATTTAAAAGTTAATTAAATTGTTAAAACATGCTTAAAATGCAAAATAATACCAATCATAACTGTGTTTTTTTTACATCTTATTATTAAATTGAAAACTAAATGTAAACAAACTTTGTAGTCTATTGCTTGTTTTAAATTATGGGGTTATAATAAACACAATAAAATTGTTTGTGGCAGTATTTTGTCAATATTAAAGCAAATTTTCAGTAGTTGCTAAAAAATAGTTTTTACTACTGTAGTTAGTATATTAATATTTAGCATTAAAATTAATACAAGAGGGGAGTGCGGTAATTTGAGAAACAAGCTTGCAAGGTTTATGTATGGCAGATACGGTATGGATAGCTACGGTAGGTTTTTACTTGTTGTGTCAGCTGTTTGCCTTTTGATTGGTTCACTTACAGCAAATATTTTATCAGAGATAAATTTATGCTCCCTTGTTGGTGTGCTTATACTAATTTACGGGTATTTTCGCATGTTAAGCAAAAACTTACAAAGGCGAGCGCAGGAAAACTATGTTTACTACGGTGCAAAAAATGAATTTACGCGTATAATTCAAAAGTTAATTAAGAAATTTTCTTATAATAAAACCCATAAAGTTTTTAAATGCCCAAAATGTAAACAGCAATTACGTGTGCCGAGAGGGCGCGGTAAAATATGTATAACCTGTTCAAAGTGCAAACATGAGTTTATTAAAAAAAGCTAAGCAGAGCTAAATGGTACAGGTACTATTTAATGTAAAATTGTAATTTTAAAAGTGTAGAGGCGGCTTGTTTCGTCTCTACATATTTTATTTGTAATGGAGGTTAGCGTGAAAAATCACGCTAACAATTATTAAAAGGCGTACCGTCAAAAACGGCACATGCCAAAAAATCTCCATTCTGTTTCAATATTAATAAAATTATTTGTGCTAAGCACAGAATGGAGATTAGCGTGAAAAATCACGCTAACAATTATTAAAAGGCGTGCCGTCAAAAACGGCACATGCCAAAAAATCTCCATTCTGTTTTAATATTAATAAAACTACTTGTGCTAAGCACAGAATGGAGATTTTTATGAGAGAAGAATTTGAGCGCAGTGTTATGCTGTGGGGGGATAAAGGTCAAGTTGCA
The DNA here is from genome assembly GCA_964371675.1 of uncultured Bacteroides sp. Lineage (GTDB taxonomy): Bacteria > Bacillota > Clostridia > Oscillospirales > Ruminococcaceae > Ruthenibacterium. The sequence continues at coordinate 25,098 of CAYJNL010000009.1, read as the reverse complement.
CTGAAAAATACACACATTGCGGTTTTTGGTGCCGGCGGTGTGGGGGGGTATGCCATAGAGGCACTGGCACGGGCAGGAGTTGGTGCCTTAACTATTATTGACAACGATGTAGTGTCAAAAAGTAACATTAATAGGCAAATTATAGCAACACAACACAGCGTAGGTAACAAAAAAGTGGCTGCCGCAAAAGAGCGTGTTTTGGCAATAAACCCACAGTGTAAGGTTAATGCCATTGATATGTTTTACCTGCCCAGCAACGCTGATGAGATAGATTTAAAAAAATTTGACTATATAATTGATGCAATAGACACAATGAGTGCCAAAATTGAGCTTATTGTAAGAGCGAAAGCGAGCAATACAAAAATAATATGTGCAATGGGCTGTGCAAATAAGCTTGACCCAACACGCTTTCGCGTTATAGATTTATATAAAACAACTAATGACCCACTGGCAAGGGTACTTCGCAGAGAGCTGAAAAAACGCGGAGTTACAGAGCTTGCAGTAGTTTTTAGCGATGAAGAACCTCTTAAATGTGGCTTTGAAAAAAGCGATGAAAATAATGATAAAGAAACTGTGAAGATAAGAAAGCACATACCCGGAAGTGTAAGTTTTGTGCCAAGTGTTGCAGGGCTTGTATTAGCAGGAGCTGTGATAAGAGAGATTATAGAAATGTAATAGTTGTGTTGTTTTATTTATATTATGCTCATACCTTACCTTATATAAATAACCCTCATATCCTGTACGGGTTATTTATAATTTATTTTATAGTGGTGCTATGCACATGCCAATTTATATTTTGCTACACAAAATATAAATAATCTTCAAATTCTGTATGGATTATTTATATATGGTTTGCACTAAATTAGTTGAAAACTCTTTTTTGCTTGTTTTTTTATTCAATATGTTACGTGCCGTTTTAAACCGAAGTTGTACTTTTTATTTGTTGCTTTTTTGCATAAAAAAGTGTAAAATATAATTTGGTATAATTAATAATTAGTGAAAGGAATGTTCACTTTATGATATTGAGCATGACAGGATATGGCAAGAGCGAAAAAACAATAAATTCAAGAATAATAACAGTTGAAGTAAAAAGTGTTAACTCGCGTTATTTTGAGTATTCTTCACGTGTGCCACGTGGGTTTGCTTTTGTTGATGATAAATTAAAAAAACTACTTTCACAGCAAATTACAAGAGGAAAAGTAGAGCTGTTTTTAACAGTGCAAAGCATAGGTGAGAGCGACACAATTATAAGTGTTGACATTGACATGGCAAAAAGCTACTATACTGCATTTGAGAGTATTGCCAACGAGCTTGGAGTGAAAAACGACGTTACAGCACAAACTTTTGCGCGTTTTAACGATGTTTTTGTAATGACAAAAGCGAAACAGGACGAGGAGCAACTGTGGCAAGATATAAAGCTTACGGCAAGTAAAGCGATTGAAAGCTTTATAGACATGCGCAAGCTTGAAGGCGAAAAAATGAGTGAAGATGTAATTTCTCGGCTTGATTTTATAGCAAAATCTGTTGAAGTAATAGAAAAGACAAGTGCAGATAGACTGCAAAAATACAGAGAAAAACTGTACATGCGTTTAAAAGAAGTGCTAGAGAATACTAATATAGATGAGGCGAGAATTTTAACAGAGGCTGCAATTTTTGCAGATAAAACAGCAGTGGATGAGGAAACCGTGCGTCTTTACAGCCATTTAAAACAGTTTGCAGACATACTGAGTGCTGGCGGAGTATCTGGGCGCAAACTTGATTTTTTGACACAGGAAATAAACAGAGAAATTAACACAATAGGCAGTAAATGTAACGATTTATCGGTAACTCAAATTGTGGTGGACATGAAGTCTGAGCTTGAAAAAATTAGAGAACAAATTCAAAATATTGAGTAAATATAGTAAAACCAATTAAAATTTGTACAAGACAGCGTTGATAAACGAAATGTAAGTTGACGGATTGTATTAATTTTGGATTTGTTGACTAAAAATGTGTTGAAAGGATAAATTGCGGTAATGAGATTAATTAACATAGGTTTTGGAAACATGGTAAATGCAGCACGGCTTATTGCAATTGTCAGCCCGGAATCTGCGCCAATAAAGCGCATTGTGCAAGAGGCGCGAGACAAAAGCTTGCTAATTGATGCAACGTATGGCAGGCGCACACGTGCCGTGCTTATTACAGATTCTGACCATGTAGTGCTGTCCGCACTACAACCGGAGACTGTTGCAAACAGATTTGCTGACGGACAAGAAGAACAAGAGGAGATACACTTTGATGAATAATGAAAAATATTTATTTGTTGTATCAGGGCCGTCGGGTGCGGGCAAAGATACAGTAGTTGCAAAATTACTTGAAAAACACCCGGAAATTGCAATATCAGTCTCTGCAACTACACGCGATATGCGCGAGGGTGAAGTTGACGGCGAGAACTATTATTTTATGACAGTTCAAGAGTTTAAAGAAAAAATAAGCAAAAACGAAATTCTTGAGTACACAGAATACTGCGGCAATTTTTACGGTACACCGAAGTTTGCTGTGGATAAATGTATTGACAGCAAGACAATTATAGTACTTGTAATAGAGGTTATGGGTGCATCAAACATTAAAAAACTTTACCCTAACAGCACAACTGTTTTTGTGTTTCCACCAAGTATGCAAGAGCTTGAAAGTAGATTGCGTGGCAGAGGCACTGAAACACAAGAAAGTATTGAAAAGCGCTTAACTCGTGCACAGCAAGAGATAAAGTATGCAGGTGAATATGATTTTTCAGTTGAAAATATTGAAGTAGAAAAATGTGCCGATGAGATTTTCGAGATAATTAAACAGAAAATCAGCAAAGAATAGCAATAGTTTTATTTGTGCATAATTATTTAGTGGGGGTGCGTATATGTCACATGCGGCGCAAATAGCCGTAAGTAGTGCAACATATCATTTTGACAAACTTTATACATATACAATACCTGCACATTTGCAAAGTGTAGTACATGTTGGTAGCATGGTACTTGTACCATTTGGGCGTGGCAATGCAAAACCGCGCATGGGTGTAGTTGTTGAGTTAATTGAACGCAAAAGCGATGAAAATGTTAAATTAAAAGCTATTTTTGATGCCGCACCGGAGCATACGAAGCTATCAGAAGAATTACTAAAGTTAGTGCATTTTTTGAAAGATACAACATTTTGTACGTATTATGACGCAGTAAGAGCCATTATACCATACGGTGCACAGTATAAAAGTGTTAGCACAGATGTAGGTTATAAGTTGCAAAAGCAACTAGTGCGCCATACCGAAAATTTTTATAAAAGAGCAGTTTTTTCAGATAAGTTTACAGAAAAACAAAGCAAAGTGTGGGAACTTTTAAGTGATAAAACAGTTGCTCAAGCTGAATTTGAAAACAGCGGTATTTCAAGAGATATATTAAATAGAATGTGTAAAAAAGGCTTTATCGAGCTTGTTGTACAAGATAAAAATGCCGCCGTTTACGAAAATTATGTTGTTAGCAATGATGATATTGTCTTATCAGAAACACAGAGCACTGCTTTTGAAAAACTGGAGAAGATGAGAAAAAGCGAAAAGCCTTGTGTAGCGCTCTTACATGGTGTTACTTCAAGTGGCAAGACACTTGTGTTTTTAAAACTTGTTAAACAAACAATAAAAGATGGTAAAAAAGCGCTGATTTTAGTGCCGGAAATTTCACTTACCCCACAGATGATTTATAAATTAAAATCTTATTTTGGTGAGAGTGTGGCTGTTCAGCACTCGGGGCTTAGCAACACAGAGAGGCTTTTGCAGTGGCAGCAAATACAAAACGGCAACGCAAATGTTGTGGTGGGCACGCGTAGTGCTATTTTTGCACCACTAGATAACATAGGCATTATTATAATAGATGAAGAGCAAGAACATACTTATCACTCGGAGTCTTCGCCAAGGTTTAGTGCACATAATATTGCTAAACATCGCGCAATTAAGCATAGCGCACTCCTTTTGCTGGCAAGCGCAACGCCCTCTGTTGAAAGTTACTATGCAGCAGCCGGCGGCAAATATACGCTTGTGGAGATGTTACAACGCTACAATGCAATGCCGTTGCCTCGGGTTGATTTTGTAGACATGCGTACGGAGGTTATGACAGGTAATTCAGGAGCTATAAGCAGCGTACTGAGAGATGAGCTTGAAAAAGTTATACAAAATAATAAGCAGGCTATTTTGCTTTTAAATAGACGCGGGTACAAAACAGTTGGCATATGTACAAAGTGCGCAAAAACAATTAAATGTGAATTTTGTAGTGTTCCTATGGTTTACCATAAGGCAGACAATAAACTTTTATGCCATTACTGTGGTAAAATAATAAGCCCTGTGCCGGAAACGTGCACAGAGTGTGGTGAGCGCATTAAATACACAGGGTTTGGTACACAGCGTGTGGAAGAAGAGCTTAGTGAAAAGCTGCAAGGTGCACGAATACTTCGAATGGATGCTGACAGCACAGGCAAAAAGTTTGCACATGAAAAAATGCTTACTAGCTTTGCAAAAAAAGAATACGACATTTTAATTGGCACTCAAATGGTTGCTAAAGGGCTTGATTTTGAAAAAGTAACGCTTGTAGGTGTTTTAGGTATAGACCAGCTATTGTTTGCGCAAGGGTATAAAGCTTTTGAAAACGTGTTTTCACTAGTTACACAAGTTGTTGGGAGAAGTGGACGTAGCAATACACCGGGCAAGGCTATAATCCAAACAGTTGACCCAATGCACCCTGTGTTAAAACTGGCCGCAAAACAAGATTATGTTAGTTTTTATAACCAAGAAATCGAGTTTAGAAAGCTTAACCTGTACCCCCCGTTTTGCACAGTTTGCATAGTTGGATTTAGTGGCAGTGAAGAGAGAAACGTGCTAATAGCGTCAAAGTTATTTAGTGATACCATTATGATGGAAACAAAGAAACATAGTGATATACCGATAAGAATTCTTGGGCCGACACCAATGAATATAATACTTGTAAATAATAAATATAGATATAAACTAACTTTAAAGTGCAGGAATGATAAGAAATTTAGAGAGATGCTTGGCACTGCCATGTTAAAATACAGCGAGAATAAACTTGCAGATAAGATAAGTATTTTTGTTGATTTTAACAGTGATGCTGATGTATAAAGTTTATATAAAAAGAAAGGGAAATATACAATATGGCACTTAGAAACATAGTAAAAGACGGAGACAAGCTACTTACCAAAGTATCACGCCCCGTTACAAATTTTGATGATAGACTGGCAGTTTTGCTTGATGATATGCAGGATACACTTGATGAGGAGCAAGGATATGGGCTTGCGGCCGTACAAGTTGGTGTACTGCGGCGCGCATTTATAAGCGTAGATGAGCGAGATATGCCCGAGTGTGATGAAGATGGGTATTTGCCCGACGATTACGAGTCGAAAATAGTTGAGTTTATTAACCCGGAAATAATAAGCGAAGAGGGTGAAGTAGCACAATATGAGGGGTGTTTATCATTTCCGGGTAGAACGGGTTATATAACGCGCCCGCAAAAAGTTAAGGTGCGTGCATTTGACAGGTTTGGCAATGCGTTTGAACTTGAGGCAGAGGACATGTTTGCACGCTGTATTTGCCATGAAATTGCGCATTTAGACGGTAAAACTATACTTGATTTTGCAGAGCATTTTTATGAAGATGTAGAGCATGATGAAAAGGAAGATGAGGGGTAATTGTTGAAAATACTTTTTATGGGAACACCAGATATTGCCGCAACGTGCCTAAAGCGCTTGATTGATGATAAAGAGCATGAAATTTGTGGCGTATTCACACGTGAAGATAAGCCTGTTGGGCGAAAAAGAGTTATGACAGCACCGCCTGTAAAAGTAGTTGCGAATGAGCATAATATTAATGTGTGGCAACCTAAAACATTGCGTGATGAAAATGTGCAGAGCATAATAAAAGAGCTTAATGCAGATATAATTGTTGTTGTTGCGTATGGGCGTATTTTGCCAAAAGAAGTGCTTGATATACCAAGGTGTGGTGCAATAAATTTACATGTATCACTTCTGCCAAAGTACAGGGGTGCTGCGCCTGTGCAGTGGGCTGTTATTAATGGTGATACACAAACAGGCGTTACAATAATGCAGCTTGATGAGGGGCTTGATACGGGAGATATTATAAACTGTACCCCTATGGATATAGATGAGAATGAGACAGCTGGAGAGTTACTTGATAGAGTTACCAAAGTTGGGGCTGAGTGCTTATGTAATGTTTTAGTTGATATAGAAAAAGGCAAATTTAACCTTACACCGCAAGATAATGAAAAAGCAACACTTGCGCCACCACTTGAGAAGCATATGGCAGTAATTGATTTTAAAAAGCCGGCAATGCAGGTGCATAACCTTGTGAGAGGTATGAGCCCATGGCCACTTGCGTATTTTGTTATTGATGATAAAAAGGTGAAAGTGTTAAAAACCGAGAAAGTAATACTAGATAGTGAGTGTGAAAAGCATGAAGTAGGGTATATAATCAGTACCAAGCCACTTACTGTTGTTTGTGGACAGAATGCAATAATAATCCATGAACTTGTGCCGGAGGGCAAAGGTGCCATGACAGGCACACAATGGGCAACCGGCAAACGCTTAAAACCCGCAGACACACTTACGCTTTTTTGAAAAAAAGCTTAGCAAAAAACTTTCACAATGGTGGGTTTTGCTTTTTTGTGAATTTGTT
>CAYJNL010000009.1:16509-18283 GCA_964371675.1 uncultured Bacteroides sp. | reverse complement strand
GGTAGGCTGAAAGTTTTAGGTTAATTATAAAGCTTAGCAAAAAACTTTCACAATGGTGGGTTTTGCTTTTTTGTGAATTTGTTGAATAATGGTAGGCTGAAAGTTTTAGGTTAATTATAAAGCTTAGCAAAAAACTTTCACAATGATTGGCTGAATTTTTTTATTAAATTATTTAATATGTTAAGTTACGTAAAAATAAGGGCAGTATTATGTGTTTATCTGAGTTCGCAGAAATTAACTGTGAACTTAGATGTTACATAATGTTGCCCTTATCTACATTTGTGCCATATGTTATTAATGGAGGCTCGAAAAAACATATGTTTTTATATTAGTAAATTTGATGTAATCCGAACTCAGCTAAAAATGCCATGCTATGCGCGTCTATGTTGCTTTTTATCAAGCCTCATTTTATCGGAAATCATCGCAACAAACTCACTGTTTGTTGGTTTGCCTCTCAAATTGTGTATGGTATATCCGAAGTATTTGTTAAGCACATCAACGTCGCCCCGGTCCCAGGCTACCTCTATTGCATGGCGTATTGCGCGCTCCACTCTGCTTGCAGTTGTGCTGTTTCTACGTGCAATTTCGGGGTAAAGGCGCTTTGTAACACTGTTGATATAGTCACTGTCCTCCATTGTCATTAGTATAGCATCGCGTAAAAATTGATAGCCTTTTATATGTGCAGGTACACCGATTTGGTGTAATATGTCAGTTACGGTGCATTCATCATCAATTTGTGGCTCTAAATGAACATGGCGCGTGGCAACATTTAGTACCCTGCTTGCAAGCATACTAGGGTCAAATGGTTTTAAAAAATAGTATGCAAAGCCTTTATTCATAATTTCGCTTTCTAAATCTTCATTAACAAAATTACCGGTAGCAAAGAAGGTTGTGCCTTTTAAGCCACTTTCGTCATATTTTTGTTTTACACTTATTGCGTCAAGCCCCGGCATAAACGCATCAAGCAAAACAGCTGTTGGTTTTTCTTTTATTAATGATTCAAGTACTTTCTTGCCGTCTTTTTCACACGTTTGTACCTTTATCCTGTATGCAGACAACGCGTTTCCGTATTGTGTAGCCACCTCAGGGTTTGTTTCTGTCATTAATAGTGTCGCAAATTGTTCCATAATCAAATTTCCTCCATTTTTTTCAATGTCAGCTATATTAAGCTGTTATTTTATTATTTCCTGCAGTATCCAAATATTACCATAATATACCAATTATTGCAACCCTTTTTTTGAAAATTTCCCTAAATATGGAAAATGTTATGCTTTTCGACACTAAATGTTGTGCATTTTTTAAAATATAATGTCGGTTAAGAAACTTTTGTGTAAATGGTAAATTGGTTGTATTTTACAAAAATATAGGTGAAGTAGTAAATTGTATAAAATTTTAAGCAAGGTTAAGGGCACTAAATGTTGTGTTTATTTGTTCGTGCACGTTAACTTATATGTAAATAAGATAGTAGTAATAAAAAATATGTTAAAAAATCGCAAAAAGGTATTGACAAAAAGCGATATTTTTTGTAATATATATTGAGTGTTATAAATAACTTAGGGGTATAGCTCAGTTGGTAGAGCAGCGGTCTCCAAAACCGCGTGTCGAGGGTTCGAATCCTTCTGCCCCTGCCAGATGAGAGCCTCGACACACAATTTGTGTTCGAGGCTTTTTCTATTTTTAAAATAAGTAGCTCGCGGGACAGCGGCAGCTTTATTGGTTGGTAAACACACATGTCGCCGCGGACTGCATTGAGTTCGCGGTATTATTTTTATTA
>CAYJNL010000009.1:0-16409 GCA_964371675.1 uncultured Bacteroides sp. | reverse complement strand
GCGTAAGCTAATAAAAATTGGCATGTGCGTAGCACCGCCATAAAATAAGTTAAAAATAACCCATACAGGATTTAAGGGTTATTTTTATTAGCGTAAGCTAATAAAAATTGGCATGTGCGTAGCACCGCCATAAAATAAGTTAAAATAACTCTTACAGAATACAAGGGTTATTTTTATAATATAGTTAGTTTTAATTAAAGGCGGTAAAATATCATGAAACAATTTGACACAATAAAACTAAGCGATATTAAGCATATAAAATATATTTTATGCGATATTGACGACACAATTACAACAGACGGCAAGTTAACGGCACAGGCTTTTACTGCACTGTGGAAACTGCACGAAGCAAAAATTTGCGTAATACCTGTAACGGGCAGACCTGCCGGCTGGTGCGACATGATAATGCGGCAGTGGCCTGTGAGTGGTGTAGTGGGCGAGAATGGCGCATTTGCATACTACCCAACTGAGAGCGGTATTGATGTTATAACACACCCATCTGTTGCCACAGAAAGTGTTTTGCAAAAACTGGAAACAGTGAAAAACGCCTGTTTAGAGGGTGTAAAAGGTTGCAGAATATCGAAAGACCAATTTTCGCGCAAATATGATGTGGCAATAGATTTTGATGAAGACTACCCAAAACTTGGGCTAGAAGCCGCAAAAAAGATACAAAAAATTTGTGAAGAGCAAGGCGCAACAGCAAAAATAAGTTCAATACATGTAAATGCGTGGTTTGGCAATTATACAAAAGTGGATATGACAAAACTTTTTCTAAAAGAAATATATAATGTAAGCAACCCCGAAGATGTATGCCTGTTTTTTGGAGACTCACCTAATGATGAGCCAATGTTTGAGTTTTTTAAACAAACATGTGCCGTGGCAAATATAAAACCATTTGTTGATGATATGCAGTATTTGCCAACATATATTGCACCATATGAGAGCGGTGCAGGATTTACCTACTGTGTTGAACATTTTTTGAAGTTATTACAAAAGTGAAAAGATTGTACTTAAATATGTGTTAATATAACACCTCATATTTATGAAGTACCATAATATATAGCTGCCTCAAAATTGCCTTTACAAAAGCGTAGGCAAAATTTAGTCATGCTTTGCAAAATGCTTGTTAATACATAGTATTGCGTGCTTTTTGTTTAACATGATAAAAATTTTGTTTGATTTTGCGAAGTCTTTGTTTGTGGGCAGCTTTAATATAAGCAATAAATAGTTGTATGTGATAGGGGGATATGTTCCCGACATATGTAGCTACAAATGCAAAAAAAATTGGCAATTTTTATATTAATTTTTTTCATTTTTACAACTTTTTATAAAAATCTTACTAAAAAGTGTTTTCTTGTAAAAAACACTTGTGTTTCACTCGCAAACATGTTAATATATTTAACAGAAGATATCACCATATAAAACGCATGTAAAAAGCAGCAATTATTTAACATAAACTGCCATGTGCACTTCCACTTCATAGACTAAAAACTTTTATATAATAGTAGAGACGAGGTTTGTTATGGGCAAACGATTTTTACTTGTTGACATTGATGCACTACCTGAAATTTTTTTAAAGGTAGCAAAAGCTAAAGAAATGCTCGCAGACGGCTCTGCAAAGAGTGTTTCAGAGGTTACAAAAATGCTTGAAATTTCACGCAGTGCATTTTATAAGTATAAAGACAGTATTTTTGATGTTGAGAGCCACAGCAATGTGCACACAGTAAATGCAACATTGCGTGATGAAACAGGGGCGCTTCAAACATTACTTGCATGTATATCTGCGGCTGGGGCAAGCATTGTTACAATTAACCAGTCAACACCGGAAAATGGCACGGCAAGCGTTGCTGTTAGTGTGCGCACACAAAATATGCACATGAGCTTTGAGGAAATGCTTGAGAGCTTGAGGGTGCAAAAAACTGTGATTGAAGTGAGGCAGTCAAGTTAAAAAAACACGGAAAATCAGCATTTTAAGTTATTGCAAAAGTTAAATAAAGCGCAACAATTTTTTGCTTGCAACCTTTATATATTATTTTTATGAGGAGTTTTAAAACATGGCAAACATTGCAATTTTAGGTTTTGGCACAGTCGGTAGCGGTGTGCTAGAGGTTATAGAGAGAAACGCGGCAACAATTTCAAAAAGAACAGGGCAAGAAGTTAAGGTTAAATATATTTGCGATATACGCGATTTTTCACAGCATGAAAAAGCAAGTTTATTTGTAAACAACATTGACGTTGTGTTAAACGACGATGAAGTTGATGTGGTTGTGGAGACAATAGGTGGCATTAACCCTGCTTACATGTTTGTTAAGCAAAGTTTAATGAGCGGCCGCCATGTAGTTACATCTAATAAAGAGCTTGTTGCAACACATGGTGCAGAGCTATTACTTATTGCAAGGCAAAAAGGTGTTTGTTTCTTGTTTGAGGCAAGCGTAGGCGGTGGTACACCTGTTATAACACCACTTTACCAGTGCCTTGCGGCAAATGTTGTAAGTGAAGTAAAGGGCATTGTAAACGGCACAACAAACTTTATGCTTACAAAAATGTACCGCGAAAACTTAACTTTTGACGAGGCATTAAAAATTGCACAAGACCTTGGCTATGCAGAAACAACAGACCCCTCCGCAGACGTTGACGGACTTGATGCACAGCGCAAAATAACAATACTTGCAAGCATAATAACAGGTATGCAGGTGCATGTGGACAGCGTGCCAACAAAAGGCATAAGAGACGTAACATTAACAGATATACACGCAGCTGAAAAGCTCAAATATGCCGTGCGTTTAATAGCATGGGCAAAAATTCAAGATGGCGGAGATGTTATTTGCGGTGTAGAGCCGTGTTTTGTGCCATTTGAAAATATGCTTGCAGGTGTTAGCGATGTATTTAATGCAATTCTTGTAAAAGCCGACATGCTTGGCGATGTTAGTTTTTACGGTAAAGGCGCAGGCAAATTGCCAACCGCAAGTGCAGTTGTTGCCGATGTAATGGACGCACTTAAAAACGGCACACAAATACATGACAGCTTGTTTTGGCAAGAAACCCTTAAACCCGAGGGCACGAAAGAGGACATTGCAACATATGATTATTATGTAAGATTGTCTCAAATGTCATATGAAAATGCAGAAAAAGTATTTGACAACATCGAAAAAGTTGATGATACAAACGGCGAATTGCTATTTATGAAAAAAGCTGTTACAACAAAAGACATTACTAAAATGTGTGAAGAAGCGGCGGCAGATGGTGCAAAAATAGGCATAGCAATTAAGTGCCTTGCTTAAAACATTGGTAGCAACATGAAAATAACGGTAAAAGTGCCTGCCACAAGTGCCAATATAGGCTCGGGTTTTGATTCTTTGGGGCTTGCACTAAATATGTACAATAAAATCACAGTGTCACACTCGGACACAATAGATATAACCTCAAGCAGTGGAGATTATGTGCCAACAGGCCCCGAGAACATAATTTACGCAACAATAAAAAATGTGCATAAAAAATTTGGCAAAGAGTTGCACGGGCTTAAAATTGTTCAAGAAGACAACATACCAATGACACGTGGGCTTGGTTCCAGCAGTGCTTGCATAGTTTCAGGACTACTTTGTGCAAACGAGTTACTGGGCAAGCCCATGACAAAAGATGAACTTTTAACGCTTGCAACGCATATTGAGGGGCACCCTGATAACGTTGCGCCGGCAATTTTAGGTGGTTTTGTGAGCTCTGTTTACGACGGCAAAAAAGTATATAGCTTAAAAAAAGATGTGCCCGAAGATTTGCAATTTGCGGCATTTATACCAAATTTTAAGCTACCCACAAAAGAGGCTAGGGGAGTGCTACCCAAAATCGTGCCACATAAAGATGCAGTGTTTAATTTATCACGCAGTGCAATGCTTGCTGTTGCTTTTTGTGAAGAAAGATACGATTTATTGAGCGTTGCAACGAAAGACGCACTACACCAACAATACAGATTACCGCTAATAGAGGGCGGAGCACAGATGTTTGAGCTAACTGAACAGCTAGGCGCACTTGCAACATACATAAGTGGGGCAGGGCCAACAATTTTAAGCATTGTGCACAAAGATAACAGCGAGTTTTTTACAAAAGCGCAAAATATATTGGACTCTGAAAATTGCTTTATAGGCTTTGAGCTACACAAACTTAGTGTAGACAACACAGGGGCAATATTTGATACAATATAGTAGATTAAAAGGGAGGAAAGAAACATGGCATTAATTGTTCAAAAGTTCGGGGGAACTTCAGTTGCAGACCGTGACAGGCTTTTTAATGTAGCAAAAATAATAGCCAAAACTAAAGAGCAAGGAAACGACGTTGTAGTTGTAGTTTCAGCACAGGGCGACACGACAGACGATTTAATTGAGAAAGCGGCAGAGATTACAAAATCACCGTCACAACGTGAGATGGATATGCTACTTTCAACAGGAGAGCAAATTACAATCTCGCTACTTGCAATGACACTTGCGGAAATTGGTGTGCCTGCAATAAGCTTAACAGGCTGGCAAGCAGGGTTTAAAACAAGCAGCTCTTACACAAAGGCAAGAATTAAAAAGGTAACGGGTGAGAGAATTGAAACAGAGCTTGCAAAAAAACGCGTTGTAATTGTAGCTGGTTTCCAAGGCATTAACAAGGTAGACGATATTACAACACTTGGTAGGGGTGGTTCTGACACAAGTGCTGTTGCTATTGCAGCACAGCTTAATGCAGACCTTTGCCAAATTTACACAGATGTTGACGGCGTTTACACAGCCGACCCACGTATTGTTAAGACAGCAAAAAAACTAAACGAGATTACATTTGATGAAATGCTAGAACTTGCAAGCCTTGGTGCACAAGTGCTAAATAACAGAAGTGTAGAGCTTGCTAAAAAATATTCAGTAAATTTAGAGGTTTTGTCGTCATTAAGCGGCAAGCCCGGTACAATAGTTAAGGAGGTTACGTCAGTGGAAGGAATGTTAATTAACGGAGTTGCAAAAGATACAAGAGTAGCTGTTATTACTATATTAGAGGTGCCCGATGTTCCGGGTATGTCGTTCAAGGTATTCAGCCTTATGGCACAGCGCAAAATAAATGTAGATATTATACTTCAATCTTCGGGCAGAGATGATAATAAAGACCTTATTTTCACAGTGCCTCTTGAAGATGCTGAAAATGCACGTGAAATTTTAACAGAAAACTTGTCACGCTTTGGCGGTACACAAGTTAATGTTGATACAGACGTTGCAAAAGTTTCTGTAGTTGGTGCAGGTATGCAAAGCCACCCCGGTGTTGCTTCACAAATGTTCGAGGCACTTTATGAAGAGAACATCAACATCAGAATGATTTCTACAAGCGAGATTAAAATTTCTGTGCTTATCAGCAAAAGTGATGCAGATAGAGCTGTTAGCGCTATCCATGATGCGTTTGTGAGCTAGTATTTATTAAAACAAGTTAAGTTGCTGTGCTCAAATACAGCAAAAAAAGCAATGACAATGCACAAAACAGTGCAAAGTCATTGCTTTTTTGTTTTAAAATTTACTACAGCCGGCAAAAATTATATGTGCACAATCTTTTCTTCATAACCTGAAATATTGTCAACATCTATATTATTTTCATTATCTTGTTCATACATAATTTGTTCGCTTTTTTCTTCATCCGTTTCTTGCAAGTTAAGTGTTTCAAAAGTATAAGTGCTAATATTTTCTTCAACTTCACCTAACATTTGTTGCTGTGTATCTCTTGTGCTTTGATTACAATTATCATTGCCTGTAAAGCTAATTATTTCTGTCTCGTTTTCTATTGTTATTGCAATATTTTCTGCTATAGCTTGCTTTTTAGCAATATCTTCTGTGCAAGGGCATGTGGTACTATTAAAATTTTCTTGGCCAAAGTCATCACTTTGCAGCAACTTTTCGTTAAGTGTATTTTCAAGTTGTTCTACTTTGTCACCCTCAATTGAAATGGTAGGTTGCATTAAATTATCACACAACGCTATGTTTAGTTGGGTGCTTTCAGGAGGTTCTAAACTGTCAAGCAAATCAACTTTACAGCTGCTTTTGTCAGCAATATCTAAGTTTTCGTCATAGTTAAATAAATTGGTTTCAACTATATGTTCATGGCTTTGGGTTTCAAAAGCAGGTTCTTCTTGTGAATCAACAGCAACTGATTCATTAAAATTATTACTATCACAATCAATGTCAGTTTCAATATTAACACTGTTATCACCACTTAAAAACTCCTCGTAAAAAGTTAAAACATCATGTTTTGTGCTATTTTGTTCTTCAGCTATTTCAGCTGTTTCAAAGCTTTGTGTTTTTGTGCACGGCTGTTGCTCAAACGTTTTTTCTAAAGGTTCAATTTGTGGCAAAGTATTTTTAATATTACTTTCACAATTAAAGCTACTGTTAATTGCTTGTTTTTTTTCACTGTTTACTTTCGTAGGATTGTGTGTTTCAAGCATGTTCCGTGCGCTGTAACTGTTACTGCTTAAACACCACTCATTTTTATAACCTTGTGGCTGTTCTTTTTTTTGCTCACTTAAAATGTTTTGTGAATTACTACTATTCATATAACTCTCCAATCTGCCGAAATATACACTGATTGAAAAGTCTAGTTTATATTTATAATTATATATCAGTGCATTATTATGGCGCTAAATTGACTGCAAATTATTAACCACCCCAACACAAAGCGCTCGCAAACGCTTTTGTGAAGGCTATTTTGGGGGTAGTTCCAAATTATTGCCTAAGTTATATATATGCAGAAAGTTAATTATTGATAACACACTGTAAGTCAAAATTATTTATATATTTTTCAGAGTTAATTAATAGTTCTTTTCCTATTAATATGCAGTAGCGCTGCGCTTTTACATTTTGCTCTTGCAGAGGCAAGCTTGTAATATCTTTAACTTTAAAGCCTGTTATTGTTCGGCGCAGTACTTCAACACCTGCCGTTGCAACGCTGTCAGATAGCACTTCGTTTAAAAATGATTCACAAAACTGTGTGTTTACTAAAAGCGTGTCTTTTGTGTTTTCTCTTATAAGCTGTAAAAAAACATCTTTATATACGCGTAAAATATCATTAATCTCATAAAGTGCTTTTTGTACAAATTCACTTTTGCCACCCACAACATTTGCCGCTACATATGCAAAAATAATATTGCCTATTATACAGCCAACATCATATGAGCAAGGCCCAACAAAGCTAAATTCACTGTCAAAAACCTTGAAGTTGTTTTTGTTAATAAATATGGAGCCTGTGTGCAAATCTCCGTGCAGTAGTGCCTGTGCACTTGTTAAAAATTTATATTTTAGCCTCGCGGCATTTTTTTGCACCTCGGTACAGCTGTATATTTCATTTTGTACAAAATTGCTAAGTTCAGAGGGTACGTCATTGCGCTTTAGGTAATTTGTAAAAGGCTCTGTAAAAACAAGGCGCTCTGTAATTTCGCATAATTCGGGGTTTATGTAATTTTTAACAAGTGCTTTTTTTTCTGCACCGTTTAAGCAAAAATCGCTTGTGTAAAAGTGCACATTTGCCAAAAAGCGTGCAATTTCTGCACCAAAGCCGTCAAAAGGTGCAAATTCAAGCATTTTAGCGCGCATTACCTCGTAGTTTTTGCAGTCTTCCATTATATAGCACTTCATCTCGTCTGAAAAATAGTATATTTCAGGTGCGTGACCACTGCAAATCTCATTAGCTTTTTTTATAAAGTCTATTTCAAAATTAATGCGCTCGTCAGTCAAATATTGCTCGGGGGAGGTTCTGAACATCTTAGTCGCCTGTTTTACAATAACACTTTTTTCTGTGGCAGTGTCAAAAACCCTGTATACAAAGTTTATGTTGCCGTCGCTAAGCTCTTTGCTTTGCAAATTATTGCTGTTTGTAAAATTTTCATCGCTGTAATGTTCTTTGCAAAAATCTATAACACTTTTTTTATCAAGTTTTTTGTACAATTTAAACACCCTCGCATTTTCGTTTTAGTTATTGCCGAAATACTTATTATACATTTTTTGAGCAGCATATTGCGGCACAAGTTTTGGCGTGCCTACACTTTTTGCTTTTAAGTAAATGTTTGCCACATCTTCTGTGTAAATTGCCGCCTCATATGCGTTTAACAAATCTGTGCCCACAGTTAAAACACCGTGGCTTGCAAGCAAACACGCATTTCTGTTTAGTAGCACTTTTAGTGCAACAGTGCCAACATCAGGTGTGCCGGGTAGTGCAAAATCTGACACCATTATGTCGCCTTTAAGGTATGGCACCATTTCAACAAGTATAACGGGAATTTCCTCTTGCAAAACCGCAAAAGTTGTTGCGGCAGGGGAGTGCGTATGTATCACTGCGTTTAAATCGTCTCTGTTTTTGTAAACTTCAGCGTGCATTTGCCACTCGCTGGACGGTCTGCCGTCACCCTCTTTTATATTTCCGTCTAAATCCATAACCATTATATTTTCAGTGCTTATTTCCATGTAATTCACACTACTTGGCGTAATTACCATGACCTTATTTTCACGGTCATAAAAACTTACGTTGCCACTTGTGCCGGCTACAAGTTTGTCAATATGTAAATTTTGCGCATACTTTAAAACTTCTGCTTTTATAATATTGATGTCCATTTTTTATAGTTCTCCGATCTTTAAAATAGTCTGTTCATAAATATTATACAATTAATTCATCACTTTTAACAACTATTTTTAAAAATAATTGTTGACTATTCTAAATCTGTTTATATAATGTTATTAATAGTATGTATAAAAATGATAAAATTTGGAGGCTAAAATTGGTAAGAGCTGATAATAATCTCGCATTTTTGTTGCGTTATGAAAATATTGCATGGTATGAAGATGGAGCTGTTAAAATTCTAGACAGGCGCATTTACCCTATAAAAACTCAGTATGTAACGTGTAAAACCCACAGAGAAGTTGCACAGGCTATAACAGATATGGTTACACAGAGTGGTGGCCCATACACAGCGGCAGGTATGGGTATGGCGCTTGCGGCATATGAATGTAAAGACATGGCGCAAGATAAAATTATAGAGTTTTTGCAAAGTGCGGCGCACACAATATCAACAGCGAGACCCACCACAACAGAGAAAATGAAAGTGTACACACAAAATGCACTGGACGCCGCAAAAACAGCGCTTGAAAACGGTGAAAACTTAGTTGATGCCGTGTTTAACCGTGCGCTTAATGATACAAACGACAGGTATCTGTCCTATGTGCAAACAGGCAAAAACCTTGCAAGCAAAATACCAAACGATGGCACAATAATGACACAATGCTTTGGCGAAACTGTTATTGGCATGATGTTGCGTGCCGCAAAGGAAAATGGCAATAATAACATGAAAGTTATATGCCCTGAGACAAGGCCGTATTGTCAGGGCGCGCGCCTAACGGCAAGCTGTGTTGCAGATATGGGCTTTGATGTTACTGTAATTACAGACAATATGCCTGCATACACAATGCAGACTAAAAATGTTGATTTATTCACAAGTGCGGCAGATGTTATTTGTATGGATGGACACATAGTTAATAAAGTAGGCACTTTTCAAATAGCAATGGCGGCACATTATTTTGGTATACCGTATTTTGTTACAGGCTCGCCAAATAAAGCGCACAAATTCATAGATAGCGTAACAATAGAAGAGCGCGATGCAGAGCTTGTACTGCACGCACTAGACACTAAAATTACAATGGACGGTGTTAAGGGGTATTACCCTGCGTTTGATATTACACCACCCCAATTTGTAAGTGGTGTTGTAACAAGCAACGGTATATTTTCGCCTTATAATTTAAGTGCTTATTACGGCTAAAAATTAATGTGAAATTATAACGTTGAAGATATTGCAAAAATAGTGTATAATAGTAATAGTGGGTAATTATGCTTGCTTTTTAACGGGTGTTGCTAAATTACTGCACTGAAAAAATATTCAATTTTTACATTCAATCTTTTGGGAGGGTTTTATGCCTGAAAAAGTTAAAATAATACTTGATAAAAACGCAGATATTCTGCGTTTGCCAACAATAGCACTGCGTGGGCTTGTTGTTTTTCCGGGTAATGTTGTGCATTTTGAGGTGGGTAGGCAAAAGTCTATTACCGCAATAGAGTGGGCAATGAACAATAACAACGCTGTTTTTCTTGTGGCTCAGCGTGAAATGGACGTTGATGAGCCAACGTTTAAAGATTTATATCACTTTGGTGTTGTTGCGGAGATTAAGCAAGTTTTGCGCGTGTCTGACGACTTGATTAAGGTGCTTGTTGAGGGCAAATATCGTGCAAAATTGCTCACGATAGATGCAACAGGCAAGTTTTTGCTTGCAAGCACAAAATCTGCACCTATGCGCGGCATTAAAAATGCAGACACAGTGCGCATTGAGGCACTTGTGCGCAGTATAAGAGACATTTTTGAAGAATACTTTACAATGAACAGACGTTTTCCTAAAGATGTTATGTATACAATTTTAACACAAGATGACCCTGCAATGCTTTGTGACTATATACCTGCAAATTTCTTGTTTAAATACTCTGAAAAACAAGAGATTTTAAACGAGAACACAGTGCTTGGACGGCTTGAAAAAATACTTGAGTTTATTAGAAAAGAAACAAAAATTGTGCGTATTGAAAAGGATATTCAGCACAAAGTTAGCGAGCAGATTGATAAAAATCAGCGTGATTATTACTTGAGAGAGCAAATGCGTGTTATTTCAGACGAGCTTGACGACGGCGAGGAAAAAGAAGAGTCTGACTCTTACCAAGACAGAATTGCCGCACTTAATTTGTCTGAAGAGGCAAGTGAGAAGCTTCTTAAAGAGGCAGATAGACTAAATAAAATGTCGAGCTCCTCACAAGAGGCAACCGTTATACGCACTTATCTTGACACATGCCTTGAACTACCATGGAATGTTGCAACAAAAGATAAACTAGACATTAAAAAAGCAACAGCAGTGCTTGATAAAGAGCATTACGGCATGACAAAGGTAAAAGAGCGAATACTTGAAATTTTAGCTGTGAGAAAACTTGCACCCGAGGCAAAGGCGCAAATTATATGCCTTGTGGGCCCTCCGGGTGTTGGTAAAACGTCAATTGCAAACTCTGTTGCGCATTGCCTTGGCAGAAAATACGCGCGCATGTCGCTTGGTGGTGTGCGTGATGAGGCAGAAATTAGAGGACACCGCAGAACGTATATAGGCGCTATGCCCGGCAAAATTATAAGTGCAATTTTAACTGCAAAAAGCAAAAACCCACTACTATTACTTGATGAAGTTGATAAGCTTGCAAGTGATTTTAGAGGAGACCCTGCCGCCGCTTTACTGGAGGCGCTTGACCCAGAGCAAAACAAGTCTTTTAAAGACCATTATCTTGATATACCATTTGATTTAAGTGATGTTTTGTTTATAACAACAGCAAATACGCTCGACACAATACCGCGCCCACTTCTTGACAGAATGGACGTTATAGAGCTTTCAAGCTACACGAGAATTGAAAAGATGAACATAGCAAAAAAACACCTTGTGCCAAAACAATTGACGGCAACGGGGCTTAAAAACTATGTTAAATTTAACACAGCGGCAATATATGGCATTATTGACGGCTACACGCAAGAGGCAGGTGTGAGAAGCCTTGAGCGCACAATAAATGAAGTGTTGCGCAAGTGTGCAAAGCGTGTTGCGGCAGGTGAGGACAGCAAAATTACAATTACAGAGCCATCACTTGAAGAATTGCTTGGCCCTAAGAGAGTTAAGCCAACATTTTGCAGTAGGGCAAACTCCGTGGGTGTGGCAAATGGGCTTGCATGGACGAGTGTAGGCGGTGAAATACTGCCAATTGAAGTAGAGCTTATACAAAACGGCAGCGGTAAACTAGAGCTTACAGGCTCACTGGGCGATGTTATGAAAGAGAGTGCACGCCTTGCAATAACGTATGCAAAGCTAAACAGCGATAAGTACGGTTTTGACAGCACTGTGTTTAAAGATGCAGATATTCACATTCACGCACCCGAGGGTGCAATACCTAAGGACGGTCCGTCGGCAGGTATAACGCTAACGTCTGCGTTAATATCTTGCCTATCTAAGCGCCCTGTCCGTGCAGATGTTGCAATGACAGGAGAAATTGCGCTACATGGGCAAGTTTTGCCAATAGGTGGGCTAAAAGAAAAAAGCATGGCAGCATACAGAGAGGGCATGAAAACAATTCTTATTCCAAAGGCGAACGTGCCCGATTTATACCATGTTGACCCACAAGTAAAAGAGACAGTGGAGTTTAAACCTGTTGATAATTTAGAGCAAGTTTTAAACTTTGTGCTTTTGCCATCAGCTAAAAAAACACGAGCTAAAGCGACAAAAGAAGTAAAGCCCAAGGCTTAAATCTATTCAAAATTGTGTTACGCTTTAGTTTTATAACAAAAATTAAAGCGGTAGAATGGAGCACTAATAAATGAATTTTTCAAAATCAGAGTTTAAATCGTCTTATGGTCTATCTTCACAATTACCCGAGAGCGACAGACCCGAAATTGTGTTTTCGGGCAGGTCAAATGTTGGTAAATCGTCGCTTATTAATAAGCTGTGCAACAGGAAAAACCTTGCTAGGGTAAGTGGCACACCGGGTAAAACAGCAACAATTAACTTTTATTTAATTGACAGTGTTTATTTTGTGGATTTACCTGGCTACGGCTACGCAAAAGTTGCAAGAGGCGAGAGACAGCGCTGGGACGAGCTTATAAACTCATACTTTTCAGCGGCAAGGCAAAATGTTTTGCTTATACAACTGCTTGATTGCAGGCATAAGCCCTCGGCAGACGACATGCAGATGCTTGAATACTTAAAGCATTACAAAATACCTTTTGTTGCGGCACTTACAAAGGCAGACAAGCTAAAAAAGAGCGAGCTGCAAAACAAAATTGATGAATTTACGAACATTTGCAGTGAATACGGCTGTGAAGATGTTGTGCTAACAAGTGCGGACTCGGGCTATGGGATAGAGGAATTAAAAAATATTTTAATACAATATATAAATGAATAATAAAGCGGTGTAAATTGCGCCGAAACAGAAAGGGAAGTATAGAAAATGAACGATGTAACAGCAGTAAACAAAGCAGGAAATTTAACTATAGGAGGAGTGGACACGCTTGCACTAGCCTCAAAATACGGCACACCGCTGTATGTAATGGACGAAGATGCAGTACGTGAAAATTGCCGTGTGCTTAAAACCTCACTTGACGAGCACTATAACAAAAACGGTATTGTTTTATATGCAAGCAAAGCTTTTTGTTGCAAACAAATATATCGTATCATGAACGAAGAGGGTCTAGGTGCAGACGTTGTTTCGGGCGGAGAGCTTTATACAGCACTGCAAGCAGGTTTCCCACCTGAAAAAATTTATTTCCACGGCAATAATAAAACAGCAACAGAGCTTACAATGGCACTTGAGGCAGGCGTGGGCTACATTGTGCTTGACAATTTAACAGAGCTTGAGCTACTTAGTAGTATTGCAAAAGCAAACGGCAAAACAGCAAATGTTTTGTTTAGAATAAAACCTGGTATTGATGCTCATACACATGATTTTGTAAGAACTGGCCAAATTGATTCAAAATTCGGCTTTGCACTTGAGACAGGCGAGGCTATGGAGGCCGTTAAAAAAGCACTTGAGACAGAGAATGTGCATGTTACGGGTATCCACTGCCATATAGGCTCACAAATTTTTGATATTGACCCATTTTGCCATGCGGCAGAAGTTATGCTTGGCTTTGCAACACAGGTGCGTGACGAGTGCGGCTACACAATAGAGCAACTAAATTTAGGTGGCGGCTTTGGCATTAAATACGTGCCACAAGACGACCCTAAATCTCTTGACAGCTACATGAAAGCTGTTTCACAAACAGTGTACGCTTTTTGCGAGAAAAACAATTTCCCCGTACCATACGTTTGCATTGAGCCGGGCAGAAGCGTTGTGGGCGACACAGGCATTACTCTTTACACAGTTGGCGGAGTTAAAACAATACCGGGGCACCGCACGTATGTATCTATTGACGGCGGCATGACAGATAATCCAAGATATGCGCTTTATCAATCATCTTACGATATAGTTGTGGCGAATAAGGCATCACAGCCAAAAGATTTTGTGGCAACAATTGCAGGACGTTGCTGTGAGAGTGGAGACTTAATTCAAGAAAATGCACCTATTCAAAAGCCGTCGGTAGGTGATGTTGTTGCAGTGCTTTCAACAGGTGCATATAATTACTCAATGGCGTCTAACTACAACAGAGTTACACGTGCGCCCGTAGTTTTTGTTGCAAACGGCGAGGACAAGCTTGCAGTTAAACGCGAGAGTTATGAAGACCTTGTTATAAACGACGTATAAATATGGCTTACGAAGAATTTGCGTATTATTATGATTTTTTAAACGGCAATGCCGACTACGATGCCCTTTTTTGTGCTGTGAAAAATGAGCTTAAGCGCTTTGGCATAGACAGTGGAATTGTTGCAGACCTTGGCTGTGGCACAGGGGAGCTTACAATTATGCTTGCTAAAAGCGGCTATGACATGATAGCTGTTGATATCTCGGAAGACATGCTGTGTGTTGCACGCGAGAAAATGTATGAGAGTGAAATTTCTGGCATACTTTTTTTGAGGCAAGATTTAACACAGCTTGACCTTTACGGCACTATAAGGGGCGCTGTATGTACTTTTGACACGTTAAACCACGTGGGAGATATTGAAAAATTAAAGAGTGCAATATGTAAAGTGTCTCTGTTTTTAGAAAAGGGTAGCCCGTTTGTTTTTGATATGAACACGCCATATAAACATAAAAATATTTTGGCAAATAATACTTTTACAATAGAAGACGAAGAAGTTTTATGCACATGGGAAAACGAGTATTGTGAGAGTGAAAAGTGTACAAAAATTAAATTAAAGGGCACCGAACAAGGCGAAATAATTTTTGATGAAAGCTTTAGTGAGCATTTTTTTACAAAAGAAGATATAATAAATGTTTGTGAAGAGTGTGGCTTAAGCGTTGAGAAAATAATAGATGGTGAAAATTTTACACAGCTCAGTGAAGAAAGTGAAAGATTTTTTGTAACAGCTGTTAAAAAATAAGGGAGTTACTAAAAGAGGCGTACTCAAACAAAGACTTTGCAAAAACTTGAGCAAAATTTTTGTCAGATGATGCAAAAAGCCGAGGCAATACAGTGTGTGTTATTAAGCATTTTGTGATATATGACGGGAATTTTGCCTACGCTTTTTGTTAAAGTAACTTTAAAGGAGTCTCTTATAAGAAACGGTATATTTAAAATGAGTAAAAATAATTGTATACGTGGAATATCAGAAAATGGCGGAGTTGCTTTTTGTGGTGTAGATGCAACACAAATGGTGTGCGACATGGAGAAGTTACACGAGACCTCGGCAGTTGTTTCAGCGGCATTGGGGCGCTTGCTTATAGCGGCAGGTATGATGGGCGTTATGATGAAACACAACGATGACTCAATAACGCTGAAAATTAAAGGTGATGGACCAATTGGCACGCTTTGTGCTGTTTCAAACGGCAAAGGTGAGACTAAAGGCTATGTTGCAAATAGCGTTGTGGAGTTGCCGCTAAGACAAGATGGCAAGCTCAACGTTGGCATGGCTGTGGGCAAAGAGGGTATGCTAAGCGTTGTGAGAGACCTTGGCTTAAAAGAGCCGTATATTGGGCAAGTGCCACTTGTCAGCGGTGAGATTGGTGACGATATAACATCATATTATGCCAAAAGTGAGCAAATGCCAACTGTTTGTGGGCTTGGTGTACTTGTGAGCGAAGATTTAAGCATAGAGAGTGCAGGCGGTTTTTTAATACAGCTTTTGCCCGGCGCAACAGAAGAAGAAATTACAATGCTTGAGCAAAACATAAAAAATCTACAAAGCGTAACAAACCTTTTAAAAGAGGGCAAAACGCCATATGACATAATGCACATAGCCTTAAAAGGCTTTAACCCGGAGGTTTTAGACGAGCAAAATATCTGCTATAACTGTAATTGTAGCTATGATAAAGTCGAAAAAATTGTGTTGTCGCTTGGTAAAGATGAGATTAAAAACATGATTGAGGAAAAAGAAGATGCTGAAGTAATTTGCCATTTTTGCAATAAAAAGTACAGTGTTTTCTTACCGGATTTGATGAAGTAATATTAATAACATATTCTATGGCGGTGCTACGCACATGCCAATTTATATTAGCTTATGCTAATATAAATTTCTGTATAGAGGCATTAAACTATTGACAAATGAGACAGTTTACTATATCATATTTAAGTAGCATATAGTCAATTTAAAAAACATTGGCTAAAATGTGGAGAGATGGCTGAGCTGGTCGAAGGCGCACGATTGGAAATCGTGTAGTGCAGAAATGTACTCTGGGGTTCGAATCCCCATCTCTCCGCCATA
>CAYJNL010000008.1:0-90880 GCA_964371675.1 uncultured Bacteroides sp. | reverse complement strand
TTTGTGCTGTAACGTGTGTTTAGTGCTTTTAAAATATCCATAACTGATACCTCCAAAATTTGTTGATTATTTATCTTTCGATAGTTTTATTATAATCAATACTTTTAGCTTTATCAATTATGGATATTTTTATCCCTATGGACAAATTTGTCTATATACTATTCGCATTTTATCTTTGCATAGTTGTGCATGCTGTTATATTTATTGCCCCATTGGGTAAGTGCGTTTAAAAGAGGTAAAACCTCACCGCCTATTTCGGTTAAAGAATACTCCACCCTTAGCACTTTTTCTTTGAACTCTTGCCTTGAGACTATACCTTTACTCTCAAGCTCTTTAAGCTCTCGAGACAGTACTCGCTTGCTTATATCGGGGATAAGTCTGTCTATTTCACCGTACCTAAGCTTGCCACTGTTTCCTATGTGAAATATTATAAGCGGTTTCCATTTTCCGCCGATTATGTCAAGCGTTAGCTCCATGTTACAGTTAAATACTCTTAAATTTTCCAATTACGCCACATTCCAATCTATTATACATATTTATAAACAATAAAAATTGTTATAAAGATTATCTGTTTATTTTAATATTATAACAAATATTATATTATAGTTTCAAGATATAATAATTGTTCTAATATAAAATACAAGTTAATAGTAGGTGTTAAATTAAACTCTTGTAGTTAAAATATTTTTTTTACATAAAGCTTGACATTTAATCTAACATCGTATATAATTCCATTAAACCGATGAGGCAGAAAAAAATTGGATTGATTCATTAAAGAGAGCAAGGGGCGGTGGAAACCTTGCATGAAACACCAAATAATATGGACTGCTGAGGGTGGCGTTAAATGCGTCAACGTTATGGCTGCGTAAATGTCTAGGGATATGTTAGTATCTCGAATAAGGGCTTTTTTAAGCTGAAACAAGGTGGCACCACGAATTAATCTTCGTCCTTGTATTGCATTTTTGCAATACAAGGACTTTTTTTATTGGATTGTACACCCAATAAAATGTCCGCTTAACAAAATCTATTAGGCAATGTTTACACTGCCTGAACAAATTATATTTGGAGGAAATATCATGAAAAAAATATTATCTATATTACTAATTATCGCACTTTTTAGCACATTATTCATAGGCTGTACACAGCAAGACGAGACAATAACAATAGCAGTGGTACAACCGATGAGCCATACATCTCTAGACCAAATAAGAGACACAATTGTAAGTGAATTTGAGGCAATGGGCAACGAGAACATTGTTGTTGAAGTTGCAAATGCAAACGGAGACACAACAGCACTGCAAACAATATTTGAAAACTTTAAAAATGATGGTGTAGATTATGTAATAGCAATAGCAACGCCTGCGGCACAATCTGCAAAAGCTGTTTTTGCAGGCACAGACACACCTATTATATTTTCAGCAGTTTCAAACCCTGTAGCGGCAGGCCTCACAACAGAGGACTCAATAAACATAACAGGCGTTTCACACAACATTGCATCGGAGGAGATTGTTGGAATTATTGAAAACTTCCAACCGGATTATGAAAAATTAGGTTTCTTATACACTTCATCAGAAGTAAACAGTGTATCTGAAATAGATGCCGCAAAAGCATATTGCGAGGAGAATGGCATAGCATATGAAGATGTAGCAATAGGAAATTTGTCAGAGCTACAAACCGGTGTTGAAACGCTTATATCAAAAGGTGTAGATGCCATTTACACCGGTAACGACAACACAATTGCGCAATCAATACCTGCCTACACAGACATTGCATATGCAAGCGGAGTGCCCGTATACTGCGGTGCAGATTCCATGGTGGCAGATGGCGGATTTGCGACAATAGGTGTTAATTACATTGACCTTGCAAAGCAAACGGTGGTGCTTACAAACCGCATTATTGACGGGGAGCTGCCACAAGATATTCCATTTGAGACAATGAGCGATTTTACAAAACATATTAATTTGCAAGCGGCTGACAGGTTAAACCTGGAAATATCAGAAGAAATGCTTGCAGAATACAACGTTCTTGTTGAAAAAGACGGTGTTAGCCACTTTAATAAATAAGGGAGATTAAAAGTGTTAAATTTAATTATTTCAGCATTGAGCCAAGGCATGATTTATGTGCCGCTTGCACTGGGCGTATATGTATCTTTTAAAGTATTAAACACAGCAGATTTAACAATAGACGGCAGCTTTGTTTTTGGCATGGCGGTTTGTGCTGTTATAGTAATATCAGGGTACCCAATAATAGCAATTTTTGGCGGTGTTTTGGCAGGTGCACTTGCCGGCTTTATAACGGGTCTTTTGCGCACTAAATTTAACATACACCCAATACTCTCGGGTATTTTAACAATGACAGGCCTTTATACCATTAACTTTTCTGTAATGGGAGAGCGTAGTAATATTTACTTGCAACACGAGGAGGCTAACGAAAGCGGTGTATTAGTTACAGAATCAAGCGAGACAATTTACATGGCTTTTAACAAACTTTTGCAAGGTTATATTGAAAATCAAACGTTAATAGCGCTTTTCTTATCTACTATTATAGTTATAATCACAATAATAATAGTGTGCATATTTTTTAAAACTCGCATAGGGCTTGCCATACGTGCCACAGGCGACAACGAAGAAATGGTGAGCTCTTCCTCAATAAATTCAAAGCTAACTCAAGTTTTTGGGCTTATGCTTTCAAACGGGCTTGTGGCACTGTCGGCGGCACTTTTGTGCCAGCAACAGCGCTATGCAGATGTAAACAGCGGTATTGGTATGCTTGTTGTGGGGCTTGCCTCTGTAATAATAGGGCAGACAATTTTTTCTGATAAAAATATAGCATTAAGCATAGTAAGCGCCGCTGTGGGCTCACTTATTTACCGTGTTATACTGCAAATTGCGTTTAAAATTGATATGCCGGCGCATTATGTAAAACTTTTATCCACATTAATTGTTATAGCAGCACTTACGTATCCGCTAATTAAAACAAAAATTGCAAGCCGCAAAAAGAAGAAGGTGTAGTATGTTAAAAGTAAAAAATGTTACAAAAAAATTTGACACAAATACGCCATATGAAAAAATAGCACTTGATAATTTTAACCTAGAAGTGGAAAAGGGGGATTTCATAACGGTGCTAGGCTCAAACGGTGCAGGAAAATCCTCGCTTTTTAATGCAATTTTGGGCAAGTTTTGTGTAGATGACGGGCAAATTATTTTAGATGGCGAGGATATAACAAGCAAAAAAGATTACAAGCGCGCTTTTGATATTGGCTGTATTTACCAAAACCCTCTGCGCGGTACAGCACCCAATATGACTATTGAAGAAAATTTAGCACTGGCATACACAAGAAAAGCATCAAAGTCATTTTTTGCAGTTAATAAAAAAGATACAGCATATTTTAGAGAGGTGCTTGCCTCGTTAAACCTCGGGCTTGAAGATAGAATGAGGGCAAAAATGGGCACGCTCTCCGGTGGGCAAAGGCAGGCGGCGTCTCTTATAATGTCCACAATAACAAGCCCAAAACTTTTGCTTTTAGATGAGCACACTGCCGCACTTGACCCAAACACGGCAAAGCTTGTGTTGCACACAACACGGAAAATAGTACAGGAAAAAAACATAACAGCAATAATGATAACCCACAACATGGCACAAGCACTTGAGTGCGGAAACCGTACAATTATGATGGACAGCGGCAAGCTTATTTATGATATTAAAGGCGAAGAGCGTAATAAAACCACACCACAAAAGCTAATAGAACTTTTTACACAAAGTGCAAAGCAAGCGCTCACTGATAGAATGCTTTTAAATTAGATGTATTTGTTAAAATCTAGCTCGTACCCGAATGTGCTACAATATGCAACATCTGCACATACTTTTTTTCTAGTTTTATGCATAACAAAAATGGGGCACTTTGCCGACACTGACAGGGCAGACTTTGCGTGTGAAGATATACGTTATATAGCAGCGCAGGGCTGTGTTTTGGCGAAGTAGCGTTTGTTAAAAAATTGCAATAGGTAAAACCTCTAAAAAACAAAATTACTTACCAAAAAATAAAGGTAGATGCTTGCATTATGCGGCATTTGCCTTTTGTTGTTTACGAGAGAAATTTTTGCTTAATGTTTACACCACTTAAATTTAACAACAATTGTTCTAAAGGTATAAAAGTTATGCTAAAAGTTAAAGTGATTTTATGAAAAGTACAAATAGTGCAACACAAAGGTATTAATAGTGCATTGAAAAGTGCCTGTAACTTATGATGATTTCCTAACAGCTTGCGAAACACTTGAAGCAGCTAGCGTTGTGCAACAGCAAGAGGTGCAACATCAATTATTGGCTTTGCAGTCTCAAATGAACCCGCATTTTTTATATTTTGCGTAGCTAAATATAAATTGGCATGTGCATAGCACCGCCATAAAATAAATTATAAATAATCCGTACAGGATTTAAGGATTATTTATAGCTTCTTAACTGGTAGCCGTGATATAAAATAATAAAAATTACTGTTGGCTCGTTTCGATTTCTGAAATATTTTGATTATACCAATTAGATTGATTTTTATATTCTCTGGGAGAACATTTGCAAAAGTGTTTGAAAATTCTGTTAAAATTAGAAAGGTTTTCAAAGCCGCATGCTTGTGAAATATTAATGATTTTCAAATCAGATGAAACAAGCATGTTTTGTGCATATCCAATTCTTTTCCTATTTATATAATGTACAAGGTTTTCTTTTTTTAAGCTTTTAAATTTAGCAGAAACATATTTTGACTCTAGGCAAACATATTCTGCAACGTCTTGCAAATTGATTTTTTTGGAAATGTTACGTTCAACATATTCTTCCACTTTCTTCAAAAAAGGGTCTTTGCTATTTTGTGTGTTTGGTGACAATAGATGCTCATCTTGAAGAACATTTAATATGAGCTGAAATGTTTGAGAAAAAAGTGACATGTTATTTGTGTGGTAAAAAATATTTGAGGCAACACCTGCTAATGTTGAAACACGCTCAAAACATAGCCTTGAAAGCTGAATAACAATAGGTTTATGGGGGTTATCTTTTGTTTGAAACAAAGAAGTTATTTGAGAGCTGTTGTCGCTTGGAATAAACATTAATGTGAACATATCTACATAATTAGTAGTGTTTTTATAATAATGGTATGTATTTGGGGCTATAAATGCAGCAGAGCCTTTAGACATGTGTTGCACTTCTCCATTTATAAAATGGTCTGCTTCACCGGCAATACAAATTTCAATTTCATAATAGTCATGGCAATGTACAGGTTTTTCTTCATAATTTCTATAATAGTTTGTTAAACAATTTACGTCTTTGGCACGTTCGACAAAATGGTATTTTTCTTGTCTGTCACGCCTGAGAGGTATTTTTTTTGTGTAATAAATATCTGTATTCATAATAAAAGATAAATTTTGCCCACTTATAATATTCTCTGAAAGCATAGTTGCTCCTTTCAAAACATAAAAAAATATCACTTTTATTTGTGGAATTGCACAAAAGCAGTGTTGTGATACACGAAAAAGTATTATTAAATCAATAAAATATAGAGGAAAGTGCATTAATAGCTGATATATAATTATAACATGATAACAAAGAGGGCTAACACATAGGAATCGGGAGTTTGTAAAATGAAAACGACGATGGAAAAAACACTGTCTCTTGATGGTGAATGGGATATTTTATATGATTATAACAATATAGGAAAAGAAAATCAATGGTTTGTTCAAGAAAAGTTTTATAATAATGAAAACGTTTTACAAGTACAAGTTCCTTGTTGTTTAGAAACACAAAATAAAGATTATGAGGGTGTAGCGTGGTACGCAAAAATTATTAACGTACCTCAAAAATTAAAGGAATATCAACTTTTTCTACAGTTTGATGCGGTAAACTATAAGTGTGAGTTATGGGTAAATGGCATAGCTGTTTCTTACCATAAAGGTGGTTATTCTCGCTTTGAAATAGATGTGACGGGGCATTTAATTGCGGGAGAAGAAAATTTTATTTCGCTAAGAGTTATAACTCCCATTATAACAAAAGACATAACTATTGATGGAATAGGTAAAAATGAAATGCCGCATTGGCGTGCTGCACTTGCCGGTGGAATTTATCAATCAGTACACTTGCAAGCAAGAGAAAATGTGTATTTGAAAAATGTATTCGCTATACCTGATGTGGATAATGGCAAAGTTTTATTAGAATATGAAATTGTGAATTGCAATTTACATAAAGAAGAAGTATTACTTTGCATAAGTGTATCAGAGTATAAAGAAAATGAAAAAATTCTTGCAATCAGAGAAGGATTTGTGGTAAATGTAGGTGTGTCAAAAAAACAAATTTCTTTTGAAATTCCAAAGGCGAAGCTTTGGAGCACTGAAAGCCCAAATTTATATACAGCAAAATGTGTAGTTATTGCAAATAATGTCTCAGATGAGACAAATGTGCGCTTTGGATTCAGGAAACTTGATTTTAACGAAGACGGCTTTTTGCTAAATGGTAAGCCGATATATATTAAAGGAGCATTTAGTGAAGAATTGTTTCCGCACACACTTGCCATACCGCAAGATATGGAAATTGTAAAGCGAGGTATGTTACACGCTAAAAATGCAGGTCTTAATTTAATTCGCCCGTGGCGCAGGCCAATGCCGGAATATATTTATGATTTAGCAGACGAAATAGGCCTTATGTATATTGGCGGCATTGCGGTGGAGTGCATGAACAGATTCCCGGAAGTTACACCGTATTTGAAAGAACAAGTTGAAAATGAAGTGTCCGGCATGATTTTACAGCACCGCAACCACCCTAGTATCGTAATTTGGGAGCTTTTTAACGAAATTCATCGTAAACCCTTACATTTAATAAAGCACAGCACATCACTGCATGCAAGAAAACTTGACCCCAGTAGAATCATATTTGATGAGTCAGGCGGTTTTGCAAATGGTGCAAATATGTACCACCCGTTTTGTGATGCACCTGTTAGAATTAATGATATACACTCGTACCCAAATGCACCGCTTGAACAGTCTATGTACGATTTATACAGGCAAATGGGGCAAGAAGACTTTTTGGGAGAGGGCACACATACTCAAAGCTGTATTAAACCAAATTGCTTAATAAATATTTCAGAGCTTGGGTATGGCAGTTTGCCTAATTTAGAAGATAATATAAACGAATATTTGAAAAACGGCAATGAGATTACACCTGATTACCGCTATCACTTTAGAGTATATAATTCTTTGAAAAAAGTTTTGGAAGAGTGCAATTTACAGTATTTGTACAAAGATATTAATTCATACTGTTTGGCAACACAAAAAGTGCATTATGAGGGCAACAAATATATGATGGAGTCATGTAGGCTTAACCCGAAAGTAGGTGGAATTGTTATGCACGCTTTCACTGACGGAGACTGGGTTTTCGGAGCAGGAGTTTTAGACATTTTCAGAAACCCTAAATTGCCATATTACGCCTTTAAAGAAGTGCTTGGAGAAACACATGTTGCACTGCGAAGCGAGAAACCAAATTATTTTGAAAATGAAGAAATTATTATAAATTTACCTATAATTAGTGAAATGAATATAGGTAAACAAATTATTGATATAGTAATTGAAGACATGCAAGGCAACTGTGTGAAAAAAGAGCATGTGGATTGTGATATACAAAAAGGTATCACACAGCCTTTGCCTATAAAAATTCGTTTATCAAAAGGCTCGTACATAATAACAGCAAAGTTGCTTCAAAAGGTTAATACTTATAGAGTACATGTTATAGAAGAAGTCAAAAATATTTCCGGTTTAACGCAAGTAGCTTTTTATAATTTAACTGAATCCACCGTAGAGATATTAAAAAAATATGGTGTTAAAACAGCGGAATTCACCCCTGAACTTGATAAAGAAACGTTGCTTTTAATTGGAGAAATAAAAGAGGAAAACGCACAAGAATATCTAAATATAAAAAATTGGATAGCACTTGGTGGCACCGCGGTATATTTGAAGCTACCTGAGGGTGAAAAGTACTTGAGCGAAACAGGATGGATGTTTAAATATGAAAGCCAATTGTTGCCGTTTGCACTAAATATGGCAGACGGAAAAGGCTTGTGGATTGGGCACAACCACATTCTACACAAACACCCTGTTTTTGAAAACGTGCCAAATGATGGCATGATGGATAATAACTGGCAAAATCTTATACCGTCTCGCTCTTTGATAACAGATAGGCCTGACTGGATATCGGGCATGATAACGTATGATTTTTACGGTGGGCAAGATTATAAGCAACATTATATAGGTGTGAGCGAAGTTTATTCATGTGCTAATATGATAATGCAAGATTATAAAAAGGGTAAAGTTTTATACAACACATTACCGATAATTGAAAACTTAGATAAAGAACCTTTTGCAAAAAAAATACTTGCTAATTTATGTGAATGGCTATGCAATCAATAGAACAGAGGTGGAAAATGCCAAAACATGTGTTTTTTATAATATGTGATGAGCTTAGGTATGATGCACTTAGTTGCAACGGCAATAAAATTGTAAATACAAAAAACATAGATGCACTGGCGAAAGATAGTGTTAACTTTCACAATTGCTACTGCGATGCACCCATGTGTGTGCCGTCAAGGGTAAGCATTGCCACAGGAAGGTACTCACTGTCACATGGGGCTTTAGATAATATGCTTACACCGTTAATGACAGAGCAATCGCTATACACAAAACTGCAAAGCAGCGGTGTAAATACAATTAACCACGGAAAATGGCACACTAATATCTCACCGGATAAATTTGGTTTAGATGTTAATAACACGGGTGAGGCACAGCGCGATTTTCCGGAAAAATACATTAGCCCTTTTGGAATACGTGAGCCAAGCGCACGTGAAAATGTGAGTTACACACGCAATTACGGAGAAATACCTTTAGTGCTTCACGGTACACGCCCTACAAAAGCTGAAAAAACATTGGACAGCATAGTAACACAAAATTACTTGGATGAAATTGAAAACATAGCAAAAAGCAATGCACCAACATTTGCAAGATTATCTATTTTAGACCCACATTCGCCATATTTTCCGGCAAAACCATACGATGCCATATTTGCATGGCAAGACATGGTATTGCCCGAGAGTTTTGAAGACAGCCTACAAGACCGCCCGCTTTTGCAACAATATTTTCACAAAGGGCGAGGTTTTGATTTGCTGAAACAAGAAGATTTTAAAAAATGTATGGCTGCTTATTATGGGCTTGTCGCTCATACAGATGACAGAATAGGGCAAGTTATATCACACTTGAAAAAGCATAATTTGTATGATGACAGCATGATTATATTTACTAGTGACCATGGCTGTATGCTAGGTGAACACAAATTTATTGAAAAATGGGGGCATATGTATGAGCCTGTTGTTCACTGTCCGCTTTTAATTAAAATGCCAAAAGGTGAGTTTGCAAATACTGAAAGAAACACCTATGTGCAATCTATTGACATTATGCCAACAGTGCTTGACTATTATAATATTTCACCTTCAACAAAAATACACGGCAAAAGTGTTTTGCCGCTTATTAAAGGCGAAGTAGCAAAGCTCCGTGACAAAGTTTTTGCACAGTATTTTTGTGCTTCATTACAAAGTGAACCGGCATTAATGGTTAGAGATGAAAAATACAAACTGACGATATACCCGGGGCAAGAATTGCTGGAACAAGCACTTTACCTTGACCACCCATTGCGTATGACAGATTTTTTTGACAGTGAGATTATTGAGGGTGAGCTGTATGATATGCAAAATGACAAGGGTGAGCAAAAAAATTTGTTTAATAACGACAATTTTGTAGATGTGAAAAAAACATACATAAATTATATAACAAAATGGAAAGAAAGTTTAAATGGCACAGCGCAAATTCCACAGCACATTGATGTAGGTAAGTTTGGGATGTTTACATTATTACAAGGTGGCAATATGAAACGTGCATCTAATTACTTTAAAGAGCACGGTACACATAGCACCTATAGTAACTGTTAATCCTATAATTTATAAAGTTTAATTTTAAAGGAGAAAAATTATGAAAAAGAAATTGTACACTATTTTGGCACTATTAATAGCATTGTCTTTGGTATTTTCAGCTTGTAGCGCACCTGCACCTGCTGAAAGCACAGCTAGCGAAGCAACAGATACCGGCACAGAAGAAAGTGCAGAAGCAGACGCAGAGGCTAACCAAGAAGAAGTAACTCTTAATTTCCTTGGCTTTAAGCATGGCGCTGAGATTGGCAATATGAATGAAATTATTGAGGGATTTGAAACAGAATACCCACATATTAATGTTGAGTATGAGGGCATAAGCACAGAGAGCGGATATACAACAGTTATGAATACTCGCCTTAACTCAGGCTCAGACCTAGATGTATTTATGATTTTCGGCTCAATGCCTGACCTTATTGACGGCGGACATCTTTTAGATATATCTGATACAGATTACGCACAGCGTTTACCCGAATCTCTAAAAACATTTGTTAGCCAAGATGGTAAACAATACGCTTGTTATGCAAATAGTGCAGCAATGGCTCTGTTTGTAAACAAAACAATGCTTGAAGAGCACGGTATTGAAACACCTACAAACTGGGGTGAGTTTATTACAGCTTGTGATGAGTTAAAAGCAGCAGGAGAGCTCCCTATGGTAATGGGCAACGAAATTGGCTGGTCACCACTTGTAATTACATATTGTATGACAAATGCACGTTTACAAAACAGCGGAGAACTTGAATCAGCTGAGGCGGCTCTGCTTTCAGGTGAAATGGCTGCAGGAGACATGTTCTTAGACGCATTTAACGAGCTTGCTATGATGCGTGAAAATGCTTATTATAATGTAGACACAGCAGAAGGTATGCTTTGGAACGAAGAAACATTTGCATCATTTGCAAACGGCGATGCAGGATTTATGATTGGCGGTTCTTGGCAAGTAGCACAGATTAATAATTTAGAAGATAACGAGTTAAATTATGAAGTAGTTGCATTCCCCGGGCAAATAGAGGGTGAGGCAATAGGCACATTATTACCTGCAATTCCAATGGCAATTAACGCAAACAGTGAGCACCTTGAAGAGGCAAAATTGTTTATGGATTACTTCTTTAGTGATGAGAACTCAAAAGCATGGTCTGAAAGCCAAGCGGCTATGAGCCCGCTAAACGGAATTACTGTTGAACTTGCAGAAGAGCTAACACCATTTATAGAAACTGTTGCAGCAGGTAACGGCGGCCCATATGAGCTAAAAACAATTGCAGATTTTGAAATGCAAGAAACTATAAAAGCTGCGGCACAATCTGTTATTTCAGGTGATAAAACACCGGAGCAAGCAGCTCAAGAAGTTACAGATTTCTTTGAGATGCAACAAGCACTTGGATAAATAAAATTGGTGTATAATTTTTAGATAGTGTTGGCACTATCTAAAATAGCAGAGAGAAACAAAAAACAAGTTATAATTTGTTTCTCTCTGCTTTAAATTAGCAAAGCCTACGTAACCCGAACCAGTTTTATGACAAATGGGCAATGTTTATAACATTGCAAAAGGTTTTCAGTGCAATAAACCTCGCCCATTTGCCATAAAATTATAGGCCTCAAATCAGGCGTTTTGAGGCGGGTTAGTTGGGCTGACTATAATGTGCCGGGTAAATAAGCCTAAGAATGGCACTTTCAATAAAATATTTTACATTTAAATGTGCTATTATTAAAAGGCAGAATGGAGAGTAACTATGTTACAACCAAAGAAAAAAACGTTGAATTTTGGAAATTTTTACGCATATTTATTGCTGTTGTTACCGGCTTTTGCGGTTTATCTTATCTTTTTTGCAATACCTGTGGGGCAAAGTGTGCTTTTTAGTTTTACAGATTTTAACGGTGTTAATATGAACTATGAATTTGTAGGTTTGAACAATTATAAAGTGCTCTTTACCCTAGATAAAAATGCAATGCAAACATTTTTGAATACAGCTATATTTGCAGTTGTGGTTTGCACTGTTCAAAATGCACTTGCCATTTTTGTTGCTGTTGGGTTAACACAAAAAATAAGGACAAAAGACTTTTGTAGAACAGTGCTCTTCATACCATCAATTATAAGCTGTGTAGTTGTTGCATATTTGTGGTCTTATATTTACGGGAACGATGGCCTTGTAAACGAAATATTAAGGCTTTTAAATTTGAGCGATTGGGTGAGACCATGGCTGGGAGACTCTCAAACTGCGTTAATAGCAGTTATAATAGCACATATTTGGCGATTTATTGGGCAATGCTCGCTTTTATACATAGCAAGTATATTATCAATTCCGGAATCTCTATATGAAGCGGCAAATATTGACGGTGCTTCAGCATTTAGGGTGTTCAGGAAAATAACATTTCCCCTTATTGCGCCTGCAATGACAGTTAATGTTATAACCTCATTTATAGGCTCATTAAGGGCTGCAGATATTATTATAGCAATGACACAAGGCGGCCCCGGGCATGCAACAGAAACAGCAGGATCATACATTCTTGCTATGATGAATGCAGGAAATTACGGCTATGCTTCGGCTATTTCAGTTGTTCTTATGATGGTGATATTAATACTTAACGGCTTTTTGTTTAAAAGAATGACAGCAAGAGAGGTGGAAATGTAATGAGTAAAAAGAATAATTTTATTGTTGAAATAGTAATGTTATTAGTTACATTTATTATTGCATACCCGCTAATACTTTTGCTATTACTTTCCGTAAAAACTTCCACAGAAATAACAATGTCGCCTTTTGCACTTCCAACAAGTATAGAAATTAGTAATTTTACCGAGGCTTTTGCACAAATGGATTACCTAACCGTGCTAAAAAATACACTTATAATGACAGTTGGTGCAACTGCAATTTCTGTGTATTCAGCCTCAATGGCTGCATATGCTTGCATGAGAGCAAAAAAACTTAAATGGCTGTTTCGCTGTGTTTATATTTTCTTTTTGCTTGGGTATATTTTGCCTGAAATAAGTGCGCTTATAACAATGAATTTATGGCTTAAAGATTTATCGCTTGACAACAGCTTGATAGGCAT
This sequence comes from uncultured Bacteroides sp., assembly GCA_964371675.1. Taxonomy (GTDB): domain Bacteria; phylum Bacillota; class Clostridia; order Oscillospirales; family Ruminococcaceae; genus Ruthenibacterium. The sequence goes on along the minus strand of CAYJNL010000008.1, from coordinate 77,835 downwards.
AATATTAGTTTTTTCAGGTGCATCCATGGCATATGGAATATTTTTGATTTCACGTTTTGTAAACACTATTCCGCTTGCACTTGAAGAGTCGGCAATGATTGACGGAGCAAACCCAATTAGAGTGTTCTTCTCAATTGCACTACCAATTTTGCAGCCTGCTATGATAACATTTCTAATTTTACGCTCTGTTGCTATTTGGAACGACTTTTTAACACCATTAGTACTGCTACAAGGTGCGCAATCTCGCACAATGTCACTTGCAATATACTTCTTTAAAGGTGAATACGGCACACAGTGGAATCTATTGTTTGCTGGCTTAATATTATCGATAATACCAATAATTATATTATATTTTATTTTTCAAAAGCGCATAGTTGGCGGTTTAGTGGCAGGAGCTGTGAAAAGTTAACCTTATTTTATGCTTTTACAATATCTATGCTTAATGTCTGTGATTTTTAAATTATTATTACACAAGAGTGTGCTAGTAACAAGTTTTGATATTGTGCTAACAATTATAGCATTAATAATTTTTGTAATATTTGATAAAACGAAGTGTATTAAAATTATGTTGTTATGATTTATTATAGGGGTGTATCTCGCTCTTTGAAATAGGGGTAGCTTACGATAAAATGCCCCTGAACGAAATTGCTTGAAAATTAAATTGCAACACAAAAAAGCCCTTTAAATCGTGAGATTTAGAGGGCTTTTTTGACAGGCTGAGACTGATAACAAAACAAACGGTTTGTTTTGTTATCAGTCTTTTTGCCATTAAATATGTACGATACATTTTTATGGTGTGTAGTCTGAAAAATAAAAACTTATGCAAATAAAAAATACCCCCATGTTTATTGTGAGACATAAGAGTAAAAAAGGTATACCTTTCTTCTTGGAAAATAGTAGTACTATTTTTTATTTTATTTAATAAATTAGAAGCAAAACAAAAATTTTTATAATAAAAACTATTGCAAAAAATGGAAAAATGTGTTAAAATGGTGCGGAAATAATTTTTCCATACACAGCAAGAAGTATACCTTTTTATAGTAAAAATATATGCTGTAAATTGTTAAACAAATATTTTGGGGGTGATGGTACACTGAAATATATATGTTGCGGATTTACAGAGAAAAATACCAGAAAAATAAATATGGATAGAATCTATTACAGTAAAAAGAGAATTAATGGTAAAAATACTTTTTTTGCTGTAATTTGTGATGGTGTTGGCAGTTTAGAGCATGGAGCATATGCCTCACAGAGTGCTATTGAATTTTTGAAAAATTGGTTTAAAGCACTGAATACATTGGACAGTGTAGGCGCACAGTTGGTTGAGGTTGTATCAAAGCTGAATGAGGAGATAGTAGAAAGTTCAAGAAAAAATCATATTAAAACAGCTACAACATTGTCAGCAATAATAATGTACGATAATTTGTATTTTACGGCACATATTGGTGACACAAGAATATATTGTTATGACAATGATTTTTTGAAGATATTAAGTACTGATATGATTTCAGATACAGGGAAGTTAACTGATTATATAGGGATAAAAGAAAAAATTTATACAGAATATCGAAAAGGCTTTACTGATGGAAAAATTTTTTTACTTTGTAGCGATGGATTATATCAAAAAATAAGCATACATGCTGTAATGGCAAGCAGTAAAACAGAAAAGTACTTTCATATTAGAAAAATTGCAAAATTATTATTGAAATCTGCAATTGAAAACGGTTCAACTGATAACGCATCTATTATAATTGTTAAGGCAGTTTAAACATATTGCAAAAAGAGAGGCTGTTCATAATGAAAATCAACTTAATTATTGCATCTGAAGATACTAAATACTCTAAACACATTTCACAATACTTATCTGAGTTTTTTGCAGATACTTTTGCTGTTGCAGTATGCACAAATAAAGAAATGTTTGCTAAACAAATTTCTTCAATTATGTTTGATATAGCTCTTGTCGAAGCTACTTTCATCCCGCTTGTAAATAGTAATGTAAAGCTACCTCTTTTACTATGGGAAAATGGGCAAGATATTTATAACGATATAGGTAATTATATAAAAGTAAAAAAACATCAAAGAATTACTACTATTGCAAGTGAACTTTTGCAAAATTTTGCTAAAATTGCACCAAACTATAATTCAATGAATGGTAATTCATCAAAGGTAACTGTTGTATGGTCTCCCTGTGGAGGGGTAGGCAAGACAACGGTTGCTTTGGCGTATGCGGCAAATCGAATTGCGCGTGGCAAAAAAGTTCTCTACTTAAACCTTGAAAATTTTTCAAGTGTTGAAACATATTTTAATATCTCGAATGAGAGCATTAGCACAGTATTTGAAAGTTTTGAAAGCAACTTGGAAATTTTACTAAAAGCTATTGTTCAAACAGACGATGCAACAAGAATTATGTACTTTTCACCACCCAATAACTATGATGACATAAATATATTGTCAAAAGAAGATCTAATTAAGTTAATAGATGGGTGCTCTCTACTGGCAGATGAAATAGTGGTTGATATTTCTTCACAGTGTAATTCAAATGCAATAACAATTTTCGAAATAGCTAATACAATATTGCTGGTAATAGAAAATACAATTACCTCACACAAAAAGCTGTTTCAGTTCTTAAACCAAAATTCAATTGCGCAAAAGCAAGAAGAAAAATTAGTTTTAGTGCAAAACAAAGGTGCATCATTATCACAGACAAAGCATAAAAAAATAAGTTTACCACATATAAATAGTAATAATGCAGTAGCTGTATTTAAAGCATTATCTTCAAGTAATTTTGAATTTTAGGAGAAAATAGCAATGACAGAGGTAGCACAAAACCAATTAATTGCACAACTTAAATCAGAATTGCAATCTCATACAGATTTAGTTGTAATGACCGATGAGCAATTACGGACAATGACAATTGAACTGTTAGAAAGCAAAACACAATGGGCTAGAGAAAACAATAAAGAAGCATATTATGAACTTTCGTCAATGAACTACAAAAATAAAAAGTTCATAATTGATGCTGTGTATGAATCTATACGCGGGCTGGGTGTTTTAGGGCAAATTATTGGAGACCCAGACGTAACCGAAGTTATGATAAATGGCTATAAAGATATTTTTGTCGAAAAATCAGGTAAATTATTTAAACTAGATAAGCAGTTTGAGAGCAGAGAAGAACTGATAATTATTATAACTAAGTTTGTATCTCAAGCAGGGCGCACAGTAACTGAAAGTGAACCTATAGTAGACACAAGGTTGCAAGACGGCTCACGTGTAAACGTTGTTATGCCACCTGTTGCACTTAACGGACCCATTGTTACAATTAGGCGTTTTTCTAAAGACCCAATGACAATACAAAAATTGCTGAATTACGGCTCAATAACACCGGAAGTTGCTGCAACTTTGGAGATTTTAGTAAAAAGCAAGTACAACATATTTGTAAGTGGTGGTACGGGTAGCGGAAAAACTACTTTTTTAAACGCACTTTCTAACTTTATCCCACACGATGAGCGTGTTATTACAATAGAAGACTCTGCCGAATTACAGATTAAAAATATTGACAATATAGTAAAATTAGAAACAAAAAATGCAGGTGCAAACGGTGAGGGAGCTATATCAATAAGAGATTTGATAAAATCTTCGCTTCGTATGAGGCCTGAGCGCATAGTGGTTGGTGAGGTTCGCGGAGCAGAGGCGCTTGATATGCTACAAGCTATGAATACAGGACATGATGGCTCACTATCTACAGGTCACGCTAACTCATCTTTAGATATGTTAAGCAGGCTTGAAACTATGGTGCTGCAAGGTGCAGATGGACTGCCGCTTGAGGCAATACGCCAACAAATCTCTTCCGCAATTGACATTATTATACATCTTTCACGCTTGCGTGACAGAAGCAGAAAAACAATGGAAATAGTAGAAGTTTTAGGCTTTGACTATGAAACGCGTAAAATAAAGCTAAACACATTATACGAGTTTAGAGAAGACCCTAAAAATACAAGTGTAACAAAAGTTGTAGGTAGCTTAGTGCGTACTGAAAACCCAATGATTGGTGTTGAAAAATTGAGGCTTGCAGGTATAAATAAAAATCTATAATCCATTGCAATGTAATTAATAATGAGGTGAAGCATTATATGTCAAATATGTTTAGCAATGTTAGAGAACCTGAAATAGCTATTAATGTAGAAAAAAGCAAGCAAGTAGCCGCAAACCTTAAAGTTATAGATTATAATAAATCAACTTCCAATATATTTAACCACATAATATCGTTTATTATAGGTTTTATACTTGGTGCAGTAGTTGTGTATGTTTTTTATAAAATAATACCTGTGTCTATAATTTTAGGTTTAATAAGTGGAACTGTAAACATTTTTATAGCAGATAGAAACACTATAAAAAAGCGACGTGAAAAGTTGCGTGGGCAATTTCTTGATTTGCTAGAGGCTATGTCTGTTGCAATGCGTGCAGGTAACCCGCCGCTAAAAGCTTTAGAAAGCGCAAGAGAGGACCTCCTTTTAAGCTATTCGAAAGACAGCGACATAATAGTAGAAATTGATATTATAATTGTAAGCTTTCACAATGCTATACCGTTATCGGTAACTTTTAATAACTGGGCAAAGCGCAGTGAGCTTGAAGATATTATGAGTTTTGCATCTGTTTATGCCACAATAGAGGGCAAAAGTAGCCGTGTAGATGAAATTATCAGAGATGTGCAGTCGATTATATCTGATAAAATGCGAATAGAAATGGAAATTGAAACACTTATGACAGCGGCAAAGTCTGAGGCATATATTATGCTTTTAATGCCACTTGCAATACTTTTAATTATTGATTACTCGGGTGGTGGGTTTATGGATATGATATACACTACACCAACAGGGCGCTTAGTGGCAACTTTTGGGCTTGTAATATTTGTTATTAGCTACTTCTTAACTAAGAAGTTTTCGGAAATTGAAGTGTAAGTGAGGCAGTTATATGGTTAGTTTTATTTTAAGCATTTTTGCTACATTACTTATTTTACCGTGGTTTATTATGCTTTTTAATGTAAGGCAAGAAGACTGGGTAAGCGCAGCTTACGGTAAAATATTAATAAATATGACAGACATTGAAAAACTTAGCAAAAAATTAGCTAAGCATAACGCAAAGCTAGCAAAATTAAGCGGAATTGAACTTGTCGTAGCAAAGAAACTTGTGTTTGCGGACTATGCCAAAGAGATTAAGAAAAAACAAATTCAAAATTCACAAATTCAAAAAGGGAATATGAAAGGCGTTAGTATAATTGATTTACCGGGTTATGCTTTTCAACGCAAATTTTCGTTTATTACGCGAGCTGATTTTCAAAAAAAGGCAAGGCTTCAAATTATTGAACTATACGGTAAAAAATATTCAAAAGAGCGAAGTGAAAAGATGCTTGCACAGGCTTTTTCTTTTTTGTTATTAGGTTTAGCGTGTGCATTTTCATTAAGTTCTATTTTTTTTGCAGTTGATAATGTAGACAATGGGCTTATGGTGCTGTCGGTAGGGGCCATACTGGTAGGTGTTTTAGTTTATGCTATTTACGATGAGCTCGCAAGCAATGTGAAAAAGAAAAGAGTTGAAATTGAAAGACATTTTCCCAATATTGTATCAAAGCTTGCACTACTGCTTACCTCGGGTATGATTATGGACCGTGCATGGCGCGAAGCCTCTGAAAGCGGAGTAGGCTACATATACAGTGAGATGAAAAAAACTTCAGAAGAGCTAGACAATATGGTAAGCCCTCATGCAGCTTATAACAATTTTCTTAATAGATGTAACACAAAACAAACAACAAAACTTGCCTCGGCAATTATACAAAATTTGTCAAAGGGCAACTCGGAGATAGGTGTATTGCTAAAAACTATGGTAGGTGAGGCATGGGAAGAACGCAGACACTTTGCAAAAAGAGATTCCGAGGCGGCAAATGCAAAGCTTATGATACCTACAATGCTTTTATTTATAGCAATTATGATAATGATAGCGGTGCCTATCGTTTCAAGTATTTCCTCTTGATATTTGAAACGCTGCATATAAATTAAAACTTAGAGGAGGTGGAAATTGTGAAATATTTAGATATGTTATTTATTAAATCTAAACTTGCAATAAACTCTTTTGTTAATGGGCTTAAAGATGATGAAAGAGGACTTTCGGGTGTTGTAATTGCTATTATGCTTGTTGCTATAGCAGTTTTAGCTGTTGGCTTGTTCTGGGATCAACTGCAAACTATTATGAGCGATTTATGGGATGGCGTAGATCCAAGTGCAGCACTTGAGACCAATTAGAATTAACATTAGCTTGGAATTTTGTGAAAGGAAATGGTTGCTTTGAAAAAAATAAAATTATTTGTTTCTGATACAAGAGGAGATGCAGTGGTAGAAGCAACCATTATCTTTCCTATTATGATGTTTGCTTTTGTAGGGCTTGTTCTAGTGTCAATATATTTGCCAACACGTGCATCATTGCAATGGAGCACACAAAGGGCGGCATCAATACTTACTACACAGCAAAGTGATGTGTGGTTAAAATATGAGGATGGGACATATGTAGCGCGCAGTGAAAGCGAAATACCAAATGTATATGTTGCAGCGTTTTCTTCGCTTTTTTCCGGCAATGAAAAAAGCAATGCACTAGAACTTGTAGAGGAAAATGAATCACGAGGTAATACTTTCGATTTAGGCGAATTAGAAGTAAAATATGATGTAATAAATTATGTAATATATAAAGAGATAATTATAACTGCAACAAGGCATATTGTCTTTCCAATAGATTTATCAATTGTCAATATTCCTAAAGAATTTCCAATTACCGTAACTTCTGTTGCTACAGTGCAAAACGGAGATGAATTTATTAGAAATATTGATATTGCCACAGACTTTGTTGAGTATTTAGGTGGCGACGAATTAGCAGATGCACTGGGAAAAGTAAATTCTTTTACAAAAGAATTTTTTGGGATTTAAGCTAAAGAGGTAACACTATCTAATAAGATTGGAATTTAAAAAGTATGAAGAACTTTTTTAAAGATTCAAAGGGTGCGGTAACTGTTTTTGTAGCAGCATCGTTAATACCTGCAATTTTATTTAGCGGTATTTCGGTTGACGTGGCAAGAGCATATGCAGGTAGAAGCATGATACAAAATGCTAACGCACTTGCCGCAAATGCCGCGCTAACACAGTATGACGCACTACTGCAAGACCTTTATGGACTATATGCTATAACTGAAGGCGATGCAGTTTTAAATAAAATGGTCACAGAATATATTAACTTGTCGATATACGGCTCAACAGATGGGTATGATGAGAGTGTAAACAGTGGAACTTTTCAAATTTTTAATGGTGAGCAAACGATTACTCCATCAGTTTCGGCGTTGCAAGGTGTAGGCGGGTTTAACCATAATTTATCAAACCCCGAAATTTTGAGAAGGCAAATTGAAGAATATGCTAAATACCGTGTACCTGTTGTGCTTATAGAAGAACTTCTTGATAGATTGGACTTTAGTTTGTTTGCGCAAACAGCCAAAAACTCCCAGATAATCAGTAATAAGATGAAAGCAGATAAAGCTGTTGAGAAAATATTGAAAGAGTACACAGATTTATATAATGCAATAGTTAATGCAGACCAAAATTATTCTTCAAAAGAAACAGAAGCATTTAATATAGTTAATAATAAAATACAAGAAATTTATACTAATATAAGTGCTATGTATGAACTTCAAAATCAGTATAAAGAGACTGTAGCATTACAAGCTGAATTAAACGAGCAAGGAGCTAATACAGAAAACAATGAAAGTTCTGAAGAGACAGAGGGATCTGAAGAACAAGATGACGAGCAAATGATACCTGAAATACGGGAGATTACACCTGCTGAGCAAGCAGAGTATGATAGAATTGACTTAATAACATTGTTTGACGCTCAAAAAGCAAATACACTTGCTTCAATAAACGGTGGTATGTACACAACCGTAATACCGGGTAGACCTAATATTGACCCAACGGCTGATGATTATGATCCGTTTAAAGGAGAATGGATACCGGCTCAAAAAATAGCTTCAGGGTATCAACCTTCACTTCAATCGAAAATAGAAGATGCAAATGATAAACTAACTGAGGGCCACGTTTTAGTAACAAGTGTAAATAGCCGCTGTACTTCAATAGCACAAAACCAAGAAGCACTTTTTAATGCTTATACAAACTTGGAAAATAATTTTGCATCGGGTGGACATACACAGTCAGTTGAAGATGGATTGAGAGAGCCTATTGAAACAGAGGATACAACAGATGTAGAATTATCGCCAATGGACACTTATGAAAGCCTTTCACAAACACCGGTAGGCGAAATGGGCTCAATATATTATGAAAAAAATAGCGAATATATAGATGATGTCAAGAATACCATTAGCAATGTGCAATACGGAAACCCTGAGCATTCAAATTTTACTATGAGTTTTTCAGATCTTGTAGACGAGGTTTCATCTTTTAGTGTAGATGTGCCGGAGAAAGAAAGCGGATACAATTTAAGCGAATTTATATTTAATTCGTTACTTCTTAATTATGAGGCGCCACAAGAGTACTCACGGTTTGACGACGAAAGCTTTGTTGTAAACAAGGGCGGCGCAAGATATACAAATGCAGAGTTTTATACACAATTAGAAACTTTGGTGAGCTCAGAATCTTATGAAAATGGTAAAGAAACTCAAGAAAAAGAAGAAGAAAATGCTACAAGCTTAATATCTGATGTTAAAAGCGAGATAAAAAGAATATTGGATGTAACACCGAATGGTGCCCTTTCTGCGCCGAAAGTACCTAATGCACAAGATTTAAGTGCACCGCAAAAAGGCTCATTTATGGCAGCTGATAGCGACGAAGGTTTTAGTGATGCCGATACAGCACAAGACACTGCTATAAATAGTTTAGATGATGATTTTATAACAAATTTAGCAAGCGCAGCAGAACAAGTTGCAAGTAAAGGGCTAGTTATTGGCTATGCAACCGAAATGTTTTCTAATTTTACAACTAACGCAGAGTATGAAAATGCAAAATCAGGTGAATCAGTTGAACCCGAAGTTACTATGGCTAACATTCCGTTAAATACAAAAGTGAATTATTTTTATCAATCTGAATTAGAATTTATATATAACGGAAGTTACACAAATGCCAAAGATAACATTGCAGTTGTTATGGGGTGGATATCTCTTGTTAGATTTGTCTGCAATTATATCTCATCATTTGTTATTGGGTCAGTTAACAGCGAACTAACGGCGATAGGAGCTGCTGCAGGGCCTTTTGCTCTAATAGTTAGGGAGCTGGCGCGGCTGGGATATGCACTGGCGGAAACTGCACTTGATATGATTACATTAAAAGAAGGCAATGGTACACCACTTTTGAAAATGAACAGCACAGAGTGGTCGTTTTCAGTTGCAGGTGCGAAATCTATCCCAACTAAGTTAGGCTTAACAAGTGGCAAAAGTACGGAAGACGGGTTTAAATATATTGATTATTTACGAGTGATGTTGTTATTAAAAAACGAAGACGAGATAACACAGAATATATCATCTTTAATAACATACAACATGATAAATTACAAAGCGGGTATAGGCGCGCCTTATGCAGGAAACGGAGAGCTGGATGAATCAGCGCAAGCTGATATGTTAAGCAAAATGACTGATGCAATTGCTGCCGAGGGTGCATTTAACCCAAATACAGCAATAACAGATTATAAAATATCAACAACAGCTACACTTGATATGTTGTTTTTGTCGCAACCTTTATTTACAAGAGAGCTTGGAGAGTACTCTCCACCGGGCACGGTGCAATTGACAATAGAAGATGCCAGAGGTTATTGATATTTGTAAACCACACTAGAACGGAGCACTGCATGAAAAAAGATGAAAACGGATATATTGTTGTTGAGGCAATAGGTGCATTTGTGCCTTTTATTATGTTTATTGTTACAATATTAACACTTGTAAATGTAGTAACCACACAAGCAAGAATGCACAATGCGCTAACTCAAACAGCAAATACACTTTCTTTGTACAGCTATGTTTTGCATGCTATGGGTGCAGATGAAATAATAATGGGCATCGATGGGAATTTTAAGGAAGTTACAGACGGAGCACAAGAGATAAAAACTAACATTAACACAGTGTTTACTTCTCTTAATAATTTTGATGTGCAAACAGCGGTTGATGCTTCACATGCGGCAGCGGGTGGAATAACAGATGCGGCGAGCGGCGCTTTAAGTGACCCTCAAAATGCCTTGCAAATGTTACTAAGCTACGGTGTGGGCGAAGCGAAAAATGAGCTTTTTGAATATTTAGTGCGCCCCATGATAGCACACTTTTTAGTAAATGGTGACATGAGTGGTAAGCAATATATAAATGCATTTAATATTGTAGATGGAGTGGACGGTTTAGTGCTTAATGATGGTGCCAATATTATAGATTTGAGCGCAACCTCGGAAGATGACAGCTCCTTTATAAACAGCGAGGGCGAAATAAAGCTTATTGTCCGTTATGATATCACATATGACTTGTGGGGGATAATTTTACCGGTAGAAGAGCCAAAATTATCCTTTAAACACACGGTTGTAACTAAAGCCTGGCTTGGCGGCAGGGGAGAAGGATATGCCGGTTAATAAAAAGAAAATATTATATATATTGATTTTTGCTGTACTTATAATATGCTATTTGCTTTTTTTTACAAATAATCATTCCGTTACGGGCATTGTGCAAAGGTTAATAGTTATAAGTATAGGTTATATTGCCACACTAAATGATTTAAAGGAAAAGCGTGTCCCCAATAAGCTTGTGTTGATAATGCTGGGGCTTTGGCCTGCAACATTGGCAATAGGTTTTGTAGAAAATGCCAAAATGCTTGAAACACTTTTATTTCAAGGGCTTTTTGGAGCAGTTGTAATAGGAGCAATGCTATTGTTTTTGTACATATGTAGCCGCAAGCAAATAGGTGGTGGGGATATTAAGTTTATGATAGTTGCGGCGCTATACCTCGGTTTTGATGTTATATTGACGGCAACACTTTTCGGTAGTATTTTAGCATCTGTTTTTGCAGTAGCACTTTTGCTATTAAAGAAAATTGATAAAAAGGGCACTATACCTTTAATTCCATTTTTATACACAGGTATATTACTTGTTTTAGCATATACATAAGGAGGAGAACATGTGAGTAAATTGCGTTTAAATATTGCTAAAGTAATTGTCGTTTTTGCAATAGCATTGGTGTGGCTTGTAACTCTTACGCAAGTTTCAGACAGAGCACAGGAGCAAGACCTTTTGCAACAGGCACAAGGTTATCTTGATGAAAAAATATACATAAAAGCAATACCTTTGCTAGAAGAGGCGGTAAGTCTTGAAACATCTAATAAATATGAGATAGAAGAGCTGCTTAAAAATACTTACTTAAATTTTCCGAATCAATCAGATTACATTGATAAATACGAAGATATTTTACAAGCACAGTTGAGCCGAGAAAATGTTACAACAGAAATATACATTGAGGCAGCAGAGCACTACGAGCACTATGGCGAGATAGATAATATGCTGAATATTTTGCGATTAGGTGCTATAAACTCTGATGATGCAAGCATTGCAGCATTATATGAAGAAAAAAGATACGGCTTTGATTTTCAAAGCAAATTATATCAAGACGTTACAATGGCAACAGGCAATTCTATTGCTGTTCAATCAATGGAGGGGCTGTGGGGTATAGCGTCGGCAGCAGGTGCTTTGCATGTGCCGTGTGAGTACGAAAAAGTAAGCAACTATTACAATAACCTTGTAGTTGTCAATGACGGAACCGAGATTTATGCAGTTGATTCAAATAACAACAGAGTAGCCCTTGCTGATGAAGCTGTTGTAGACTTTGAAAGCAACCTTGATGGATACATAACTGTAAACACAGCAGATGGATGGACCTTAACGGGAACAAGTTTAAATTTAGGTAACCCGTATTATGAAGATGTAGGTGCTTTTTGCAATGGCTATTTTGCGGCAAAGCAAGACGGAAAATGGGGCGTTTTAGATTCATCCCTTGAGTGGCTATTGCAAGCAGAGTTTGACGAGATTATTATGGACGAATTGGGAGTAAGTGTTAACCAAGATGTGGTTTTTGCAAAAAAAGACAGCGCAGTTATGCTTTATTCAGATAGTGAGGCAATTTCAGGCCCATATGAGGAGGCAAAGGCTTTTTCAATTAGCAACTATGCCGCTGTAAAAAGCAATGGAAAATGGGGCTTTATTGACAATAAAGGTAATTTAGTTATAGATTATCAATTTGATGATGCACAGTCTTTCAGCCAGCATTTGGCTGCTGTAAAAGTTGGCGATATGTGGGGATATATAAGTGTTTATGGGCAAATGGCAATAGAACCGCAATTTTTAAATGCTAAAAATTTTAGTAATGGCAGTGCAGCCGTGTTATTAGAAGAGGGTTGGCGCTTTATAACTCTCACAGAGCATAAAGAGGAAGTGAAAAATTATGATGTACGATATTAAAGAAAAAAATGATTTTGATGTAGGTACTATCTTTACTTTTAAAATACCAATTGAAGAAGTTGATAATAACGCTTTGCGCACTATTCAAAATGATGCTCCAAAATTTTTGTTGCCATTTAAGTGTAGAGTTATTGATGACATGCTTGAAATTACGTATAAAGTAGGTACATTTGCAAAATTTTCTTACATGGGTAAATTAAGTTCTGTAGATGAGTACAAAAATTTGTGGATGAATATTCTAACACCATTGAAAAGTTGTGGAGACTGGTTTTTAAAACCAAATTCGTTCTATTTAGACTATAAATATTTGTACTATAACGAAAATACAAAAGATATTTTATACATCTATTTGCCAACATTGAAGCCTGTCTCAAGTGAAGAGGCCATGAAGGAACTTATAAAAGATATAGCAATTAAAAACCAAGATATATCGCCAAAACTTGGTATGAATATAATGGGTGCAATGCGTAATTTTAATTTTACTTCATTCTTGAACTTGATAAGAAACTTTTCAGAGGAAAATGAAGTTGTAAATGGAAATGTTGCGCAAAGCTTTACGCCGCAACAACCTGTTGCTAACCAAAGCAAGCGTTATGATATGCCGAAAACAGATGTGAAAAAAGCAAATAGCTTTACGCCCACAGTCGCTAAAACTAAAAGCGAAATTAAAAATCCTAAACCTACACCCTTAGCACCTGTGAAAAATGAACCACAAGGTGAAATAAATATTGATTATCCAATTGCCTTGGAAGAGGGCGAAACTGAACTTTTTGCAGAAGGATTTGAAAAGTTTTTTAAAGATCCATTGCAAAAAATGAAACTACCTTTTGACAAAAGCAAACAGGAAAAACAAGAAAAACAAGAACAATACGCTGAACCGTCTAAGCAAAAGAAGTCGATTTTTGGAAAATTTGGCAGAGTAGAAGCTTTAATCAAAAAAGGCAACACAGGTGATGTGGAAAGCCCGAAAATTGAAATTCAAGACGATTATCCAATTGTAATAAATCCTGAAATGCAGCCACAACTACAGCCACAACTACAGCCGCAAGGTCAGCCTCAACAATATGCACATAGCAATAACAATATTAATGTGCAAATGCAATACGGCAGTGATGTTGAGAACGATGAAACGCAGCTTGAAGAATTTGCTTCAACAGGTCCAAGATTTGTTTATATCGGCAATAAAAATCACCCGCGGGAAATAGCGGTAAATATACACGTAGGGCAATTTTTTACAATAGGTCGTTATAACGCAATTTTAGGTCAAGCTCAGCACGATTTTGAATTTGATAATAACACAAAGGCTGTTAGCAGAAAACATGCAGGTGTGGAGAGAGTGCAAAACGGCTATCTAATAGTTGACATGAATTCTTCAGCAGGAACATTTTTAGACGGCAATAAACTGCCTGTAAATGCACCGTTTCAGTTAAAACCGGGCGCTAAAGTGTCTTTCGGGACCTCGGGTGCAGATTATATTTGGCAAGAGTAATTAGCATATTAGAGGAGTTGACAAAATGTCACCTGAACAAATAACAAGCTTAGGAATTAGCATATTAGTGCTTTCAGCTTTAGTGGGACTACTACTTTTAACAGTGTTACTTATAGTTAAAAGAAAACTAAAAAAAGCACTTGAAAAAGATTACGGAAAAGAGGTGTGAGGTAATTGCAAATGAATAATACTCAAAACCTAGTAGCCGGTGTTTATCAAATTATCAATAGTATCGGCTCCGGTGGCGGTGGCATTATATACCTTGCATACCACACAAGGCTTAATAAAAATGTAATCTTAAAAGCAGATAAGCGCAGTGTGTCATCGACGAAAATTGACTCATTGCGCCGAGAAGTTGATGCACTTAAAAATCTTTCGCACTCTAACATACCACAAGTGTATGACTTTGTAGTGCAAGATGGTGTTGTATATACTGTTATTGAGTATATTGAGGGAGAAAGTTTTGACAAACTGCTGAAAAACGGAAGAGAATTTACTCAAGCAGAAATTGTTACATGGTCAAAGCAACTTCTTTCAGCTCTTGTGTATTTGCACAGTAGGCCTCCTTACGGCATATTACATGCAGATATTAAACCTGCCAATATTATGCTGTCAACAAATGGTGAGGTTAGCTTAATAGACTACAACATAGCTTTAGCCTTGGGTGAAGAAGGTGCAGTAGCTGTTGGCAGAAGTTTTGGATATGCCTCTCCCGAGCATTACAACTATGATGCACAAAAACCTACAACAAATTTTAACTCCGAATATCGAAGCGCTTTAAATGATAGTGATGCCACAGTAATTGAAGAAGTTGCAATTAACGCAACAGTGCCGGGAAATGCAACGCAATATGAAAGAAATACAACAATATTAGCAACTGAAAGTGATGCAAAAACACAGTTTACAGACAATATGAATGTTTCAAGTAGTGGCTCTTTTGGCAGTGGAATTTCTTCAGGCAAAGGCAAAAAAATGCTAGATGTAAGGTCTGATGTGTATAGTTTAGCCGCAACACTTTACCATATGATTACGGGTAAGAGGCCTGAAAAAAATGCTTTAGAAGTTATACCGTTAACTTCTAAAGACATTTCGCCGGCAGTGGCAGATATAATAAATAAAGCAATGAACCCTGCCCCAAACAAGCGCTTTCAAACAGCACAAGAAATGCTTAATGCCATAAATAATTTGCACAAAAATGATAAAAGAACAAAGCAGTATAAAAGGGCAAAATTATTTTCAGCAATGTTCGTGGCTTTTTCAATTGCAATTGGTGGGTTTATAACTTTTGTGGGGTTATCACAGCTTGAGGATTTACAAAATTCGTATTTGCTCGCAGAGCTTTCAGATAATGCCTTGCAAGAGGGTGAAGTGGAAAAGGCAGTATCTCTAGCAACACAAGCATTGTCGTTGGAAAGAGATTTGCTGTCAGCGCCAAATACCCCTAATGCACAGCTTGCTTTAACAAATGCACTTGGTGTTTATGAAATTTCAGACGGCTTTAAGAGCGATTACAAGTTTGCACTTTCAAATTCACCGCAAGAAATGCTTTTATCGCCAAATGGTGACAAAATTGCTGTAATATCAGATGAGAATTTGTTCATATATGATGCTGCAACAAAAGAACTTTTGGTAACATTAAATATTGTAACGTCGGCACTGTCAAAAGTAGAGTTTATTACAAACGATATAATAGCATATGCGGCTAAAGATGGATTTGAAGTTTACGATATTGCGAGCCAAAATAAACTTTGGAGCGCACAATTTGCAACTTCTATTTCAGTATCGGGAGATAAAACAAAAGTTGCAACTTTGTATAAAGATGATACAAATGCTTATATTTACGATATGCAAACAGGAGAACTGCTAAATACTGTAGATTTTCTTGGCAAAAAGCAGCGTGTTTTGGTGAACGACACATATGCCGATGCAGATAATGACATTTTTGAGCTAAACTATGATGGAAGCATTCTTGCGGCAAGTTTTGAAGACAGCTCTGTAATACTTTTTTACCCTGATGAAGAAATAATGTGGGATTTAGGCTATACAGAAAACACATACAGTATGTATGATGGAGTGTTTTTTGAAAATTATTTTGCGCTTGTTGCACGCTCAAATACAAACTCATTATTTGCAAGTTATGATGTTGAAGAGCAAAGCTTACTCGGTTCTGCCAATATAAATGATAATTTGAATATTAGTGCAGGCGATGCTATATACCTAAGTTTAGGCAATAAGCTTGTAGAAATTGATGCGGCGACAGGTGAGCAAAACCCACTTGTTACAACAAGTAAGCAGATATTAGATTTTAAAATATCAGGTGATTACACATTTGTAAGCACAGAGGACGAGTACTTGTTTTTTGATGAAAGTGCAACAGTAATAACAAGTTTTGCACGTACCGAGGGAATAGATTATATTGACCTGAAAAATGAAGTTGCGGTTATTGCAAGCTTCGATAATTCAGATATTCGCGTTTTAAGGTATGAAGAATATGAGCAAAACAATATTTTTGAGTATGACACAGCTTTAAAACATAATGAAACAAGGCTGAATAATAACCAAAGCACAGTAATGCTTTTTTCTTTTGAAGAGTTTTGGCTTTACGACATTAGTGGTTCGTTAATAGCTCATGAAGCAATGCCAAATGGCGATAATGTGTATGACCAGCAGTACATTCGTGAAGAAAATGAAAGCTACCTATATGTATTTTACTATGATGGAACTGTAAATAGGTACAGTGCAGAAAATGGCACTTTAATTAGCGAGAACAAGCAGGAAAGCCCGAGCAAAGACTTGTACGAGGAGTTTTACACAGACAATTTGAAAATTGTTGCAGAGTTAAATACACCTGCGGTTATTTATGAATCACAAACAGAAAAGCAAGTAGCCGTTTCAGACAATGAGGATAATATATCTTACGTTACACAACTTGATGAATTTGTTTTAGTTGAATATATTTCATCAAGTGGTTATAGATATGGAGAACTTCGAGACAACAACTGGGAGCTTTATGCAAAATTGCCACATCTATGTGATGCAATAGGAGATACAGTTTATTTTGACTACCCTAATGGAAATGTGCGTAAAACAAGTATTTATAACTTAGAAGAGTTGTTGAATTAAATTTGAATAGTGAGTAGTTTTGAATTAACTGAAACTAGTAAAAGATAAGACAGTTGATTAAAAATAAAATTCAGCCGTATTTTTATGTGACATTTAGCTGAAACATATTTATATAGGCTTGTTAATAGAAAATATAGAACATAAAGGGGACATTTATGATGGAAAAAAGTAAAGCAAGCAAGTTACTGGCAGTGATTTTAGTTTTAGCAATGCTAATAACAACAACACTACCGACACTAACAACATTTGCGAGTGATACATTGTCGAATTCAGGCTCTGGTAGTTCGGGCACGGATGGCTCGGGTGGTTCTAGTGCAGATAGCTCTAGCAGCTCTAGTTCAAGTAGTTCTAGTACGGATAGTTCTAGCTCAAGTAGCTCAAGTTCAAGAAGCTCTAGTGTTGATAGCTCTAGTTCTAGCAGTTCTAACGTGGATAGTTCTAGTTCTAGTGTTGACAGCTCTAGCTCAAGTAGTTCTAGTGCGGATAGTTCTAGCAGTTCTAGCGGGGATAGCTCGAGCTCAAGCATAGACAACACAACACAAACACCTACATTAGGTGATATGGTGGCAGGAGCACCGGCACTTTTGACAGACTCTTTTATGGTTGCACCAATTGCAAACACTCCACTACCGATTATCACAGAAGGTGTGGCTGTTACAGTGCCGCAACAATCAGGTGCTTATGCTTCAACTGAATATTCTTTTACCCCAAGTTCCGATGCGTTATATGAAATTAATGGGGTAAAACCAAGTGGCTCTTATGTAAATATAAGTGCGTTAGATGGAAATGGGAAGTTTATACAAGGTGCAACACGAAATGAAGACACGAAAGAAACAAGCTTTGTTTTACTTAAAGCAGGAATTACATATGTTATACGAGTACAGAATGGTCAAAATGTTGTGCAATTATCGATAAATAAAGCTAACACTGCTACCATGACAGCAACACTAGGCCAACCCATTAATTTTGTTGCTCATGAAAACTTTTACGATTTCCCTATTTATTTTGTTGCCCCCAGCACAGGATATTTTAATTTATCTCTTGTTGGTGACCTTATTCAAAATTATGAATATTATACCTATGACGAAAGATTTAGTTCAGGGGATAATGTTTTACTGAAACAAGGTCAAGCGTATTTGTTTAATGTTCGTGCTTTTTCTTCAAGTGGTGTCCCTGCCGGTGGTATTACAGGTAGTTTTACCATAAATAATTATTCATATTTACAATATGACAGCTCGGGCAAGCTAAGCATTAAAGCTAATGAAAACGACTTGAATATGGGAGAATCAAATAAGTTAATAGCTTTTACTCCAACTTTAAGTGGAAAACATACCTTCACTGCTAATTTTGTAGCAACAAGTGATATTATTTATGGAGGTAAAGTTTATCCAAGTTCAGATTTTGTTTGTGACGTGCTTGATTCGTCGTTTGTAAAAATGACAAGCGGAACAAGTTCGAGTTTTAGAGCTATGGATTCTTCAGGTAATCCTGTAAGTGTTAGCGACTTGTCACCAATTAATTATAGTTTTGTTTTAGACCTAGTAGCAGGGCAAACATATTACTTTACAACAAATATAAGCAATTTAGTGCACAATGTTGACATGAACTTCCAAGTAATCCAAGGTGAAGTTGTAGATCTTCCGCCGGCGGTTAAATACATACCTTACGGTGAAAAAATGGAAAGCACCGCAACTTCGGCTTATGCAGTATCAGAGGGATATTTGCCGGCAGGTATGTCTTTAACTGATGCAGGAGAGTTATATGGTGTTCCGCAAGAATCCGGTACATTTTTCTTTAGAGCCGCTCCACAACATAGCTCTCCCGTTACAATTGATGCCTACAAAAATTATAGATTGGTAATTGCAGAAAATACAAACCAAAATGTTTGGAATGAAACAAACAACGATTATAAAATAGAGCAATACATAGGTGTGCCAAATGCAAACGGAGACTATGTTATACAAAAAGGTACTCAGCAAGTATTTGTTTCAGAGGGCGAATTTAGTGAGTTCATTGACTTATGGTTAAACGGCAGAAAACTTGTTGAAAACGTAGATTATACAAAAGTAGAGGGTAGTACAGTAATAACAATATTTGCGCAAACACTAGACAGATATGCTACTGTCGGCCCTATTAATACAATTGCAATGGAGTTTAGAGCAGGTGGCGTTCCCACAGGTGAGCTTAGAATTACAGCACAAAACTTTATTGTAGAAGCACCTCTAGCGCCAGAGCCGCAGAATTCTGCACTAATAAGCCCACTTACAGGCGTATACAAGCAATAAAATGTAAGTAGGTCTGAAAACAATTTGCAGTGTCATATTAAAAATAAGCTCTATTTTTGCTTAGAAAACAATGGTGTTAGGTTCAATTTGATTAATAACTTTAAGGAAAAGTAAAAAAGTTTTTCTTTAAGAACTATTGCATAAAATGGGAAATTGTGTTAAAATTATACGAAAATATTTATTTTGCGCACAGTAAAAAGCTATGAGTTACAATATTTTTTTAAAAATAAGTTGTGGCTCATAGCAATTAATTTAATATAGTTGCAAGGAGAAATCATGATAAAAAAAAGAAAAGTTACAAAATTGCTGGCGATGATTATGGTGCTTGCTTTGCTGATGACTTCGGCAATGCCTATTGTAGCATTTGCGGGGCCGGTGGGTACACCTAGTGTTATTACGGAGGGGTCTATTGTTGATATACCTCAGCAATCGGGGGAAATGGTGTTTTCGTTTACTCCTACAGCTACTGCACCATATAAAGTTACAGTATTAGGTCTTGCAGGACTTAATGCGAGTGTTTCTGTGCAAAATGCTGCTTGGATTTCAAATTATCATTACGCCACCGAAATAATGACACATGCTGTTCTTGAATCAGGAAAAACTTACAATATAGTTGTTACTAATTCTAGTGTAGATACTAAACTATCAATAAATAAATTAGACACTTCTACAATGTCAATGACAACAGCGCAAACTAAGAATTTTATAGGTAATACGGTAAACATTGAAGATAATATGGTATACTTCGTTGCTCCGCGTACAGGTTTTTATAATGTTTCTGCAACCGGATATTATGAATTGAATGCCTTTTTAACCTCTGGCGATGTTAGGAGAAGTGATAATCTCTTTTTACAGCAAGGTCAACAATGTATATTTACTTTTCTTAACGTAACCGCAGAAGGAGCAATAACAGCAGTAGGCGCAGGAACACCCGGTAGCGTTTCTATAAACCATACTGTCCCATTACAATACGATGCTTCGGGTAAAATAAATATCCAAGCAGGTGCAAATGATATGCAAATGGGTGGGTCTACTAAGGTTACATCATTTACTCCAACAGTAAGTGGAGCATACACTTTTTCATCTAACATAATACCAACAAGCCTTATTGATCCAACCGGTGAGAGCTACGGTTCTTCTATATATAATGATATTTATGATTCTTCTTTTAATAAAATTGCCAGTGCATCAACAATAGGGTTTAGCTCTCGTGACGTAGATGGTAATTTAATACCAATAGAAAATATATCGCCACTTCAATTTAGTTATGGAACAGATTTGGTTGCAGGTCAAACTTATTATCTTGTCACAGATATAACGAATTTAGCCCACAATATTGACATAACCTACCAAATAACACCCGGCGCCACAGTAAACTTGCCCACTGCAACTAAATACGTACCTTACGGCGTAAAGATAGAAAGCACCGCATCTTCAGCATATACAGTAGTTGAGGGGAGCTTACCGGCAGGTATGTACTTATCAGATGCAGGCGAGTTATATGGTGTTCCGCAAGAATATGGCACATTTTCATTTAGAGCAGTTCCAAAACACAGCTCACCTGTTACAAGCAATGCGTATAAATATTATAATTTAGTTGTAGTAGAAAATACAAACCAAAATGTTTGGAATGAAACAAACAACGATTATAAAATAGAGCAATACATAGGTGTGCCAAATGCAAACGGAGACTATGTTGTGCAATTAGGTACCCAGTATGAGCTTAAATCTGAGGGTGAATTTAATGAGTTTGTTGGTTTGTGGCTAAACGGCAGAAAACTTGTTGAAAATGTAGACTACACAAAAGCACCGGGTAGTACAATAGTAACAGTGTTTGCACAAACTTTTCAAAATTATGCCACGGTTGGCGCTATAAACACAATTGCAATGGAGTTTAGAACAGGCGGTGTCCCAACTGGTGAACTCAAAATTACAGCACAAAACTTTATTGTAGAAGGATCTCTAGCGCCTACACCACAAAATCCGTCGGCAATAAGCCCTTTAACAGGTGCAGATAATGATGATATATTCTCAGCATTTAATAAGTTTATGCGCTTTATTTTTGGTGAGTAATTTATCTTAATAATAATTAAAAATAAGCTAGAAAGCGAAAGGGATATATATTGTCCGTTTTGCTTCTAGCTTATTTATTGTAACAATAATAGGTAGGTTTAAAATGAAACATACATATTTAATATTAGCTGTTCTATTATCATTTGTTATGATAATGACATCTTGCAACAATAATAATTTTGTTGAGCAAAATACCGTGCAATCACAGGTAGATACAACTAGTAATTACGAAGATGAGACAACAAATTTGCCTGATGATGAAACACAAAATTCGAATAGCGAGTTGTGTGAGTTTGATAGATTATATGAAGATACAATTGCTGAAATCGGCATAAATGATGAAATGACAGACTATGAAATAATAGAAAAGTGCTTTGTATACATAATAGAGTCAACATTTTATATAGAATATGACAACCCAACGATAACTCAAAGTTGGCGTAGCTACCCAACATGCGAAGTGCCACCAACTTATTATGAAGAACTTGCATTTGGGGTATTAAAATACGGTATTGGCAGCTGTGAAAATTTTGCGGCAGCAATGATGGTGCTACTGGAGGGTCTTGGGTTTGAGGTTAGATATGTCCCGGGTTACACAGCGTCTGTTGGGGGTAATTATGTTGTACATGCGTGGACAATGGTTAAAGTGGATGACCGGTGGTATCATCTCGACTCTCAACTTGAAGATAACATAAGCTTTGAAGAAATTAACTTCAAATATTTTATGAAAGATGATAATACTTTCTATTCGTCACACATCTGGGGTGAGAGATTGGTGCAACCTAATGAGTATGACTTGTCGCTCCCATATTGTGATGGTATTATTGAAACACCGCAAGCAAGAACTTTAGTGTTTAGAGGTAAAAATTATACAGTTGAAGATGCTGTTAAACATGCAGAACAGCAGAAAGCAAAAGCAGGAGATTTGTGGAATGATATTGTTTTAGAAGACAGTATGCCACCTTTTCCAACAGTATAGTTGTACTTTGTTTTATAGCGTAGGGTTTAAATTAAGATTTAAAATGAGAGTTACTTAACCGGTACATAATAAAGCTCTCTTATATATTCTTTAGCGGCATCTTCTTGCATATAAAAATAACTGTCTTTTGTCTCCCCAATGAGTGTATCAAAAGTGATGTAACTTGCAGTATAAAATTTTAGTACTATGTAAAGTGTTTCGTTTAAGCTTAAATCTGTTTTTATTGCAGGTAGCAGTAAATCAAGCATTTTCTCTATAAATGATATTTCGGCAAAATTTGTGAAAATTTCATCTATAAAAGCATTTATAAATGCTCGCTGCCTTTCTTGCCTCTCTGCAAGTCCGCCATCGGGAAGAGAGGTGTCTCTATATCGTAAGTAAAACTCAAGCGATTCATCTCCAACACGCACTGTGTCTTGTGTTGGAATTTGAAACTGCTGTGCAAAAAATGGTGTTATGGGCACTTCAATTCCACCCATTAGATGGACAACGTCAGTGACAATGTCCATGTCGATACTAATAAACCGCTCAATTTGTGTATCAAATAGCTCATGGCTTAATGATGCACATGTGAACAAACCGCCATTGAGGGGCTCTATTGATAGCGAATCATTTGCATACGCATTAACATTACAAATGTGCCCCTCCGCAGTTGAGACAATCTCACCGTTTTCTCCCGTGAAGAATAAGGTTGAGTGTAATTCTCTGGGTATATTAAGCAAATGTATCTCATCAGTTTTTTTGTTTATTGTCATAAGGTAAATTGTATCAGCTTGGTATGGTGCGCTTTCGGTAGCAGGTTCTTGCTGTTGTAAGCCCATAAGCAAAATGCCGTGCACATCGTTATTGCGTTCATATAAAACGCCCTCATGCTCTAAGGTGTACTGTGTAAATACACCGGGTGTGTTGTGCACATTATAGGGGTTTGTTTTATTGAAAAGCGAGCTGAGGAATATTGAGTAAACTATAAATACAATTACTGTAACTGCCATAAAAACACAAAGCACTGCAAATAAGATTTTTTTTAGTTTGCTAGTGAATAATTTGTTTGCTCTCTTGTTGTGTTGCATAATTTTACCACCTGCTTTAATATTTTGAATAGGATGAATAGGCGTGAGTGCAAATATCCAAGTAGTGGTATATCATTCATATGATATCATCTTCGTAATACAGAAAGAATACCCTCTACTGCAGTTCGTTTACGGGTCAATTGTTTGTGTTCTTCTGTGGAAAGTTTCGCTAAATACTGTGCATGCTTTGACATGTTAGATGACACATGAACAGTATAACATCAGTAGCTCGGTTTCGTCAACGAGTAGTAAAATATTTATACAAATGCGGGGTAACAAAGGCAGGCAAAATATATAAAAAAATAGCCTTCTATGAAAATGAAAAACATAGGAGGCTTAAAATATAATTATGATATGTTACTCATCTTTTAATCGTCTATAAGCACCCGGGGTTATTCCCTCTGACTTTTTAAAAGCAGCACAAAGGCTGCTTTCGCGCTGAAAACCCGTTCTATATGCAATTTCTTGTATTGTGTATTTTGTGCTTTTTAAGTAAAATTTAGTGCGCTGTATACGCACACGCATTATATAATCATATGGTGTGAAACCTGTTTCACGGCTAAATATTCTTATAAAATGGTATGTGCTTAAATTAACTCGTTTAGCTAAATTTTCAATTGTAAGTTTTTCTTCAGCATGCTCGGATATGTATGTCAACAATGTTTCCATAATGCCGTAATAAGCAACATTTTCGCCGTCTAAAGCATTGTACATTACAAGCTCTGTCAAAATATCGGTAATGTATTTTGACATTAACGGCTCTATAATATTATTAGATTTGTTGAAAAAATTATATATTTTTTCAAGCCGCTGTACACATATGTTATGTGTGCCAAATGAAAAAACAAAGTTTTCCGAGGTTACCTCCTCAAAATAATGGCGCGCAACAATGCCATCGAAATGCAACCATAAAATATCCCACTGTGTATCTGTGTAGTAGCTGTGTGGCTCATAGCAATCAAGAAAAACAAGGTCGCCTGCTTTTACACTGTGCGTTAAGTTGTTTTGTGTTACATATCCCTTACCGCTTTTAACATAAATAAGCATAAAACTGTTATAACTTTGCCTGTTAATTACGTAGTCAGAATTACAGTGGAAACTGCCTATGCTCAGTGGGTATAAATACATTAAGGTTGCTTTTTTTGTGCATGTGTAAAAATATCTTTCAGACTCTTTAAGAACGCCTTTTTCATTTACTGTCAAAACGCATAACCGCCTCGCATTTTTTTGATAGTATTATAACACACAGTTACTGCGTTATCAAGAAAATTAAGCAATTAAGCATAATGTTTATAGCAATATTTCGAAACTTTTTACAGTGTGTTTGTGATAAAATGTAGATAATAAATATATTAGCGTTAACTAATTCAAATAATTAATAAGGAGACATTTTATGACATCAAGAGAGAGAATTATTGCAGCCATTAACCACGAAACACCGGACATTTGCCCAATAGACTTAGGCGGTTGCGGACAAACAGGAATGAACGCCAGCACTATGTATAATTTGCGCAAAGCTATGGGGCTTGCAGAAAAACCAATAAGCATTGTAGAGCCAATGCAAATGCTTGGCGAAGTTGATGAGGATTTGCGCCGCGCTGTAATGGGTGATGTTGTAGGTTTGTTTAACAGAGGAACAATGCTGGGTTATCAGAACATAAACCATAAGCCTTTTACAATGGACGACGGAACCCCAACACTAATGGGCGGTGGCTTTATATATGACAAAAATGAGCATGGCGACACAATAGTACCTTGTAATTGTGAAGAGGGCGCGCCATACGCATACTGTATGCCAAAAGGAGGTAGCTTTTTTGACAGCATTGACCATAGCGAGCCTATTTCACTTGATGATGAAGATAAATTAAATGCACGTGAAGACTTTAAAGATGACTTTAAAGTGTGCACAGATGAAGATGCACGATATTGGGAAGAGGAATCAAAGAAAATATACGAGGGCACAGACTATGCAATTATGGGCGTTTTAGGCGGTGCAGGCCTTGGCGACGTTGCTCTTATTCCCGGGCCTAATGTTAAGCACCCAAAAGGCATAAGAAAAATGGACGACTGGCTAATTGCACATGCAATGTACCCCGAATACATATACGAAGTTTTTGAGCTACAAACAGAGGTTATGCTTAAAAACCTTGAGATTTATAAGCAAGCAGTGGGAGAGCGCATACAGACAATTTGGATATCCGGCACAGATTTTGGCACACAAAACAGCCTTTTTGCAAGCCTTGACAGTTTTAGAGAGATATACAAACCACACTACAAAAAAATTAACGACTGGGTGCACAACAACACAGGATGGAAAACTTTTTACCACACATGTGGTTGCATAACAAAGCTTTTGCCTGACCTTGCAGACATGGGTGTAGACTGCTTAAACCCAGTGCAATTCAGTGCTATGGAAAACGCAGGCACAACACCTGAGAGCATCAAGGCTGAATTTGGCGATAAATTCACATTCTGGGGTGGCGGTGTTGACACACAGCATACACTACCGTTTGGAACACCTGAGGAAGTTGCAGCGCAAGTTAAAGAGAGAGTGCGCATTTTAAATGAGGGCGGCGGGTTTGTTTTTTCTACAATACACAATGTAGTGTCAGGCGTGCCGGCAGAAAACCTAATAGCCATGTACGAGGCAGTTAGGAAATAATCGAATCGTTCTTTTTGCAACATAAATAGTTCTGTTTTGTATAGTTATTGTTCAAATTATCAATTATAATGATGAAAGTAAAATTATAAAAAGCAGTGAGGTACTATTATGCAAAACATGGCGAATGATAAAAATATATTGCGTGAGCTTGCAAAAAAAGTAAGTGAGTGTGCGCAGAGCGACAGAAATGTTAATGCGATATCAAAGTGGAAAAAGCACAATGATTTAAAAGAAACGGGTTTCATGGTGATGGTAGACCAAATTTCATGGTCTGAATTTAATGAAATTGACGAGCTAAAATTACAGTGTGAAAACACGTTTTTGCGCGAGATTGAAGCAGGATTGCGCAGAGATTTATACAAGTGGAAAAATTTTAGAACAAACCAAACATGGAACCCGTTTATTACATTCCCAAAAGCTGTCATAGACAGCGGTATTGGTGTGGATATAGCGGAGGAGACACTTAGCGACAATGTACAAGACGATGTAGTGTCGCACCAATATGAGGACCAAATTACGTGCGAAGAAGACCTAAAAAAACTGCACATACCCACAATAAAACAAGACCGCGAAGAAACTGCAAGGCGCACAGAAATTTGCAATGAAATTTTTAGCGATATAATGCCCACAAAAGCTGTGGGGCAAGACTTGAACTTTAGAGTGTGGGATAAACTTGCTATGCTGCGCTCTATAACAAGCATATTAATTGATCTTTTGGATGAAAGCGAATTCATGCACAAAACTATGCGCCTTTTTACCGACATTGAGCTTGCAACAATGAAACAATATGAGAGTGAGGGGCTTTTAAATCCATTCAGCAACTTGTGTCATTGCTCGGGTACGCACTCTGATGCACTGCCAGGTAGCAGTTTTAATGAGAACGATATTAGCACAAAAGACTGCTGGGCTTTTGGCATGGCACAGCTTTTTTCAAGCTGCTCACCGCAAATGCTACTGGAGTTTGAGCTCACATATGCAAAAGAATACTATAAACATGTAGGGCTTGTAAATTACGGATGCTGTGAGCCGCTGCATAACTCAATTCAAGATATATTGAAAATTGAAAATATCCGCAAAATTTCCACAAGCCCATGGGCAGACCCCATTAAAACAGCACAGCAACTTTCGCAAAAAGGTGTAATAATGGCACGCAAGCCAAACCCCGCGTTAATTGCAGGTAGCACCATAGACGAAGAGCAAATAAGAAAAGAGCTGCGCACAACTATTTATATATGCACAGAGATGAAAGTTCCGTGTGAGTTTATACTTAAAGATTTAAGCACTGTCCAGCGTGACCCAAACAGAATTGCAAGATGGTGTGAAATTGCATGGCAAGAGATTGAGAGATAGTTTTAAAATTTTGGCAAAGCGCCCTTATATAACACATAAAGTGGTATGTAAGGGCGCTTTTAGTACAAAGCTGTAAACCGTTGCTTTTTTATCTCACTTGCCAATATACCATAATGGTTTTTAATTTCTCTACTGAGCACACTCTGTGAAGAATATCCGCACAAAGTGGCTGTATCTGCAACACTGTTACCATTTTGTAGGTGTTGCTTTGCTTTTTCAAGCCGAAATAGTTTTATGTACAAATGAGGCGAGAGACCTGTGTGCTTTTTAAAAAGCTGTATAAAGTGGTTTTTGCTGTATGAAATTTTATCTGCTAAAATTTCATTAGTAAGCTTTTCACCGCAATTATTGTTTATATAGTTTAATATGTAGGATACGCCCTCGTCATAACACGCGTTTAACAGTTTGTCAGTTATAAGCGCTTCTAAAAGGGCGCAAGATAGCGAATGCACTACTTCTTCACTTTTAGAGATGCCTTCTTTTAAAGCACTGGCTATGTTTTTATAATATCCTTCTTTTGCGTTTACTACTACTATATTATCGCTCAAGGCAGGAGTTGTGTTTATATGTAGCCATAACACTTTGAATGCGTTGTTATTATCGTGAGCAATCTCACAGCGAGAAAATATTGGGAATATGTAAAAACAATTGTGGTGCATTAAAGTTTTAACACCATCAACTGTGTAAAATGCAGTACCGGATTCACAAAAATAAACCTTATGATGAAACATTGATTGCCACTCTGCTCTCCAATCAGGCTTGCAAACAGTGTAGCCGTAATCTAATAAGTCAATATTCATTTTGCCCTCGCTTTAAAAAATATATTAAGTGCATTTTGTGGTTTAATGCAGTAATAATGCAAAAAGTGCGTGTTTGTAAAAAAGTATAACAATTTAACTATATTAAAGTCAACTACTGTTTTGTGCAATTCTTGCAAAAAAACTTATTTATGATATTATTATAGTTGAACTAGTTGAACATGTAGAAAAATTTTGTTTATAAGACAATCAACTAAGAAAGAGTGTACAAGCTTATGGCTAAAAAGCGCTTTGAAAATAAAAATTTGCGAAAGCAAATTATTTGGATAAATACTACAATTGCACTTGTGTTTTGCACTATATTGTTTGCGGCTTTCAGCGTGTACCAAATTACAGAGAGAAGGCGCCAACAAGAATATGCACACACTACAATTTTGCAAACAAAGAGCCAAATACTGGAACAAATTTTAGAGCTGGGGCAGAGTACTACATCTAACATAAAATTTAACACACAAATTATTGAGCTTTTTGCACAGCTTAATAATACTGAAAGCGACCTTAACCAATTTAATGTGCGCCCAAGCTATGTAAGTGAGGTTAACAGCCAAATTTTATACTATATTGTAAGGCAAGACTTTATAAGCAGAATTTGCCTTTATAATGATAAAGGAGACTTTACGTATGTTGGCAAACCTATTGAGAGTTACAAGGCAAGCGACTACATAACAGAGGATAAGCTAACTTTGCTTGAAACAGACTTTGAAAACAGCAATTACAGCTACAATGTATATAGTAAAGACTTGCTTTCAGATGAAAACAGCAGCGGATACATAACAATTGTACAGCAAATTAAAGATTACACAGGGCAAAACGACACTGAAATTGGCTATGTTGAAGTACAGATAGATTTTGAAAACTTAACAGAGCAAATGGGAGAAATTTCAAGTGATGAAGTAATAGAACTGTTTGTTAACAATAAAAAATTTCTAAGACTTGGCAATACAGATAAAAAAACACCTGTGGAGAGTATTGATTCACTGCCCTTTGACGGCGTTTTTTGGGTTAAGTTTACATCATACGACAATTCCCTTAACATTTCAACCGCAACAAATATTTTGCTTGTTGGCGTAGGTTTTCTTGCGTTGGCGCTTGTGCTAATAAAAATACAACATTTGCTTGTAAAGCACATAACCGCACCACTCATAGAGCTTTGCAAAAACATTGCGTTTACTAAAAGCGAGAAATCTGAAATTTTTGAAGAGGCAGATTTTGATGAAATAAATGAGCTTCACAATGCTTTTTCAGACATGCAGGGCAAACTTCAACAGTCAGTAACAGAACTTGTTGCGGAGAGAACAGGCAAAATTCAAGCGCAAATGCTGGCACTTCAAGCACAAATTAACCCGCATTTTATTCACAATACACTAGCAATTAATGCCTCGCTAATTGAAGAAGGGCAATATAATCAAGCACTGCTTTTATCAAATAAACTTTCGTCAATGATACGCTACACCTCAGATTTTACAAATAATACCGTTAGCCTTTACAACGAATTTTTGCACATAGAAGATTATTTGCAGCTTATAAAAATAAAATATGAGGACGATTTTGATTATAAAGTTAACTATCCAATAGAGGCGTGTGATATAAATGTGCCTAAGTTTATTATGCAGCCTATTATAGAAAATTCAATTGTGCACAGCCTTTCAAATGTGGAGCACAAGCGCCTAATTACGGTGGACTGTACCGTGGGTGCAATTGGCTGGAGAGTGCAAGTATCAGACAACGGCACGGGTATAACACCCGAAGATATAAAAAAAGTGAAAGAGCGTTTTTTAAGCATAAGCACAACACCTGTGGAGGAGCTTATTGTAATGCTTAAAAACGGTGGGTATTCCTTAATGAACACACTTATAAGAATGCACCTTTTATATAAAGACAATGTTCGTTTTAATATTATGTCTAACGAAATGGGCGGAACAACTGTTATACTTGGAGGCTTGAATGATAAAGACATTAGTGCTTGAAGATGAAAAACCTATTGCACGTAGCATAAAGAGGGCAATAGAATCTTTAAACGAAAACTTTGAGGTTGTTTATATTGCAAATAACGGAAGACAGGCACTTGAATATATTAAAAGCGAAAAGATAGATGTTGCCTTTATAGACATAAATGTGCCTGTTATAAGCGGCATAGATGTGCTGAAATATATACATGAAGAAAAACTTGAAATTATACCTGTTATACTTTCAGGGTATCAAGAATTTAGCTATGCGCAAAAGGCAATAAGCCTTGGCGTGCATGAATACTTGATTAAGCCTATTGATAAAGATAAAATGCAAGATACACTTAACAACATATATCTTAAACTGTGCAATAAAAAAATGCGCTCACAAATTTTCAGCACCGCAGAAACGGCAAACCCAAAGGGTATTATAGGTGAATATTGCTATTTTGGGTTTTACAGCATAGGTGTTGCAGTGGAGGAGTACAGCGACAATGTAAAAGTAAACGACATAATATTACAAAAGAAAACAATTAACGCACTATTGCAAAACGCTTTTAACAAAGAAAATTTGTTTATGGCAGGCGGAAAAGAAATAAACGAGGAATTTGTGTTTTTTCATAACTGTGAGCAAAGCCCGTGCGACAAGATGAGAGAGATTTTTGATAGTAATAATTTTGATATACCAATAACAATGTTTTTGTCAAATAAACCTGTTAAGTTAAGTTCTGTCAGTGAAGTTTTTTATCGCAACCGTCACAACTTTATGTCTTGCTCATATTTACATAAAAGCAAGCTTGTAATAGGTGAGAATTTTAGCGTAAAAAGGCTGGAGCTATCACCACTGCTAAAAGAAATAGCACAAATTTTGCCATCTAGCAACAAACAGCATGTGGAGAGCATACTGGGTAGCATATTTTCACAGGATATGCTAACACGAGAAGATACAGCGTACCTAGCAAAAACATTTTTCTTCAAAATATGCGAAAAAGTTTCAGTAGAAGTAAATTTTCTTGATATTGAGCCTGAAATTTGCTATGCGGTTGACAGTGCCTACTCTAAAGAGGAGCTTATAAATGGGTTAAGCCAAATTTTAAACACATATTTTTACTGGTATATAAATGATGCCGACAGCCCTGTGCAACTTGCTAAAGGCCTAAAACAGCACATAGAGTGCAATTTTGAAAAGAATTTGTCCAACAGTGAGCTAGAGCAAAAATTCGGGTATTCGTGCTTTTATTTGCGCAAGGTTTTTAAAGAGTCGTACGGTATTTTGCCTAGTGCGTATTTAAACAATTTGCGCATTGAAAAGGCAAAAGAACTCTTATTATTAAATGTACAAGTAAAAGAGGTGTCCTCACAGCTTGGATACCAAGACCCACTGTATTTTTCAAAAGTATTTAAAAAAGCGGTGGGAGTAAGCCCTGTTAAATTTGCCGGTGAGGGGGCAACAAATTAAATTGTTTTAAAAAGTTATATTTTAAGAAAAATAAGCTAAATATCATATTTTCCATGTAACAGTTGCCAATATTCCATTTTATTTGCCAAATTATTGTAATATAATGTTCATAAAGTTAATGCGCAGTTTACAAGTTATTAAAATTTGTAATTAGTGCATAAAAAATAGGGAGGAACTTTAATGAAAAAACTACTTAGCATACTTTTGGCAATGATGTTACTAGTTGCAACTTTTGCAGGTTGCACAGCACCGGTAGAAGAGGCTGCACCGGCGGCAGAGCCTGAAACAAGCGATGCAGAAGCACCGGCGGAAGACGCAGAGGCAGACACAGAGGTTGACATTAGCGGAACAACAATAACCGCAATGGTTCTACAAAGCCAGTACATAGAGCAACTTCAAGATATGGTTTTTAAATTTGAAGAAGAGTACGGCGTAACAGTTGATGCAACTGTTGTACCTGACGACCAATATCTTGGCATACTTGAAATGCGTATTGCAAACGGCGAAATGCCCGACTTTGTTCAATACAACGCACCACACATCTACAATGTTATAGATGCAGAGGCTCAACTATATGATTTCTCAGGTGAACCATGGACAGAGGCACTTGTTGACGCATCTGTTACAGAGTACAATGGCAAACAATATGCTTTCCCTTTCAAAGCTACATCGGGCTACCACTCAATTATTTACAACAAGGGCATTTTTGATGAGCTTGGTCTAACAGAGCCAACAACTGTTGAAGAATTTGACAAACTTTGTGAAGACTTGCTTGCAGCAGGCAAAACACCTGTTTACCTAACAAGCGACATGTGGGTTCCGCAAATTTGGACAGCATCGGGCTTTTCAAGAGCATTTGGCGAGGCTGCTAATGCAGAGGAAATGACAGAGGCTATTTTCACAGGTCAAGCTAAATTTAGCGATTACCCTGAACTTGTAGCAGTTCTTGACGATTTGCTTGCAATGCGTGACAAAGGCTACTTTAACGAAGACCTTGCAACACTTACATGGGATGACGCATGGCTACAAATGGCAGACGGCGAGGGCGCTATGATTATGGGCGAGGGTCCAATGGTAGGTCAATTCCAAGCAACATACCCAGACGTTGAGTACGGTGTATTCAATGTGCCTACAAGCTACGACACAGAAGCAACATGGCTAAGTGGCGCACAATTCTCAAGCAGCTTTGTTGTTAACAAAGATTCAGAGAACATCGAAGCTATTAAAGTTATGTTCAACGAATTTGCAACACCTGAGTATTCAGACATGTACTTTAGCGGCGCAAATGCAGGTTTCCCCGCATTTGAGGGCGTTAACGGTGGTGACATGAACGAAGACGTTCGTGCAACATACGACGAGTACGTTGCAGCAGGCACAATCGTTCCTGAGATGAACTCACACTGGGGCGCAATTGAGAGCTTGTTCAGTGATTACCTATGGGCATACTATGCTGAAGCTCTTGTTGGCACAGACATGACAGGTGCAGACGTTCTAGACAAATTCCAAGAGGACTTTGACAAATTCATGGCTAACAACGGCGTAGAAGGTTTCTAAATTACATTTAAATTAAAAGTGCTGAGATTTTATCTTAATGCGCTGGCATAATACAGGGGCGGTCTCATGTGACCGTTCGAAAACGTGGAAATTTGCTCACGTTTCGGGCGAACATCACTTTGAGCCTGCCCCATTTGCTTATTTTGGTATAAAACGGAAAGGGAGTTCATAATTTATGAAAAATAAACTCAGCACATCTTATTCACCGGCGCTTGCTGTGCCGGCAATTATTGTTTACTCGGTTTTTATTATTATTCCTATTGCGGCATCGCTTGTGCTGTCTTTTACAGATTGGAATATTAAAAGGTGGGACAGCCCCGAATTTTACGGTATAGTAAACTATATTGAGGTATTAACAGACGATATATTCTTAACGGCACTTAAAAACACATTGCTGTTCTCTTTTGGTACATCAATTTTAAAAATGGTAGCAGGTTTGGCGCTTGCACTTGTTTTATCAAAAAGTTTTAAGGGCAACGGCATTTTCAGAACAGTTTTTTATATGCCTTGCGTTATAAGTATAACAGTTATAGGTGTGCTTTTTACAGCTATACTTTCTAACAGAGGGCTTTTAAACAATATTTTAGAAATGCTAAACCTTAGCTTTTTACAACAAGAATGGCTGGGAAGTTACGGTACAGCCATGTTCTGGATTATATTTATTGAAAGTTGGATGTGGGCAGGCTTTAATATGTTTATTTTTATATCGGGCTTGCAAGCAATACCAAAAGATTACTACGAAGCGGCTGACATTGATGGTATTTCAAAATTAAATCAGTTTTTGAGAATAACACTGCCACTACTTGTGCCGGCAATAACAGTTAACGCAACACTTAATATTGCAGGCGGTATGAAAATATTCGACATAGTATATGTTCTTACAAACGGTGGGCCCGGTACGGCAACACAAGTGCTGTCCACTTTTGTATTCAGAACGTATAGCATTGGTCTACTTGGAGAATCCAGCGCGGCAAGCATTGTGCTAACAATACTTGTTGTTATAGTATCGTTTACATTAAACAAAATATTTAGAAACATGGAGGTAGAGGCGTAATGAAAAATAAAACAGTTTCTTCGACAATTCGTTATATTTTGCTTATAGCCCTCTCTATGGTATACCTTGTGCCCGTGTACATGATGGTGGTGGGCTCGCTAAAAACAGAGGCTGAAGCAGTAAGGTTTGATTTAAGCTTACCGGAGACATTGCAGTTTTCAAACTATGCGTATGTTTTTGAGAGAGGCGATATTTTAACAGGTTATTTTAACAGCTTTATTACCTCAGGTACGGCAATGGTGCTGGTGCTTTTATTTGGTTCACTTGCAGGTATTTATGTTGGGCGCACAAAGGGCAAGCTGTCAAGTGGTATTTATCACTACTTTATTTTAGGTTTAACACTTTGCTTTCAAACAGCTACAACTTTTGGTGTATTAAGAACACTAAACTTATATGGTACACATTTAGGTGTTATACTTATTTACACAGGTTTGCAACTGCCATTTACAGTAATGACATTTTCAAGTTTTATTAAAGGTGTGCCGCGTGAAATTGACGAGGCAGGGCTAATAGACGGTTGTACAACGTTGCAACTGATATTCCGCATTTTGTTACCTGTAATGAAACCTATATTCATTACAAACTTAATAATAGTTACAATAAACTGCTGGAATAACTTTATGATACCACTGTTTTATTTAAACTCTTCCTCAAAACTTACTATACCGCTAATGGTTTATAATTTTTACGGAAGATATGAGCGCAACTGGAACTATGTTTTTACAATGCTAGTTATAACAATAGTACCTGTGGTAATTTTGTACCTTGCGCTACAAAAACACATTGTAGAGGGCATGACCTCGGGTGCTGTTAAAGGTTAGTATATCGCTGTTTTTTTGGTAAATATGCTTGTAAAACAAATGTATATTAGGTAGAATATACATTATGCCTAGGGGCGAGCTGTGGTCGCCTGCGATGTTTTCACGAAATTGTAAGGGCGGATTCTGTATCCGCCCATGTGTTTGCACAGATTTTAACCACGCATATAGGTGGGGCGGTATGGAATCGTCCTCTACAAATTATACCAATAATAAATAGGAGGCAATAAATGGATAAGAAAAAATATCTCGAAGAGATAGAAAAAGTTATAAAAGCAGGTCCTTATAGCGACGATTGGAACTCCCTTTGCCGATATGAAACACCACGATGGTACAGAGATGCAAAATTTGGAATTTTTATTCACTGGGGTATTTACTGCGTGCCTGCCTTTGGCAATGAGTGGTATCCACGCTATGTTTACCGTCAAAACTCGCCCGAATATAACTACCACACAGAAAAATACGGCAATTTGAAAGATTTCGGCTACAAAGATTTTATACCAATGTTCAAAGCTGAAAAATTTGATGCAGAAGAGTGGGCACAGCTTTTTGAAGATGCCGGCGCAAAGTTTGTAATGCCTGTTGCAGAGCACCACGATGGTTTCCAAATGTATAAAAGCGAGTTAAGCCGCTGGAACAGCGCCGAGATGGGACCAAAGTGCGACATTTTGGGAGAGCTAAAAACAGCGAGCGAAAAGCGCGGCATGGAAATTTGCGCCTCCACTCACAGGGCAGAGCACTGGTGGTTTTACAGCTACGGGCGCGATTTTGACAGCGATGTTAACAACCCCGAATACGACGACTTATACGGACCTGCACACGGGCCAATGTATGAGAATAATGACCTTTACCACAACGCACCAAGCGAAGAATTTTTGCAGGATTGGCTAATGAGAACATGCGAAATTGTTGACAAATACCGTCCCAAAATTATGTTTTTCGACTGGTGGATACAAAACATGGCATTTAAGCCATACTTGCAAAAGTTTGCGGCTTACTACTACAACCGTGCCGAGGAATGGGGTATTAAAGTTGCTATTAACGCAAAATTTGATGCGTTTTCACACGGCAGCGTTGTTAAGGATATTGAGAGAGGGCAGCTTTCAAATATCTCACACGAATTTTGGCAAAATGATACGTCTGTTGCAAAAAATTCATGGGGCTACACAGAGGGTAACGACTACAAAACAGCGCGCAGTATTGTGTGTGACTTAATAGACGTAGTAAGCAAAAACGGCGCACTGCTTTTAAACATAGGGCCAAAGGCAGACGGCACAATACCACAAGAGGACAAAGAGCTTTTGCTACAAGTAGGCGAGTGGTTAAAAGTTAACGGAGAGGCAATATATAACACAATACCGTGGAAAGTTTACGGAGAAGGCCCAACTTTAGTGCCAGAAGGGCACTTTACAGACACAGACAGAGCAGACTTTACGTGTGAGGATATCCGCTATACCGCTGCACCGGGCTGTGTTTATGCAACTGTTATGAAATGGCCTGAAAGTGGTGTTATAAAACTGCATGAAACCGGCAAAAGTAGTGGTAGGCTAAAAACTGCCATTACAAAAATAACAATTTTAGGTTACGATGTAGCGCCGCTTTATGAGACAAGGGCTGACCTTGAGATTTATGCTGAAAAAGTTAAAGTAAAGGACGATTTGCCTGTTGTTATTAAAATAGAAATACTTTAATAGCGCTTTATCAAAGGCAAAAGGAGATTAAATATGTCACTAAAACACGGTATGGCAGCACTTAATTTAGAGATGAGCGACAGAGTGCCGCGCACGGAGTACTCAGTGGAAACACATTGGGAGGTAGTTAAAAAAGTTACAGGTTTGCCTGTTAAAGCCTCGTCAGATGCAGGGCTTAAAGCCGTTGCAAAGAGAGAATTTTACAAAAAATGGAACTATGACTTTATGTGGAATGTGCTAATTCAAGCCTCTTTTTTGGGAGATTACCACACAGACATGGGGCACGCTGTTTTTGAGGCGGGTGGTACAGATTTTAGGCAGACAGGTGTAAATATTTTTGAAGACCCGGAGGACGTTTTGAGCTTTGACCCTGTAGCGAAGCTACCGCATTACGAAATTGATGAGCTGGTTAAGCACTTTAATGCCGATTACGAGATGCGCTGTGCAATCTCGCCCGATGCAGTCAATATGTCAGGGATTTATATCTCGGCAATGTCGGGGCTAATTGATATGCTCGGGTGGGACTCGCTTTTGCTTGCCGCAGGTGTGGATTCAGACGAATTTGGTGCACTTATTGGCAGATATACTGATTGGTCGTTAAACTTCTTTAAAGCGCTTGCAAAGTCCAATTCGGAAGTTGTGATGGTGCACGATGACATAGTGTGGACTTCGGGCGCAATGATAGACCCCGAGTGGTACAGAAAATATCTTTTCCCATGTTATAACAAGCTTTTTGCACCACTTATAGAGGCAGGTAAAAAAATTGTGTATACGTCAGACGGAGATTTTACACAGTTTATAGACGACATAGCGGCTTGCAATATAAACGGCTTTGTAATGGAGCCCATGACGGACATGGAGTACATAGCAAAAAAATACGGTAAAACGCATGCTTTTGTAGGCAATGCAGATACTAGAGTGTTGCTAATGGGCGATAAACAAGACATAAAAAATGAAGTGAAACGCTGTATGGATATAGGCAAAAACTGCCCGGGCTTTATAATGGCAGTGGGTAACCATATACCGGCAAACACACCACTAGACAACGTTTTATGGTATAACGAGTTTTATGAAGAACTGTCGAAAAGATAATGTTTTATCATTGTAAAGCTGCTCCAAAAGAGGCTTTACAAAAATTAGAGCAAGATTTTTTTATAACTTTGGCTAGCGATTCCGTGTGCATTAATGAGTATTTTGTGGCGGGCTCGGATTGCATCGGCTTGGCTAGCCAAGCCGATGCAATCCGAACCCGTTTTATGACAAATGGGCAAGGTTTCTATCATCGTCAAAGCCTTTTGCAATGCGAGGGCGTTACTGCAAGGCTTTTCCTTGCAATAAACCTCGCCAATTTGCCATAAAATCGTAGACCTCAAAGTGTCTGATTTGTGCACAGAGCACGGCAGACGACGACGGCAAACTGGCGTTTGTCTAGGAGGATAACACCGCTATGTGGGCAAATCAGGCGTTTTGAGGCGGGCTCGGATTGCATCGGCTTGGCTAAGTTATATAAACTAAACTGGTAAAAAGTACAATAGAAAAAAGGCCCTCCTATGGTAGAATTAAAACATCTGCAAAAATAGGAGGGTTTTGCTATGGTGTAAAACTATTTTATTGCATGTTGTGCTAAATTAGTTAATTTGCCTAATTAAATTATTGCAATTTGGTTATTTTGCATATTGAAATGATATATGATATAAGTTATCATATATCATATAATTAAAATTAATTGAGAGGTTATTTTATGAATACATTCAAACAGCTTATTAATGGTAAACTGGTAAATGGTGAGGAAACACCTATAAAAATTTTAAACCCTGCAACAGGAGAAGTTATAACAGAGCTTGGTGCAGCTAGCACAAAGCAAGTAGAAGATGCTTTGCAAGGAGCACAAGAGGCTTTTAAAACATGGTCTAAACTAAGCCTTGCAAAAAGGGAAGAGTACATAAGGCGCTTAATTGAAGTTATAAAAAGCCATAAAAGTGACATTAAAGCGTGCCTTGTTGAAGAGACTGGCAAAAGCGACAGTATAGCCGATTATGATTTTGAGATGATACCAAATTGCCTTGACTTTTTTATAGAAGAGGCAAAGCGCATGCACGGCGAGATTATTCACGACTACAACGATGAACACTTAAATATGGTTATAAGAAAACCTCTAGGTGTTGTAGCTTGCAATTTAGCATGGAATTTTCCGCTTTTAAATGTAGGCTACAAAATTGGCCCAATACTCGCAAGCGGTTGTACATGTGTGCTTAAGCCCTCGGGAGATACACCACTTGCAACGTTAATGCTATCGGAGTGCATAAAAGAGGCAGGGCTACCTGATGGCGTAATTAACATAATTTTCGGCGCAGGCAGAAATGTGTCAAAAGTAATGAACGAGAGCACAATACCATCAATGGTAACACTTATAGGCTCAACTTTTACAGGGCGCACTATAATTGAGCAAAGCTCTACAAGTGTTAAGCATTTTTCATTAGAGCTAGGCGGCAATGCACCTGTTGTGGTTATGAAAGATGCAGACATTGAACAAGCGGCATTTTGCACAGCAGATGGCAAGTTTGGCAACAGCGGGCAAGTATGCGTGGCGCCAAACCGTATTTTTGTGCACGAAGATGTAAAAGACGCGTTTGTAAAAGGCGTAGTAGAGTTTGCAAGTAAGTTAAAATTTGGCACAGGGCTTGATGGAGAAAATATTTTAGGACCACTTGTAAACGAAAAAGCAGTAAGCCAAATGCAAAAACTTGTTGACGATGCAGTGTCAAAAGGTGCTAAGATTGTACACGGCGGTAAACGTGCACAGGGCAAAGGTTTTTATTTTGAACCAACAATTTTAA
This sequence comes from uncultured Bacteroides sp., assembly GCA_964371675.1. Classification (GTDB taxonomy): domain Bacteria; phylum Bacillota; class Clostridia; order Oscillospirales; family Ruminococcaceae; genus Ruthenibacterium. The sequence continues at coordinate 38,104 of CAYJNL010000008.1, read as the reverse complement.
CAGATGTAAACGACACGATGCTTGTGTATAAGGAAGAAATTTTTGGCCCCATAATGCCAATTTTAACTTTTAATGACAGCGATGACATTGTGGCACTTGCAAATGATACAGAGTTTGGGCTTGCCGCATATGTATACACAACAAATTTAAACTCTGCATTAAAACTGTCTAAAGAAATTGACTCGGGCAGTGTGTGTGTGAACGAGCCGTTTTATGCGTTTCAACTGCCACATGGTGGTTGCAAACAAAGCGGTATTGGCAAAGATTGCTCACATTATAGTTTAGAAGAATATTCTACGGTGCAGCGTATATCTATAAAAATATAGGCAAATGTGCACTTTGAAAACAATTCAAATGCACGTGCCTCAAGAGGTGAGAACATGACAAGAGTTGACGTAGCGGTACTTGAAATAAAAGACATGATACTTAAAAAAAGGTATGATGAAATGGGGTATTTGCCCAGTGAGGGCGAACTTAGTGAAATATTGCGAGTGTCAAGAGCTACAATAAGAGAGGCTATACGAACACTTGAGGTGCGTGGTTTTGTGAAACGCATACACGGCAAGGGCATTTGTGTTGTTGACAAAGGGCAAAAAGTTATGATTCAAGCAATGACTGACATGTTTGAAAAAAAAGAAATAACGCTTAATGAAGTGCTTGAAGTGAGGAGCTTGCTTGAAACTCAGGCGGCAGAGCTTGCGGCAAAACGCATTACAAATGAAGAAAAAGAAGAGCTTAAAGCAATTGTTCAATACATGGAGGGCGCAACACAAATTGATGAAAAATATTTGAAAAGTGACTTTGAATTTCATCAAAAACTAGCATATTGCGCTAAGAACAGCATGCTGGCGGCAATTGTTTGCGCATACTCGGGGTGGCTAAGGCAAATAATTGATGAGACAAGCAACACAAATCAAGACATGGAAAAAAATTATCATTATCACAGAGAGATTTATGAGGCAGTGGCAAGTGGAAACTCTGAAATTGCAAGAAAATGTATGGAAAACCACCTTGCTGCAACTTATAAAAACGTAAAAACTGACATTTGGAAGTAATAACTCTATTACCTATTTATAGTATGTTTAAAGTAAAGTGTACATTAAAATAGTGGAAAGCGTGTTGCGAACAACAATAAATTAAAATTTAGCAAATAGCATGTAAGTTATCCGATAACATATATGCGATATCAGATAAAACCGAAAGTAGGAAATACATGAAGATAAAAGACATAATTGTACATAAAATAAGTGCACCGCTTGAAACGCCCTTTATGTTCTCGCAAGGGTGGGTTTATGCACGCAGTAGCGTAATAGTAGAGGTTGTGGGGCAAGACGGCACAAGTGGTTTTGGCGAGTGTTTATGCCATGGGCAGCAATCACCGTTTTTGGCAGCGGCGTTTATTGAAAATTGCTACAAAGACGACGTTTTAGGCAAAGACAGCCTTGATGTAGAAGTTATATGGGAAACTTTGTACAACAAAGCGCGCCCGTTTGGCCAGCAAGGCATTGCACTTAACGCTTTAAGTGGGCTTGACATTGCCCTGTGGGACTTAAACGGCAAGCAGCTGGGGCAACCAATAAGCAGGTTAATTGGCGGGCGCTTTAGGGAGAGGCTGACAGCATATGCCACAGGATTTTACAGGGTAGAGGGTGCAAATTACCCTGAAGATGCTGTTACAGAGGCGCTAAAATACAAAGAGATGGGTTTTAAGGGTATGAAACTTAAAGTAGGTTTTACACCTGAAAAAGACATTGAATATATAAGAGCCGTGAGAAAAGCCGTGGGCTTTGATGTTATGCTAATGGCGGATTTTAATGCGTGCTACTCACAAGCAGTTGCAAGACGCATTGTGCTTGAAATTGAGAGCGAAAAAATTTATTTCTTTGAAGAACTGCTCAGCCCTGAGGACATGGACGGCTACAAAGCAATAAGAAATTTAACAAGTGCATATATGGCGGCAGGTGAGGAGATTTTTGGTAAAATCAGCATAAAAAACTGGCTTGCAAACGGCGCACTTGATATATATCAACCCGATGTATGCTCCTCGGGAGGCATAACGGAGTGCAAAAAAATGGCAGCAATAGCGCAAAGCTATAATACAGCTGTTATGCCGCACGCGTGGGGCAGTGGTGTTGGGCTTGCTGCGGCACTGCAATTTATTTCATCGCTACCACCAACACCGCTAAGCGCAACGCCGGAAGAGCCGTTTTTGGAATTTGACCGCTCCAGCCACCCATTTAGGGCAGACCTTATAAATGACGGCATAAAGTACGAGGACGGCTACATTTATGTGCCCGAAAAGGCAGGGCTTGGTGTTGAGATTAATAGGGATATACTCCGTAAATTTAAAGTTTAAACTTTTATATAGTTGAACTGATTTTATATTAGCCTCAGCTAATATAAATTGGCATGTGTATGGTACGCCATGAAATAAGTTATAAATAACTCGTGCAGGCTATAAGGGTTATTTATATTCGTAAATTAAGAATGGAGAGTAAAAAAATGAAACAAAAAACAATCGACAGTATTCTAGAAAACAAGGTTGTTGCAATAGTGCGCGGTGTTGATAAAAAAGACATTGTTAACACTGCTAAAGCTCTTGCAAAGGGTGGTATTAAGCTAATTGAGGTAACTTTCAGCCAAAAAGACCCTGACCATCTTACAAAAACACCCGAGCTAATCTCAATGATATGCAAAGAGCTTGGCGACGAGGTTTGCGTGGGCGCAGGCACTGTAATGAACGTACAGCAGTGCGAGGCGGCATTTAATGCAGGCGCAAAATACATGATATCTCCAAACGTTGATTTTAAGGTAATTAAAAAGACTGTTGAGCTTGGTGCAGTGTCCATACCCGGTGCACTCACACCGTCAGAGGCGGCAGACGCCTACAACGAGGGTGCGGATTTTGTAAAACTTTTCCCGGCAGGTGTGTTTGGAACGGGTTACATAAAAGCAGTTTGTGCACCGCTCAATCACATACCATTTTTGGCTGTGGGTGGCGTTAATGCGCAAAATGTTGGCGAGTTTTTAAAAGCAGGTGTTCAAGGTGTGGGTGTTGGCGGCAACCTTGTAGACGTTAAAAAAATAGCCGAGGGAGATTTTGACGCTATAACAGCACTTGCAAAAGAGTACAGCGATGCTATAAAAGCATAATAAGTAAATAATAAATATAAAAATACGGAGGAATTAAAAATGGTTAAAATAGTAACATTCGGAGAAATAATGCAAAGGCTTGTACCGGAGGGATATAACAGGTTTGTGCAGGCAGATAAATTTGTTGTAACATACGCAGGCGGTGAGGCTAATGTGGCTGTTTCACTTGCAAACTATGGCATGGATACAGCTTTTGTAACAAAAGTACCAAAACATGAGCTTGGTCAAGCTGCGGTTAATGCAGTTAAAAGGTTTAGCGTTAACACTGACAGCATTGTGCGTGGTGGAGATACACTGGGCTCATATTACGTGGAGAAAGGCGCATCACAAAGGGCTAGCAAAGTTATTTATAACAGGGCAAATGCCGCAATTGCAAAGGCTACTCGTGCAGATTTTGACTGGCAAAAAATTCTTGACGGAGTAGAATGGTTCCACTTCACAGGCATTACACCGGCACTGGGCGGAGAATTGCCCGAGATTTGCATGGATGCACTAAAAGTGTGCAAAGAGAAAAATATAACGGTATCATGTGACTTAAACTACCGCAAAAACTTGTGGAGCAAAGAAAAAGCAGGCGAAGTTATGGCAGGGCTAATGCCATATGTTAATGTGTGCATTGCAAACGAGGAGGATGCGGCAGACGTTTTCGGCATACATGCGGCAAATACAGATGTTACAACAGGCGAAGTTAACCACGACGGCTACAAAGATGTTGCAAAACAGCTTGCAGACAAATTTGGTTTTGACAAAGTTGCAATTACATTGCGTGGCTCAATAACAGCTAACGACAACAACTGGGCAGCAATGATGTACGATGGCAAAGGCTACTACTTTAGCAAGAGCTACCTAATCCACATTGTGGACAGAGTGGGTGGCGGAGACAGCTTTGGCGGTGGTTTAATTTACTCTATTATGAACAACTTTGCGCCACAAGATGCAATTGAATTTGCAGTTGCCGCAAGCTGCTTGAAACACACAATTGAGGGCGATTTTAACCTTGTCAGTGTTGACGAAGTGCTAAAACTGGCACAAGGAGATGGCTCGGGACGTGTGCAGAGGTAAGAAAATGGATAATATTTTATTTATTTTCACAGACCAGTGGCGTGCAGACTGCATGGGCTACCGTGGGCACAAGTTTGTCAAGACACCAAACCTTGACAAACTTGCACAAAAATCGGTAGATTTCCAAAATAGTTACTCAATTTGCCCACTGTGCACACCTGCAAGGGGCTCGCTGTTTACAGGGCTGTACCCACACCAAAGCGGCGTTATAGATAACTGCGACGTGGGTGCCTCAACACAGGAGTATATGCCAAACAGTGCTTACACTTGGCTTGATGCCGCAGTGGAAAAAGGCTACAAAACAGGGCATTTTGGCAAGTGGCATTTGGGGCTTGATTGGCCTGCACCTAATAAAGATGTAGCTTTTGACTTTTGCCGCAAAGAGGGCGACAGAGAGACGCATGAAAAGCGCATTGCCGATGCCGCTGTAACAGAGCGTGGGCAGTTTAAACGGGGGTATCCTCCAAAATTTGTGAGCGAGAATGAGGGAGACTACATGCCGTTTTACGGCAAAATTGACAGCATCAAAGATAGGTTTGAGTACAAAGTTACACAAAAATCACTCGACTTTTTGGAGAAAAATAAAGACGAGCCATGGTGCTTGACGGCATCTTTTATAGGCCCGCATTTTCCCAGTACGTTGCCACAGGAATATTACGACATGTACAGCGAGAGTGAAGTGGAATTGCCAAAGAGCATTGACGACCGTTTCATAAATAAGCCATGGTTTCAGTCGCGTCGCTGGTGGCCGTCTGTTGTGGCAGACCATTTTGACGAAACACAGTGGCGCAAGACAATTTGCGCATACTATGGCTGCATAACAATGATGGACGAGCTTGTGGGGCAGATTTTGGAAAAAGCCGAAAAATGCTCCGGTGGGCGAAAAACAAGAGTAGTTTTTACATCAGATCACGGCGAAATGTTAGGTGCTCACAGCCGTTTTGACAAGTCTGCTTACATGTATGACGATGTTATAAGAACACCACTTTTGCTTTGTGATGACTTAAGAAAAGAGCAAAGCAGTGCACAAAACAGCGGTTTTTACAACACTCTTGATATAGCGCAAACATTTTTTGCACAAATGGACAAAACAGCTAAAAATGGTGTGAATTTGTTTGAAGTTAATGAAAAAAGCGAGCCAAAAGAGGTATACAGCAACTATTATAAATATAATGGTCATAGCTTTGAAATACGCGCTGTAAGCACAAGCCGCTACAAATATAGCTATATACCGCAAGATATTGACGAGCTTTACGACTTGCAAAATGATCCACATGAGATGAATAATTTGTCAGATAGCGAAGAGCATATTGCCATAAGACAAGAGCTAAAGGCAAAAGTTTTTGAAAATATGAAGAAAAATGATGATTATCTGCTGAAAATAATTGACATACTTCCACAGGCAGGTACAATAGGTGCACCGAAATATCCGGAATTGCTTGTTGATTATTAATGCTAACCCCGAATAAAAACATAGCCAAACGCTCAGTTTTTTTGCCCTGTGCTATGCCTGCGTCAATCGCAATATGGCAGTATTACTTATTCCTCCGCATTACACAGAACAAAAACAACTTCCTATTTTGTCTATATTTTCAATCGAGATTAGTATAAACTGTGCTACACTATCTATTTAAAAATAGGAGTAAAAAAATGGAACAATACAGAAAATTTAATTTTGCAAAGATACAAAACAGTAAATTAAAAGGTGGTTTTTGGGGTAAGCGCACCGAAAATTACATGGAAATTATAAACAGTATGCTAGATGCACTGCTTTGCCCCACAAACTCTGCAAAACTATTAAATTTTGCAATTGCAGCAGGGCAATCTGATGAGAAATTTTTCGGTGTTGAGTGGTCAGACGGAGACTGCTATAAATTTTTAGAGGGTTGCCTTTACGTGTACCAAAACACGGGCGATGAAAAAGTGCTTGAGATTATTAACACTTACGTGCCGTGGATTGAGGGTGCGCAGGAGAGCGACGGTTATTTAAGCACACAAATTACATGCACAGAACGCGAGCGCTGGGTGGACTACATGAACCACGAGCTGTATAATATGGGGCACTTTTTCACATTTGCAGTGGCGCACAAGCGGATAACGCGTGACGAAAGAATGATAAATTGCGCCGTAAAACTTGCAGATTATTTGTGGGATGTTTTCAGCGGATACCCCAAAGAGCTTGCACACTTTGGCTTTAACCCAAGCCAAATTATGGGACTTTGTGAGCTTGGGCAAGAGACGAAGAGTAATAAATACATAAAACTTGCAGAAGTTTTTGTAAATATGCGTGGCTCACAACCCGGCGGCACTGACCAAAACCAAGACAAAACACCGCTTAGAGACGAGACAATGACAGTGGGACATGCTGTTACCTCCACATACCTATATGCCGGTGCAGCAGACGTGTATGCGCTTACAGGCGAAGACAAATTAATAACAGCATTAGAGCGATTATATAATGATTTAACGCAAAAACGTATATATATTACAGGCGGCGTTTGCCCTGATTTTATCGGCCATTCAGAGCGCGGAAATGTTACATTTGAATCTCACGGCACAGAGTATGTATTGCCAAACAAAATTGCGTATAACGAGTCTTGCGCAAACATAGGCGGCGCCATGTGGATGATGAGAATGCTTGCCGTAACGGGCAACACAAAATATGGCGACTGGGCAGAGCAAATTTTGTACAACGCAGGTATTTCGGGCTCAAATTTAAGCCTCACAAGATATTTTTACTCAAACCCACTGGCATACAGAAAAGATGTGCCAATACCATATATAGTGGATAAAGAAAACGAGCTAAATGTGCAATATGCCCACAAGGCAACAAGAAGATGGCACACATTTACATGTTGGTGCTGTCCGCCACAACTTTTCCGCACAATGGCGGGCATTGGCAGGTGGATTTACGGCGAGAGCGACAGCGAAGTGTACGTAAACATGTTTGCGAATTGCGACTATGACGGCGAAAACGCAAAACTTTCTATGAGCACAAACTACCCATGGGAAGAAAGTGTTAACGTTAAGGTAAAAAATGCCGATAATGCGTGTGTTAAAATAAGAATACCGGCATGGTGCAAAAATGCCACCGTAAACGGTAATAGTGTAAAAAGTGGCGAATATGCACAAATAAACGTGAGCACAGGCGACGAAATTAACTTGAAACTGCCGATGCAACCTGTTTTCATGCAGGCTAATGCAAACGTGGAGCAAGATAGGGGGATGGTTTGTGTTAAGCGCGGGCCTGTAATTTACTGTGCAGAGGGATGCGATAATAACGAAAACCTTGATGACTATTACCTGGACACAAAAGGCGATGTAACAGAAATATTTGACGAAGCATTGCTTAGCGGTGTAGTGAAACTTGAGGTACCTGCACTTGTGAGAAAGCAAAAAGACAGCCTTTACTATGAGCTTGTGAATGAGGAAGAAAAGGCAACGCTAAACATGATACCCTACTACACATGGGCTAATAGGGAAGAGAGTGACATGAGTGTCTGGTTCCCGAAAGCATAAGCAGAGCATGCTCGCACTTTTTGAAACCGTAAGATAATTATATTACTTGCACATAATTTTAATATTGAAAGTCCAAAAACTTACGGGCGGCAATGCGCCGTCCGTTTTGTTTATTTTGAGCATGCTCGAAGCATGCTGTGAAAGGAAAAGTGAAAAAATTGAACACAAGACCAAACATTTTGTTTTTAATGACAGACCAACAACGTTTTGATGCACTGTCATGCGTCAATAGTGAGATAAAAACTCCACACCTTGATGAGCTTATAAAACATAGCGTACACTTCACAAATGCACGTTGTGTAAACCCCTCTTGTGTGCCATCTCGAGCGGCTATATTTACGGGCAAATACCCGTCACAGTGTGCATGCCCTATGTTTATTACAAAACTGCCAAAGAGCGAAAAAACATTTATGAGTATGTTAAAAGAGGCAGGCTATTATACCGCAGTAATTGGCAAACAGCACTTTGCAGGCAGTGAAATTGAAAAAGGCTACGACTATGAGGATATTATTGATGGGCATGGAACTTTTGCACCTGAAAAAAACTTAGGTGGATATATAAGCTTTTTGAGAGAAAACGGCATTGACCCACAAGAGGTGAGCGAAGACGGTTTTATAAGCGGTGCAACGTGGAAAACAAAGACAGAGTATCACCTTGACAGCTATATCGGTGAGCTTGGCAAAAAATGGGCCAGCGAGTGCGCGCCAAAAATCGATAGCCCATGGTTCTTCACACTGTCTTTCTCAGGCCCACACCACCCGTATGACGGAGTGGGCACTGATTTTGAAGAGTTATACGATGAAAAGGATTTGTCATATCCCGCCACAAGTTTTGAGGATTTAAGCGAAAAACCGCCACATTTTAAAGAAATGGACGCATATGCACACATATATCTGAAAGATTTTGAAAAAGAAGATTATATAAAGACGAAAAAATCATATTACGCAAATATGAGCCTTATTGATGCGAAAATAGGCGAAGTTATAGCACAGCTTAAAGAGAAGAGTTTATACGATAACACCATGATTGTGTTTACCTCTGACCACGGTGATTTTATGGGAGACTACGGCATGGTAGAAAAATTGCAATGCCTAACTGACAGCCTTATGAGGGTACCTCTTTTTGTAAAACCGCCTATTGCAGATTATAAGGGTTATAAAACAGACGATAATGTGCTAAACATTGACATTGCTGCAACTTGCCTAGAGCTTGCGAATGCAGAAGTGCCAAAAGATATGCAAGACTTTACATACACACCATACTGGGATGAGAAAAAGTGCAAAAAAGTGCGCGACGGTGTTTATATGGAAGCAGGCGCAATAAAGGGCTGTGTATTAGACGATGTGAAAGTAGTGCACTACATAGGCAGAGAGTACGGAGAAATTTACGATTTAAAAAAAGACCCACTTGAAGTGAAAAATTTATGGGATGATGAAGCGTATGAGAAACATAAATTGAAAGCGTATGCGTTTATAATGAGAGAGATGTACAAGCAAACACCGGAGTGGGACACACCGTGGAACGTAGGTACACCTGAAATTTAATAAGATAAAAATAACTTTGTGCTGAAAAACAGTGCAAAGTTATTGCTTTTTTGTTATAATAAAAGCTTACCAAATAAATATGTATAATTGACTGAAATAAAAACGGAGATAATAATGAGCAATAATAATGAAAAAGATAATGTTTTCAGTGCACAAAGCATTGCAAAACTAATGCTTAAATACTGTGTGCCGGCAGTAATTGCAATGCTAATAACAGGTGTACAGGGCATGATTGATGGCATTTTTGTTGGCAATTTTATAGGACCAAATGCACTGGCAAGTGTAAATATTGCTATGCCATTTGTTCACGTAATAATTGGTGTTAGCATGGTTATAAGTATAGGAACACAAAGCTATGTGGGCATTAACCTTGGCGCAGGCAACAATGAAAAAGCGCAAAATGCCTTTAAAACGTTTATAGTAATAATTACAGCAATTGCTGCACTAATAACTACCGCAGGGCTTACTTTAAATAAGCAACTTGCACTTTTTCTCGGTGCAAATGAAGTGCTAATAGACGATGTATCAACATATATAAAATATTCATCTCTACTGGCTGTTCCAATTTGCATTATGTTTTATTTTGGCTTTTTGTGCAGAATTGTAGGCAAGCCCGAGCGCTATTTGTATGGAACAATTTTAAGTGTTATTGTAAACGTAGCACTTGATTATGTGCTTATTGCAAAGCTTAATCTGGGTGTTGCAGGTGCGGCACTTGCAACAGGTATAGCGTATAGCTCGGCACTTGTCTTTGTTGTGTCGCCAATGTTAAACAAAAGCAATGCTGTAAATATTTTTGTGGGCAAACTATCAAAAGAGGGTATAGGTGCTGTGTTTTACAATGGAAGTTCGGAGGGAATTAACTCTTTTTCTGCTGCTGTAACAGCATTTTTGTTTAACACATCACTCATGGAGATAGCCGGCGAGGGTGGCGTAACTGCGTTTACGGCTATAAATTATGTGGGAACTTTCGGCAGTATGTTACTTTTTGGCATTTCTGACGGCATAGGCCCAATTGTTAGTTATAACTATGGTATGCAAAACTACAAAAGAGTTAAAAAAATAATGAGCTCCGCTTACATTTGCAATTTTGCCTTTGGTGCAATTATTTTTTCACTGCTTTTCTTTTTTGGAGAAACACTAGTAGACTTTTTTATAAGTGACAGCCCCGAGCTTGTTGCATTAGCAGTTTCGGGCGGCAAGTTATATGCGTTTTCCTTTTTAATGTCGGGTATAAATGTTTTAAACTCGGGCTTTTTCACGTTTATAGGTAGAGGGCTAGAGTCTGTTACAGTTGCCGCAAGCCGTGGCTTTGTATTTGTAAGTATTGGTATATTTGTGCTGCCAATGTTTTTGCATATAAATGGCATTTGGCTGAGTGTTCCGTTTGCGGAGCTTTGTGCGTTAATTATAGGTGCGTATTTGCTGAAAAGAACAACAAAACGGTTCAATAATGTACAAATTTAGTTCAAACTAAATTTACATAATTCGGTTTGTAAAAAAACTTGAATTATAGTATAATGTAAAGTATGGGTATTTGTGCCCGTGCAATAAAGTTTAAAGTATGGTATTTGTGCTTATAGTATGTGTTTTATACAAATTTGTTAGTATTTCACTGTCTTTTAAACGAAATGAGGGAATATATGTTTGGCTATGTCTTGCCTCTTAAAGCAGAGCTTAAAGTTAAGGAGTGGTATGCTTACTGCGCTGTTTACTGTGGGCTTTGTAAAGAGCTGAAGCGTAAATACGGCTTTGTTGCAAGAATGTTTTTGAATTATGACTTTGTACTGCTTGCGCTTATAGCAGATGGCATTATGCAAAGTGAAATTGAGGTGAATGCTGAACGCTGTATAGCAAACCCTGTACAAAAGCGCCCTGTATGTGCAGGCACACAAGGCTTGTCACTTGCGGCAGATGCACTTATAATAACAGCTTTTTACAAGATTGTTGACAATTTAAGCGATGAAAAGTTTGTAAAAAAAATACCATCAGCAGTACTGTACCCAATAATTAATTCATTCAGGAAAAAAGCAGCAAAAAACTACCCAAACCTTGACAAAACGCTTGCGAGCGAGACTGTAAACCAGCAAAACATAGAGGCGCAAAAACTAACAAGTGCAGATGCTGCGGCAGATGCCACAGCTAATATGACTGCTGTTTTATTTGAGGCTGCCGGAGGCGGAAAAAATAGCAAAGAGCTATACAAGTTTGGCTACTTTTTGGGAAAAATAATTTATTACCTTGACTGCGCTGAGGACTATGAAAAAGATAAAAAAAGCGGTGCATATAACATATTTGTACTGCAAGGGCTTACTAAAGAACAGACAGTGCAAGAGGTGAAGCGCCTGTGTAAATTAAATGCAGGTGAGATGAGCCTTAATTATAGTGCCTTGCAAATTGAAAATTATAAACAGATACTTGATAACATAATTTACTTAGGCATACCGGAGTGCATTGAAAGCGCAGGGCAAGAGAAGAAAAAAGTGCAAAATGGCGGTAAAGTTTGAGCTAAATAGAGTAATAAGTAAAGCGAGATATACTGAAAGGAATGTACATTTTATGAATTTATCCGAAGCATATAGAATTTTAGGTTTAAGTGAAAAAGCAACTGTAGAAGAGGTTAAAACAGCATATAAAAAGCTTGTGCAAAAATATAGTAGCGACGGCTACCAAACAAGCGATAACCAAAACAAACTTGACGAAATAACAAATGCTTTTGACACAATTATGACTAACCTGCGCATGGAAGAGCACGGCGGTAGCTCATGGAAAGGCGGCAGTGCTCAAGGTGGCGCATCATCTTCACGCTACAACAGCATAAGGCAAATGATTAACCACGGCAGTACAGACGAGGCTTTAAAAGAACTAAATGCAATGCCAAACGGCGCACAAAATGCCGAGTGGAATTTTCTTATGGGTAGCGCATACTACTACAAAGGCTGGGTTAACGATGCACTAAAATATTTTGAGACAGCTACAAGGCTAGACCCGGGTAATAGAGAGTACTCTAACGCACTTAACAACTTGAAAAATAACCAAAACGGCAGTATGCCAGGCAACCCATATGGCGGTAATCGTGCAGGTTATAACTCTCCTGTTGCGTGTTCTTGTTGTGACATGTGTGCTGCTTTTATGTGCATGGACTTGTGCTGTAACTGCGGTGGCTGCTAGGGCAGAGCAGGTAATTTATGAATAATAAAAACTTAAAATCAAGGCGTATTGCACTGTGCGGAATGTTCAGTGCACTTAGCTTAACATGTATGCTAATGGGTAGTTTTTTGCCGTTTTCGGCTTACCTTGCGCCTGCAATAAGCGGCATTTTCATTTTACCTGTTGTAATTGAATACAAGTTGCGCACAGGTGTTATGATGTTTTTTGCCGTGTCATTACTAAGCGTGTTTTTAACACCAAATAAAGAAATGGTGGCAGTTTTTATATTTTTGCTTGGGTGGTATCCAATTGTAAAACTGCAACTTGATAAAATAAAAAGCAAGCCACTTATGTGGGTTGTAAAAATGGTTGCTTTTAACATAAGCACTGCACTTGCATATTTTTTTATCTTAGTTATTTTTCCCGTAGGTGAGGTTATTGCGGAATATGAGAGCATGAGCACTGTTTTTATATTTATCCTTGCAGCGGGTGCAAATTTAACTTTTATTATTTACGATAGAGCACTTAACAGGCTTATAGGGTTTTATTTATTTGTATGGCGTAAAAAAATTATGGGTCAGGTTTAACTACTAAACGGGGTTTTAGATGGTGCTTTTTCCATCTGATTATTATGGTAAAAAGGTTTTTTCCGCTGATTGTGCGGTGTAAACTTTAGCAAATTTAAGCGAGGAATTATAAAATGGCGACAAAGCGCAAAACACAGAGTACATCAAAAAGCACAACCACGGCAAAACGTGGTGGCAGTAAGGCAAGTGCAAACAGCAGTACAAAAAAAGGCTCTTCAAACACAAAAGAGAGTAATGCAAACAACAGCACTAAATGGAGCATTTTGCTTTTTGGCATTGGTATATTACTGCTTGCTTTAACATATATTGAGGGCAACACTGGGTGGGAATGGATACGCCAAAACATAGTTTTTGGCATATTTGGCATTAGCGCCCATTTAATTGCGCCCATAATTATAACAATAGCAGTGTTTGTTGCTATGAAAAAGCCCGTAACACTGTTAACATGTAAATTTTTACTGCTTACGGTGCTTTTTGCTGGCGCATTACTTGTGTTTTCAAGCATAGATTTGTCAGATAAAAACCTGTTTGAGAGTATTGCATATTTGCACTCCGCAAGTACAGGAGAGTGGGGGCACGGCCCCGGCGTAATAGGTGTTGTTTTTGGCCTGCCAATGGTGGCACTAATTGGCAGGCCCGGCGCTAATATTATAATTGTAATAATGCTAATAACTGCTGTAATGTTTGCAACAAATAAAACACCGGGCGATATTTTTGTGTTTTTTTACGGTATTGCACAAAAGTTTTCAAGCGAGCACAAAGAGCGCAGTAAAAGTAAAGCAGAGCGCACCGCAATAATAAAACAAGAAAAAATAAACGAGCGAGAGGCAAATAAGCTAGAGCAGATACATAAACAAAATGAGGCAGAGCACGTACAGGCAATTAACATAGCAAACAAAAGCAACTCGCCAATTGACAACAGGGCGTTTGCTGCAATTAAAGCAGGAAAAGATGCTCAAATTATGACACAAAGCGGTGAGCGTGGCAGTGTTGACATTGACCTTGGCCCAGATAATGTAACAACTAAGCTTGTCAATGCACCGGGTGAAATAAAGATAGGCCCCGGTGGCACTTTTGGCATGAATGCCGCTCAAAGAACAAACAGCCCATCTGACTTTGTTCAAAGAGATGCACAATATGGCACTATAATTTCACGCGGTAGCAACAATGTGGGCAAAATACAAGCACAGAGTACAGCAGTACAAAGCATGGCAAACACAGCGGCTACTGTGCAAAATAGTGCAAGCCGCACAATTAATAGTGCACAGCAAAGCACTACTCCACAAACAGCAAAAAGCAGTATAAACGCAAGTGGAAGCCAAGATGCGCAAGAAGTGCCACAAGCACAAAATAGCGAGGCACAAACACAAAGCGACATTGCCATGCTTGCAATGAAAGCCGCAAGCCCAAAGGAAATAGAAACTGTAACAGCAGAGCTTGTCAGCAACACAGACAGTGAGGGCTACGCCTTTCCACCAATTAACCTCTTTAAAAAACAACCGCCCGAGGACGAGAGTGACATACAGGCAGAGCTTACAAACAAGGCGGAAATTCTTGTTAAAACACTGTCCAGCTTTTCTGTTCAAACAAAAATTTTGGATATGAGCAGAGGCCCCTCCGTAACAAGGTATGAGCTTCAACCTTTGGCTGGTGTTAAAATAAGCCGTATTACAAGCCTTTCAGACGATATAGCGCTAAACCTTGCAACAACAAGCGTGCGTATAGAAGCGCCTGTACCGGGCAAAGCCGCTGTTGGTATTGAAGTGCCAAACGCAATTCGCTCAATGGTAAGTTTTAGGAGCATACTGGAATCTCCCGAGTTTGCAACACAAACAGACCCACTGACGTTTGTAATAGGTAAAGACATAGGTGGCAACGCAGTTGTGGGTAACCTTAGCAAAATGCCTCACCTTTTAATTGCAGGCACAACGGGTAGTGGTAAATCTGTGTGCACAAACTGTATTATTATGAGCTTGCTTTACAGGTGCTCGCCCAAAATGTTGCGCCTTATGCTAATTGACCCTAAAATGGTTGAGTTTGCGCAATATAATGGTATACCTCACCTTTTAATGCCGGTAGTAACAGAGCCGCGCAAGGCGGCAGGAGCACTTGGCAGTGCTGTTGCAGAGATGGAAAAACGCTACTTAATGCTTGCACAAAACAGCGTTAAGAATATTGAGGAATACAACGAGCTTGCCGAAGAAGATGAGACAATGGAGCCAATGCCTTACATAGTAATTGTTATTGACGAGTTTGCAGATTTGATGATGGTTGCAGACAAAGAGGTAGAGGACTACATTTGCCGTATAGCGCAAAAAGCACGTGCGGCAGGTATGCACATAATTGCGGCAACACAGCGCCCGTCGGTTAACTTCGTAACGGGCAGAATTAAGACAAACATACCTAGTAGGATAAGCCTCTCTGTTATGAGCCAAATTGATAGCCGCACAATTCTTGACACGGGCGGCGCTGAAAAACTGCTTGGTAATGGCGATTTGCTATATATGCCTGTGGGTAAAAACAAGCCAATACGTGTGCAAGGCGCATACATAGCAACGGCTGAGATACGCAGTGTTATTAATTATTTAAACAAAAACTCCACAACTGATTACGACGAGACAATGATAGCCGAGATGGAAAAATGCACAATACCTGAGAAATCCACACAAGACGGCGATGTTGACGAGAGCAGAGACTCTATGTTTGGCGCTTGTGTGGAGGTTGTGATAGATGCAGGCATGGCATCCACAAGTTTACTGCAAAGGCGCTGTAAACTGGGCTATGCAAGAGCCGCGCGCATAATTGATGAAATGGAGCAGGCAGGCATAATAGGCCCATACGAGGGCGCAAAACCAAGACCTATATTAATCTCGCGCCAGCAGTGGATTGAGATGACAATGAACAAGCCGGAGCTGCAAAGCGCCTCCACATAGTTTATTGTTTACAACAAAGAAACGGATTTTTAAATGTATACAGAATTTTTACCTTTATGCAAGGAAGATATGTTGAAAAAAGGTTGGCAATACGTTGATTTTGTGGTGGTTACGGGCGATGCCTATGTAGACCACCCAAGTTTTGGCGCAGCAATTATATCGCGTGTGCTTGAAGCACAGGGCTATAAGGTGGGCATAATTTCACAGCCCGATTACACCACGCACGAGAGCATGTGTGAGTACGGTGTGCCACGCTACGGCTTTTTTATAGGTGGCGGCAATGTGGACAGCATGGTAGCGCACTACTCCGTGGCAAAAAAACGGCGCACTCACGACGAATATACCCCAGGGCAAAAAATGGGTAAGAGGCCTGATAGATGCACTACCGTCTATACACAGCTTGCAAAAAAAGCATACCCCAATACACCTGTTGTAATAGGTGGGCTTGAGGCATCACTGCGCCGTTTTGCGCACTATGACTATTGGGACGACACTGTGCTACAAAGCATTTTGTGTGATAGCGGTGCAGATTTGCTTACATTTGGTATGGGAGAGCACCAAACACGTGAAATAGCAAAAAGGCTTGTAAGCGGTGAAAAAATAAGTGAGATAACAGATATAAACGGTACTTGCTACATGACAGATTTTTCGAATTTGCCAAAAACATACGCACAATGTGGCTCTTTTACAAAGGTAAAAGAAGACAAAATAGCATATGCAAAGGCATGTAAAATACAGTTTGATAACCAAGATGCCGTTGTGGGGCTACCTATTGTACAAAAGCAAGGCGAAAAATACCTTGTACAAAATATACCTGCAACACCACTTACAAGAAAAGAGCTAGACGAGGTGTACGGCTTGCCATACACAAGAAAATACCACCCGTCTTATGAAAAATTTGGCGGTATATCGGCAATTGAAGAAGTAGAGTTTTCTATAATCCACAACAGAGGATGTTTTGGCGGGTGCAATTTTTGTGCAATACAGTTGCACCAAGGTAGGCGTGTTACAAGCCGCAGTGTGCAAAGTGTTGTGCAAGAGGCACAGCTAATAACCACTTGCCCAGAGTTTAAGGGATATATACACGACATTGGTGGGCCTACCGCAAATTTTAGAAAAATTAGTTGCAAACAGCAGATGACAAAGGGCATTTGCACAGGTGGCAAAAAGTGCCTTGCGCCAAGCCCGTGCGTAAATTTAATTGCTGACCACAAAGAATATGTAGAGATTTTGCGCACAGTTAGAGAACTTCCGAAAGTAAAAAAAGTGTTTATTCGCAGTGGCATAAGGTACGACTATTTAATGCGTGACAAAGATGAGACTTTTTTTGATGAGCTTGTGAAACACCATGTTAGCGGACAGCTAAAAGTAGCACCGGAGCATTGCGCACCTGTAACATTAAAATACATGGGTAAGCCAAATATTGAAACGTACAATAGGTTCTCAAAAGCATTTTACGAGAAGACTAAGCGCATAGGCAAAAAGCAGTATCTTGTGCCATATTTAATGAGTAGCCACCCGGGCTCTACAATGCGCGATGCCGTAATTTTGGCGGAATATCTGCATAAAAATAGCATAAGGCCCGAGCAAGTGCAAGACTTTTACCCAACACCGGGCACAGTGTCTACATGTATGTATTACACAGGGCTGGACCCGTTTACACTTGAAAAGGTGTATGTGGCAAAAGATGACAAAGAAAAAGCGATGCAACGTGCGTTATTACAATATTATAACCCAAAAAATGCACATCTTGTAAAGGCAGCACTTGAAAAAGTAGGCAGGCAAGACCTGCTTGCAAAGTTTTTACCCGGGCGCAAATACAGTGCAAATATAGCACGTGACAATAGTAAAAGCAATGGTGCTAACGGTAAACGAGGCAGTAAAAGGCAAGGTAATAAAAAAACTAAAGGCAAAAAGCGGTTTTGATAATAATTTATTATTATTATTTACAAAGTACATTGTAGGGGCGGCCTGTGGTCGTCCGCTTGCTAACAATATTTACCTATTTTATTATGGCATAATAACAACAAAATTAATTTGTGAAAAAGTTGGCATTATGCTAAAATTTTTCAACCGAGATAAACGGACGACCGCAGGTCGCCCCTACAATTTTTTACACGGGCGCAACCACCCAATATTTACATAATAGAAAGGTTTTTTCTATGAAAAGCGGCATATTTTATTTTAGTAGTACAGGAAACAGTTTAGATATATCAAATAATTTATCAAATTTTATTGAAAGTGATATTTTTTTTATTCCCAAAACCAAAGTGCAAGTTTTAGAACAGTATGAAAGAATTATTATAGTTACACCAATATATAGTTTTGGCTTGCCAATACCTGTGAAAAATTTTATTGACAATATAAAAAGTTATACTGATAAACAATATTTTTGTATTTTGCATTACGGCGGTTTTTCAGGTAATGCTGAATTTTTTACACAAGAGTTTTTTAAGTCAAAAGGAATCCCTTTAAAGGCAATATATAAAATGAAAATGCCTGTCAACTTTACAATTGTAGCTAATACACCACAATTTCTTATAAATAAAACATTGAAAAAGGAAAAAGTGCGAGTGGAAAAGATTGCTCAAAACATACTTTTGGGAAAAAACAAAGTAGTACGTAAAAACTTGTTTTCTTTTCTTGATAATGCTCACGTTAAAAATTCTAAGGCTTGGAGTGAGCTTGCACAAGGCTTTATTATTTCTGATACTTGCGTAAGTTGTGGATATTGCACTACTATTTGTACACAAAAAAACATTGAGTTGCATGATAGTAAACCCAGTTTTGGTCATAATTGTGTTGCGTGTCTAGCGTGTTATCAGCGCTGTCCTAATAGTGCAATTAATTACGGTGAAAAAACTTTAGGCAAACCACGCTATAAAAATCCCAATGTTGATTTTAATACAATGAATTAGTTAGAATTAGTACAACAGCAACCCAAAGCAAAATACATAAAAAGAGAGATGAAAAAAATTAAGCGACGTACTAAAAGGCGCATGAGCGAAAAGCGCGCGAATGATGTAACAAAAAACAACACAAAACTTGGCGTGTTTATTTTACTTGCACTTACAATTTTTTCTTTTGCAATAACAATAGGAGAGCAAGTTAACAGCCCACTGCCAACATGGCAAGAAATTTATAGCCTTGCAGCAGGGGAAAGCCACGTTGCAGTAGCCGCAGACAGTGTGGAAAATGCAGTTGCCAAAGTGCACTTTATCGACGTTGGGCAAGGCGATGCCACCTTAATTGAGCAGGGTGGAGAATTTTGCCTAATTGATGCAGGCGACTCAGGCAGCGGTGACACTGTGGTAAACTACTTAACGGCAATAGGTGTAGATGAGCTTGACATGATTATCATGACACATGAGCATGTAGACCACATTGGCGGCATGGTTGAGGTTATGGAAAATTTCGACACAAACACGGTGCTTTTGCCTGTGTTTTCAAATGAAGAGCCACTAGAGGGATACACACTTTTGCGCACTTTAGAGTTTATAGATACAAACGGCATAACAGCAATTACGGCAGGTGCAGGGCAAGAATATGCAGTTGGAGACGGTAAAATAAGTGTTGTTGACACCGGTATACAAAATACAGATAACAGAAATAATGCCTCTATTATAACTGTGTTTGACTTAGGTGAGTTTAGCTACCTTTCTTGTGGAGATGCTGAAAAACAGCAGTCCTCTTACCTTGTGGAAAACGGCTATGATTTGAGTGCAGACATTTACAAAGCCGCGCACCACGGTGCTGAAAATGGCAGTTACCCAGAGTTGTTGCAAGCGGTAAACCCATCGGTGTCTGTTGTAAGCTGTGGCAAAGATAATAGTTACGGGCACCCACATAGCGAGGCAATTGCGGCAATGGAAAGTGTGGGCAGTGTAATTTACGGCACACATGAGCAAGGTAACATTATTGTAAGTTATACAAATGATAACGAAATATTTGTTACAACAAAAGACGGCACAGAGCAAATTATGGAAGATGCGGCATAGAGATGTTAACACTAACTTTTTTATAATAGCATCGGTAAAAATTGCATTTTGGCTTATTTAATTGGCATTTAATAAATAAGTAGGAGCGCTACTGTATAGGAAATTGCAATTTGCGCTAAAATTTGTAGGGGCAACTCTATGTAAATGCCCGAATACACAGAAAGTTTCTGCGGATTCGGGCGACCACATAGGAGGTGTTGACAAAGTCGCCTTCACAAAAGAACGCCTTTAAAATTTCCGTCATATGTCACAAAAATGCTCATTAATACACACAGTATTGCTTGCGCTTTTTGTTTAATCTGACAAAAATTTTGCTCTAGTTTTTGCAAAGTCTTTGTTTGTCAACACCTCCACATAGGGCTGCCCCTACTTTTTGTTATAATATAGAATATTATTTTATTTTGCCACAATTACACCAAAATTATGTAAATTACATATTTACAGCATTTATAGTTGTGCCACTAATAAAGCTTTGCAAGTTGTCAACGGCAATATCCATTAGCCTGCTGCGGCTCTCTTTAGCTGCCCAGCTTATGTGCGGTGTAATCAAGCAGTTTTTAGCCGTCAAAAGTGGGTTGCTGTCTAAAATAGGCTCTACCGAAACAACGTCAAGCCCTGCGGCAAATACTTTACCACTGTTTAGCGCGTCGGCTAAGTCTTGCTCTACAATTAGTGGGCCGCGGCTGTTATTTAAAATAATTACGCCATCTTTCATCTTTGCGATGTTGTCTTTATTTATTATGCCTTGTGTATCTGCGAAAAGTGGGCAATGAAGTGATATAACATCAGATTTTGCTAAAATTGTGTCAAGATCTGTATACGTTGCAATGGCTTTGCCGCTGTCGCTTTCATTTTTGTCAAAAGCAAGCACTTCCATGCCCATTGCCTTTGCAATTGCGCCTGTGCTTTGCCCAATGCGCCCAAAACCAATAATGCCCATTGTTTTACCGCTTAGCTCAATTAGTGGATAATCCCAAAAACACCAGTCTATGTTGTTTGCCCAACGCCCTTTTTTTACTTCTTCGCCGTGGTGCCCTATGTGGTGGCAAATTTCAAGCAACATGCCCATTGCAAATTGTCCTACCGCTTGTGTGCCGTATGTTGGCACGTTGCAAACGGGTATGCCTTTTTCTTTTGCGGCGTCAATGTCAACAACGTTGTAGCCTGTTGCAAGCACACCAATGTATTTAATGCTTGGGCAAGCATCAAGCGTCTTTTTTGTTAAAGGTGTTTTGTTTGTGAAAACAGCCTCTGCATCACCAATTCGTGCTAAAATATCCTTAGCAGAAGTGCGCTCGTAAACTGTTACATCGCCAAGCTTTTCAAGCCCTTGCCAAGAAATGTCGCCAGGGTTTAATGTGTATCCGTCTAAAACTACAATTTTCATACTTTACCTCACGTTAATTATTTTATGCGTTACTTATATGTTAATTATTGAATATGGGTGTTACTATTAACATAAAAATAAACACTTTTTAAACTTTGCGAATACTATTATATTAAATAATAGTAAAAACTGAAAGTTAAAAGTTAAATAATAAATATTTTTATTTTTTGTCCATTATATCGTCGTTTTTAATATTAATTAGTTGCTCACCATTTATGTATCGCATTAAATTGTCGAAAATAATATCTATTATAGTGCTCTTTGTAACATTTGAGTTAAAATTACCCGATATATGTGGTGTAATAATTACATTGTCATAACTCCACAATTTGTGGTTTTTTGGTAGTGGCTCGGGGTGCGTTACGTCAAGCCCGACAGCGCTTATTTTCCCTGTATCAAGTGCGTGGCACAGTGCCTCGGTGTTAATTATTTGCCCTCTTGCAATATTTATCACAATAACGCCGCTTTTCATTAAAGAAATTGTTTTTTCATTTATCATGTCTTTTGTTTGTGCTGTAAGCGGGGTGCATATTACTATTGTATCAGCTCTTGGCAACACTGTTTCAATGTTACTTGATGAACAAATCTCGTCTACGTAATCGGGTTTGTTTGTAATGTTTCTTTTCACACCTATAACAGTTGCACCAAACGCTTTAACAAGTTTTGCATACGCTGTGCCAATATCGCCAAGCCCTATAATTAGTACAGTTGAGTTTTTAATGTTTTTAAGCTCGCCAAGGTCTTGCCAAATTCCGTGCTTTTGGTTATTGTAAAAATTAATTAACCTTTTTGTAAGTGTTAATTGCATAGCCATTATATGCTCTGCAATTGAAATACCATAAGCACCTGTGGCGCTTGTAAGCATTATATTTTTGGGGAAAGTGCTGCCTGTATAACAGTTGACACCCGTACTAAGCGTTTGAATCCACTTTAAATTTGGGCTTTTTTCAATTTCTTCAATAGTGGGGTTGCCAAAAGCAACATCGCTTGTGTAAATATCATTTTTATTAAAGCTAAACTTAATATCAGGGAAAAGCTTTGTTTTGTGTTCACATTGCTCTTTTGTTAGGTAGCTTATACATACTTTTAACATAGTGTACCTCTTACTCATATTAACTGAGGGTGATTATGGGGTATTTATAACTTGTTTCACAGCGATGCTACGCATATGTCAGTTTATAGTTTAAAAGGCTGTTTATATCACATTTATACTCTTTATTTTAATTACACAATTTTCTTCACTTTGCTTCAAACACAGCCCAAACCTTTTTAATCTTTTATTTTCAAAGGAAAGTGGCACTTCATATGCTTTATAATCTGTGCTGTGAGTATTAAGATTTAATTCAATTATTTCCTCGTTTTCTTTAACTCTGCCACTATTTTTAAACCAATCCGGTGTGTCTAAATCATCGTGTTCTATGATAATTAGTAGGCTTTTTGCTCTGCACTCATTTTTAATTGTAAGAATAACCCTTTTATCGCCGTTTAATGTTAAACCGGGCCAAATGCTGCTTTGCACGAGGCTTTCTTTATCTGCTGTTTCAATTTGGAGACAGTCATTTATTTGCCATTTAACCACAGCGCCGCAAACATTGTGAAAGCCCCACTGTGACACAGCAAAATCCCACGTTTTTTCATGTAAATTATGTGTTGTGGGCTTTTTAATTGTTCCATCTTCGTTAAACTCTATTTTTACAAGCTCAACACCTCTGTAAAAATGGCTTGTTTCAGGGAACTCACTTACCATATACCACTCGTTTTCCCAGATAAAAAAGTCGTTGTGCTCACTGCAACCGGGGTTGTATTGCCCCATATATTTATACGGACCGCTCAAGTTTTGTGAAATTGCGTATTTCCCACCCCATATAAGGTAATATGTTCCGCTTTTTTTAAATATACTAGGCTTGTCATCTGTTGTAATTTCATTACCATTTTTATCGTATACATGTAACATTTTTGGCTTTGTTTCTAAAGCAAGTAAATTTTCTGTAAGTGTTGCTATGTAGTAATGCCTACAACCTACTATAATATAGTGCTTACCGTTATCGTAAATTACTGCAGGGTCGTATGGTGGCACCTCACTTATGTCTGTGCTGTCAATCAGCGGTTTTTTTAGCACGTCAATATAGGGCCCCTCGGGCTTATCTGCCATAAGTACGCCTGTGCTGTGATTTTTATTAGAGAAAAACCAGTAGTATTTATTGCTATGCTTTTTCAAATTACCTGCCCAGCAGTTTGGTGCATCACCAATATACGTGTCGGTTGGCAAAATTTCACCTATCTGTTTAAAATCCTTTAAGTTGTTGCTCTCTAAAATTATCCATTTATCCATGCGCCACGTATCTGTTGTAAGTGGGCTTTCATCATGCCCGCAAATAACATATAATTTATTGTTTTCAACAAGCGCATGTGGGTCTGCCAACCCGTTACCTGCAAATATTGCATTGTTCATCTTACTGTGGTCCCCATTTTTAAATTTGTGTGAAAATGCGATGTTTTATACTATTGTAAGCAGTACAATATAAATTGGCATGTGCGTAGCACCGCCATAAAATAGGCTACTGCATATTCCTATACTGCGTAGGTGTCATGCCTGTTTTTTGCTTAAATATTTTAGAAAATTGATACTCATTGTCGTAACCAACTTGTATGGCAATGTTAGACACAAGCTCTGTTGTGCTTTTTAAAAGGTCTTTTGCTTTTTGCATTTGAACTTGTAGTAAATATTCTTTTATAGAAATATTTGTTTGCTTTTTAAACAGCGAGCTCAGATATGGGTGTGAAACATTAAGCTCGTCTGCAATTTCTTTTATTGTTATTTTTTTGCTGTAATTGTTTTGTATAAATTGCTTTGTACTACGTATTATGTGGTTGTTGTCGTTGTCTTCTTCCAAAGTTATAAGTGCTTGTTTAAGCTCAAGTAAAATTTTCTTTATATTATCTTTAGATGTAAGCATTTGCGACAGTATGTCGTTGTCTACATATAAATAAGGAATATCAATTTTTTTGGAGCTTGTATCTTCACAATATTCATAGCTAATTCGTATAATGCTCTTTATAAAATAAAAAATTTTCTTGCTGTCTATAAACTTTAAGCTGTCAATATATTCAGAGGTTTCATCAAATATTTTGAGAAAATCTTGTAAAAATCCACTTTTGCACTTTTCAAATTGCAATACAATTTTGTCAATATTATGCTCTTGCTTTTCATGCTCAATGCTAACAATGTCGCTGTAACGGTTAATTCCGCCATCCTCTAAGTTTAAAAATTGGCGTGTTTGGCACACTTGTAGGTAGGCAAGTGGTATGTCGTCAACACGGTTTACAACATCGCTTATATAAATATTTGTCTTTTGGTTTAAGTAGCTGTCAACAAATAAAATAATTCTTTCCAGCAAGTCATCTATGCTGGATAGTTTGCTGTTGTCCTCAAAATTTAACAGTATAGAAATCTCGCCAAGGCTTGTTTCACAAGGGTAACCGTATTCAAAATCTTGCAATATATCGTTTGTTATTGACATAATCATAGGTGACAGCTCAGAACTTTGTGCAATTTCACGTTGCTCGAAAGTATACGATATAACGCAATATTTGTCGAAAGGAAGTTGCATTTTGTACTCTTCGCATTTTTGCTCAAAGTAATTAATGTTATCAATTCGGTTGAACATAAAGTTTTTTATAAGCGCGGAGCGCAGTGTGGTTAGCTCAAATGCACCCATTTTTGTGTGGCTGTTATTTTCTTTGTGCGAGGTCTCCAATATTTTCTTTGCATTTTCAATGCATTTTATAATAGCCTCAGGAGTTAGGCTTATTTTTAATAAGTAGTCAAGTGCGCCAAGTTGCAAACCCTCACGCACATAGGTGTAATCGTCGTGTGAGCTCAGTAGTACAAAAAGTATATTTGGGTACAGCTGTTTGCACTGCTGCATAAGTTCTATACCTGTCATAATTGGCATATTTACATCTGTAATTATAAAGTCAATTTGTGTTGTTTCTAAAACGTCCAACGCCTCTTGCCCGTTTTTTGCCTTTGACACAAGTTTAAAACCGTAGTCTTCCCAATTGATTATGTTCATAATACCAAGTTGGCTTATTATTTCATCATCAACTATTAACATGTTATACATTGCTTGTACCTCGCTGTTTATACTCATGATTTGTGGGTAAGTTTATTGACATTTCAGTGCCCTCACCCTGTTTGCTCTTAATTTTTAAAGAGTACTCCTCACCAAACAAAAGAATAAGTCTGTTATTTACATTTGGCAAACCTATACCGTTTAATCCGTTTGTGTCAGTTGTTTTGTTAGAGAGAATTTCGTGTATTTTATCATCTGTCATACCTATTCCGTTGTCGCTTACTGATATGTGTAGCACATTATTTTGTATGAAACAATTAATATTAAGTACACCAAGCCCTCTTTTGGGCTCAATTCCATGGAAAATTGCATTTTCTGCAATTGGCTGTACAATAAATTTTGGCACAATAACGTTTTTGCAGTCCTCGCCCATATTAATAGTATACTTAAATTTGTAATTATACCGTATTTGCTGTATTTTAACATACGTTTCAACTATTAACATCTCTTGCTCTAGTGGCACAAATTGCCCTGTTGTGTGGCTTGAAAGGCGCAGTAAGTCTGAAATTAAATCTACCATATTTGATATATTTACAGCATTTTGCACCTGTGCCATAAATTTTACGGTATTTAATGTATTATATATAAAGTGTGGGTTAATTTGTGCTTGCAAAACTTTGTATTGCGCATTGTTAACCTCTTTTATATACTCTATCCTTTGGTCTACAAGCATATTAAGGTCAGACACCATTGTATTAAAAGCATCTGTCATGTCGCCGATTTCGTCTGTTGTTGTTTTTTCAATGTGCACATCTAGGTTGCCTTTTCGCACTTTTTCAAGGCCGCTCATAAGTTTTTTTATGGGCATTGTCATTTTATCTGTAAAAATAAATAAGAAAACTCCGGCAACCAAAATAAAGAAAACTATAAGCAATAAAGTTTGGTTTATTATATTATAGCTGTCCTCTGTAATTAAGTTGCTTGGCGTTACAGAAACCAATTTCCAGCCAAAGCTGCTAAGTTGCCTTTCTTCAACAATAGAATTCTCGGTAGGGTATTCAAAATATTCACCTATTTGCTCTGGATTTGAGGATTGCAAAATCATTCCACCTGCATCTATCATATAAGTGACGGTAGAAGCTTCGAGTTTATTCATGCTTGCCAAATCAAAAAAATAGCTGGAGTCAACGTCTATAAAGAGGTAAGCGAAAGCCTCACCGTAGTCATAAACCGGCTTGAAAAACCTTAAATTGGCAGAGTCGCTTATAATAAATGAAAATTCTTTCTTGTCTTCAACATATTGCAACTTATTATCTGTGTCATATGCTGTTGCAAAAGCCATTTCTTTGTAAAGCTCTTTGTGGTATTCGCTTATAAACCCAACAGAGCCGTAAAAGTCAAACCCATTTGTGTTAAAAATGTATATGTTGTTTAGGCTTTGAAAAAAGTCAAAGTTAACAAAATTGCTTATAACATTGTTTAGCTCGGTGTCTGCGTTAATTAGCTCTAACTGTGTATATGTGTCAATATCAAGCGCCATTCTGCGGTGCAGTGCCTCTGAGCTTATTAAGTAATTAATGGCAGAGTTAAAATTGTAAAGTTTTGCTGAGGTATTGTTATACATATAATCAAGGTTTTCTTCAACCTTTGTTGTGTAATTGTCAATAATTATTCTGTTTGCCGTCAAAAATGACAAAAAACCAACAAAAACAGAGAGTGTAACAAAAAGAGATAGAAATATTAAAAATATTTTCATTCTTAATTTCATTTACGTTAATTCCTTAAAAGTTTTAGTATACTATACAATATATATAAGAAAGAGTAATAGTATATTATTTTATGTATACTAAGTATATCATTATAAAAACCTCAATGCAACAAAAAAATGCACATAAAAAATGGCATTAATATTAAAAAAGTGTAAAATATATTAAAAAAAGCATATAAGTAAACAAAGTTTATACATATGTTATACATAGTTTATATAATTAATACAAAAATTGTTAATTTTATCTATTTTAATTGGCGTAATTAACATGTACAATGTATACAAATCAATTACTTTAGGAGGTAATTCAATGTTAAAAAAAGTACTAAGTCTAATTCTTGCACTTACAATGCTACTATCTCTTGTAGCTTGTACAAGCGCACCGGCTGAGAGCACAGCTCCGGCAACAACTGATGGAGAAGCAGAATCAGCAGGTGAAGAAGCTGCTGAAGAAAAAGAACCTGTTCACCTAATTTTCAACCTAGGCGCACCACACGATGAAGATCCTGCTGCTCAACAAGCAATGGAAGATGTTATGGCACAGGACAAATATTCTCACGTAACATGGGAATCTGTTCCTTATGACGTTTCTTACAATGAGACAATGCCTATCACAATTGCTGGTGGTCAACAAATTGATATCCTTGACGCAAGTAGTGGTATTAATCGTTCACTATGGGCAGAAGAAGGCCTTTTCTACCCACTAGATGAAATTGCAGCTGAAATGGGCTTTGATTTTGAAGAGCACTACGGCGACTACATTTACAGCGTTAATTCAGGCGATGAGATAAACGTTATTCCCATCACAGCAACAACATGGGGTATTGCTTACAACAAAAAAATCTTTGACGATGCTGGCATTGAGTACCCAAGTGCTTTTGAGCCAATGACATGGGACGAGTACGACGAGCTTGCACTTGCACTAACAAGTGGCGAGGGCGGCGACAAAATTTACGGCACACTTGAAGTTAACTGGGAAATGTACTGGATGAGCGAGGCTATCATCGGCCTTGGCGGTGCAGACAAATTCTTTACAGAAGATGGTCTATCAAACATTGAAGATCCTCTAATTGCTGAATCAATGGAAGGCAGATACAACAGAATGTTCGTTGATGAAAGTGCACCTACTTATGCAGACATTCAAACATCTAACACACAAGTACAAGCTTTCTTAAACGGCAACTACGGTATGCTACCTGCTGGCGACTGGGTTATGAACTGGTCTATGGACTTAGAGCAATATCCACGTGACTGGGATATCGGCATTTGCCCACTACCTAATGATGACGCTGAAAATGTAAAAACATGGGGCGACATTCGCGGTATGGCAGTTGGCGCAACATCTGTTGACCCTGCACTTGCTTTTGAAATCATGGTAGAGTACCAAGCACGCATTAAAGAGATTTCAGACCGTCCTCGTATTGAGAACACTGTTGAAGCTGAAAACGTATTCGCACAGGCAATTGCTTTCTGGGAAGAGGACAGCGGCATAACAGAAGAAGAGTTCCTAGCAGTTTTTGCTAACCCAGACATCGAAATTGTTGCAGAAAAAGTTCTTGGCCCTGGTAGCATTGAGTACAACAAAATTATGAACGAAGAAGTTGGCCTATACTATGTTCAAGAGCAAGACCTTGAGACAACAATCAGCAACATTAAAACAAGAGCAGACGAGTACTTGAGCACATTGCAATAAAGATTATTAATTAGCATTAAAATTAATTATTAACTTTAAAATAAAACTGTGACATGAATAACATGCCACAGTTTTATTTAAAAGGAGGAAAAAACTTGGATACAAAACAAGGTAAAACTGTAAAGTATAAACAAAAACACAAACACAACCTTGCAGGCTGGTGCTTTATACTACCAACATTCATTGGCTTTTTAACATTTATGATTTACCCTCTTTTTTACTCTTTATTTTTGAGTTTTATGGATTGGGATATGTTCAGACCTGAAAATTCAGTTTTTGTAGGTTTAGACAACTACATTGCAGCTTTTAAAAATGACTATTTTCAAGCAGGTATAACAAACAACTTGTTTTTTGCAATTATTGCTGTTCCTGTTTTGATATTTATAGCACTTATTTTGGCGGCACTTCTTAACCAAAAAATATTCGGGCGCGGCATGTTGCGCATGATGTACTTTGTACCATACATAACAACAGTTACAGCTGTTGCTGTTGTTTTCTCGGCGCTTTTCCACCCTGTTAGAGGTCCTGTTAACGCTTTGCTTTCATCTCTTGGCGTTGCAGACCCACCCGGCTGGGCAGTTAGCAGCGACTGGTCGCTAATAACTGTTGCTATATTCTGGGTTTGGAAAAACATAGGTTACTGCACAGTTATCTTCCTTGCAGGTCTTCAAGGCATATCAAGAAGTCTTTACGAGGCAGCTGACATTGACGGTGCAACACCACTGCAAAAATTCTTCCGCATAACAGTGCCAATGGTTTCACCAACAACATTCTTCTTATCTGTTACTTGCGTTATTCAATCACTACAAATCTTTGCAGAGATTAACGTTATCACAGACGGTGGCCCGGGCACATCATCATACACAACAATTATGCACATTTATGAAGAGGCGTTTGTTAAGTTTAACATGGGTTATGCCTCGGCGGTTACATGGATATTCTTTGTAATGATTTTAGGTATAACATTTATTCAATGGATAGCTCAGAAAAAATGGGTTAAATACGTATAAGGAGGTTAAATAAATGTTCCAAAGAGAGAGAATTAAAAAAGCTATATTATTTGTATTCATGCTTTTGGTAGGTATTATTATGATAATACCGCTTGTTTGGATGATTTCTACCTCCTTTAAAAATGAGGCAGACGTTTTTAACACACCAATTGAGTGGATACCAAACCCGGTTACACTTTATAACTATGAGAGAGTTTTAACCGATTTTCCGTTCGTCACATGGATTTTTAACACAGTGTGGTCAACATCTTGGATTGTTCTTGTAATTTTGCTATTTGGCTCATTATCGGGCTACGCATTTGCAAAGCTTGACTTTAAAGGTAAGGGTATAATTTTCTTGCTTTTTGTATCAACAATGATGATACCAATTGAGGTTAGGCTAATACCGCAGTTCCAAATGTACCAAGCTATGGGCATTATTAACACGTGGCTCACACTTGTTTTACCGTGGTCGTTCTGCGCATTTGCGGTCTTCCTAATGCGACAATTTTTTATGAGCATACCGGAAGAGCTACTGGAGGCAGCAAGGATTGACGGCGCACGTGAGGCGCACATATTCTTTAAAATAGCATTCCCACTTGCACGCCCACAACTTGCCGCACTTGGTATTCTTGCCTTTACATGGGGCTGGAACCAGTATCTATCAGCACTTATCTACATAAGAGATATTGACAAGCAAATACTAGCTGTTGGTATAGCATTGTTAAAAGACAACATGGCAGAAAACTATGGTATGCAAATGGCAGGTGCTACAATTGCACTTTTACCAATAATTATCTTATACCTCATTTTGCAAAAACAATTTATTGAGGGTGTAGCACTTTCAGGTGTTAAAGGTTAATTTTGTGCTTATTTAAGCATAGTAACTTAAAATAATATTTTTGAACACATAATTTACACAGTGCTTGAAACACAGCATTGTGTAAATTATAATTTTATGCAATAGTATTTAAAAATACGTAATGTCAACTTTATTTGGCACTGCGCAAGCAATACGGAATTTATATGAACATTACAAAAATAAGCAATGACAAATATAAAGCATACTTAAAAGTAGCCTGGCCGTGTATAGTTGAAACGCTACTTTTATTTTCTGTGCACGTGGTTGATACAGCAATGGTAAGCTCGCTTGGAGAAAACGCAGTGGCGGCTGTTGGTATTACAGGTAACCCAAACATGATACTACTAACACTTGTTACCTCGCTTTCTGTGGGCGTTATAGCAGTGGTTGCGCGCAGAAAAGGCGAAAATAGAAGAGAAGATGCCAATAAACTGTTAAAGACCGTGTTGCTTTTGGCTGTATTGCTTGGAGTTATAATTTCAATAAGCGGTTTGGGTTTAGCCCCATTTATAATGCAATTTATGGGTGCTGAAAACTCTTATTACAACAGCGCTGTGGATTATTTTAGAATTTTAGCACTTGGTTATCCCTTTCAGGCGCTTGCACTCTGCATAAATGTAGCACAAAGGGGTTGTGGGCGCACAACAATTTCTATGGTTACAAACGTAACGGCGAACCTTGTGAATGTGCTTTTTAACTATTTGCTTATTTTTGGCAACTTTGGCTTTCCGCAATTAGGTGTTCACGGTGCGGCAATAGCAACTGTACTAGGCTTGTTTGCAAGTTGCAGCGTTGCAATAATTTCGCTATTTAAAAAATCCGGTTACTTAAATTTTTATATAATTGTAAAAGAAAAATTTTCTTTTACAATATTAAAGCCTGTTATTAAAGTAGCATCGGGCGCATTTGTAGAACAAGCGTGTGCAAGAATTGGGTTTATGTTTTTTGCATTAATTGTTGTAAGGCTTGGCACTGTTGAATATGCCACACACACAATATGTGCAACGCTTGCAAGTGCCGCTGTTTGTGTTGCAGAGGGTCTTAGCATTGCGGCAACATCGCTTGTAGGGCAAAACCTCGGCGCAAATGACGTGCCGTCTGCCACTTTATTTGCAAAGGTAGGGCAAAGGCTTGCGGCAGTGTCTTCAATTGTGCTTTTTACAGTATTTTTCTTTGGCAAAGAGCTTATAATGTCGGCTTTTACTAGCGATGCAAAAATGGTTGAAATAGGCGAAAACATACTTATTATAAATGCTTTTATAGTGTTTTTTCAAACCTCGCAACTTGTTTATTACGCGTGTTTACGTGGCGCGGGAGACACAAGGTATGTTGCAAAAATGTCTCTAATAAGTGTTACAGTTATACGCCCTATTTTGGCCTTTACACTGTGTTTTTACACACCACTTGGTATTTACGGCGCATGGGCATCTATATTTATTGACCAAGCAATGCGGTTTTTTATGGCAAAACGGAGGTTTGACCACGGCAAGTGGAGCACCATAAAATTGTAAAAGCCTATGCTTTGAAAATTAAAACATAGACTTTTATAACAGATTATTAAGTTGATTTCAATATTTTTATGCTTTAATTTTGCTAAAAACTAATTTCCATTTTAAACGTTTTCTCACTACCGGCACTTAAAAATTGTGCAAAAGGGCTGTCTTCAAAATTGTCAAAATCTTGCACTATTGAAGACATTCCGCACCATGGCTCAAAGCACAAAAATGGTGCGTTTACAGGTTGCCACATTGCGAAAATATTAAAGTTTTCGAATGAAAATTTTAACAGCTTGCCACGTTCTTTATGGCATAGATATACTGTGTCAAAGTTTAAATCAGTAAAGACAAGTGTGCGGTGGAACATATTGTGCTTTAGGCTCATTTTGTTGCTGTTATTTATAACTGTGTACTTGTTGTCCTTTTCCATCTCGTCGTTATTGTTAAAATCACACGTTTTAAGGGTTAAGTTTTTATCAAATTCAAGGTAGTAATCCTCAAAAAGCTCTCCCTCATTAGTGTTGCAGTTAAATGCAGGGTGTAGCCCAAAGTTGTACACCATTTTTTCAGTATCTAAATTGCGCACAGTGTACTGTGTTTTAAACTTGCCACCTTCAATTTTGAAAATTGCAGTTACATCGCATTTAAAAGGGTATTTTTGCAGTGTTTCCTCGGAAAATGTAAAGTGCAGTTCAACTTCGCTATCTGTTTGCTTTACAATTTCACCCTGTGTATCGCGCAAAAAGCCGTGGGGGGTAATCTCTCTCTTTTTGCCGCGTATGTTAATTGTGTTTGCGCGCAGTCTACCCACAATGGGGAACAATAGCGGTGCTCTCTTGCCCCAATAAGTGCTGTCGCCTTGCCATAGAAACTCTGTTTCACCTTTTTTTACACTGTGCAACTCACCACCAAGTGTGTCAATTTTTACGGCTAAATCGCCGTCATTTATGCTTAAAATCATTGTTTAAAGTCCTTTCAATAATAAATATTCGTAGTTTAATAATATCAAATAAAAAGACGTTTTTCAATAATAAAAACAAAATATTATCTGATAACAGGAGAATAAAATGAATTGCAAAAAATATGAAGTAAAGGATATTTCATTTAAGGCAAAAACAGAGCTAAACCCGTTTACAGAAGTTGTATTTTATGCAGAAATTAAAGGCGAGGGCATATCAAAAAAAGTGTACGGCTTTTATAACGGTGAGGATGAATTTATCCTGCGTTTGAGCTTTAACAAAGCAGGGGAGTACACATATAAAACTTATTCTGACATAAACGAGCTCAATTGCAAGCAAGGCACAATTAGTGTGAGCGATTACAGTGAAAAAAACGGTGCACTTGTGCTTAGTGAAAAAAATAAGCAGAGGCTTTTTTATGAAAACGGTAAGCTGTACCACCTGTGTGCTTTTGAGTGTGACTGGCTTTTTGCAATAGGCTATGGCGAGGGAACACAAAAGGCAGAAAAACTTATAAAATACATAGCCGATAACAAATTTAACCAAGTTGTAATGAATGTATACGCAAATGATTTGCGCTGGAACACACCGGAGTGGATGCGTGACGAGAGAATTAAACCCGAGCACGACCAAAGTGCAAGAGAAGATATTTTTCCGTTCCTCGGTAGCAACTCAAAGCCGGATTTTTCAAGGCTTAATACAAGTTTTTTTAAGCATCTTGATAAAGTTATTGCATTGCTTGACGAGCACGGAATTATTTCACACCTTATGATTTACGTGTGGAACAAAAATGTAAGCTGGCCCGAGGCATATTCGCCACAGGACAACATGTATTTTGACTATGTTGTAAACAGATACGGCGCATACAGCAACATTTTGTGGGATATAAGCAAAGAGGCGCTTGCTTATGAGCGCTGTGATAATTTTTATATAATAGACAGAATTTTGCGCCTAAAAGCACTGGATTCATACAAAAGGCTTGTCACGGTGCACGAGTTTAGATTTTGCGATGAGTACCCCGAACTTGTGGATATAATCTCAATGCAAGACTGGGCGGTGGATATTTATAACTTGACAATTGACATAGCACAAAAACACAGTGAAAAGGTTATTTTTAATGTAGAGCACGGCGGATATGAAGAGGGAATGTACCACATTTTCACAGGTAATTACACAAATGCACAAACATGCCTAAGGCGCAATTACGAGATTATGTTTGCAGGGGCGTACAGCGCATATTACTGGCAGCCGCTTGCGTGGAGCATCACCGCAATGCCATGGGAGCAAGAAACACCACCGCATTTTGAGTACTACAAGCACATGGTAGAGTTTTTTACAAAGTATGACTACACAAATTTATCGCCCATATACAAATTTGGAAACATGCAAAACGGTGGCAGAGTGCTTGCAAATAAAGATGAGAGCCTGGTTTTAATATATGTGCCAAAAGACAACTATGGAATCTGCATAAACTACAAACAAATTCACGGCACAAACTGCACGTATTACTTCTTTAACACATTAACGGGCGAATACAGCGAAAAGACAAACCTTTGCATTGACGCACACGTTACAATACCGCGATATTTTAAATGTGACAGCGTTATGGTTTTAGAACTTGATAAGTAAATTTTATAATTATTTACGTTAGCGTTAGTTAATATAAATTGTCATGTGGCTCTGCCATGCTATAAAATAAGTTACAAATAATCTGAGGGGTTTAGCGTGAAAAATCACGCTAATTAATTATTAAAATGGCGGTGCTACGCACATGCCAATTAATCTCCATTCTGTATGGAGATTTTCAAAACTATTTGTGATGTGCACAGAATGGAGATTAAAATGAAATTTCAAACAATTGACAAGCAATTTGACCTAGTTATTTGCGGTGGCGGTATGCCGGGCATTTGCGCTGCAATACAGGCTGCACGCAGTAATTTAAAAGTTGCACTAATAAACAACAGAGGTGTGCTTGGTGGCAATGCAAGCCCTGAAATTAGGGTGCACATCTGCGGTGCAACAGGCACGTCGGAGTTTAACCTTTACTCAAGAGAGGGCGGCATAATTGGCGAACTCTTGATTGAAAACAGGTACAGAAACCCACAGGGCAACGTGTATTTGTGGCACACAGTTATTGTGGATAAGTTATTAAAAGAAAAAAACTGCACTGTGTTTTTAAACACCTGCATTGACACCGTAAACACAGACGGGCAAAAAATTGTGAGTGTAGAGGGTGTGCAAAACGGCAGTGAAAAGCGCTACTGTTTTAATGCAGATATGTTTATTGATGACACAGGCGACGGCGTTATAGGCTACCTTGCAGGCGCAGAATACATGTATGGGCGCGAGGGCAAAGACAAGTGGAACGAGACAATTGCCCCTGAAAAAGAGGACAAGGGCGTTTTGCTAAGCTCTCTTTCATTCTACTCAAAAGATTTTCACCGCAACATGCACTTTGAATTGCCTGAGTTTGCAAAAGATATAAGCGAAGACTTTGAAAAAGCGCTGAATTTTAGAGAAATACCGGACAGAATACCTAAAGATTCACGTTACGACGGATACCGCTTTCAGTGGTACTACGAGACGGGCGCAGGTAAAGACCAAAACTTTGAAAACGAGGATATTATGCACGACCACAGCAAGCTTGTGTATAATATCTGGGACTATATTAAAAATCACTCCGATTACAGCGCAGAGCAGTTTGACCTTGAATATATAGCACCTGTTGCCGGCAAACGAGAGTCTCGCAGGCTAGTTGGAAAGTATATTTTAAAAGAGCAAGATGTTGCTTTCCAAAAAGACTTTGACGATGCCGTGGGTTATGGCGGCTGGTCAATAGACTTACATGCTAAAGGCGGCTTTTTTGATAACGACCTCATAAATAAGCATTTTTATTTGCGCGGTATTTACCAAATTCCGTTTAGGTCTTGCTGTGTTAAAGGGCTGGATAACTTGATGGTAGCAAGTAGGTGCCTTTCTGTTTCACACGTTGCCTCGGGCACAACAAGGCTTATGTCAACATTATCTTTGCTTGGGCAAGCTTGCGCTATGGCAGCTGTTATGTGCAAAAATTACGGCAAAACACCAAAACAAATAGGCGAGGGGCATATTGAGGAATTGCAACAAAAACTACAAGCTGTGGACTTGGGCATTGTAGGCAAGAAAAAAATGCCATCGGCAATAACAAGTGCAAAAATAACAGCAAGCTCAAGCTTTAACGGCAAACTTGCACATAGTGGCAAGTATATGGCTTTAGATAAAGAGATTGGTTTTGTGTTCCCACTAGCTGAAAATAACAAGACAATAACACTTTTTGCAAAAGCCACCGAGGACACAAATTTAAAACTAAGCGTGTACAAACCGCTAAAAACAGAAAATTATGCACCCGAGGTTAAAGTTTGCGAATTGTCGCTACCTGTTGCTAAAAGTAACGATAATACAAATTTATTTGTAGACTTATCACAGTACGACATAGACAAAAACGTATTTATGGTAATTGAGAAAAACGACAAAATAAGCCTTGAAGTTGACGAGGTAAAAATTAACGGCTTTAGAGTTTTAGAGCAAAAAATTAATGATGACGACAGCTTTGTTGACATAGCAACATTAATGCCAAAACCATATTTGTGGAAAAAAGCACAGTATCTACCTGTGTTTGAGAGCAAGTCTTCACTTTACAGTGCAGAAAACATAAACAACGGATATATTAGAAACTATGGTTACCCGAACTTGTGGCTGTCAGAAATCGGCGATGAAACGCCTGAAATTACAATTGAATTAAACGCGCCGCAAAAAATTAGCAACATTAAATTTACATTTGACAACTTGTGTGATGATTTAAACTATGACACCCTTGAGACAGTTTACGAGAGCAATGTTTGGAACCACGTTATTAAAGATTTTACAGTGCAAGGTTGCGCAAACGGCAAGTGGGAAGACTTAGCCACCGTAAAAGGCAATTACCAAAGGCTGTGCACAGTAGAATTTGCCCAAAAAGAGTATGATAAGTTTAAAATTTGCCTACTTGCAACAAATGGTTTTGAGCGCTTTGGAATTTACGATATTGAGATAAATTAGGGTTGGCTAGCAAAAATGGGCTGTTGCATTAAACGTATTTATTGTGACAGCCCTAAATAAAAAAGGAGAATAAAAATGAAGAAAAAACTACTTTACACAATTAACACTGTAAACAATTTTATGGATATAATTTTTAACCCACACGTAAAACCTTATGTGGACGAGGTGGGCGACATTGAAGTGTATAACATACTTGACGATAGTTTACTTAAAGCCACCTTAAATGATGGTGGTATGACTGCAACAACGGCATCGCGTATGTTAAAATATGCAAAATCGGCAGAGGGCTCGGGTGCAGACGGCATAATTGTAACTTGCACGTCTGTTAACGAGGCAACAAAAAACATACGTCCGTTTTTGAACATACCTATAATTAATATAGAAGAGCCTGTGGCTGAAATGGCTGTTAATGCAGGCAAAAAAATAGGCATTTTGGCAACATTGCCGTCAAGCCCTGTTGCAATAGAGCGTGTTATACGCGAAAAAGCGGCAGAGCAAGGCAAAGAGATAGAGGTAA
Organism: uncultured Bacteroides sp.; assembly: GCA_964371675.1. Classification (GTDB taxonomy): domain Bacteria; phylum Bacillota; class Clostridia; order Oscillospirales; family Ruminococcaceae; genus Ruthenibacterium. The sequence goes on along the minus strand of CAYJNL010000008.1, from coordinate 334 downwards.
TATCACGCGTGGCAGAGGGCGCTTTTGACGTTTTGTGCTCAGGCGACAGAGCAAAACACGACGAAATGGTGTGCAACTGCTTATATGAGCTTGCAAAAGAAGTTGACTGCATAGCGTGTGCACAAATTTCAATGAGCCTTTTAAAACACGACCCTGTTGACGTGCCACTATTTAAAATTGGGCGCAGCGGTATGGAGCGCATTGACGAGTTGATGAGCAAGTAAGTGGGTATAATTCATTTGTAATGTGCTGATAAGGAAAGGTATAGAAAAACAATTAAAAACATCAAAAAACGCTGTAATCATGCGGGTTTGTGGCGATATGCTCCCTCCGA
>CAYJNL010000007.1:0-92238 GCA_964371675.1 uncultured Bacteroides sp. | reverse complement strand
GGCGGTGCTACGCACATGCCAATTTATATTAGCTTACGCTAATATAAATAATCCTCAAATCCTGTATGGATTATTTACAACTTATTTTATGGCGGTGCTACGTACATGCCAATTTATAGTTGAAACCCTCCAAAACACATACAATCCAGCAGTTTTGTACGAATTTTAAAGTGGTTCAACTATATTTTTTACAAAATGGAAGGAGAACATTATGAAAAAAAATATAATCTTAATTATTTGTATGCTATTTGCAATGCTATTTTCGTCTTGCGGCAGTGATAGTTATTCCTCAACCGTTGAGACAGAGGAATCATTAGACTATTACGAGGCCGGCGGTGAGGCGTACGAGGAGGCTGTGCCGGAGTTAAACATGGCTGCCACTGACGACTATGCAGCTGAAGGCGTAGAGACAACACAGGGCAGTTTAACAACGGAAAACGCAATTTCACAAAGCCGTAAAATAATATACACCTCGGTTATAGAGATGCAATCTACAGATTATGACAGTGCCATATCAATACTTGAAGAAAAACTTATGTCGGTAAACGGTTATGTTTCGAGCAAATACGCAGAAAACCCCACATATGAAAACGCAACTAGGTACGCTACTTACACTTTGCGCATCCCTGTTGACAATTACAGCGAGTTTATGAACTCTGTGGGTGATATTGGACATGTATTGTGGAGCGAGGAGCTTACAGAGGACGTTACGCTTGAGTACATTGATATTGAATCACGGTTAAAAAGCCTTAATACAGAGCGAGACAGCTTGCTAACATTGCTGGAAGAGGCTACTTCTGTTGAAGAAATTATTGTTATACAGCAATATTTAGGTGATTTACAGTATGAAATAGAGAATTACTCAGCTAGGCAAAGAGGGCTTGATGACCTTATACAATTCTGCACTGTAACGCTTACTTTACATGAGGTTAAAGACTTAACACCAACGGAAAGCTCGTTTATTGAAGAAGTAGGTTACGCTATTTCTTCAAGTGCAAGCAATTTTGTTTATGACCTGCAAGATTTTATTATAGGGTTAATTTATGCTATACCGACACTAATAATATTAGCTTTAATAGCGTTTGTTATTGTTATAATAGTGCGCAAAAGCATTAAAAAATCGAAAAAAAAGGCAGCTGAAATGCAAAAACAACACGCACAGTTTATGCAAGAGCAGCAAGCAATGTATGGGCAAAATTTCAGCGCACAAGGTAACATGCCCATGAATGCACCTTATGTGCAAAATGGTGATGTTCAGGCGGATGAGGGTGAAAAAGAAGATAAGAATGGCGATAAATAGGGTTTATAGTTATTTATATTAGCGTAAGCTAATATAAATTGGCATGTGCGTAGCACCGCCATAAAATAAATTATAAATAACCCATGCTGAATATGAGGGTTATTTATAATTTGTAGGGGCGATGAGTGGTCGTCCGATTACTAACAATACCAACCTATTCTATTATGGTAAAAAAGCCGGAATTATTTAAAATTTTACGTTATTACATCGCAAGTTTTATTATTGCGTTTGCATTGTATTATATAACAAAAAACACCATAAAACTTTGTGCATAATAAATATTAAGTTAATGTTAATATTAAAAAATAACACGAAAAAAGCAAAAAAATAGCAATTTATACAACTAAATGGCGAAAAATTTTACACTATAACAACATATTTTTTTAATTTACGTATTTAAAAGTTGTGCTTAATATGTTACAATCTTTACTATAATTGTGGTTATGTCAATTATATTTTTAATGTTATTAATCAAAAATGTAATTGTACCGCATGTACGAAAAGAGGGTAAACATTATGGGATATACAAACGATTGTATTCGCAACGTACTTATTGCAGGACATGCAGGCTCGGGTAAAACCTCGCTTGCAGAGGCAATGCTGTTTTTAACAGGTGGCACAGACAGGCACGGGCGCGTGGAAGACGGAAATACCGTGTGCGATTTTGATGCCGATGAGGCAAAACGCAAAGCATCTTTGTCGCTTGCAATAGCACCTGTTGAGTACGACAATATAAAGATAAATGTACTGGACTCCCCCGGGCTTTTTGATTTTGCCGCAGGGCAAACAGAAGGCATTGATGCCGCAGAAAGTGTAATTGTATGCGTTTCGGGCAGGAGCGGACTTTCGGTAGGTGCACAAAAAGCTTATAAAAATGCTGTTAAAAAAGGCAAAAGCCACATGATATATGTTAGCAAAATGGACAGTGAAAATGCAGATTTTTACAAGGTATTTGAGATGTTAAAAGCGGAGTTTGGTCCATCAATTTGCCCTGTGGTTGTACCTATTGATCAAGCAGGTGGGCGTGTTTATGTTAACTTAATTACACAAAAAGCGTACAGTTATGCCTCGGGTAAACCGCGTGAAGTGCCACTGCCAAGCTACGGCTACCGTGAAGACGGTTTGCTTGAAGCCATGCGTGAGGCTGTTGCAGAGACTGACGATGCCTTGATGGAAAAATTCTTTGAGGGCGAGCCATTCACACAACAAGAGCTTACAGATGGCGTGCGCGCAGGTGTTAAAACAGGCAATATTACACCTGTATTTTGCGGTGTATCGGTAAATTTAGCGGCAATAGACCAAGTGCTTTGGGGTGTACAAAAATTACTGCCAAGCGCAGCAAGGGGCGCAGGGTGCGTTGCAAAAGATAAACAAGGCAGCGAAGTAGAGATTGCTTGCAATGAGAGCGACCCACTTTGTGCATATGTGTTTAAAACAGTTGCCGACCCGTTTATTGGTAAACTTAGCTATGTAAAGGTAATTGCGGGCAAGTTAACGCAAGATTCAAGCGTAGTTAACGCAACCACGGGAGAGCTTGAGCGTTTTGGTAAGCTTGTGTACATAAAAGGCAAAAAGCAAACAGATACAGCAGAAATTACAGCGGGCGACATTGGCGCTATAACAAAGATGTCGGCGGCGAAAACAGGCGATACACTCTGTGCGCCGTCAAGAATTGTAACACTGCCGCGCCCTGAATTCACAGTGCCTACACTTTCTATGGCAATTCATTTGAAACAAAAGGGCGATGAGAGTAAAATTTCGGGAGCATTACAACGCCTGATTGAAGAAGACCCAACTTTAACTTACGTTGTTAATAAAGAGACAATAGAGCAAATTTTGAGTGGTCTCGGTGAACAGCATTTAGATGCCGTTTGCTCGAAATTAAAATCGAAATTCGGCATTGACATATCACTGTCAAAACCGAGGATTGCATACAGAGAGTCGATACGCAAAAAATGCAAAGCACAGGGTAGGCACAAAAAGCAAACGGGCGGACATGGACAGTTTGGCGATGTTTGGATTGAATTTGAGCCAACAACAGACGGCGAGTTTGTTTTTGCTGAGAAAGTTTTCGGTGGTAGTGTGCCTAAAAACTTCCACCCTGCAGTTGAAAAGGGTTTGCAAGAGGCTGTGCGCCATGGTGTGCTTGCCGGCTACCCCGTAGTTGGGTTAAAGGCAACTTTGCTAGATGGCAGCTACCACCCTGTAGATTCGTCAGAAATGGCGTTTAAACTGGCTGCGAAGGTGTCGTACAAAACTGCGCTACCCGAGGCAGGACCTGTGCTTTTAGAGCCTGTGGGCTCACTTAAAGCAACTGTGCCAAACGACGCAACGGGCGATATAATGGGCGAGGTTACAAAAAGGCGCGGTCACGTGCTTGGTATGCAGCCCGATGAAGATAGCAACCAAGTTGTAGAGGCAGAGGTGCCAGTATCTGAAATGCACGATTTTACAACATTTTTACGCCAGCTAACACAAGGCAGGGGTAGTTATGTGTTTGAGTTTACGCGCTATGAGCAACTGCCACAAAACCTTGAGGGCAAGGTTATTGAAGAGGCTAAAAAGTTCATATCGGTGAAATCTGACGATGAGTAATTAAAAGTTCTCACGAAAAATAAATATTTTTACCACAGACCGTAATTTTTTTGGTCTGTGGTAATTTTTGGTTGTGTTTGTGCATAAATATTGTTACAGAGCATGGACAAACTACACAAATTACAAAATAATACTTGACATATGGGCATAAACACACTATAATTCCATGTATTGCATGTGATATGTGCCATATAATATAAATATCATGTAGGGGCAGATTCCATATCCGCCTGCATGTCTGCACAGGTTTTAACTACATCTGTGGGTGGGACTACAAATTATATAAATAATGTACATATTGCAAAAGGAGACCATATTATGAACAATCCAAACAAAGAACTTATTATGACTTATGCAGGGCTGTGTGCACTGGAAAATGAGCTTGAAGAGCTTAAAACAGTTAAGCGCAAAGAAGTGGCTGAAAAAATTAAAGTAGCCAGAGGCTATGGAGATTTATCTGAGAACAGCGAGTACGACGAGGCAAAAAACGAGCAAGGTTTTGTTGAGAGCCGTATAGCTACACTTGAAAAAATGCTTAAAAATGCCAGAGTTATTGATGAGGAAGAATTATCGACAGAAACAGTGGGCATTGGCACACATGTTAAAATAAAAACAAGTTCGGGCACAGAGTATGAGTACGACATCATGGGCTCTACCGAGGCAGACCCGATGAACGGTAAAATAAGCGATGAATCACCTGTGGGCAGTGCACTTATGGGCAAAACAACGGGTGCTACCGTAAATATTACATTGCCAAACGGCAAAGAAGTTAGCTACACTATACTTGAAATTTCAAGGTCAGCTCTGTAGATAGTGTGGGTACTATCCAAGTTAAATTAAAATGGAGAAGAAAATGTCAAAAGATTTAGTAGAAAATAACGCGAATGAAGAGATTACACAAGAGGAATATAACGAGCTTGTTGCGGTGCGCAGAGATAAGCTAAAAACTTTGCAAGATGCAGGCCAAGACCCGTTTTTAAAAACAAGCTATGACCAAAAAGACTTTGCCGACGAGATTAAGGCAAACTTTACAGAAGTGCCTGAGGGCGAGCAAGGGCGCTTTGTTGCAATGGCAGGCAGAATGATGAGTAAACGCATAATGGGCAAGGCAAGCTTTGCTGATTTGCGCGATACAACAGGCAACATACAGCTTTATGTGCGCCGCGATGCAATTGGAGAAGAAAACTATGCCGGCTTTAAAAAGTTTGACATAGGCGATATTATTGGCATCAAGGGCGAGGTGTTCCGCACACATATGGGCGAGATATCTGTAAAGGTTAGCGAGATTGAACTGCTTGCAAAGAGCCTTTTGCCGTTGCCGGAGAAATTCCACGGGTTAAAAGACCAAGAGATACGCTACCGCCAAAGATATGTTGATTTAATAGTAAACCCCGATGTTAAGAATATTTTTGTACAGCGCAGCCGTATAATGAAAGAACTGCGCGCATACCTTGACGCAAAGGGCTTTTTAGAGGTGGACACACCTATTTTGTTACCGCTTGAGATAGGTGCGGCAGCAAGGCCTTTTGTTACACATCACAACACACTTGATATGCCCATGTACCTTAGAATTGAGACAGAGCTTGCACTAAAGCGCTTAACTGTAGGCGGTTTAGATAAAGTGTATGAAGTTGGGCGCCTTTTCAGGAACGAGGGTATAGACACGCGCCACAACCCGGAATTTACAACAATTGAGCTATACCAAGCATACACAGACTACAAGGGTATTATGGACCTTGTTGAGGACTTATACGCAACACTTGCGCAAAAAATTTGTGGCAAAACAGTTATTGAGTACCAAGGTAAAGAGATTGATTTAGGCAAGTGGACACGCATGACAATGGCAGAGAGCGTGAAAGAGTATAGCGGCTGTGATTACTATGACTGGGCAACAGATGAAGATGCAAGAAAAGTAGCAAAAGAAAAGCATGTAGAAGTAAGCACAAACGCAACAAAAGGCGAGGTGCTCATAGAGTTCTTTGATGCTTTTGTTGAGGACAAGCTAATACAGCCAACATTTATTTACGACTACCCTGTTGAAAACAGCTTGCTTGCAAAACGCAAACCAAGTGAGCCTGCGTTTACAGAGCGCTTTGAGTTTTTTATAAACGGCTGTGAGTACGGCAACGCTTTTAGTGAGCTTAACGACCCAATTGACCAAAAGGCAAGAATGGAAGGTCAAGTAGCAGCGAAGAGAGCACAAGAGCCAAACACAAATGCACAAGTGGATTATGATTACATAACGGCACTTGAGTATGGTTTGCCACCTACGGGCGGTCTTGGTTTCGGTGTGGACAGGCTTGTTATGCTTTTAACTAATTCATCGTCAATACGCGATGTTTTGCTATTCCCAACTATGAAACCGATTGAGTAGGGTTGTTTGAATTTGATTTTAGCGGACAGGATTTGCCTGTCCGCTTTTAAGTTATACAAATAGAATTTTATTATGTGCAGGATGTTTTAAATTGTTGCAATAAATGCTGAAAATATGTATAATAATGGTAGTGGATTAAAATATGATTTAGTAGGTATAATATGAAATGTAAGGTATGTGGAACGGAATCAGGACGGTATTTGTTGTGCGCTGATTGTAACAAAAAGCGTGCAACAGGAGAAGTGATAAAGTGCGAAAAGTGCGGTGAATGGCACCATTCGCAGAGTAATTGCGATTTTAAAGAGAATGCACCAAAAAAAGAAGAACAAAATAATAGTGAGACTAACAACGAAAATGCACTATTACTGCCAAGCGACGATATACCTTTTTTGTATAACAAAAAGCAATGTTTGATGACAAATACAGAGATGAAGTATTATTATTGCATCTTAAAAGTGCTGCCAAAAAACTTAATGGTGCATATGCAGTCAAACTTGGCTACGTTTATTGAAAGAACAGATAGTGTAAGATTTCAAAATGAATTATATCGTAACGTTGATTTCTTGATTACAGACTTGAGATATACACCGCTTTTTGTAGTAGAAATAAACGATGATACGCACAACCAAAAGAGAAGAAAAGAGCGAGATGAAAAAGTTGGGAAGATATGCGAAGAAGCAGGAATCCCCATATTAAAACTATGGACTAATTATGGGGTGAACGAAAAATACATATCAGAAAAATTAAATCAAATTTTATCGTCATTACCACCGAAAAGAATGCACCATTTTGAGTTAAACAGCGGTGGAAAAACAAAAAATAAAAAAGGCTGCTATGTAGCAACATGTGTATATGGGACATATGACTGCCCTGAATTGTGGGTTTTAAGGCGATATAGAGATGAAAAATTAATTAATACTAAAAGTGGCAAGCTTTTTGTGAAAGTGTATTATGCAGTTAGTCCGATTTTTGTGAAATATTTTGGTAAAATTAAAATTTTGAGTAAAGTAGCCAGAAAAATTTTGGATAAAATTACAAGTAAGCTAAAAATAAATGGTTATAAAGACACACCGTATAATGATTAAAGTAACAAAGGGGAACAAACATGAATAAATCATCACTTACACAGCGCTCTGTGTACGCTTTTGGCATAGCGGGGCAAAACGTACTTTACAACTTTATGGCAATGTACATAATGTTCTTTTTTACAGACTTGCTAGGTATACCAAGCGAGACGGCAACAGCAATTGTTGTTATTGCAACATTGTGGGACGCTGTAAACGACCCTGTAATGGGCTTGATTGTAGATAAAACAAAGACGAAGCTTGGCAAATTCAGGCCATATCTACTTGGTGGGGCACCGCTTATGTTTATATCAACAGTTTTGTGCTTTACTTATTTTGGCACAGAGCCGGCTGTAACAATAGCCATTGCTGCCGTAACGTACATTGCCTGGGGAATGAGCTACACTGTCAGCGATATTCCATTGTGGGCTATTTCTTCTGTTGTGTCGGACGATACACAGGAGAAAAACACCATGATAACAGTGGGCAAGGTGGCGGCAACACTTGGCGCTGTTATTTGTGTGCTATTCAGTGTGACTATTCTTGATTTGTTTGGCGGTACACGTGAAATTACTGCATATTTTTACACAGCCATATTAATTGGTGGCATTTCTGCAATAGGCATTTTTGCAATAGGCTTTTTCATAAAAGAACGTGTGGCAGTTACACAGAAAAAAATTGCAATTAAAGAAAATATCAAGACAATAACTAAAAACCGTTCGCTCATGTTACTTTTGGTGTCGCTTTTTGCAATTAATTTTATTAACGGTATACGCCAAGCAGGGCAAATTTACTTTACAACTTATACATGGGGCGACGAGGGTTATGTAACCGCAATAGGTGCGGCGCTTGTAATTGGCATGGTGGGCGGTATGCTTGCAACGCCTAAGTTGATGCAGAAATTTGAAAAACGCAATATATTAATTGTAAGTGCAATTGCAGGTGCAGTTGTTAACTTTTTACCGTATTTTTCACTGCAAAACGTTGTTTTGGGGCTAATTGCAATGGGCTTAAGCTTTGCAAGCGTAGGTGTTATGACACTTGCAGGTATGTCAATGCTACTTGATGCAATAGACTACTCTGAAGTTTTACTGGGCTTTAGGGGCGAGGGCATAGTTTTTTCACTTAACACGTTTGTTACAAAACTAAGTGCGGCTTTTGCGCGTTTAATACTTGGTGTGTGCCTTGTGTTAATGAATTATGTGGAAAATCAGCCCGTTACAAATACGACTATAACGTGGTTTAGTGCACTTGTTTACATAGCGCCAACAGTTGCAAGTGTTGCTGTTGCCGCTGTAATTTACCGTTATGACATAAACAAGCAGAGCGAACTAAATACGCAAAAGCTTTTAAAAGAGCGCAGAGGTGAATAATGGATATAATCCTTGATGCCGTATTGAAGAAACCCGACATAAACAAGGCTAAAAAAATACTTTGTGTACAGCCACACCCCGACGATAATGAGGTGGGCATGGGTGGTGTAATAGCCGCACTTAGCCAAAAAGGGTGCGAGGTGCACTACTTGACAATTACAGACGGTAGCCTTGGTTTGCACGATGCGAAAATGTCGCACGAAAAGCTTGTGGAGCTTAGAAAAGCAGAGGCAGAGACCTCGGGCAGAATGCTCGGGTGCACGCACTTTCACTACCTAGACAAAAAGGACGGCACACTTTGCAATATACCTGAACTGGCAGGCGAAGTAGGCGAGATTATACGCGATGTTAAACCCGATTTTGTTACAGCACCCGACCCATGGCTTATGTATGAGGCGCATGAAGACCATATTGTAACAGGCAGAGCAGTGGCGCAAAGCGTTATTGCTACAAGCCTTATTGAATACCCACGTGGCACAAAAAAAGCGCCACACAGTGTAAAAGGTGTGGCGTTTTATAATACTTCAAGCCCAAATACGGTTGTTGACATAACAAGTAATTTTGCACTGCAAATGAAAGCTATTGCGGCACACAAAACACAGTTTGATGCAAAAACCATTGCAATGTACAACATTTATTTTAAAGCACTTGCAAAGAAAACGGCAAAGAATTGCCCATTTAAACTCGGCTGTGGATTAAAAGTTTTGGGCGAAATTCATCTCCATTGTTTCACGGGTGCACAGGATATATAGCGTTTGTCAACACGCACTAATTAAAAATAGCTATGCTCTTTTTAATATCATCCGCCTTGTCAAAAGCAGAGGTGAAAGAAATTTTCACAAAGCGTTTCATAATTTCTTTTATGCAGTTTGCGGTCTCATCGTCCACACTTTTAATTGCGTTAAAAATATTGTCTTTTTCTTTGATAAGGACAGGGCCTAAGTCGTAAATAGTTTCAACATTTGCAGCATCTATTATTGAAAAAACAGTGTCTACCATAAGTTTTTTCTGCTCTGCATCAAGGTTTTTCATTATCATTGTTGTTGTTTTATCAAAATATTTTGCACCACTCGTCATGCTGTCGCTTGGCACAAAACTGTCGTTTTCAATTTGCCATGTAAAGGTGTCGTGTTGCATAACGCCAAGTTTGTTGCTTTTTATTACGTTGCTGTCGCTTATGCTCTGGAGCACAACGCCAACAATTGAGCCCTCGGGTGTATACTTGTTAACCTTGCCTTTTATGGTGTTAAACACTTTTTCGGTTTCGGGCGTAATTGCAAAGCCGGGTCCGTCATGGTCGTAAACTGCAATAATTCTGTCTTGTGTTTCTTTTTTTGCGTGTGTGGCACTGTACACGGATAAATTACCGCCCTTTGAGTGTCCGGTAGTGTATATTACTGCATTTGTATTATCGGCCACTGTGTCAAGGTACTTTTGCGCCGAAATTTGGCTTGGCACAGGTGCAAGATATGCCATGTTAAAATCTTCTTTCCAGCCTACCATGCTGGAGTCTGTGCCTCTAAATGCAACAACAAGCTCGCCTGTGGGCAGTTTAAATGTCACGGCAGAAAATTGCTGTGCTGTATCTTTGTCGAATATATCTGTATAATAGTTCATTAAAACATCGCGGTAACGTGGGCTTGCACACAATGCCGTTAACAGTTCTTTGTTTGACTCGGGAAAAGGCGATTTGCTAACAATAACGTCGAATTTTTCTGCCCTATACAGCGATGATACATATACCCAGTCTTTGCCCTCGTCGATAGTAGGCACTAAGTTTTCAAAAAACATGTAGCTGAATTGTGCGTAAATTAAGCTGTCAACCTCGTTAAAAGGGCTTTCGGCATACGTTTCCATCTTTGTTTTTACGTAGTCAATAATGCCTATGTAGTTGTTTGCTTGTAATAAGTTTATTTCTGCCATTTGTTATCCCCCTGCAATTGAAATGCTAGCTTTAAATAGCCAGCGCTATTGTAAGTACTGTATAACATTGTAAAACTTTTTTTGTAAAAATTCAAATGTTTTAGCATATTTATTTGTGTTTTTTAATACGTTGCATTTGTGCACAAATATTTGACATTATAGTTTTGCAATTATATAATTAAAGCGGTATAAAATTTGTAAGAGGTGCATTATGGGCAAAATAACACTTGGTAGAACTAATATTGTAACAGAAAAAAACGCATTTGGTGCTTTGCCTATACAAAGGCTTAGCGAGCAAGACGCAGTTAAATTATTGCAGAGTGCATATGAAAACGGAATGACATTTTTTGACACAGCAAGGGGGTACTCTGACAGTGAGTACAAGATAGGCAAGGCGCTGTCGCACGTTCGCCAAAATATTATAATAGCCACAAAGACAGGTGCACAAACTGTGCAAGATTTTTGGGCGCACCTTGAAGAGAGCCTAACACTGTTAAAAACAGATTATGTTGACATATACCAGTTTCATAACTTGCCGTTTATGCCAAAACCGAATGACGGCACAGGGCTTTATGAGTGTATGCTAGAGGCGAAAAAGCAGGGTAAAATACGCTTTATAAGCATGACAAACCACAGGCTTAACATTGCAAAAGAAATAGCAGAGAGTGGGCTTTACGACACTTTACAGTACCCGTTTAGTTACCTTGCAGACGAAAAAGATGAGGAACTTGTTAACATATGCAAGCAAAATAACATTGGTTTTATATGTATGAAAGCGTTGTCGGGAGGGCTTATAACAAACTCTGCTGCCGCTTATGCTTACTTAGATATGTTCACAAATGTATTGCCAATATGGGGTGTGCAAAGGCAAAGCGAGCTTGATGAATTTATATCATACATAAAAAACCCACCTAAAATGACAAAAGAACTGCAAGATTTTATAGGAGAAGAGCGAAAAAGTTTGTCGGGCTCTTTTTGTAGGGGTTGCGGTTATTGCACACCATGTCCGCAGGGCATTGAGATTTTTACATGCGCAAGGGTCTCTCTGCTTGTGCGCCGCTCGCCCACTAAGTTTCATACAACACCCGAGTGGCAAGATAAAATGAAAAAAGTTGAAAAATGTACACAGTGTGGTGCATGTAAGAAAAAATGCCCGTATAACCTTGATATTCCTACACTATTAAGAGAAAATTACGAGGATTATAAGCAGTTTATATAAACAACCTTTGAATTTTGCATGGGTTATGTATACTCTATTTTATTGCGTGCTATGAAAATGCTGATTTTTATTAACTAACGCTAATAAAAATACATTTTCCAATATAAAGCAATTAAAACAAATTTATGTTGAAAAAAACGTATAAAAGTTATATAATTAGTTATAGATATTATAAAAAATATAAAGCAATGGTGGTTTCACCGGAAAGGCAGAAAAATGAAAAAAACAACACTATTATCGTTTATTATTGTGCTGTCCGCAGTTGTAGGTGCACTTACTGCAATGTTTATTTACTTGCGCAAACGTGAGGAAGAGCTAAAAGAGTACGAGCAAATTCTTTTTGACGGCGATTGGGAGTATGACCAATCTGAAATTCCCGATGTACCACTTGAAAAAGTAGAGGCACCTGAGGCGGGTTAATATTTGTATTATCGTTAGCTAATATAAATTGGCATGTGCATAACGCCGCCATAAAATGAATTATAAATAACCTATACAAGTGTCAGGCATAAAAGGTTATTTGTATTTTTAACCTAAATTATTGCTTAAATTGAAAAAATAAACCAAGCCCGCCTAGTTTTAATAGGCAGGCAAGGTTTGTGTTTGCATTTTAGCTATATATCATGTGTGAATATGTATGTTAATCAGGCACATTATATGTGCTTACACTTGCGGCAATTTTGCTTTTATTACACTTTCCGGTATTGCCCGTTATTGGTGCTTTGGTTTGCGCAATGTCTTTTTTAGCACTGTTTATCTTCTCAACAACAGTTATAAAACAGCAAGCGGCAATCATTATGGGTAGTGTTATAAATAGTATCATTTTTAGTGTGATGAAAAAATATATTATTTCACTCATGCGCGTGGCTCCAATCTTTTAATTTTCTTTCGGGAACAATGCTATTATATGCAGCATGTGGGCCTTGCGATTTACAAAATAAAAAATATGCACAAGGTTTGTGAAATAAGCACAAAAGCACATTTAATTAATTGTCTAATTTATGCACAAGGAGTGTTTTGTATCAGTAGCAATAACAATTTGGAAATAGAGCGCAAGTGGTTGATTAGCGGTTTCCCTGATGATTTTCTACAATGCACCCACAGCGCCGTTGTAAAACAGGGTTATGTATCGGTAAACCCTGTTGTGCGGGTGCGTGAAAGCGTGCATAAAGGCGGCAGTGATTATGTTTTGTGCTTTAAATCAAGTGGAATATTATGCCGAAAAGAATTTGAAATGCCGCTTGAAAAGCAGCAATTTGAAGAACTCTGCACGTTTTTAAGCGGAGATTTAGTAGTTAAAGAGTACAGGGTGTACGAGCTTGAAAACAAAGAAAAACTAGAGGTAAGCCTTGTGGACGAGGGCAAAGATACATCTTTTTATTATGCAGAAGTAGAGTTTGACAGCGTGGAACAAGCTGAAAAATTTGTGCCACCGCATTTTTTTGGCGAGGAAAAAACGTATGACAAAGATTTCTGTATGAATAATTATTGGCAAAAAACAAGAAATAAATAGTTGAACAAATTTAAAATATATACAAAACGGCGCTTGTAAAAATTTTGGATTGGTTTGAAATAAAACTGTAGGAGATTAAAATGATTAAAATATTAACAGATTCAACCTCAGACATCTCAAAAGAGTACGCTAAAGAAAATGGTATTACAGTTGTGCCCCTAAAGGTACATTTCGGAGAAGAAGAATACCTTGACGGCATTGACCTCACACCCGATGAGTTTTTTGCAAAGCTAAAAGTTTGCGACAAATTGCCAACAACAAGCCAGCCTAGCCCCGAGGTTTTTGCAAACCACTTTGAAATGGCAAAAAACAGCGGCGACACCGTAGTTTGTATTTTTATTAGCGCAGAGCTTTCGGGCACATACCAAAGTGCACAAATTGCAAAAAGTGAAGTTGGCTATGAGAATATATACATAGTTGACAGCAAGAGCGTAACAATAGGAGAGACTTTGCTTATAAAGCGCGCAGTTGACAATGTAAATGCAGGCATGAGCGCACAAGAAATTGTGCAAGACCTTGAAAAAGCGCGTGAGCACTTGCATTTGCTTGCTATTATTAATGATTTAACATGTCTTCGCAAAGGTGGTAGGCTGTCGGGTGCGGCAGCACTTGCAGGTGGTTTGCTTGGCATAAAGCCAATTGTTGCAACAAACGGCAAAGAGCTTGAAGAGCCGGGGCACAATGGCAAGCTTGAAGTTGCCGGCAAAGCAAGAGGGCTACCGGGCGCATATGTTGCCACTTTTAAACTTATTGATAAACTTGGCGGTATAGATGAAAGCCTACATATGTCAGTAGGGCATACGGGGGATCACGATTTTGCGCAACCATTTATACACTATGTACAGCATAACTTAAAGCTTGGCAAACCTGAAATTGGTATAATAGGCTCTGTTGTCGGTACACACTCAGGCCCCGGTGCCTGTGCTATTGCGTTCTTTGACAAAAATTTAAAATAATTTTCAAGATACAATAAAAACGGTTGCAATGGTGCATTATACACCATTGCAACCGTTTTTGCGCAATATGTTTTTAGCTGTGTTCAGCCGGCAAGCCAATCCAATGCAATCTGAACCCATGTGCAAAAAATAGTAGAACTTAAATCGTCTGATTTGTGCACATAGCGCGGTGGTTGACGACAGCAAACAGAGTTTGTAATATAGTATACAACTGCTATGTGGGCATAGCGGCCTCGCATTTAATTAGATAATGCTTTAACTATTTTATATAGTTTTGAAAACTAGATAAAATAGTTAACATAACCCCTTGACATAAATATAATTATGCTATATACTGTAAACATAGCTTGAAACATAATTATATAAAAGAGGTGCTACTGTATGGAGTATGCAATTAAACGCGAGAGCTTTAAATCTAAAATATTAAAAGTGGGTGATGGTATTAAAAGCAACGACCCGACAAAATTTTATACAAAAGGCGAAGACATTGTGAATGCAATTACACACGGCTTAGGTAGCCTTGTGGCAATTGTTGGCACAACTGTACTTGTGACACTAAGTGCGCTTTATTCAGATTGGGTATCAGTGCTTGTAAGCCTTGTTTATGGCTTGTCACTTATAACACTATATACAATGAGCACCCTTTACCACGCAATGACATTACAAAAAGCCAAGAAAGTACTGCGAGTTTTTGACCATACATCAATCTATTTGCTTATAGCAGGCAGTTATACACCAATATCAATAATTGCCCTTGGCGACACGTGGAAAGGCTGGGCACTGTGTATAGCAGTGTGGGCACTTGCAATATTGGGTATTGTGCTAAGTGCAATTAGCTTAACAAAGTTTAAGATTATTACAATGGTTTTATACGTAACAATGGGCTGGCTGTGCGTTTTTGCCATTAACGATATTATTAACGCATTATCAAGTGAAGCTTTGTGGTTTCTTGTAGCAGGTGGTGTAACTTACACAGTGGGTATAGTGTTTTATTCACTTAAAAAAATAAAATTTATGCACGGTATTTGGCACTTATTTGTAATTGGTGGCAGTGTGCTTCAATATATCTGCATAGCTTTTTATGTAATGCCAACAACGTATAATTTATAGCAGTATAAAAAGAGGCTGTTACACAATAGAACAAAACTCGTCAATTTGACGAAAAAATGTAGGGGCGAACCTGTGTGTTCGCCCCTACATTTATTTGCATAATGACAGTTACGTCATAGCCTCTTTTTGGTTTTTGTTGCTTAATCGCAAATTCTCAATTTGCAAGGCGCAAAACCTAAACTTTTTTATCTTTTTTAACTTTACCCATAATTACAAATAGCAAGCCACCTAAAAGCACGAGGCCTACTGCAAATGTTATGAAAACATTTTGTGTAAAGCCTGCTACTATGTAACCTATAAAACAACAAACCGCAACAGTAAGTGCATATGGAATTTGCGTGCTAACGTGAGAAACATGGTTGCACTGTGCACCTGCTGATGCCATAATTGTTGTGTCTGAAATAGGCGAGATATGGTCTCCGCAAACGGCGCCTGCAAGAATTGCCGCAATTGATATAACAAGCAGTGTAGAGCCTTCGGGGAAAACATCTGTAACAATTGGTATTAGTATGCCGAATGTGCCCCAAGATGTGCCTGTTGAAAAAGCAAGCCCAAGTGCTATTAAAAACAGCACAGCAGGGAATATGTTTGCAAGCGCTGAAGAATCGCCGAGTGCGCTCTCAACAAATGTGCCAACTTCTAAGTAGTCACGGCAAAGCCCGCCTAGTGTCCATGCTAAAGATAGTATAAGTATAGGCGAAACCATCATGCGAAAACCTACAGGTAAGCAATCTGTAAACTCTTTGTAAGTTAAAACTTTGCGAGGCAGATATAGCACAAACATGAATATAAGTGCAAAGAATGAGCCAAGAACAAGCCCCATTGAGGCATCACTTCCGGCAAATGCGTCTATAAACGAAATGCCCTCGCCCGAGAAGAAACCGCCTGTGTAAATCATGCCAAGAATACAGCTTGTTATTAGCACTATTATTGGTAAAACAAGGTCAATAACCTTGCCTTTATCGCTAATTTTTGTGTCGTCTGCCGCTGCATACTCGTTGTTGCCGCTAAACAAGTCGCCGTTTTCTGCGGCTTTTTCATGTTTTGCCATGGGGCCGTAGTCGTATGAAGTGTATGCAACAATAACTACCATAATTATTGTAAGCCACGCATATAAATTATAAGGTATTGTTTGCAAAAACAGTGTAAAACCGTTGCCGCTTGTATAACCCGTAACAGCCGCCGCCCATGACGAAATTGGTGCAATAATACAAATAGGTGCCGCAGTAGAGTCAATAATATAAGCCAGTTTTGCACGAGAGATATTAAATTTATCCGTAACAGGGCGCATAACGCTGCCAACAGTTAGGCAGTTGAAATAATCATCTACAAAAATAAGTGCGCCAAGCCCAAAAGTTGAAAGCATTGCGCCTCTTTTTGACTTGATGTGTCCGCTTGCAAATTTGCCGTATGCGGCGCTACCGCCTGCCTTATTCATAAGTGCAACTATAATGCCAAGGAACACTAGGAATATTAAAATACCAACATTCCACGCATCGCCAACTCTCTCAATAAGTACCGCAAACACAGTCTCCACCGTGCCCATAATTGAAAAGTTGTTGTACAAAAGTGCGCCCGATAAAATGCCAATAAATAATGACACGTATACTTCTTTTGTGATAAGTGCCAGTGCAATGGCAATTATCGGTGGAAGCAATGCCCAAACAGTCCCCACAAATTCCATAAATACTCCATTCTGCCGCCCCGAATTGGCACATAAGAAATGAAAGATTATTTGCGGCTGAAAACCCTTTCAATGCTCAAAACGGTTACCGCCTTTTTATAAAGGTAGGCGGCTTGCCTTTGATTTTGTTATAATACCACGGATTTTGTCGAAATGTCAATAATTTATGTCAGAATTTTGAATAAAAAACTAACAAATTTAAGGGAGGTTTATAATGAAAAAAAATGCAATTGTAAGCGTGCAACTTGCACAACTCTACACAAAACCCGAAAAAGGAACGTGCATAGATGAAATTTTATATGGTATGCCTGTTGAAGTAATTGAGCATAATAATGAATTTTGCTATGTTAATACGCACTATTTATACAAAGGCTGGCTGGAAAAGTGTGCACTCACATTTATTGATGAAAATGATATTAATAACTGTGCAGAAATTTACGAAAATTATTTTTCCATTAGTGAAAATAAATATAGCAAACAAAATATTAAATATACAAGTAATAATTTTACCTGTGATAAACAAACAAAACGTTGCAATAATACACTAAATGAATGTAGCCACAATAGCTTTAAGCTGAAGAAATATTTTGTAACAGCACCATTTACTGATGTTATGAGCAAGCCGGATGTAAAAGGAGTTATACTACAAAGTATACCGCGTGGTGGGTGTATTGCTGTGTTTGAAAACAGTGGTGAACCACAAAATTTATATAAAAGACACATAGTAGGCAGTGTGCAAAATAAAGAGTGTAACTTTTGGAAAAAAGCTTTGTTAGTAAGCGGTGAAGTGGGTTATGTGAAAGAAACACATTTAAAAAGTATGCCTTGTTTAATAGAGAGTGCGCGCGCTATAAGCACAGATATGCAAAAAAAAATGCGTGATAATTTGTGTGACAATGCACTACAATACATGGGCGCACAGTATAGATGGGGTGGCAAAACAAGCCTTGGAATTGATTGCAGTGGGCTTGTGCAAATGGCGTATATGGTGAGCGGAATTTTGATTTATCGCGATGCAGTTATAAGTAAAAACAGCACTTTTGCCGTAAGAGAAATACCTTTTAGTAAGGCAAAACATGGAGATTTATTGTATTTTACAGGGCATGTTGCCATGTATCTCGGTGCCGGTAAATTTGTGCACTCTACTGACTATAAAAAAACAAACGGCGTTATGGTAAACTCTCTGAGCAGTGCAAATGAGGATTATAGGCAAGATTTACACGAAAATTTATATTGTGTGGGGAGTGTTTTTTGAAAGAAAGGTGCAGGGTAACTCGGAGCTGCCCCAAAAGTCGCCTTCACAAAAGAACGCCTTTAAAGTTTCCGTCATATGTCACAAAAATGCTCATTAATACACACAGAAAACGTAGTTTTGCCCCAGCTTTTTGTTTCGATTACGATAGGCAAAAATTTTGCTCTAGTTTTTGCAAAGTCTTTGTTTGGGGACACCTTTAACTCAGGATTACATTCACATGTGCCATAATAAAATGCTGCAAAATACAGAGAGAATTTTTATTGTAAAATATTTTTTTATTATGGTATAATAAAAGCCATTATATAGCAGTACCATAAAAATAAGTACAAATATTTCATGCAGCACATGTTGATTTTCGCAAAAGAAAGGTTTAAATTAAAAATGGATTTTAAAGATAACGGCTTAGCGGCGTGGGAAGAAAATGCAGAGTTTTGGGATGAGCAAATGGGAGATGAATCTAACTTTTTTCACTGCGATATTGTAAGACCGAATGTGGAAAAATTGCTTGCAATAAATGAAAACGATTTTGTGCTTGACATAGCATGTGGGAACGGAAATTTTTCACAGAGAATGGCAAAACAAGGCGCAAAAGTAACAGCTTTTGATTACAGCAATAAAATGGTTGAGTTTGCAATTAAGCGCAGGGCAGATGTTCTTGATAAAGTAAATTTTCACGTTTGTGATGCCACAAATTATGAGATGCTCTTGAACTTAAAAGGTGAAAAACCTTTTACAAAAGCTGTTGCTAATATGGCAATAATGGATATATCTAAAATATCACCGCTGTTTAAAGCTGTTTATGAAATGCTGGGGCAAGGCGGTATCTTTGTTTTTGCAACTCATCACCCTTGTTTTACGTATGAAAATGATGAATATTTTACAAGCTGCATAAACAAAGGCGTTGCCATTGAGGGGCAACCCATGCTACAAAACTATTACCACCGCTCAATAAGTGATATTTTAAATTTGGCATTTGAGCAAGGTTTTGTACTTGACGGCTTTTATGAAGTTCCTTTTGAAACAGAGCGCACACCCATTATTATGACAATTAGACTGCGCAAGATGTAAAGCAAAACCACGCTAATTACATAATAGAAAGCATGGAAAAATGCGGAAAATCTAAAAATATACAAAAAATTGTATAAATATACACAAATTAATTTTTATTGTAACCAAAATTTAGCTGTTTTGTAACTTGAATTTACAGCTCACATGTGATAAACTTAGCCAAACAAGTAAAATAAACTTTAAACAGTATTTTATTTGTATAGTTATAGTTAACAAACTAATAACTTAAATTAATGCAAAAAATTGCATTAGACAGTGTTAACACGAGCGTCCGGACGGTAAGTTTTTGCGATTTTTCCGCTCTACAGCGTTGACAAAATTTACATTCCAACAAGGAGTGTTTCATTTTTTTTTCATTGTGGAGCAAAAAGCATAAAATTTGCTCGTTTCAACTCATGTCAACATTATCTAAAAATATGGAGGGTAAAGAGATTATGAAAAAATTATTAGCACTTGTTTTGGCTATGCTTATGGTATTTAGCTTTGCAGCTTGTACAGCACCGCAAACAACAGAAGTAGCTGAAACAGAAACAACAGAGGAAGTAGCAACAGAAGAAACTACAGATGAGCCTGCTGAAGAGACAGCAGAGGGAGAGACATTCACAGTTGGTATTATTCAGCAACTACAACACAACGCACTTGACGCAGCAGCGGCAGGTTTCCAAGACAAGTTGACACAGCTTGCAGCGGAAAACGGCGTTAACGTAACATTTGACTTGCAAAATGCTTCGGGCGATGCAGCAAACCTTGGCCCTATTGCAACAAAATTTGTTAACGATGATGTTGATTTAATTCTTGCTATCGGCACATCAGCTGCACAATCAGCTGCAAACGCAACACAAGATATCCCCATCCTTGTTACAGCTGTAACAGACCCCGAGAGCGCAGGCCTTGTTGAGACAAATGAGATGCCAAACACAAACGTTTCGGGCACATCAGATATGAACCCAATTGCAGAGCAAGCTCAACTGCTTATTGATCTTATCCCTGAGGCAAAAACAGTTGGCGTACTTTACTGCTCAGCAGAGGATAACTCAATTTTACAAGCAGACCTTGCAACAGCAGAGTTTGAGACACTTGGCCTTGAAGTAGTTGTTTCAACAGTTGCGGATTCTAACGAAATTCAAGCAGTTACATCAGACCTTGTAACAAAAGTAGATGCAATTTATATCCCAACAGATAACACACTTGCAGGCGCAATGCCAACAGTAGACATGGTAGCAGTACCTGCGGGCATACCTGTAATTTGTGGTGAAGAAAACATGGCAAAAGAGGGTGGCGTTGCAACATACAGCATCAACTACACAACTCTTGGCGAAATGACAGCAGACCAAGCTCTTGAAATTCTTGTAAACGGCGCAGACGTTAGCACAATGCCAATTGCTTACAGCTCAGCAGACGAGCTTGCAATGTACATTGATGAAGCTAAACTAACAGAAATGGGCTTTACAGTACCGGACAGTTTAAAATAATTTGTAAGAATTTAAAATATTTAACAAATACGACAAGTAATTACTTGTCGTATTTTTGATTTTGTGTTATAATCTTGCTATTGTATTGAAAGGGTAGTGTATCATGGATTTTATTTTAGCTGTTGGGCGTGGCTTACCCGGAGCCGCATCGCAAGGTTTAATTTGGGGCATACTCGCAATAGGAGTGTACATAAGTTACAGAATACTTGACTTTGCCGATTTAACGGTAGACTCAAGCATTGCAACGGGCGGAGCAGTTAGCGCAATGCTCATAATAAGTGGCATGAACCCGCTTTTAACACTCGTTTTTTCAATTTTAGCAGGCATGTGTGCAGGTGCTGTAACGGGCTTGCTCAATACAAAACTTGGCATACAGCCAATACTTGCAGGTATATTGTCACAATACGCGTTTTTTGCAATAAACATGCGCATACTTGGCGGCAGGGCAAACGTTGGGCTTAACAGAATGCCCACAATAATTACACTTGGCAACATACCGCTTGCAATTGTAATTGGTATTTTATTTGCAATAGTAATAATAATGGCGCTATACTGGTTTTTTGGCACAGAAATTGGCTGTGCAATACGTGCCACCGGCGACAACCGCAAAATGGTGCGTGCACAAGGTGTTAACACAAGCACAATGAAAATGATTGGGCTTATTATATCTAACGGGCTTGTAGGTCTTGCAGGTGGTTTGCTTGCACAATACAGCGGCTATGCAGACGTTAGCATGGGGCGCGGTGCAATTGTTATAGGTCTTGCAAGCGTTATTGTCGGCGAAGTATTAATAGGCAGAAAGTTCAACTTTGCATTTAAACTGGTAAGCATATTCATGGGATGTATTTTGTACTTCAGCGTAACTGTTGTTGTTTTGCAACTAAACATAAGGACAGATGATTTAAGGTTGTTTAACTCAATAGTAATTGCAGCGGCGCTTGGCATACCTTATTTGAGAAAAAAATACGGCAAGGTTAATGTGCAAACAGCACAAAGTGCACCTGTGCAAGGTATAGAAGAGCAAGGCGAAGACAGCACAAACGAGCAAGAGAAAGGGGAGTAGGCACACATGCTAAATGTTGAAAACATTACAAAAACCTTTAATGCAGGCACTGTAAATGAGAAATGTGCCATTAAAAACTTGTCTTTCAAACTGGGCGACGGCGATTTTGTAACTGTAATAGGTGGCAATGGCGCAGGTAAATCCACATTTTTAAACTTGCTTGCAGGTGTATATACACCTGACTGCGGTAACATAATACTTGATAAGACAAATGTAACAAAACAACCCGAGCACATAAGGGCAAAACTGCTTGGTAGGGTTTTTCAAGACCCAATGATGGGCACGGCAGGCAATATGGGTATAGATGAAAACCTTGCCATGGCATATAGAAGAGGTAAAGTGCGTACACTTTCATGGGGCATAAAGCATGAGGAAAAAGTGCTATACAAAGAAAAGCTCAAAATGCTTGATTTAGGGCTTGAAAACAGAATGACAAGCAAGGTAAGGCTACTTTCGGGCGGACAGCGCCAAGCATTAACACTGCTTATGGCAACACTGCAAAACCCAAGGCTTTTGCTTTTAGACGAGCACACAGCGGCGCTTGACCCAAAAACGGCTGCAAAAGTGCTTGATTTAACGGAGCGAATTGTTGCAGAAGAAAAACTTACAACGCTTATGGTAACGCACAACATGAAAGATGCCATACGCTACGGCAACCGTTTAATTATGATGAATAACGGCAATATTATATATGATGTATCGCACGAGGAGAAGAGCAAACTCACAGTTAAAGATTTGCTGCTTAAATTTGAAGAGGCAAGCGGTGCTGATTTTGCAAACGACAGAATGTTGCTGTCATAATACGTTTAAATTCAGAAAGGCAAAGGTAATCAAAAAGTGTCAAACAAACAAGGTTTTAGTTTTAGCAATATTTCAAAATGGCCACAGCTGTTTAAAAAGTTGCCAAAGCGCGAGCAACAAGCTATTATAATGATAGCATCATGCGTTGCGGTGTTTTTAGTAGCAGTAATTGTGGGTACAATTTTAATTTTAGGCTCGGGTGGAGATGCGCAAGTGCCTGAGAACAACTCGACAGACTCAAGCAGTAGCAGTGAGAACTATGACAAAGACGAGAATATAATTGATGAAGATGAATACGACGGCGTTATTTTACAGCTCACAACAGACGGTGGGCAAGCGTATTTAGACGACACAATTTTTATTGGAGATTCTAACACAGTGCGTATTAACGAGGTTTATGACCTTGTTCCGCTAGAAAATTATATGGGTATGGTAGGTATGACAGTGCAAGGCGCATCAACAGTGCCATGCGTTTTCTTTGCAAACGATGTAAAGATATACACAATACCCGATGCAATTGCAAAAGTGCAACCAAGGCGTGTTGTGCTTACTTTCGGCACAAATAATGCAGATGGTAGCACAAGCCTTGACGGATTTATAGACAGCTATAAAACCTTGATTAGCACAATACAAGACAAATACGAGTACACAGATATTATTGTAAGTGCAATACCGCCATGCGGACAGCTTAGAGACTACCCAAATGTAGACCAAAGCACAATTGATGCTTTTAACAGTGCACTTGTTGAAATGTGCGAAGATTTAGATCTGCCTTTCTTAAACATATCAGAGGCACTAAAAGATAGTGGCACAGGCTATATTAACCCAACATATATCTCGTCTGACGGGCTACATTTAAACGAGATGGGTTGTATGACATGGGTTTCATATGCACGTACACACGTGCTTGATACAGAGGATAGACGTCCTACTGTGACAAATGTACCTGCGCGTCAAGAGCCACCTGCGCCTGTTGCCGGCACACCTGTACCTGCAACGTGTACAGAGAGAGGCTACACACCTTATACTCATTGGGATGGCACAGTAGAGCAACGCAATTTTGTTGAGCCGCTCGGGCACACATATGAAAACGGAGTTTGCATAAGATGTGGCGTGACAGACCCGAATTATGTTCCACCATCATCATCTTCGTCTTCATCGTCATCGGTAGTGCCGTCATCTTCGTCGTCATCATCGGTAGCACCGGCGCCGTCATCATCGTCGGTAGAGCCGGCACCGTCTTCATCTGTAACACCGGCGCCGTCCTCGTCGTCGGTAGAGCCGGCACCGTCTTCATCTGTAACACCGCCGCCATCTTCGTCAGAAGCACCGGCGCCATCTTCGTCAGAGGCACCGGCGCCGTCTTCATCTGTAACACCGGCGCCGTCCTCGTCAGAAGCGCCGTCATCAACGGTAGACCCAGCACCGTCAACAACAGACCCTGCGGCACCGGCGGCATAGCAATAAAAAAGTAAAAGCAAATTTAAAACTGCATAAAAAATTAATATAAAACAGGCTGTGGCAAATTATAATTTGCACGAAATATGTAGGGGCAGCCCTATGTGGCTGCCCGAAAACTAATGCTTTAGTTGCTTTTTTGGATAGCCACACAGGGTTTGTCCCTATTGTTATGTGTAGGGCAATTTTTGTATATCTGATTATTATAATAAAAAACAAAACTGTATACTGTCACAGCAATTAAAACAGCACATAAAAGCAAAGCATCTAATAGAGGAGAGCTACTATATGAAATTTTCTGTACTGGGGTGTGGGCGCTGGGGCTCATTTCTTGCATGGTATCACAGCCGTAACGGCAATGTAATGCTGTATGGGCGCGAGGGCTCAAAAAGCTATGATAACCTAAAAAAAACAAGAGTAAACGAATATGTAAAATTGAAAAAAAACATAGATTTGACAAGCAATTTGCAAAGTGCACTTGAGTTTTCAGACATAATAATAATATCAATAAGCGCACAGCAGTTGCGCACATTGGCAAAGCAAATAAATGAGCAAGACATAGCGGGCAAAACGTTTATACTCTGCATGAAAGGCCTTGAGGCAGGCACGGGAGAGCGCCTTACACAAGTTTTTGAAAGCGAAATAACACAAAAAATACACGTTGCCGTGTGGGTAGGCCCGGGGCACGTGGAGGATTTTGTGAGCGATATACCAAATTGCCAAGTGGTAGATTCAACAGAGCCGCAAGTTGTAGATTTTATTGTAGACAACATGAGTTCCGATCTGATACGTCTTTATAAGGGCGACGACATTGTGGGCACAGAGCTTGGCGCGGCGGCTAAAAATGTTGTGGGCATTGCCGCAGGTATGCTTGACGGCAAAAATCTATCAAGCCTAAAAGGTGCACTAATGGCGCGTGGCGCAAGGGAGATTGCACGTTTAATGCACGCAATGGGCGCAAATGAGCTGTCGGCATATGGGCTTTGCCATTTGGGAGATTATGAGGCAACACTTTTTTCAAAACACAGCCATAACAGAACGTTTGGCGAAAAATTTATAAAAAATGAGCAGTACAGCAGTTTGGCAGAGGGCGTTGAAACTGTGAGAGCACTTGTGCTACTTGCAAAAAAATACAACGTAGATTTACCAATTTGCAATGCAGTGCACAAAATATTACACGAGGAGCAAGATGCACAAGTAGTGCTGCAACAGCTTTTTGCGCGCAGTGTAAAAAGAGAATTTGAACTTTAGATTAAAGGAGTACGAAAAAATGATATATGAAATTAAGAGCGAAAAGCTGACGGTTAAAGTAAATTCGCTTGGGGCAGAGCTAATAAACTGCACAGGCGGCGATGGGCACGAGTACATACACCAGCCCTCAAAAGAGTGGGTAGGACAGGCGAAAAATTTGTTTCCGTCAATAGGGCAAACAAAAGACAATTTTATACTTGTTGACGGTGAAAGGTACAAAGCACAGTTTGCGGGTTTTGCAAAAGATACAGAGTTTGACTTGTTTGAGCAAGGTGGAAATTATGTGAAATTTGTAATGAGAAGTAGCAATAAAACAAAAGAATTTTTACCATATGACTTTAATTTTTACATATGCTTTGAGCTGAACGGTGACACCCTAACACAAACATTTAAGGTGGAAAATTTGTGGAATAAACAAATGTATTTTGCAATTGGCACACACCCGGGTTTTTCAGCGCCGAAAGGCAGCTATTTAGATTTTGGTACAAATTGCTCATTAACTGAAATTAAGCGTAAAGACATGATGTATTTGACAGGTAAATCAGACAGATACGTTTTAGAAAATGGTAAGTTACCGCTTTTGCCAAATTCATACAACCACGGTGCAGATATTTTAACGGGATTTAATTGTAAAAAAGTAACACTAAAAAATGAGACAGACACCCACACTGTAACAATTGATTTTTCACAGTTTGCATATCTTGGCATGTGGGGGCCGGCGAACTCGCAAGTGGCAATTTCTATAATGCCATGGTGTGGCTTGCCTGATGCAGATAACACAAGCCACAATTTTGAAGAGAAACAGGGCAATATAAGGCTACCAAAAGGAGAGAGCTTTACTGTTAAGTTGTTTATGAGTTTTAGATAGTGTCGCTACTACCTAATAACCTTAATAAAAATGATTGAAAATGTGAAAAGCAATATGTAGTGGAATTTAGTGCACCGCTACATATTGCTTTTTTGTTTAATTTTGAAATGGTTTATGAAGCTATTTAAAGTATTCTTAGTATACTAAAAATACTTTAAATAGCGTAAAATTGCACTTAGTGCCTAGTTAGGAACAAACTCTTTTTCCATAATATGACAAATAATACTACAATGAAAAATTAAAACTAAATTTTTGTTAATTTTAACGTTAAATCAACACATATTTGTGCATTACAGACAAAGCATATGTATCAATTTGTGTAAAATTCACAATTGAAATTAGTTATATTAGGTGTATAATATTGTTAGTAAAGGTAAGTTTGTTCAAAATAGCAAGTTGATGTTACTATTTTTTCGTACTTTTAGGCTAAATTTAAATTATATGTTTTGTATACTATTGTTTGCATAAATTTGGCAATTACAGCAGAGGTGATAATATAATAGTAAAAAAAGGAGGACAAAATGCAGTTAAGTTCAGCCACTAAGAGGGCACAAAACTATTCTGGAGAAACAAGCGAGTGGTGTTGCTCATTTGTTTATACAGATGTTAAGGGCATAGGCTATGAAGAGGGTGTACACAGAAGAGACCCAAGCAGTGTGCTAAAGGCAAATGGTTTATATTATGTATGGTATACTAAATCTTGCGGTCCACATTTTGGTAAAAAAATTGCAGACCCATATGCAAAGCAATTTCCGTGGGATTATGCAGATATTTATTATGCAACTTCAAAAGACGGCGTAAACTGGCAAGAGCAAGGGCCAGCCGTTAAAAGGGGCGGCAAAGGCGAGTATGACGAGCGCACAGTTTGCACACCCGATGTTATGGAATATGACGGCAAGTACTACCTGGTTTATCAGGCAATGCCACAAGGAAATTACACAGGTTACGATGAATATGTGGCAATGGCAGTTGCACAAAGCCCTGACGGGCCATGGGTGAAAAAAGAAAAAAATATATTGGAGCCGATGAAACCCGGCAGATGGTTTGAGGGCATAGCAAAAGATAATTACAACGATGATTACTTTACAGGGCGCACACATGACCCAATGTTGATGCACTACAACAACAAGTTTTATTTGTACTATAAATGTGGAGCTAATCACGACAAACTAAAGTTTTGTGGCTTTGACACACGTTGGGGCGTAGCTGTTTCAGATAACGTTTTAGGTCCATATGAGCACAGTGAGTTTAACCCCGTTACAAACAGTGGGCATGAAACATTGTTGTGGCATTATAATGGCGGTATAGCGGCACTTTTAAATAGAGATGGCCCTGAAAAAAATACAATTCAATTTGCAAAAGATGGCGTTAATTTTGAGCTAATGGCAAGGCTTGAGGGCAACACACCAATGGCAGGCGGAGCATTTAGGTGTGATGACCACGACGACGCACCACTTGCAGGGCTAAGATGGGGGCTTTGCCACTATGACGAAAGAGGCTCTTTATGGAACCACATTGTAAGGTTTGATGTAGACACAAGAAAACACCCTTACGACTACCCGCTTGAGCACGGCGACAATAACTGCCAATGGCTTGGTACTTAAAGCGACATTTTAATGGCAATAAAGATTTATTATGAGTTTTGTGTAACTTAGTTTTATGAGAAATTTCGGAATTGTTTGTAAAATGTACACACGAGTAAACATTGCTGATTAATTTGTGTTTTGCAAGAAAAACATAACAGGTGGCGGCTTATGTACCGTGTTTGCTCGATAATTATATAGGGGCGTTTTATGATCGTCCGAGCACATAAAATAGCGATATAACATTAATAAAATAAATAAAGAGTTAAAGCAAAAAAGGGAGGTATATATGCAGTTAAGCGCGGCATCTAAAAGGGCGCAAACTTATGTTAAAGATAACTCAGAATGGTATTGCGGTTTTTCCTACACACCTGTAAAAGGCCTCGGCTATGAATACGGTGTGCATAGACGTGACCCGAGCAGTGTAATAAAAGTTGGCGATTTATACTATGTATGGTATACAAAATCAACGGGCATATATCTCGGTGAAGCTGTTTTTGACAAAAAGACAAAGCATTTTCCATGGGATTATGCAGACATATATTATGCGACATCAATAGACGGCATAAACTGGCAAGAGCAAGGGGCAGCAGTTGAGAGAGGTGCAAAAGGCGAGTATGACGAGCGCACAGTTTGTACACCCGAAGTGCTTGCACACGGAGGCAAATATTATCTTGTATACCAAGCAATACCGCAAGGAGACTACACAGGTTTTAACGAAAATGTGGCGATGTCGGTTGCGGAAAACCCAAACGGTCCATGGACAAAGACAAAGCAAAATATCTTAGAACCAATGAAACCGGGGCGCTGGTTTGAGGGCGTGGCAAAGAGTAATTACAACGATGAATACTTTACAGGACGCACGCACGACCCATGCCTGTTCTACTATAATAACAAGTTTTACTTGTATTATAAAGCGGCGGCTATGCACGACAGGTTTAAACTTGGTGGGTACGACACACGCTGGGGCGTTGCCATGGCAAACGATATTTTAGGACCATATGAGCACAGCGAATTTAACCCTATTACAAACAGTGGGCACGAGACTATGCTTTGGCAATATAAAGGCGGTATGGCAGCACTTTTAAACAGGGACGGTCCTGAAAAAAACACAATTCAGTACTCACCTGATGGTATAAACTTTGAGATTATGGCCTTGCTTGAGGACACACCGCAAGCGGCAGGTTTGTACAGATGTGAGCAGGAAGACGCAGACAGAACACCACTTGAGGGTTTGCGCTGGGGGCTTAGCAATGTTGACGAGCGCGGCTCACTGTGGAATTACATTACGCGTTTTGATGTAGACCCACGCCAAAACCCGTATTTACTGCCACTGAAATACTCAACACTAAAGCACCCTTGTTTAAGGTAAACTGCACATTTTTAAGTTTTAAACGGCATATAACGTGTAATATACATGTTTTATGAATAAATCAAAATAAGAAAGAGGAAATGGATATGAAAAAGAAAATTTTAGCACTACTACTCGTTATGGCTATGTCAATTAGTGTATTTGCGGCTTGTTCACAGCCTGCACCTGAAGAAGCACCAGCAGACACAGCGGCACCTGCGGACACAGAAACAGCAGAAGAAGCACCAAGCGGCGAGGAAATTGAAATTTCATTTGGCAACTTCTGGACAGATACATCACAGTACTACGACGTAATGGTTGAGGCTGTTGACAATTTTAATGCTGACAATGAGGGCAAGTTTGAGATTGTTGTTGAATCTTTACCATCAGGTGAAACATACAACACAAACGTTACAGCACTTGCAACAGCAAACGATTTGCAAGACATAGTGCTACTAAAAGCTAACCAAACAACAGTGTATGGCCCTGAGGGCTTAATTCAAGACATGACAGGTTTTTTAACTGATAGCGGCATAAAAGATGAAATGTTTGATAATACACTTGAAGAGCACACAATTGATGGTACAATATATGGTTTACCTGTTTCGATTAACAACTACGGCTACATTTTGTACAATGAAGAAATTTTTGCTGAGGCAGGTGTTACAGAATTCCCTGCAAACGTTGAGGAGCTTGTAGAGGCTTGCGACAAAATTAGCGCAGCAGGCTACACACCAATAACACTTGGCATCAAAGACCCACTGTTTGCAGACTCAATCTTGTTCAGCGCTTTTGTTAACAAATACACAGGTCCTGAGTTTATTGAGAGCATAGTTGCAAAAGACGGCAATGTTAAATTTACAGACGAAGATTTTGTAAAAGCTTTGACAGATTTCCAAATGCTTGCACAAAACGGCGTGTTTAACGAAAACTTTGCAAGTATTACAAACGACGAGCGTATGCAACTTTACTTAACAGGTGAAGCTGCAATGTTCTCAGCAGGTCAATGGGAAAACGGCACAATCTACAACAGTAGCGAAGAACTAGCAGCAGTTACAAAAGCAGCTGCATGGCCGGGCCCTGTTGAAGGCGCAAAAGCAGGCGATTCAATTGAGCAATCATCTGTATGGGCAATGGCAATTGGCGCAAACGCTGACGAGACAAAAATTCCGGCTATCGAAGACTTTATCAGAAATTACGTTATAACAGACAACTGGGCAAAACAAACTAACGAAAACGGCGACTTCGCTTCATGGGAAGCAGAGTACGATGAGTCAAAACTTAACCCTGTAACACAGCAAATGGTTGCTTTGGCAGCAGAGGCAGAGCCTTGCCGCAACTATGACGGCTTGCTACCTGCATCAGTTCAAACACTATACCAACGTGGTTTGCAAGAGCTACTACTTGGCCTTGTAACACCTGAAGATTTAGCACAGCAAATGCAAGATGAGTACGAGTTTGCGATTGCTTAATTAAAAAGAGCGCATTAAAAAAACACTGCGGTGCATATAACTTTTATGCACCGCAGTAATTTTAACAGTTTGGCAAAGTGTGTGTAAGCACTATTTAATACGCTTAATTTAAGTTTGCATACAGCCTAATGTAAGAAAAAAAGAGGGTGAACAATTTGAATCGTAGTGTTCAGATAAAATCAACAACGGCATACAAATTCATATTACCGGGTTTTTTAGTTTATTGTTTTGCGCTTATTGTGCCAATTTTTGTGGCAGTTTACATAAGCTTTTTAGATTGGCGCGGTACGCCAAAATTTGTTTTTGTAGGTTTAGATAACTACATAAACCTTTTCCAAGACCAATACTTTTGGAATTCGTTTTTAAACAATTTAAAATTTATAGGTATATTATTGGTAACACAAATAGGGCTTGCCTTTGTTGTTGCACTCTTTTACCAAAGCAAATACATCAAGCTAAAAGAATTTCACAGAAGAGTTATATACGCACCGGCAGTGCTTGGTGCACTTGTTGTAGGTATGATATGGTCGCTTGTATACCGCACAGATATAGGCATATTTGCTACAATAATGAAAAACTTAGGGCTTGAAGATTTTATTATACCGTGGCTGGATAGCCCAAACCTTGTTATACCTGCAATTTGTTTAACACTAACATGGCAGTTTGTTGGGCAGTTTAGCATTATTTTAACAGCAGGTATGCAAAATATTAGCAAAGACTTAATTGAGGCGGCTGAAATTGACGGCGCAAATGCTGTGCAGCGTGCTACAAAAATTGTATTTCCGCTTTTAACTCCAACTGTTGCTGTTTGTGCAACAATGTGTATCTCAGGCTGTATGAAACTGTTCGACATTGTTCTGTCAATGTCAGGTGGTGGTCCGGGGCGCTCATCTATGGTTACAGCACTTTATACATATCAGCTTGCGTTCCAGTCGCAAAAATTTGGTTATGCCTCTGCTGCGGCACTTTGTATGCTTGTACTAAGCTTAATTCTTGTTATGGGCTCAAGAAAAATTTTGTTGGGAGGCGAGAAAGATGGCAAATAACAATACTGCAATTGTAAAAAACAAATTAAGTGTAAAAACAAGTGTGTACACTGTCATTGCCAACTTAATTTGCTGGATAATAAGCATAGTTTGCTTGTTGCCTCTTGTTTGGCTGTTTTATTCGTCTCTAAAGACAAAAGAAGAGTTTTTGTTTGATACACTGGCATTACCGCAGAGTTTTTATTTAGATAACTACCCACGTGCTTTTGATATTGGAGATTTGTGGACTGCTATGGGCAACAGTGCGGTTTACGCAATAGTAAATGTTGCAATTGTGTGTTTATCTGCTCTTATAGTTGGCTATTTTGTAAATAGGTTTAATTTTAAAGGTAAAAAATTTATTTATTATACGTACATGCTTGGCATGTTAATACCGCTATATGCACTGCTTGTGCCGGTGTTTACACAATATCACTTGCTTGATATGCTAAACAACCGCATTGTGCTAATTATTACGTATTACTCCGTTAGTATGCCACTTGCAATTTTCTTGTACGAGAGCTTTATTGACGGCATACCGTATGAAATTGATGAGGCATCAACAGTTGATGGCTGTACGCTTATACAGAGGATTTTACTTATTATATTGCCGCTATGTAGACCAATTATGGCAACAGTTGCCATATTGACATTGCTACATACTTGGAACGAATACGCGTTTGCATCAATACTTACAACTGCAAGAGAGCTAAGAACAATTTCCGTAGCACTTCGCTCTTACAACACAGGGTTTGAAATTGAATACAACTTGCTTATGACAGGTTTGTTCTGTGCATCGCTCCCCGTGCTTTTGGGCTATACTGTTTTCAGCAAACAGGTGGTAAAAGGCATGACGGCAGGTGCTGTTAAAGGATAAACTTACATTAACTTATAAGCTAGTGCTTTACATTTGAGGTATAAAAAAATGATTAGTCAAAAAGAAAAAGAATATCTGCGCGAGCTTGCAAAAGAGTATAAAAAGGCATGTATGACACCGGAAAACGACAAAAAGCGACAAAAATGGTACGATATAAACGACCTAAAAAAAGGCACAAAACCTGTTTTTATAAACCACTATTGGCCGCTTGCCATGGACGAGGTTTTACCACAAGATACATACTTTTGTAAAGACGAGGTTGCGCTGGAATTTGAGCAATATTTCAGGTTTAAAATGTTTTACGCCATAGAAATGGATGACGACAATGTGTTAGAGCCTGTTGTGTATTCAAGAGTGGTGCAGAATTTAACAAAGTTTAAAGACATTGAGGGGCTTGTTAAGCACATTGATGACGATGAGCTGAAACCCATAGGCCTTAGCAACGGCTCAGCGCTTAGGGCAGAAGAGGGCGATGCGTATGAGTTTGTTTGTGTTTTAAATGACGAGAGCGATATTGAGAAAATTTCAGAGCCCGTACTGTTTTATGACGAGAAAAAATCAAGAGAATATTACGATGAAGCGTGTGAAATTTTTGAGCCTATATTAACGGTTATAAGGCATCCCATGCACATAGGCACAAGGGCGGCAGACGAGTATTCTTGGCTGCGTGGGCTTGAAAACACATATATGGACATGTATGACGAGCCCGAATTTATGCACAAAGCACTTAAAAAAATTCAAGCGAATTTAATAAAACGCTTTGAGCTTTACAGAGATGCAGGTATATGGGGCACACCTGATTTGTCATATCCGCTTGGATCGGCAGGGCTTCGCTATGTTAGCGGTATGCCCGATTTCAGAGATATAAAAGGCTGTGCATTTGAGCACCGCACAAAGCTTGAAGACTCTTGGGGCTTTACCTCAGCAGAGCTTTTTACGTGTGTGTCAAACGAGATGCACAAGGAATTTGATTACGAGTACAACAAAGAAGTTACAAAGATGTTTAAGTTTGTAAACGTTGGCTGCTGTGAAGTGCTTGATAGAAAAATTGAGCTTATGCCTACTTTTGAAAACGCGAGAAAAATCTCGGTAAGCGAGTGGTGTGACCATGAGCTTGCAGCAAAATCAATTGCAGATAAGTACGTTTACAGCTACCGCGCCGCAGGTGTGCATTTTATTCAAGACGAATGGGACAAAGATGCTGCTGAAAAAGAGATTAGAAGTGTACTTGAAAACTCATTAAAATATGGTTGCATTACAGAAATTGTATTAAACATAGGCGGAACGCTGAAAAATAACGCAAAGCAAAAGGTAATTGAGTGGTCTAAAATGGTAAAAGGCCTAATTGCGGAATATTACGACGGAGATTAATATGAAAGCTATTGTTACAAACGGCAACATGGATATAAAATTATGCGACATACCCATACCTGAAATAGGCGAGGACGAGGTGCTTGTAAAGGTTAGTGCTGTGGGCATTTGTGGCTCAGATATACCGCGGGTGCTCTCAAACGTGTGCCCTGTTTACCCAACAATATTGGGGCATGAATTTTGCGGTGTAATAGCAAAAGCAGGCGCAAATGTTACAAATGTAAAAGTGGGACAGCGCGTTGCAGGCATACCGCTTGTGCCTTGTTTTGAGTGCGAGAGGTGCAAAAAAGGCAGGTATGGGCAGTGCAAAAACTTTTTGTTTTTGGGCACTAAATTACCCGGTGGCATGGCGGAATATTTAAAGTGTAACTGCAAGAATGTTCTGCCTATTTCAGATGAGGTAACAGATATTCAAGGTGCGATGTTTGAGCCTATAACAGTGGCATTACACGCCGTTTTTGCGGCAGAAAATTGCTTGCAAAACAGCTGTGGAGTTGTTGGTTGCGGAACAATAGGTTTGAGCATAATTCAGTGCCTAAAGGCGCTTGGCGCAAAAAAAATAGTTGCCGTTGACATAGACGACGAAAAACTGCAAGTTGCAAAGCAGCTTGGCGCAGATGAGATTATTAACACAAAAAGCGGCGAAGATGCGATATGTAATTTAGAGCTTGCCACAGTGTTTGAGTGTGTGGGCGCACAGCCGTCCATACATGGTGCGGTAAAAATGACAGGTGACGGTGCAACTGTTGTGCTTGTTGGCTTGCCGCGCAAAGACGTAGTTTTAACACCCGAAATTTTCGATAAAATATCGAAAATGGAGCTTATACTAAAAAGCACATGGATGAGTTACAGCGCACCATTCCCGGGAAAAGAGTGGACAACAGCGGAAAAACTTTTTAGTGAAAATAAAATAAACACTGATTTAATGCTTGAAAAAGTTATTGCCATGGAAGATGTGGTGCCACTTTTTAACAGCTGGAATGATGGTGCGCCGATTGGCAAGAAAACTATTATAAAAAGTGAGTGACGAAGTTAAAATATTGTCGTGAAAAAATAATTTTACTGCAACAAACATTGCTTTGTGCATTTGTATGTAATTTATTTAAATGCGACAAGTTTATTAAGCCGGTTTTAAAAGGACTAAGAGCTAATAACAAAAGTAATCTGCTGTGCGGATGGATTTTTAAAAATGTTTATTAATTCGCATTTTAAATCCATTACCGCAGGGAATACCTTAAGTTTTTAGCTCTTAGTCCTTAGTTTTTTGTCTGTAATTTTTGCTCTTAGTTTATTAAATAGTCTAAACTGATGTAGCCAAGCCGATGCAATTCGAACCTGCCTTAAAACGGCTGATATGCCTAAAAAAACGGCCTTTACTCACTACACTTTCCATTTCAAAAGCTTTGATAAGAAAAGCTTTAGCTCCTCTGTTTGCGGTGCGTTAAATAGCTCTTTGCTTAAACCAAATTCTTCAAATTTGCCGTCTGACATAAAAGCCACTTTTTCACATGCGTTAAATGCAAAGCCCATCTCATGTGTTGCAATTATAAAGCACAAATTCTCATCTTTCAGCTCTTCAATCATGTTTAAAACTTCTGTTGTGTATTCAGGGTCAAGTGCGGAGGTGGGCTCGTCTAAAAGTAAAACACTAGGCTTTGGCGCAACTGCGCGCGCTATTGCTATACGCTGTCTTTGCCCGCCTGAAAGCTGTGCAGGTAGTTTGCTTTGCTCGCTTTTTAGCCCGAACCTATCAAGTAGGTTTTCTGCTGTTTTTATGGCATCGCTTTTTTCCATGCCATGCACTTTAATAAGTGGCAATGTAATATTGTCAATAGCACTAAGATGTGAAAAAAGCCCACCATGTTGGAATACAAAGCCTATTTTTTTGCAAAAATCAGGCGTGTCGCTAACCTCTTGCCCGTCAAGCAAAATTTGCCCTTGTGTTGGCGCAATAAGCCCACCTATTAAACGCAGTAGCGTGGATTTTCCACAGCCTGAGCGCCCTATTAGCGCAAGGGAGGTTATTTTGTCTGTAAAATTAATCTCTTTTAAAACATCTCTGTCATACTGTTTATATAAATTACGAAGCTCTATTTTCATACGAAAACCTCCTCTCAAGAGATTTGCTTGCAATACTTACAGGTAATGTGAGTAGTAAGTAAAGCAACCCGAGGAATAAATAAGACTCAAACAATTTTAAATTTGTTGCGGAAATTTCACGCAAAGTTTGCGTGAGCTCTATAACTGCTATTATTGACAGCAGTGACGAATCTTTTATTATAGATGCAAACTGGCCTGTTAGTGCAGGCAGTGTCCTTGCGAAAAGTTGCGGTAAAACAACGTAGCGCACAGTTTGTTTTCTGTTTAGCCCAACTGCTTTTGCTGCCTCAAGCTGTGTTTGGTCTTGTGACAAAAGGCTGCCCCTTATTATCTCGGAAATATAAGCGCCCTCAAAAATAGAGAGTATGAGCACACCGCAGACAAAGCTGTTTTCAATCCACAGTGCGTAAAACACTATATAATAGAAGAGGTAAATTTGAACAATAAGCGGAGTGCCACGTATAAATGTTACGTATCCCTTTGCAAAGTACCTTAAAATAAGCACACGAGAATTGTGCAAAACGGCCGTTACAACACCTAGCAGTAAGCTTAATACCATACTGCACACGCTTATTAATGCCGTTAAAACAAAGCCGTCTACAAGCCTTATTCTAAACTCCCATAAAAATGAAAAATCAAAGGTTACACCAATGCGATAAAGCGCAAACCACAAAATACCCACAACAATTGCAGTGAGTAAAAGTAGGTTTACACAAGCTTTTAACAAAGGTGTTTTTTTTGTGTCAGATACAAATAAATTCATGTTGTTCCTTGTTTTATAACTTAACATATTAGTTTTGGGCAAATTTAATGTTAAGATATATTGTTTTATATAAACAACCCTCAAATCTTATTAAAGGTCATCAATCACTACCATGTTTAGTCAAAGCCTTGTTTTCTATTATCAAGCAAATGCTAAACACTAGCTCTACCGCTATCATAAAAACAGCTAAAATATATGGCTCAAAATTAAGACCAACTATTAAAGCGGCTATTGGAATGAAAACAGAGAGAATAAAATATGTTTTTGATTTGTAAAGCCAGCCATATGGCATTAGGTGTGCGCCGAAAATTATGGCAATTACCATTACCATATGGCTTGGCATAGCGCTAAAAATCCACATTGCTATTAAAAGGTATAGCATTTGATTTATTGAAAATATTATACCCAAATTAGTTAATGGGTTTTCTTTGTTTTGAAAATCTACTTTTATTATTTTGGAAATAATAAAAGCAATTGGCATCAAAGGTGCTGTACAGAAAAACACAAATAAATTTTTTGTGAGTATCGGCATATCTAATAGTTGTACAACAAGCACCATAGCCCATATTAATATAGAGGCTAATATAAAATGCAAGCCTTTTTTCTGTTTAATTGCACAATCAAGTTTTGCGTTTTCAAAATCACTTTTAGATAGCACAGTGCCCTCCGTACAGCACATAACAAAATATATGTCATGTGCAGATAATTTGTATTTTATTAAATTTAAGCAGTATGCACACAATTATATCAATAAAATCAGCTCAAGTCAAAAAACCATTTAAAGCCAAGTTCATCAAAAGCTGTTTTTTCTTCGCTCAAGTATTTGTCTGTCAAAATGTCAAAGTCATAGCTTTCTATGCACTCGTTAATTTCTTCAAGTAATTCCTCGTTGCCCTCTTTAACAGCCACACCCCAATATTCTGTGTCTTGGAACGGTATAAACACAGCCTCTGTTGTATCGGGGTTAGCAGCGTTGTTGCGGTATATTGTCAACTGGTCGTACAAAAAACCATCTGCTTTGCCCTGTGATACCTCTGTAACACAAGCGCTCTCGTCTGCTAAAACCGTAATTTTTGCGTTTGTAAGGTTAGCCATCGCAAACAAATGCCCTGTTGAACCGTTTTTTACAGCAACTGTCTTGTCGGGGCTGTTAAGGTCTTCTATGCTCTCAATACCTGCCTCTTTATTTGTGAGTATTGCAAGCAAAGAGTTTGCATACGGCACTGAAAAATCAACTTCCTCTTCTCTTGCCTCTGTAATAGTCATTGAAGATATAATCATGTCTGCCTTACCTGTTTGGAGTGACGGAATAAGCCCGTCCCAAGCAGTGTTTACTATTTCAACTTCTACGCCCATGTGCTCGCCAATTGCCTTTGCAAGGTCTACACTAACACCAATTGGCTCTCCGCTTTCATCTTTTGTCTCAAAAGGTGGGTATGCAAGCTCCATTGCAACAACAAGTTTGTCGTCGCCACCGCCTGAGCAAGATGTGAGCAAAAGTGTTGCTGCCAGTAACATTACGAGTGTTAAAACTAATATTTTTTTCATTTCTTTCCCCTATCCGACGCTTTGCGCCATAAAAAATATATACCTTGATATTATAGCATGTTTCAGCGCCAATGCAAAGTATTTAAGCTGATTTTACGCTACAAATTAGGTTTTGTATAAAAGTGGCATGTCAATTATAAAGTAAAGCCGAAAATTAAAAGCATTTCCTAATTAAAAAATATTTTGTATCGACAAAACAAGCCAAATTCTTACTGTATAATTATGTAATATTATTATACAATTGTAAAGTAGGTACATTTAAAGCGTTAAGTAACCATTTGGTTACTATAAAAAGTTAAAAGCTACAAAAAATAACTTGTGGCGGAGTTTAAAGCATGCTAAAGCACAAAAAAATGTTGTAATTTTGTGTTTTACCGCAATTTTTGGAAAAATTGACTTTACTAATCTATTTTATTTAAAGCAAATGGTTTATATAATTTACTTTAAAACGTTGTTTTTTGTATAATTGACTATATAAATAAAGTAGTTTTGTAAATGCGGGTTATTTCGTGTAAAAATGTGGTGAACATGAATTATTTTAAAAAATATGTTGAAATATTGTGAAAAATTGTTTATAATTAGAGTGTATTATCTGGCGTGCGAATGGCACGCAGAGAAAAAAGCAGTAAATAATCCATACGTGATGTAATGGTTATTTTATACATTCCGACATATTCGTGTTAAACTCCTGTACTTATTCCTCAATTCAAAAAAGTAGTTGTTAAGACATAATAGTGTATTTAGTGTTTGAATATGCTGTATTGCTTAGCATATTTTTGGTTATTATGGTGCGAATACTTTTGCAGGGAGGTTAAAAGATGAGAAAATACAACGGTAAAGTTGCTTGTGATGGGGTTGCCATTGGCGATGTCTACGAGCTTAAAAAGTATGACCGTAGCATAGGCAAGTTTGAAATTCAAAATTCTGATAAAGAAAAAGAGCGCTTTTTAGTTGCACACACTAAAGCGCTTAATACTATTGAAAACTTATATCAAAAAGCTTTGAGCGAAATTGGTGAGAGCGAGGCATCAATTTTTCTTGCACACAGGCTTATGCTTGAAGACAAAGAGCTTTTAAATTCAATTATTAAAATAATTGAAGAAGACCATACTAATGCGGAATATGCCATTTATATGGTTAACAAAAAATACAAAGAGCAATTTGAGCAAATTGAGGATTTGTATTTTAAAGAGCGTATTTCTGACATAACTTATATTAGTGATTTGGTTATTGACAACTTAACAGAAGAATTTACACCGATTGAAAACCCTGACAGGCCGTGCATTGTTGTAGCTGATAATTTAACGCCGGGCGAGACGGTGCAAATGGAAAAATCTAACGTAATAGCGTTTGTTATACGCAAAGGCTCTGTGCATTCACACACTGCGATTTTGGCGAGAACAATGGCAATTCCTGCACTTGTAAATGTGCCTGTTTCTGAGGGTATTAACGGTAAACAAGCCATTGTGAATACTTACGACCAATCTTTTATACTGGAGCCCGACGATAAGCACATGTTGCGTGCTGACCAGTTGATTGAGTTTGAAAAGAAGAAAAGCAAGCTTTTAAAAACCTACAAAGAAAAAAGAGCAATTACAAAAAGCGGCAAAAATGTTGAAGTTTGCGCAAACATCTCCGGTGTAGACGATGTTATGGCTGCCTCTGACTATGGCGCAGATGGCATAGGGCTTTTTAGAACAGAATTTTTGTATCTTGATAAAAATAATTTGCCAAGTGAAGAGGTTCAGTTTGAAACATACAAGCAAGTAGTAGAGCTTATGGGTGAAAAACAGGTGGTAATACGAATACCTGACCTTGGAGACGACAAAAAGCTTGATAAGTTGATTGGTGACAAAGAGCAAAACCCCGCACTAGGTTGCAGGGGAATGCGCGTGTTTTTTGACAGAGAAGACCTTTTGCGCACACACCTTCGCGCTGCATTGAGAGCGGCGGCGTTTGGCAATGTTAGCATTATGCTACCAATGATATGCTCTGTTTGGGAAGTAAACAAGACAAAAGATATTATTGAAGAAATTAGTGCAGAACTAAAAGCTTCAAAAATCCCATACGGCAAAGTTTTGGTAGGTGTAATGATAGAAACGCCGGCAGCAGTTATGATGAGCGAAGAACTTGCAAA
Source organism: uncultured Bacteroides sp. (assembly GCA_964371675.1). GTDB lineage: Bacteria > Bacillota > Clostridia > Oscillospirales > Ruminococcaceae > Ruthenibacterium. The sequence goes on along the minus strand of CAYJNL010000007.1, from coordinate 51,664 downwards.
AGTTGTTGACTTTTTCAGTATAGGCACAAACGATTTAACACAGTACACTTTAGCAGCAGACAGGCAAAATGCGGCCATTGAGCACTTTTATAACCCGTATCACCCTGCCGTACTGCGTATGATGGAAATTGCAATAAAGGCTGCAATTAACAATAACATTTATGTTAGTGTCTGCGGAGACCTTGCGTGTGACGTAAATGCTGTTAAAATGCTTGTTAATTTTGGTGTTAATCAGCTCTCTGTTGCACCGAAAGCTATTTTGTCTATAAAAAAATCAGTGTGCGACTTAAGTTAATAGGGTGTAATTGACGTTTTTATTACTAAAAGTAAAAAAATGCTTGCTTTTTTACGGTAAAAGTATATATTATTAAAGAAAAAGCATGTTTCTTGTTAAAAAATATAGCTGAAAAACTAGGTGAATAAACATAATTGTCTGAAAATTTTGTGCAATGTGTACTGATTTTGGTGTTGTTATATGTCATATGAAACAATTTGTTGGGAAAAAAGCTAGATAAATCTATGAAATGCTTGTGAATTCTTTGTTGAAAAAAAGTTAGCTTTTCTGTAAAATGTAACCATAGAGTAATTTTCAAGATTTTTTTATGGGGACGTGATGAGAAATGACGAATACAGAGGCTTTAAAAACTGTTTCTTTTTCACCACTTGGCAGTTTGCAAAGTGGTAGAGAGTGTAATTACACAGTGCGCAAAAACGAAAGTTTTCAGTGTGGTTATACAATTAATATTAATGAAATAGCTGATAATGTTAAGTTAAGCGAAAGAAATGTAAACTTATTATGCACAAAAGAGCAAGCGCACAATATAATGCAATTTTTATACGAAAACCGTGTTTCACCCACACATGTATTTGATGTACTTGATGATATGTACATCAAATACATGAAATAATTAGCCGCCTTTTAATACAAGTGTACTGTTGAGGTGTTAATTATGTATAACAATGACAAAATAAGAGTTTTAATAGCAGATAACGATGTTGATTTTTGCTTTATTTGCACTACACAAATAAGTTTATTTGATGACATAACATGTTGCGGTGTTGCACATGATGGCAAAGATGCTGTGCAAAAAATACAAGATACTTTACCTGACGTGGTTGTAATTAATGTAGCGCTACCTATTATTGATGGGCTTGGTGTAATTGAACATGTTAAACAAGATGATTTTTCAAATTCACCTAAATTTATAGTTCTTTGCTCTACTTATCAAAGTTCTCTTGTAAATTTAATGCTTGAAAAAGGTGCTAGTTACTACTTATTTAAACCATGCAATGTAAATACTTTTGTAAGCCGCATAAAGCTCGTAGCTGAAGAAAATTCGAAAAAAAGCAACAGAGCTAAAACATTTACGGAATACGAATACGATGAAATGCTTAAAAAAGATATATCAAAACTTATAATGGAGTTTGGCTTTTCTACAAAACTTATAGGTTTTGAATATATACAAAATTTAATGTTTTTAATGATAAAAAGCAAGAGCACAAGGCCCACACTATTGCAAGTGTATAAACTTACTGCGGAGAAGTATGATACAGACTCTCGCTGTGTTGAAAATGCGGTTTGCGGTGCAATAAAATCAGCCATGCGAAATAAAACACAGGCAATGGAGCAATTACTATCCCTAGCTTATAACAATAGTCCAACCTCGCTTTCTAATGGCAAATTCCTCACACTTGCCGTACAAAGCATGAAACTAGGATAAACTGTAGTATATACTATTTATCGCTTATCAATAATTTATTTTTGGGTGCACTTTTGGAGTTGTCCTCAAAGTCGTCTTACAAAAAGTGTTGGCAAAATTCTGTCATATTTCACAAAAACTCTTGTTAATACACAGTATTGCCTGCGTTTTGTTTCATCTGACATAAATTTTGTTCTAGCTTTTGCAAAGTCTTCGTTTGGGGGCAGCTTCTTTTGTGCAACTTTTAACACGAAAGTTACGGTGAAAAAATTATGCAAAATGAGGAGAATTTTAACCTTGCGCTAATATCGCATGAAATAAGAACTCCTGTTGGAACAGCGCTATCTGCTGTTGAGTTAATTGAGACAATTATAGAAAAACACGACGGTGTTTACAATGAGAGCCTTAAGAATTTGTTTGCTGTTGCAACGTCTAACATACACAAAACTTTGCGTATTACATATAACCTTGTCGACACAGACAGAATAGTAAACAGCAATTATAAGCTGCAAATTTATTCGCAAAATATAACTGCGGTGCTAACAGAAAATTTAAAGACTATTACAGCTTTTTTAAAACATCGCAACATAAAAGTTGATTTTATTTGCAGTGTTCCTGATGTACTTATAGCTGATTTTGACGAGGTTGCAATATCGAAAATATTGATTAATCTGCTGTCAAACTCAACGAAACACTTGCCAAAGCAAAACGGCAGAATTATTGTGAGGCTTGAATGTGAAAACAAGAAAGTTGTACTTTCGGTTACAGATAACGGCAGTGGAATAAATGCAAGCGATATGCCACACATATTTAAGCCATACTGGCATGATACCGGGTTTAATAGCAAAGACAAAGACTCAATAGGGCTTGGGCTTTACATTGTAAAATCTCTCGTGGAGCTGCACTCAGGTCAAGTTACATGTGTTAGCGAGCCTTATATGAAAACTACATTTAGCGTTTGCTTTCCGCAAAATCATAATAATTTGAATTGTTCCGTACTAAAAAGCAGTACACCGCAAATAGTGGAAGAAAAACTTGTGGAATTTCTTGAAATAGAGTTTTCGGATTGGTTTGCAAAAAATAGAATTAATGTGGGAGATGCTGATGACTGATAATAAAACACCAAAAGTTTTAGGTGTTCTGGGCGGTCTTGGACCAATGGCGTCTGTGTATTTTTATGAGCTAATAACAAAACACACATTTGCCCAAAAAGACCAAGATCATATAGATATAATATTAAACTCAAGGGCAACAACTCCCGATAGAACGGCATTTATACTGGGTGAAAGTGGCGAAAATCCATTTGATATTATGGCGGAAGATGCAAAGCGGCTTGTAACATACGGTGCACAAGCAATTGCAATACCATGTAATACGGCACATTTTTTTTATGATAAAATTAATGAATGTATAGATATACCAATTTTAAATATGGTTGATGCAACAGTGGAAACAGCGAAAAAGAGTGGTGGCAAAACAGGCATTTTAGCTACAACGGGTACTGTGAAAAGCAAAACATATCAGCGTGTTTGTGAAAAACAGGCTATGTCATTTGCTGTGCCTGACAATGAGCACCAAAAATATTTAATGAGTATTATATATGACTGCATTAAGTGTGGTAAACCTGCTGACATGGAAATTTTCAACAAAATTACAAACCACATGCGTGAGCAGGGATGTTCCACGCTTATTTTGGGTTGCACAGAGCTTAGCATTGTAAAGAGAGATGAGAAACTTGATGATTTTTTCATAGACTCCATGGAAGTGCTTGCGAAAAGTGCGATTGAATTATTTGGTAAAAAGTATATTTAGTTAAAAAACACCCACACTTGTGTAGAAACCGCCTAATAGATAGAGTTGATTCTATCTGCCGGGTAATAAGTGTGGGTGCAAAGTTATTATGAATTTAGAAAGACGGTAAAAAATGAAAGTTTATTATTTTACAAGAACAGGCAGAAGCGAAAAAATAGCACAGGATATAGCCGGTGCAAACAATACTGTGGCAAACAAAATAACTGACGACATAAACTGGGATGGTGCTGCGAATTTTATAAAAGGTGGCTATATGTCATCTAAAAAGCAAACTGTGCCAATTGAGTTTGAAATGCCCGCGGAAAATGACGATATTATACTTGTGTTTCCTTTGTGGGCATCACAATTTCCACCATCAATTTTGTCGTTTATAGATAAAATAGGCAGAGAGAGAATAACAGTGGTTGTAACATCGCTTGCAACAAAGCTAAAAGACAGAGACGGTTTTTTAAAAGTGTACGATGTTGTGGGCAAAGAGATTGAGCCGCCTAAAGAACTGCTTTAATATTAAGTTATGATATGGGCTTTGTGCCAAAATACGCACAAATTGCCTCATAATAAATATGCGCCGCTTTTTTGCAACCATCTTCACTAGCCCACTGCTCAACGTCATCTGTATTAGACAAAAAGCATTGTTCCACTAAAACAGAGGGGCAAAGCGGCTTTTCAAGCATACCAAATGTGTTTTCATCGCGCGTTTCGGTTGTGGTGCTCTCTACAATTTTTTTGCTATTGCCATCGTTTGTGTAGTATAGGTAGCGTATGCCGTTGTCTCCACGTATTCTGTGCCCGGCACTGCTCATGCCTTGCACAATTAAACTTGCAAAATAAAGCGACTGCTCGTTATAATATCTCCCGGGTGGCATTGCAAAGCACTCAAACCCATGAGATTGTGAAGTGGAGGCATCATAATTTGCGTGTATGCTTATTAAAAGCGATGCCTTATGCTCTGTTGCATTAGCGGCGCGGTCAGCCGTGGATAAGTCCTCACCAAAAACTCGTGTGAGCACAGGTGTAAAATTTTTGTCTTTGTCAAGTAGCTCAAAAAGTGCTTTTGAGGTGTTGTCGCATACATCAATTTCCTCTAAAATACCCGATGCACCCGTGTCAAAACCGCCATGGCCGGAATCAATGGCAACAGTAAAAGGCGGTACTGTTTGCAGTGGGTAATAGCTCACAACTTCTGACGGGCTTGCAGTTTGGTTTTGCGTATTTGCAGCTAAATTATTACCCATGAGCAAGTCCGAGAGGGCTATGTAACTGCTTATTAGCACTACAACAAAAACAGCTACAAACGACATTATAACACCCAGTGCAACAGTGCGTGCGAATTTGCTTTTTAAATGAAGATACCACACGCCGTTTTTATTTATATTATGTAAACGCTTCATTGCTGTACTCCTCCAAGTTCATATAAAGTACCAAAGGTATAGCCCTCGCTATGCCATTTTTTTATGAGTTCATCTAAAATCTCGGCGTTTGTTTTGCTTGTGTTGTGCAGTAGCACTATTGCGCCATCATGTGTGCGTGGTAGTAATTTTTCAAAAGCTTCTTCTTTTGTAGGTTGTGCATCTTGTTTCCAGTCAACGTGTGCAAGGCTCCAAAGTATGGTTTTATAGCCAAGATCACTTGCCCATTTTAGGTTTTCGGTAGTAAACCTGCCCTCGGGTGGTCTGTAAAATTTGTTGAGCTCTTTGCCCGTTAGCTCAAAAAAAGTTTGCTCTAATTTTTGCAATTGGTGTTTAAAATCTTCCTCGTTTTGGCTTGCCATGTTGGGGTGTCCGTATGTGTGGTTACACACAGCGTGCCCCTCATTAACCATGCGCGCAACAAGCTCGGGGTTATCTTCAATGTAATTGCCCACCACAAAAAACGCACCTTTTACACTATTGTTTTTCAGTGCATCAAGAATTTGCGCTGTATTGCCGTTTTCGTAACCACAGTCAAATGTTAAATACAACTTTTTTGTTGCGCCTTCGTTCAAATAAAAAGCATTTTGCGGGTTTAACTCTTGAGAAGTGTAGTCCGGCGTGGGCGCATTTGAGCCGTTTTGAAAAGATAGCCCCCACGAGAGCTCGCCGCTTGGCAGTGCACTAGAGGGCACAGAGCTTTCATTAAATGAATTTGCGTTAAACCCAAAAGAAAAAATTGCAACAAATGCACTTGCCATAAGAATTGTACACGTTGAAGCGGCAAATATTATTTTGGATTTTTTTCTATTTATTACTTTATACACAGTTTACACCACCCTAATTGCTATAGTTGAACCACTTTATAAAATTTATTCACATGCAAAGCACTATATTACTTTTTACAACTTTTGTATTTTTTGCACAGTTTGAAAAACTTGTCAACACACCATAAAAACATGTTACAATTTGTGCATTTTTACACTTTTTTTGAAAATATAATTGTGTTATAATTTTATATAAGAGACTTTGTTGAAAAAAATACGAGTTTTATAATACATTCATTATAGAGAATTAAAGGGGGCTTTTTTATGCAAAAAAGAATAGGAATATTGACCTCAGGCGGAGATTGCCCGGGGCTAAATGCAACAATAAGGGGCGCAGCAAAAGCGCTTTACCATAGATTTGGCGAGGGTGTTGAAATTGTAGGTGTACGCAACGGTTATGACGGGCTAATCCGCGGAGATTGGTCGGTTATGAATTCACACGATTTTTCGGGTATTTTGACACGAGGCGGAACAATTTTGGGCACAAAGCGCACACCGTTTAAGCTCATGAAAGTTGTTGGAGATGACAAAATAGATAAAGTTAAAGCCATGAAAAAAACGTATGCAGATGCAAAACTTGATTGTTTGCTATGTCTTGGCGGCAATGGCACACATAAAACGGCAGAGCTTTTAAGCAGTGAAGGCCTTAATATTATTGGGTTGCCAAAAACAATTGATAACGATATTTGGGGCACGGATGTAACTTTCGGTTTTCATACGGCAGTTGATATTGCAACAGAGGTTATAGACAGAATACACACAACAGCTTCAAGCCACCGCAGATGTATGGTAATTGAAATTATGGGTAATAAAGCAGGCTGGTTAACACTGTATGCAGGCATTGCGGGCGGTGCAGACATTATTCTCATTCCTGAAATTCCATATAATATGGAACACGTTTACGAGGCTATTCAAAAGCGCAATGAGGAGGGCAAAACTTTCTCAATAATAGCCGTTGCAGAGGGTGTATATGATATTGGTGAAGCTGCAATGAAGAAAAAAGAGCGCCTTGCAAAAAGACAAGAAGCAGGCATAACCACAGCAACAGGCAGAATTGCAAAGCAAATTGAAGCTGCAACAGGTTTTGAAACAAGAGTTTGCGTACCGGGGCACATGCAAAGGGGCGGCAGCCCATCGGCATATGACAGGGTGCTTGCAACAAGGTTTGGCACACATGCGGCAAAACTTGTGGAGGCAGAGCACTATGGTGTGGCGGTTGCACTTAAAAACAATATTTTAACTGAAAACCCACTGAGTGAAGTTGCAGGCAAAACAAAACTTGTGCCCGAATCTTGCGATATGCTCACAGTAGCAAGACGCATGGGTATTTCTCTAGGGTAAAATAGCTGCAAAACTTGACAATAAACAAAAAAATGTTAAAATAAATATATTAAGATAAATGCTGTGAAAAAGAGTTTGAGTACAAGTGTTTTTGAAAGCGAGTCGAGGGTGGTGTAAGCTCGACGAAAAGCAGTGTTCATTGTCACTTTGGAGCACGAGCGGTGAGAGCAAATCAGCCGCTTGCGCACTTGCCGTGCGTTAAAACGGTTTTTGGTGGTTGTTATAATCACTGTGTCGGTTTATGTGCAAATAAAAGTTGTGAAGAGCAAACTTTGTGTAAATTGCATTTAATTGATATATCAAGTGGTCTTGCAAAACAAGCAAGGCAATTTGGGTGGTACCGCGGTCTTTGTTAATTAAAGCACCGTCCCATAAGTTGTGGGGCGGTGCTATTTTTTGCTATACAGAAAGGAAAAATCATTAAAACATGAGAGAATTAAACAAAACATACGAGCCGGTGAGTGTTGAGGACAGCACATATGAGAGCTGGATAAAAAGCGGATATTTCAGCGCAAAGCGCGATGAAAATAAAGAGCCATACACAATTGTTATGCCACCGCCAAACATAACGGGGCAATTGCACATGGGGCACGCTATGGACAACACATGGCAAGATATTTTAATACGTTTTAAACGTATGCAAGGTTACAGTGCACTGTGGGTGCCGGGTACTGACCATGCCTCTATTGCAACAGAGGCAAAAATTGTTGAAAAAATGAGAGAAGACGGCGTTTCAAAGGCAGATATAGGCAGAGACGGCTTTATGGAGCGCGCGTGGGACTGGAAAAACACATATGGCGGAAGAATTGTTGACCAGCTTAAAAAACTTGGTTGTAGCTGTGACTGGGAGCGTGAGCGCTTTACGCTTGACGAGGGTTGCAGTGCAGCTGTTTTAAAGGTGTTTAAAACGCTGTACGACAAGGGTTTAATCTACCGTGGAGAGCGCATAATTAACTGGTGCCCACACTGCAAAACCTCAATTTCAGATGCAGAGGTAGAGCACAGCGAGAAAGAGGGCTTTTTTTGGCACATAAAATACAAAGTGGTTGGTAGCGACGAAACATTGGAGCTTGCAACAACGCGCCCCGAAACAATGCTGGGAGACACAGCGGTTGCAATACACCCTGACGATGAGCGCTACACGCATTTACACGGCAAAAAAGTTGTGTTGCCGCTTGTCGGAAAAGAGATACCAATTGTTTGCGACACATACGTTGACATGGACTTTGGCACAGGTGTTGTTAAAATTACACCTGCGCACGACCCTAATGACTTTGAAGTTGGCACGCGCCACAATTTGCCAATAGTCAAAGTTATGACAGACGAGGCAAAAATGACTGCGGACTGCGGAAAATATGCAGGGCTTGACAGATACGAGGCGCGCAAAGCAATTGTTGAAGACTTAAAAGACGGCGGATATTTGGGTGAGATTAAAGCACACACACACAATGTTGGTGCGTGTTACAGGTGTGACACAGTAGTTGAGCCAACTGTTAGTATGCAGTGGTTTGTAAAAATGGAGCCACTTGCAGAGCCGGCAATTAAGGCTGTGCGTGACGGAGACATTAAATTTGTGCCAGAGAGATTTGAAAAAAATTACTTTTTCTGGATGGAAAATACACGCGACTGGTGCATAAGCAGACAGCTTTGGTGGGGGCACAGAATACCTGCATATTACTGCGATGACTGTGGTGAAATAATTGTTAGCACAGAGGAAATTAAAATATGTGAAAAGTGCAAAGGCAAGCTAAGGCGTGACGAAGACACGCTTGACACATGGTTTTCAAGTGCTTTGTGGCCATTCTCAACACTCGGCTGGCCAGATGAAAACGCAGAGGACTTTAAGTATTTTTACCCGACAAACACGCTTGTTACAGGCTATGATATAATTACTTTTTGGGTTAGCCGCATGATATTCTCGGGGCTAACATACACAGACAAAGCGCCGTTTGACAACGTACTTATACACGGGCTTGTGCGAGATGCACAGGGGCGCAAAATGTCAAAATCACTTGGCAACGGCATTGACCCGCTTGAAATTATTGACAAATACGGCGCAGATGCTTTGCGCTTGACACTTGTTGTGGGTGCAACACCGGGCAACGACACGCGTTTTTCTGACGAAAAAGTTATGGCAAGCCGTAATTTTGCAAACAAACTTTGGAATGCCGCAAGATTTGTTATGATGAATTTGCCCTCTGACTTTAAAGTGGGCATACCAACCTCGCTCACAATGGCGGACAGATGGGTTTTGTCCAAACTAAACACGCTTGTAAAGAGCAGTACAGAAAACCTAGAGAAATTTGAGCTTGGGCTTGCCGCACAAAAAGTGCAAGATTTTATATGGGACGTTTACTGCGACTGGTACATTGAAATTGCAAAACTGCGCCTAAACAGTGAAAATAGCGAAGAGGCGGATAGTGCGCGCCAAATTCTTGTGAGCGTACTTGTGCAAACACTAAAATTATTGCACCCGTTCATGCCGTTTATCACAGAGGAAATTTACAAGGCACTACCCGGAACGGGCGAGTCTGTCATGATAGAAAAATGGCCTGAATATGAACCGAATTTTGACTATTCGAGCGATGAAAACGACTTCCAACTTGTTATGGAGCTCATAAAAGCAGTGCGCGCAGTTCGTGCTCAAATGGGGGCACATCCTACAAAACGTACCTCAATAATTATACAAACTGCACAAGCAGCACCGTATGAGCAAGGCGAGACTTATATAGCAAAATTTGCCTTTGCAACCGATATAGAAATTGTGAGCGAATACACAGGAGAGACAAGTGGCACAGTGCAAGTTGTAACGTCAGACGCACGCGCGTTTATATCAATGAAAGAGCTTTTAGATGCAGAAAAAGAGATTGCAAGGCTTGAAAAAGAGAAAATCACATGCGAAAAAGATATAAATATGCTTTCGGGAAAACTTGGCAACGCAGGATTTATGAGCAAAGCACCACAAAAAGTTGTTGATGAAATAAAGGCAAAACACGAAGCAGCCGTTGCAAAACTTGCAAAAATAGAGGAGTCAATAGCTGTTTTCAAACAAAATTAATTAAATAAGCGTTGACTATGAATATTAACAGCAAAACTGTACAAAATAATGCAAAGGGAGTTTGGCGTTTTAGAAAAATATATGATAAAACGACAAATAACTTTAAACTTCGCACAAATATAAAATATTAAAAAATATAATATGCCGAGGCGAAGCGGCAGAATGGAGCATTATTATGTACGATTATGATGAGAACAAGTATAATTCAACCGAGAACAAAACTAGCAATTCTGAATTCGAAAACGATTTGTATAATGATTTGTGGGCTCCCTATGAGGACGAAACACAGAGCACAGAGGATTGCGATTAACGAAAAATAGCGTGCGAAATGTTGTGAAAATAGGATGCAAAAAAATAACGGGTCAACCGCATTTGGTTGACCCGTTCAGCATGTCAAAAAGACGTAGTGTTTCGTCATAATGACAAACAATAAAAGTTTTACTAAATTTTTTAAAAAATTCGGGTTCTTAAGGGCAGAGTCATAAGGTGTTTTCCGCAGAAAACGCAATCTTATGCCTTTTAAAAGCCTTTTTGAAGGTGAAATTGCCAATTTGTTGGCAAAGAGGGAACTTTTTTAGATAAAAAAGTTCCTTTACTACTGCCCTTTTGTACAATTTTATTTTGTGCAGGGCTTTATTGACAGTCTGACGTGATTTCAAATTATTTGAAATCACGTTTTTATAATTATTAAACGATTTGTGTAAAATGCACAAGAGTGATAATAACACTCACTCAATATAGTCAAGGTTAATTTCCTTTTTATCACCCGTATCATTGTCAAGCTGTAATTCGTCAATAAGCATGTCAATTGCATTGCTTGCCATGCGTGTGCTGCCTGTTATGCCTGCAAGTGTCAGCGCAAAAACAGCTTGTCCGTAGTCAATAAATTTCTTTTTTACAAGTTTTGCACTGTGCAAGTCCGGCATGAAAAGTTTAAGCCTAAAAACTTCTTCGCCGCCGTCAATCACAAAGCAATGCACGTTGTAACAGCCGTTTTTAAGCTCCTCAATCTCCGCTTTATTCATGGTGCTGTTGTGTGAAACACGCTGTGCACGCACCGCCGCGCGCAGCCCTGTCTCTCTCACGGTAAGTGGTACATCGCCGCTTAACTCGTTTGCAATGCTCTCGCCACTTGCAAGTAAATTAAACTTGCCATCTACTTCTTCAATAAACTTTTTATCGCATAAACTGTGCAGTATGCTTGCTAAATCAAAGTAATTAACAAGCTCCTCGCCAAGTAGTGCCTCTTCAATTTCCTCGCGTGAAATTGGCGACGGCACGCTTTTTATTAAATAGCAAATCATTATGCGTATGTGCTGTGAATTGTTCAGTCCACCCGGTTTTACCCCTGCCGTAAATGTGTCGATTATCATAAATGAATCTCCATTCTGACATAATAGTTTAAATATTGCAATGTGCGGTATTGTTTTGCAGTATTACAGATGCTTTGATAGTGTTGAAATTATATAAATTTACACCTCCGTTTCATACAAAATAAAGTGTGTAAAACTAAAAAGAACAAGCACATATGTAAATACATGTGCTTATTCAAGCTTAAAAATATTATATATTATATTATTATACAAGCAAACGCTATTTTAGTCAAATAAACTTTCAATTTTTCTTGTGCTTTCTGCTGTTGAGTACAGCCATTTGCTAATGTGCCCACTTGTTTTTGTGAAGTTATTATAAAGTGGCATTGCTGTGTCAACACTATGTAAAATAGAAAGCTTTATCTTCATTTTTTCCGGCTGAATGTTCTTTATAAACACACTCACAGTTTGCCCACACTCAATATTAGAGCTGCTTTCAGCAAGCCCTGCAAGGTTTGGGGCAAGTTCTACAAAAATACCGTAGCTCTCAACACTGCGCACAACACCTAGCACCGTTTCACCTACTGAAAAATTAGCGGCATTCTCAAGCCAAGTGCCAAAAAGCTCTTTTGTGCTTAGGATTATGCGGTTTTTCTCGTCGCGGCTTTTGACAACACAATAAATCTCTTGCCCTACCACAAACCGGTCGTACGGAGATGTAATGCGCGAAACAGACATGCTGTCAATTGGAAGTAGCGCCGTTATTCCACAACCTATGTCGCAAAAAGCACCAAAATTTTCTATGTGAGTAATGCGTGCGCTTATTACGTCTCCACAACACAAGGTGTCTACGTACTCATTCAAACAGCGTTGTTGTGCTTTCTTTCGTGATAATATTAAGCCGTTTGCTGTGAAATCTTCAATGATAAAGCATGTGCGCAAACCTACGCGTGATAATATTGCTATGTCGCGTATCTCGCCTCCGTCTATGCTAAGTGCACACTCTGTGTATGGCATAATTGCCGTTAAATCGCCAAATTTAAAATGTAAATTTTTGCTGTTGTCACAAACAAGCGCTCGGCTTTCTAAAATTGTATTGTTTTGCATTGCGCTTAAAAGTGCATCTTTTTCAAAAGGTGCTAAAGTGTTCTTTGTGCTTTCGGGGTAAAATATCATAATTCATCATCCTTTTTGCTAATTTTTGCCGCCTTATTAAGATTATGTTAATTTATATGCAAGCGTACTTTCAATCTTGCAAAAATGTGCAAAATGTTATATAATATAAGTTGATATATTTAATAAATAGGCTTATGTAACAGAGCTTATTTTGTAACATGAAAGGGTGGATAAATGCGTGGATATTAATGTAGGCGATGTTATTATAACGAAAAAAAACCACCCTTGCGGCGGCAATGAATTTAAAATTTTGCGTGTAGGCGCGGATTTTCGCATTAGATGCACAAAGTGTGCGCATGAAATTATGTTGCCCCGAGTTAAGATAGAAAAAAATATAAAGAAAATCGTAGCACAAAACAGTGAAGATTAAAAAAGGATAAAAGGTGAAAAATGCTAGACAAACTGAAAGCGGTAAGAGACAGATACGACGAGATAAACAACAAATTGCAAGACCCAACAGTTGTTACAAATCCGGAGCTTTACCGCACGTTGATGAAAGACTATAAAAACCTTACACCACTTGTTGAAACTTACGACAAGTATGAGGCGGCGAAACAAGCTTTTGACGATGCACAGTCGCTTTTAAACGAGGGTGGCCTTGATGCAGAGCTTAAAGAGCTTGCACAGGCTGAGTACGACGAGAACAAAACAGCAATTGAAGAGCTTACAGAAGAGCTTAAAATTTTGCTTATCCCAAAAGATGAAAATGACGACAAGAGCGTTATTATAGAGATTAGGGGCGGTGCAGGCGGTGACGAAGCCGCGCTTTTTGCAAACAGCCTTTACCGTATGTACAGCATGTATGCGGATTCTCAAAATTGGAAACATGAGATTGTGAATATAAACGAGACAGAGCTTGGCGGTATAAAAGAGGTTAGTTTTCTTGTTGAGGGCGATGGTGTGTACAGCCGCATGAAGTTTGAGAGCGGTGTGCACCGTGTACAGCGTGTGCCCGAGACGGAGACACAAGGTAGGGTGCATACCTCCACAGTTACGGTTGCCGTTATGCCCGAGGCGGAAGAAGTTGAAATTAACATTAACCCGTCAGATTTGAAGATAGACACATTTAGAGCATCGGGCGCAGGAGGACAGCATATAAACAAAACGTCGTCGGCAATACGTGTAACGCACTTGCCCACGGGCATGGTGGTAGAGTGCCAAGACGAGCGTAGCCAGCTGAAAAATAAAGAGAAGGCACTAAAAGTTTTGCGCAGTAGAATGCTTGCGCAAGAACAAGAAAAATACGATGCTGAAGTAGCACAAAACCGCAAAAGCCAAGTTGGCACGGGAGACCGCTCTGAGCGCATACGCACATACAACTACCCACAGGGCAGGCTTACAGACCACAGGATTGGGCTCACGCTTTATAAGCTTGACTATATTTTAAACGGCGATATAGATGAGGTTATTGATGCCCTTGTAACGGCAGACAGGGCAGAAAAGTTGAAAGCATCTTCGGAGGAAGTTTAAGGTTTGATAAGAACTTACGATACACAGATAAAATTGCCAAATGAAGAAGTTGTAGAAAAAGCGGCAGAGCTTTTGAAAAAAGGCGAGCTTGTGGCAATACCCACAGAGACGGTTTACGGGCTTGCGGCGAGTGCACTTGATAATAATGCGGTGGAAAAAATATTCACAGCTAAAAACAGGCCGCAAGACAACCCGCTTATTTCGCATATTAGCGACATAAATATGATGAGCTTTTTATGTGACGAAATACCCGAGACAGCACAAAAACTTGCAAAAGCATTTTGGCCGGGCCCGCTTACAATGATTGTGAAACGTGCAGGCAAAGTGTGCGACAGAGTGTGCGCAGGGCTTGACACTGTTGCGGTGAGAATGCCCTCGCATGAGGTTGCACTGCGTATTATAAAAGCGGCAGGCATACCGCTTGCGGCACCGTCTGCAAACATTTCAGGTGCGCCAAGCCCCACAAAGGCAAGCGATGTTTATGCAGACATGTGTGGCAAAATAGAGCTTATTGTGGATGGCGGCGAGTGCGAGGTTGGAGTGGAATCCACAGTAATATCAATTGTTGGTGATATACCAACAATTTTACGCCCGGGAACAGTAACAAAAGAGCAGATAGAGCAAGTTTTAAACCAAAAAGTTGAAAATTACGAAAAGGCACAAAGTGCCCCGAGTGAGGGTGATAAAATATTGTCTCCCGGTTTGAAATACAGACATTATGCGCCAAAAACTAATGTTATACTTGTTAAAGGCAATATGGAAAAATATTGCACATACGTTAATAACAAAGCTAAGGGAAAGAGCGGTGTTTTTGCGCTTTGTTTTGCACAGGACGAAAAGCATTTGAATTGCCCTGTGGTAGTTTACGGCGAGAAAAACGACAGCAAACAGCTTGCAAAAAACTTGTTTTCTTCTCTAAGAAAGCTTGATGATGAAAACGCAAGTATTGCATATGCGCATTGCCCTGATGAAAATGGTGTAGGGTTTGCCGTGTACAACAGAATGTTGCGTGCCGCCGCATTTAAAGTGGTGAACCTAGATGATTGAGAGTGGCAAAATGCGCAAAGTTGAAGATGTAAAAAAAATAAGAGTAGTTGCAATAACAGGGCGCTCGGGCAGTGGCAAAAGCACTGTTGCAAAGCTATTTAGTGCAAAGGGCTACACAGTGTTGGATGCCGATGAGGCGGCAAAAAAGGCAGTGGAAAAAGGTAGCGAGTGCTTGAGAGAGCTTGCACAATTTTTTGGAAAAGACATAATTTTACAAAGCGGAGAACTAGACAAAAAACTACTTGCACAGCGCGCGTTTGAGACAAAAGATAAAGCGAAGATTTTAACAAACACAACACACCCTCATATAGTTAAAATTTTAAACAGCGGTATTGAAACAGCGCAAAATAACGGTGAAGCGTTAATTTTTATAGATGGTGCCGTTATTATAGGTGGCATGTTTGAAAAATATTGCGATGAATTTATAGTTGTAACAGCGCCTTTTGAAAATGCGGTTGAAAGAATTATGAGCCGTGATAGTATAAGCGAGAGCCTTGTGAAAAAACGCCTTGCTTCGCAATTACCAGAGGAAGATATGCTTGCAAAAGCGAAATATATAATTGAAAATAACACAAGCAATGAACAGCTTTGTAGCAGAGCAAAAGAAGTTTTAAAGCAAGTTGAAAAAAGCCTTTAACAAAGCAAGGAACATACAAGACGCAGAGATAACAAGCAAACAAAGAAAACAAGGAGAAATATGAAAAACAAAACAGCGGCACTTGTAATACTGCTTGTACTGCAAGTTGCTATTATAATATTCGTTCTAATAAATATGTCTGTAGGTACTATTGAAGAAAGTATGTATCCGCGCGAATACAGTAATTATGTAAGCGCGTATTCACAGGAATTTGGCGTTGAAGAAAACATAATTTATGCCGTTATCAAAACAGAGAGCGGTTTTGACACAGAAGCTGTCAGCAGTGCAGAGGCACGAGGGTTAATGCAAATTACAAGCGAGACTTTTGCGTGGATAAAGTCTAAAATTGCGCCGCGAGGAGACCTTGATTTTGACGATTTGTTCGACCCGGAGGTTAACATACGCTTTGGCACATACTTAATGTCTTACTGCCTTGAAAGGTACGATGGTGATTTAAAAACAGCTGCTGCGGCTTATCATAGCGGTGTGGGGCTAGTTGATGGGCTTGTGGCAGACAGTGCTTATTCCGAAGACGGCGTAACTTTAAACGTTTTCCCATATGACCAAATGCAAAACTACGTTTTAAAAATAGAAGGAAATTATGAGGCATACAGCGAGCTTTATAGTTAAAATAATTTAAAATTCGCACAAGATGGCGCCTGTTAAAATTTTATTTATCTAGGAGTTGGAATGAGGGATACTTTGTGTATTCCAATTGACGAGAACGAAGTTAAACGGAATTTTATTATTAGGATTGTATGGGTTTTGAATTGGTTTTACTATACAAGTAAAACTTTGCACTGAAAATTACAAAAAGGGGTATTATTATGGAAAAATCAAAAGCTAAGAAAAAAGAGAAAGTTACAGGAAAAGAAATGAGCAAAAAACTGCTTTTTAGCACAGAGCACATAGCTGATAAAGAGCCGAAATCAATAAAAAAAGCACAGGTTTTTTGCGAAAAATATAAGAAATTCTTAGATGATGCGAAAACAGAGCGCCTTGCGTGTGAACAAGCAGTTAGCTTATTAATAAAGGCAGGTTACACAGAATTTGACAAAAATGCAAATTACAAAAGTGGCGATAAAGTTTACCTTGTAAACCGCAAAAAAGCCGTTATTGTGGCAACTATCGGCAAAAAAAGCATGAGCGACGGCGTTAGAATGACAGCCTCGCACATTGACTCGCCGCGCATTGATTTAAAGGCAAACCCACTTTATGAAGACGTTGAGACAGCACTTTTTAAAACACATTATTATGGTGGAATACGCAAATATCAGTGGGGCGCACTACCGCTTTCTTTGCAGGGTGTTGTGTACAAAAATGACGGTACATGCGTGCAAATTAATATAGGTGAGGGCGAGAACGACCCTGTTTTTTGCATAACTGATTTATTACCGCACCTAGCGCAAGAGCATAGCAAGCGCCTAATTGGCGAGGGCTTGAAAGGCGAAGAATTAAATATTGTTGTGGGCTCATTGCCGTTTGAGGACGGAGAGGTAAAAGACAGAGTAAAGCTTTACACAATGCAGCTGCTAAACGAAAAGTATGGCATAACAGAAAGAGATTTCAACAGCGCAGAAATTGAGGCAGTGCCTGCATTTAAAGCAAAGGATGTTGGTTTTGATCGCAGTTTAATTGGCGCATATGGGCACGACGACAGAGTTTGCGCATATACATCGCTTTTGGCAGAAATTGAGACAAAAGACCCCGAGTTTACAACAGTTTGCATCTTGGCAGACAAAGAAGAGGTGGGTTCTGCCGGTTCAACAGGGCTAAAGAGTGATTTTTACTTTAATTTTCTGCAAAATTTGTGCAAGGTACAAGGTGCTGATTATTTCGATATGTTGCAAAACTCAAAGTGCCTTTCGGCAGACGTTAATGTGGCTGTTGACCCTACTTTCCAAGATGTTTGCGAAAAACGTAATGCCGCAAAAATTAACCACGGTGTTGTAATAACAAAATACACAGGCTCACGCGGAAAAAGCAGTACAAACGACGCAGATGCAGAGATGGTCTCGTATGTGACAAGAGTTATGGACGAGGCAGACGTTACATGGCAAACAGGCGAACTTGGCAGGGTAGACCTTGGTGGTGGCGGAACTGTTGCAATGTACATTGCAAACAGGAACATTGACGTTATTGACGTGGGTGTGCCCACATTAAGTATGCACTCACCATTTGAGCTTGTCTCAAAACTTGACGTGTACATGACATATAAAGCATTTAAAGCTTTTGTTAATGCTAAAAAATAATTTTAATATAAAAACGAAAAGAGGGTTTAAAAATGAAATACTGCAAACGCTGTACAATGTCGGACACAAGGCCGGGAATTAGCTTTAACGAAGAGGGCGTGTGCTCTGCTTGCCTACACTACGACAACCGCAAAAATGTTGATTGGGACAAACGCTTTGAGGAATTTAAAGCACTTTGCGACAAATATAGAGGTTGTAACGGCCCCGGTGGATACGACTGCGCTGTTGCTGTTTCGGGCGGTAAAGACAGCCATTTTCAAGTTTACATGCTAAAAGAAGTTATGAATATGAACCCCATTTTGTTTACAGTAGAGGACAACTTCCCAATGACTGATGCAGGTGTTCACAACCTTAAAAACATAAGCGAGACATTTGGTTGCACCTTAATTAGCTGTAAGCCTAACATTAAAGTGCAAAAAATATTGATGAAGAAGTTTTTTGAAAAATACGGCAAGCCCACTTGGTTTGTGGACAGGCTAATTTACACTTTTCCACTTCATATGGCGCTTAAATTTAACACACCTATGCTTTGCTATGGCGAGAATGTTAGTTATGAATACGGCGGAAATTCAGACGAGGAGACATACTCTGCAAAAGACCAAATAAATAACGGTGTAGCAGTAGGAATTGATACAAACGAGCTAATAGGAGACGGTGTTACAGAAAACGATTTAAGCCTTACAAAAGCTCCTAGTGAGGCAGAACTTGCAACGCTTGACCCGTTCTATCTCTCATACTTTATGCCGTGGGACAGCTACAAAAATTATCACTTTGCAAAGAGCCGCGGTTTCCACGATTTAACACACGAATGGGACAGACAGCACCACGTTGAGATGTTTGACCAAATTGACAGCCGTGCATATCTTGTGCACTCGTGGATGAAATACCCGAAATTTGGGCACGCGGCGGCTACTGATTACACCTCGCGCAGTGTGCGCTACGGCATGATGACGCGTGAAGAGGGCGTAAAGCTAATAAACGAGAGAGACGGCAAACTAGACCCACTTTGTGTAAGAGATTTTTGCGAGTTCTGCGGTTATACAGAAACGCAGTTTAACGCAATAATTGATAAATTCTACAACCCAGAGCTGTTTTACAAAGATGAGCGCATGGAGTGGAAACTGAAAGACCCTATAAAATAGTGTGTAGTATTTTTACAATGCGGCAAGTTATAAATAGATAATCGAAAGGAAGTTTATGATAAAAACAGGTTTTAATAACGAAGCATACATAAAAGAGCAAATAACAAGAATACGACAAAGAGTTGAAAAATTTGACAATAAACTTTATCTTGAATTTGGTGGTAAACTTTTTGATGATTACCATGCCGCACGCGTTTTGCCCGGTTTTGACCTCAACTGCAAGTCAAAACTACTGTGTGAGATGAAAGACCATGCCGAGATTATTTTTTGCATTAGTGCAAAGGCAATTGAGCAAAACAAAGTGCGCTCCGACATAGGCATCACGTATGACCTTGATTCATTAAGGCTTATTGACACGCTTAGAAAACTGGGGCTTTATATAAGCAGCGTGCTTATTACGCAGTTTTCGGGACAGCCATCTGCAGAGGTTTTTAAGAAAAAACTTGAAATGCGCGGAGAGCGTGTTTACATGCACACCTTAACAAAGGGCTATCCGTCCAATGTAGACACCATTGTTTCCGCAGAGGGCTATGGTGCTAACCCGTATATTGAAACTTCGCGCCCTATCGTTGTAGTTACAGCACCGGGGCCGGGCAGTGGCAAGCTTGCAACATGCCTTTCACAGCTTTATCACGAGCATCAAAGAGGTGTTAAAGCAGGCTATGCAAAGTATGAGACATTCCCTGTTTGGAATTTACCACTTAGCCACCCTGTTAACATTGCGTATGAGGCGGCAACGGCAGACCTCAAAGATGTTAACATGATTGACCCATTCCACCTAGCAGAATATGGTGAAACTACGATAAATTACAACCGTGATATAGAAGCGTTTCCCGTTGTTAAAGAGATTTTGAAACGTATTTTGGGCGAGGATATATACAAATCTCCCACAGATATGGGCGTTAACATGATTGGCAACTGCATAATAGACGACAAGGCTGTAAGATATGCCGCATGCCAAGAGATAATAAGAAGATGGTACAAGGCGCAAAACGATTATAAACACGGCAGATGTGACATTGAGACATGTAAGAGAATTGAAATGTTAATGAGCAACTTGCAGCTTACGCCAGGGGATAGAAATGTTGTAAAAGCGGCTAATGACAAAGCAGTAGAGGGTGAGTGCAGTGCAGTAGCAATTGAATTGCCGAGCGGTGAGATAATAACGGGCAAATCCTCGGAGCTTATGAACAGCACAGCGGCAGTTGTTTTAAACTCAATAAAGCAACTCTCGGGCATAGATGATGAGATAATGCTCATATCACCGATAGTTTTATCACCCATAATAAAGATGAAACAAGAGATTTTGGGCAGTAGATACCCTGTTTTAAAACTGGAAGAGGTATTGCAAGCACTGTCAATTTCAGCTGTTACAAACCCTGCAACCGCACTTGCTTTGAGCAAGTTGCCACTGCTAAAAGGCTGTGAGGCACATTGCTCTGACATGATAACCCAAAGCGACGGAGCAACGTTTTTGAAACTTGGTATAAATTATACATGTGAGCCTATTTTCCCGACTAGTGACCTTTATTTTAAATAAATATATAAAAGCGGTAGTTGACAATTTGTCAACTACCGCTTTAAATTGTTATAAATTCATATATCTAAAAAGTCTCAAACAAAACATCAGGCAAACAATGCCCTTCTTCAAAAAACTCACCTGTTTCAGCATTTTTTTCGCTATATGCAAGACCGGACGCATTTTCACAGCCTCTGCTGTCATATATAATGAAAGGTACGGGCTCTCCGTCATGTCCGCGTGTTGCAATAAGCGTTTTATGGTCGCTCAAAATAAGTATGCGGTAGTCGTCTCCAATTTCATCAAGCCCTGCAATAAGTGGCGCAACCGCTCTGCTGCTAAGCCAAGAAATTGCCTTTATTTTACCCTCTAAGTCGCCGTTGTGCGTGCACTCATCAGGCGCTTCCACATGCAAAAAGGCTATGTCGTAACCGTCTTTTAGCGCTGTTAACACTGCCTGCGCTTTGCCCTCAAAGTTTGTGTCTAGCTCTCCTGTTGCGCCGTCCACCTCAACAAAGTCAAAGCCTGCTAGAGTGCCAATGCCGCGCACAAGCGGAACTGCGCTTACTACCATGCCTTTTTTGCCGTGTTTTTGCACAAAAGACGGCAAAATAATTGCGTTGCCCTCTGCCCAAAACCAAATGCCGTTTGCAGGTAGTTTGTTTTCACTGCGTCGCTTTTCGTTAATGGGGTGCTTATCAAGTATGCTGTGCGCCATTTTCATAAGTTCTTTCAAACCCTCAGAAGCAGAGCCACCGCTTGGCAATAACTCTTTTATTACCTCTCCCAAATGGTCGTGCGGTGGTGTGGCACAAAAGCCGTCAAGGTTTGCGTTTTGCTGTACAGCTATGTGCCTAAATGACGTTGCAGGGTGAAAAACAATGTTGTTTTTCTTTGCGGCGGCGGCAAACTCTGCGTTTTCAAGCAGTGCCGAGAGTAGCTCGTCTGACTGCTCGCCCTCAATTGAGCCACCGCTGTGTGAAAGTATAGCTTTATCCTCAAAATTTTTGTCGCTGTCCTCCAGTGCAACCATGTTGCAGCGGTAAGATACCTCGCCCTCGTTTAGCACAATGCCACTGCCAGCCGCCTCAAGTGGGCTGCGCCCTGAGTAAAATTTTAACGGATTATAGCCGAAAATTGATAAAAAGGCAGTATCGCTACCTGGGCTGACACCGTTTGGTACTGTGCGCACAGTGCCCATTTGCCCTTTTTTTGCAAGTGTGTCAATACAATCTTTTTCAGCTATCTCTAAAGGTGTTTTGTTTGCTAGAGATGGCACAGGGTTATCCGCCATACCGTCCCCTATAACAATGACGTATTTCATGATATTCTCCTTTGCACTTTTATACAATGTACATTATACGATATAAATTAAAAGAAAACAACATTTTCACGTTTTGTTTTAAAACAATTATTTGAGCCCATACTCATGTATAATAAAACGAAACGGAGATTTATATAAATGTATGGCTTTGCTAATTTTACAAAGGAATGTAATAAAATTCTAAATTCCGCAATAAAGCAGGCAGAAAACCTAGGTGCACTATATGTTGGTACAGAGCACCTCTTGCTGTCACTTTTGTGCACAAGTACAAAAAATCAGGTTGTTAAAATGTTGTATTTAAAGTTAAATTACAGAAACACGCTTGATAAAATTTTTGCACTCTCGGGCAAGGGTGTGAAGAGTAAGCTTAGCCCTGATGACTTTTCATATTCACTGACTGATTGCCTAGACAGTGCAACAAATCAAGCAAGCGCCGAAAACTGTGAAAAAGCAAACGAGGCGCACCTTGCAATAGCTCTATTAAGCTTTAACGGTAGCACTGCGGTGAAAATTTTGCTTGAGGAAAATGTAGATGTAGCACAGCTTGTAAGAGAGTGTAAAATGTTGTCGGAGGGGGTAAGTGGCTTTAATATTCAGCCTAAAATAAGCATTAAACAGCCTGCGCAAAACATTGCAAAATATGCACGAAACCTAACACAAATGGCGTATGAAAGAAAATTTGACCCTGTGATGGGGCGCGAGGAAGAACTGCTTTGTGTTGAACAAGTTATGTGCCGAAGAAGAAAAAACAACCCATGCCTTGTGGGTGAGGCGGGCGTGGGGAAAACTGCTATAATAGAGGCGCTAGCCCAAAAAATAGTGCGTGGAGAAGTACCGCAAAACTTGAAAAACAAGCAAATATATGCACTTGACATTGCCGCAATGGTGGCAGGAACAAAGTATAGGGGAGACTTTGAAGAGCGCTTTAAAATGGTGCTTAATGAGGCTGTAAATAATAGCGATGTTGTGCTTTTTATTGATGAAATACACATGATAATGGGCGCAGGAGCGGCAGAGGGAGGTATTGATGCGTGCGGAATTTTAAAGCCAATGCTTGCGAGAGGAGAACTGCAAATTATAGGTGCAACTACCTTTGAGGAATACCGCAAGACAATTGAAAAAGACACAGCAATGGAGCGGCGCTTTGGTAAAATTATTGTAGAAGAACCAAGTGCACAGCTTGCTGTTGAAATTTTAAACGGGGTTAAAACAAAATACGAAGAATATCACGATGTAATTTTTGATGAAAACGTTATGCAGGAAGCTGTAAACCTAAGCGTAAGATATCTAAATGATAAATTTCTGCCTGATAAAGCGCTTGATTTAATTGACGAGGCGTGTGCTAAATCTCAAATAGGTATAAAAACATATAAAGATATGGTAAACAAAAGGCGCATAACAGCTGAAAATATAGCAGAAGTATGCGCAAGACAGAGTGGTGTGCCAAAAGAAAAAATAATGCCCCAAAAGACGGAGAAACTTTACAAAATAGCTGAAAAACTAAGCAAAAAAGTTATTGGACAGGAGCATGTTATTGAAAATGTGTCCGCTATTTTGAAAAGAGCAAGCACAGGGCTGAATGCAGAAAACAAGCCGATAGGCTCGTTTTTATTCCTCGGGCCAACGGGTGTGGGCAAAACCTCTTTAGCACAAGCGGTGGCAACAGAGTATTTTTCAAGTGAGAAAAATTTAATACGCTTTGACATGTCTGAATACGCAGAAAAGCACACAATAAGCAGGTTAATAGGAGCGCCACCGGGTTACAAAGGGCATGACGAGGGAGGGCAGTTAACACGTGCTGTGCGCAAAAACCCATACAGCGTGGTGCTTTTTGACGAGATTGAAAAAGCGCACCACGATATGAGTAACATTTTACTGCAAATTCTCGACTATGGTAAGTTGACGGACAGTGAGGGCAGAAAAGTTGATTTTACAAACACGCTTATAATTATGACCTCTAACGTGGGTGCAAAAGAAGTGTTTATGCAAAACGCACTTGGTTTTGGTGGCAAAAGCCACCTTGAAAACAATATGCAAAAAAATGCCCTAGCGCAAGTTAAAAATACTTTCAAGCCCGAGCTAATAGCAAGGCTGGACGAAGTGCTTGTTTTTAAACCTCTCGATACAATATCACTTGCAAAAATAGCGGAAGATATGGTTGTAAAGTTTGAGAAACAGGCGCTGCTTAGTGGAATTGAACTAAAGCACAAAAAAGAAGTGCCGCAATTTCTTGCAAAAATAAATGAGCAAAACGGCATGGGTGCACGTGGTATGCAAAAGCTTGTGTCAAAACATGTTGTTAGCCTTTTGGCTGATAAAATTATTGAAAAAAATTACAAAAGTAGCCGTTTTATGGTTTGTGTAGACAAGGAAAAAGAGCTTTTAACTATAAAAAGGTTAAGAAAATGCAATGAAAATGATAAAAAATGCAAGGTTTCTGCTATGATTTCAGCCTAATAGTTGTTGTATTTTTGGCGAACAGTAAGTAAAAGTAAGCATTAATGCACAAATTTTGCAGTTGAGTACAGATTATTTAAGATGAATTACCAAAAATGCAAAAATGTATAAATAATCATTGACAATGTATAAATATACTATTATAATGTTATTACAATATGTGAATATACATATTAATAAATTGTTATTCACAAAAAGCTTATTTATTAAAGAGGAGAAAAAATATGAAAAAATTACTTGCACTAATGTTTGCATTAATGCTAATGCTTACTTTTGTGGGCTGTACAGCACCTGCGGCAGAGGAGCCGGCAGAAGCTGCAACAGAGACAGAGACAACAACAGAAGAGACACCTGCTGAGGAAACAGCACCAATGATTGCATCGGTTGCAGACCTTGAGGGCAAAACAATAGGTGTTCAACTTGGCACAACAGGCGACATTTACGCAGCAGACATCCCCGAGGCAACAATTGAGCAATACGCAAAAGGCGCAGATGCTGTTTTGGCACTAAAATCGGGCAAGCTTGATGCTGTTATCATTGATAACGAGCCTGCAAAAGTTTATGTTGAGAACAACCCGGAGATGACAATTGTTCCTGAAGAGTTTGCTGTTGAAGATTATGCTATCTGCATAAGCAAAGACAACGCAGACATGACAGAGCAATTTAACACAGCAATTGCTGAAATTAAAGAAGACGGCACACTTGATGCTATTTTAGACAAATACATCAACGGTGTTGAGGGCGCAGAGGGCTACGTTACACCTGAGGGCACAGAGTATCCTAATGGACAGCTAACAATGGCAACTAACGCTTACTTCCCACCATATGAGTACTATGAGGGCGAGGAAATTGTTGGTATTGACGCAGAGTTTGCAAAAGCTATTTGCGACAAACTAGGCTATGAGCTTGTTATTGAAGACATGGAGTTTGACTCAATTATCCCGGCTGTTCAAAGCGGCAAAGCTGATTTTGGCGCAGCAGGCATGACAGTTACAGAAGACAGACTACAAAATATTGACTTCACAGAGAGCTACTGCACAGGTATTCAATCAATCATCGTGCTTAAATAATAGCGTTATATGATTAAAATTGCGGCGTTGATGTTAAGCATCGACGTCGCATATTTATAAAAAAATATAATAAAAATGTGTTTAATATACATATCGACTTTTTTATAAATAAGTTGTATAATTATATTATAAGTGCAGTTGAGAGGGACGGTGATTTTGTGCAGGAATTTTTCGAACAACATATTTACTTGAATTTTATTGCGGAAGACAGATGGCTTTACATAGTAAGCGGTTTGCAAAATACACTTATTGTAACATTTTTTTCGCTGATAGTAGGCACAATTATTGGTGCAATTGTGGCAATGGTGCGCGTTACTAACGACAAGGCGGATAAGTGTGGGTTTGTAATAAAAGCGCTTGATAAAATTTTTAAAGTTTACCTAACAATTGTGCGCGGCACACCTGTAATGGTACAGCTTTTAATAATGTATTTTGTTGTTTTCACAACGGTAGACCCCGGCAAAGTTGCCGTTGCAATTATAACTTTTGGCATTAACTCGGGCGCTTATCTTGCCGAGATTTTCAGAAGCGGCATAACTAATATTGACCCAGGGCAAATGGAGGCAGGGCGCAGTTTGGGCTTGCCTTACAGCATTACAATGCGCAAAATTTTGTTGCCACAGGGCATTAAAAATGTTCTCCCGGCACTTGGTAATGAGTTTATAGCACTGCTTAAAGAAACGTCTATTGTAGGCTATATTGCGCTTAGAGACGTTACAAAAGGCGCTGATATTATACGTAGCCAAACGTATGACCCATTTCCACCACTGCTTGCGGCGGCACTTGTTTATTTGGTTCTCGTTATGTTTATAACAAAAGGTGTCGGCGCAATGGAGAGGAGGCTTTCACAAAGTGATAGACGTTAGAAATCTTGAAAAAACTTTCGGCGACAACCATGTGCTTAAAGGCATAAACCAAGTAATAAATCAAGGCGAAAAGGTTGCTATCATAGGGCCTTCGGGCAGCGGCAAGAGTACATTTTTGCGTTGTTTAAACTTACTTGAAAAGCCAAGTGGCGGCGATGTGTATTTTGAAGGCGAGTGCATAACAGACCCCAAATGCAATATTGACGTTGTAAGGCGCAAAATGGGCATGGTTTTTCAGCATTTTAACTTGTTCCCAAATTTTACAGTGCGTGGAAATATAACGTTTGCACCTGTTGAGCTTGGGCTTATGAGCAAAGAAGAGGCAAACAAAGTGGCTGAAAATTTGCTTGAAAGAATTGGGCTTCTTGAAAAAGCCGATACATACCCGAGTATGCTGTCAGGTGGGCAAAAACAGCGCGTTGCAATTGTGCGTGCGCTTGCTATGAACCCCGACGTTATGCTTTTTGACGAGCCAACAAGCGCACTTGATCCCGAGATGGTGGGCGAGGTGCTTGACCTTATAAAAGAGCTTGCAAATGACGGTATGACGATGGTTATTGTAACACATGAGATGGGCTTTGCAAAAGAAGTATCAACGAGAGTGCTCTTCATGGACGAGGGGCTTATAAAAGAAGAAAATACGCCCGAGGGCTTATTTAATAACCCAAAAGACGAGCGGTTAAAAACATTTTTATCAAAAGTTTTGTAAAAAAGGAGATTATTAAAATGGAAAAACTTAAAAAAGCATACAAAAAAGTAGTGCTTGCTTACTCAGGTGGGCTAGACACATCTATTATTATACCCTGGCTTAAAGAAAATTTTGATAACTGTGAGGTTATTGCGGCTTGCGGAGACGTAGGGCAAGAGTCAGAGCTTGAGGGACTAGAGGAAAAAGCAATAAAAACGGGCGCATCAAAGCTATATATTATGGATTTGGTAGACGAATTTGTTGATGATTACATAATCCCAACACTGCAAGCAGGCGCAAAATATGAGGACACATACCTTCTTGGCACAAGCTTTGCGCGCCCACCAATGGCAAAAAGGCTAGTAGAAATTGCTAAAGAAGAGGGAGCAGACGCAATTTGCCACGGCTGTACAGGCAAGGGCAACGACCAAGTGCGTTTTGAGCTGTCTGTAAAAGCGCTTGCACCTGAAATTGACATAATTGCACCTTGGCGCATATGGGATATTAAGAGCAGAGAAGAAGAGATTGAATACGCAATAGCTCGCGATATTCCGCTAAAAATAAACAGAGAGACAAACTATTCAAAAGATAAAAACTTGTGGCATCTATCTCATGAGGGGCTTGATTTAGAAGACCCTGCTAATGAGCCGACTTACAACAAAGAGGGCTTTTTGGAGATGAGCGTTAGCCCTGAGCAAGCGCCCGACAAAGCAGAGTATGTTACAATTCACTTTGAAAAAGGCGTGCCCACAATGCTTGACGGAAAAAACATGAAAGCAAGCGAGCTAATAGTAGAGCTAAACAAAATAGGTGGCAGAAACGGTGTAGGCATAATTGACATAGTTGAAAACCGTCTTGTAGGCATAAAATGCCGTGGCGTTTATGAAACACCCGGTGGCTCAATACTTTATTTTGCACACCGCCAGCTTGAAATGCTTTGCCTTGACAAAGATACAATGCACTTTAAACAAGAGATTTCGCACAAATTTGCAGACCTTGTTTACAACGGCAAGTGGTACACACCACTGCGCACGGCTATGTCAGCATTTGTTACAGAGACACAAAAAAATGTTACGGGCGATGTTAAGCTGAAACTGTACAAAGGCAACATAATCCCTGCAAGCACAACCTCACCATACAGCCTTTACAGCGAGGCGCTTGCAACATTTGGTGAAGATGAGATTTACGACCAAACAGACGCAGAGGGCTTTATTAACCTATACAGCCTACCTGTTACAGTTATTGCTAAATTAAATAAAAAACTGGAAAAAGGCGAGTAATTAATGCAGTTTAACGCTGTTTTATGTGTTTTAAGCGCAAAGTATGTTCACGCATCTCTTGCGCCGTGGTGCCTTGCGGCAGGCGTTAAGGCACTACAAAACACACAAAAACAAGATGATATAACGTTGAATACAGTGGTTTTTGAGAAAACCGTGCAAAATGCAAAAGAAAATGCAGAGCAAATTGCTGAGGAGATATTGAAAGAAAGCCCTATAGTTGTGGGTTTTAGCTGTTATATTTGGAACATTGATCAAACGCTTAAGTTGGCAAAAATAATAAAGCAAAAAAGCAAAACCACAGCAGTTGTGCTAGGTGGGCCCGAGGTTAGCTACAATGCAAAAGACATTTTAGCTGAAAATGCGTTTGTTAATTTTGTGCTGTCCGGCGAGGGTGAGCACAGTTTTGCAGAGCTTTTTTATAGCATTGCAAGCGGTGAAACCATAAATAAAGACAGCATAAGCGGTTTGTGCACAAAGAGTTTTACAAATAAGCCATGTGTGCTTGAGGGCGATGCCCCAAACCCCATTACAAACGACTATATTAATGCGGTAAATGGCAGAATAGCATACATTGAAGCAAGCAGAGGCTGCCCATACAGCTGTGCATTTTGCCTGTCAGGCAGGTGTGGGAAACCGCGATATTTTAGCTTGAATACTGTTTTTGACAATATAATTAAGCTGTCAAACAGTGGCACAAAAACAGTAAAATTTGTTGATAGAACGTTTAATGCAAATGCAAACCATGCAAATAGTATATTAAAATTTATACTGGACAACTACGGCGGAAAAATAAGTAAAAACGTGTGTTTTCACTTTGAGATTGCAGCAGACATTTTAAAACAAGATACGCTTGACATATTAAAACAAATGCCACACGCAGCAGTGCAGCTTGAAATTGGTATGCAGTCTTTTAACGAGGACACATTGAAGGCGATAATGCGTGTTACAAACACAGAAAAAGTGCGGAAAAACGTTACAAAGCTTATGAGCTTTGGTAACATCCACGTGCATATTGACCTTATAGCAGGGCTAAAATATGAAGATTTAACCTCCTTTAAAAACAGCTTTAACATTGGCTATGCGCTAAATGCGCATGTAATGCAGCTTGGTTTTTTGAAAATTTTACACGGTAGTGCAATGAGCGAAAACCCAAGTGATTTTGAGTGCGAGTATAACAAAACACCGCCGTATCAAGTAAAGAGCACACCATGGCTCTCAGAAAAAGACTTGCAAACGATAGAATTTTGTGAAAACGAACTTGAGAGAATGTACAACACAGGGCGTTTTAGGCACACAGCGGATTATGTAATAAAGTGCACAGGGCAGGCACCTTTTGATTTTTATGCTAGTTTAGGGCAAAAGGCAGTAAGTGCGGGGTTAACTGCGCATGGTGTGGATTTAAACGTATATACGGCCTTTTTGTACACAAGCCTCTCCAAAATGCAAGGAGTAGATGAAAAACTGCTACGTGATGAAATGGTACGTGACAGGCTTTGTATAAACTCCACAGGCAAACTGCCGCCGATTTTACAAATAAAAGATGGAAATTTAGGCACTATGGCAAAATTTTTAAATGAAAATGAGTTAACTGCGCGCAAAGACGGAGTTAAGCGCGGTATAGCGATGCTTTATGGTGCGAATAAAGTTTGCTATGCGGATTATATTAACAAAAACAGCGTTACAAATGAGTATATTTTACATGAGTGTGACATTGACAATATAATTAAAAAATGTTAAAATAAAAGGAATAAGTAGGTAGATGCACAGGGCTAAAAAAATTGCCATTATGCAGTGCATTTTAGATATTACAATAAAAAGTAAGGAGAATTATAAAATGCCGGGGAAGTACACACCAAAACAAAAATGTATATCAGCGGCTTTTTGTTTTCTTTTTATTATTTGTTTTGTTATTAACTTTTCCCTTTTTTAGGGAAAAGTTTTTTTATAGCCAAATGTAAAATTTTGTTACATTAATATCTATTGATAACAGGAGAGCTTATGTTAATAAAAAACGCAAAAACAGCAAATGGTAAGCAAATTAATGTTTTAGTAGAAAACGGCATTATATCAGCTGTTTTTTGCAACGAAACTGAATTTTGTGCTAATGGACATGAAGTTATTGATGCACAAAACCATACAATCTTGCCCGGGTTTATAGATTTGCACTGCCATTTTCGCACACCGGGCTTTGAATATAAAGAGGACCTACAAACAGGTAGCCTTGCGGCGGCAGCAGGCGGTTACACATATGTAACTTGCATGGCAAACACAAACCCTGTGTGCTCAAATGCACAAATTGCAAAAGAGGTTATGCAAACTGCGGATAAAATAGGCCTGTGCAAAGTTAACCAGTGTGTGTCAATAACAGAAAATTTTGACGGTAATACGTTAAACCACCTTGATGATTTAACAGATGACATTATCTTTATAAGCGATGATGGAAAAGGTGTGCAGAGCAATAAAGTTATGTTTAAAGCTATGCAAAAGGCGAGAGCCAAAAATTTAACAGTACTAAGCCATGCAGAAGATATGGATGTTAGCGGTGAAGATTACAGGCTTGCAGAGAATATTGAAACTGTGCGCAATTTACACCTTGCGCAGTACACAGGCGCGAAATTACACATGTGCCACGTTAGCACAAAAGAAGCACTTTGTGCGATAATCCGCGCAAAAAATGAGGGTACACAAGTTACATGTGAAGTTACACCGCACCACATTTGGTTTTACGACAATGACTACCGTGTTAACCCGCCGATAAGACAAAAAGCAGATGTTGATTTTATAATAAGCGCAATAAAAAAAGGTGAAGTAGATGCCATTACAACAGACCACGCACCACACACAAAAGAGGAAAAGCTAAAAGGCACCCCGGGGCTTGTAGGGTTGGAGACAGCTTTTGGGGCTTGCTATAAAAAGCTTTGCGTTGAAAATGGTGTGCAGCTTGAAGCTTTAAGCAAGATGATGAGCGAAAAACCTGCGAAAATAATGGGTATAAATAAAGGCAAAATTGAAATAGGATATGACGCTGATTTTGTGCTTGTGGATTTAAGCGCAGAGTACAAGGTCGATGCAGAAAAATTACACAGCAAGAGCAAAAACACACCTTTTGACGGCGAAAAACTGCAAGGTAAGGTGCTAATGACAATAAAAGACGGAAAAGTAACATTTAAAGCATAATATTGCTCTGTCAACTAAACAATTAACAAAATTGGCAGTTATTTTGCCGTATTTCTGCGTGAGAAACCTTTTTCTTTAAATTACGGACAAAATTTATTGCCAATCTCTGCCCAAGATTTTATTAATGAAAAATAACAGCTGAAAGGAATGTGGGAAAATGACAAATATGGACAAATTATTCGAGGCGGTTGAGAAAAAAGGACCTGTTTGCGTTGGTGTAGACACTGATTTTTCTTATTTGCCGAGCGATTTTATTGATAATACTAAGACAAAAGGTGAAAATGTTTTCAAATTTAACAAGAAAATAATAGATGCAACAAAAGATGTAGCAGGTTGTTTTAAAGTGCAAATTGCATATTATGAGGCGCTTGGGCTTGACGGAATGCTTGCGTATAAAAACACGCTTGACTACCTTAAAAATCAAAATCTTCTCACAATTGCAGACATAAAAAGGGGCGACATTGCAAACACGGCTCAAATGTATGCAAAGGCACATTTTGAGGGCGATTTTGAAGCAGATTTTATAACATTATCGCCGTATATGGGGCTAGATTCTATATCTCCATACACACCTTATATGGAGAAAAACGGCAAAGGAGTTTTTGCGCTGTGCAGAACGTCAAACGAGGGCGCAAAAGACTTTGAATATGAAAAACTTGCGGATAATCGCCATGTTTATGACCTTGTGGGTGACAAGCTAAATGCAGTAGGCAAAGATTATATGGGTAAAAGCGGTTACTCCTCACTTGGGCTTGTAATAGGCGGCACACATATTGAAGAGGCAAAAGAGATAAGGCGAAAATATAAAGACAGCTTTTTCTTAATACCCGGCTACGGTGCACAAGGCGGCAAGGCAGAGGACATTGCGCAGTATCTTGACAAAGACAAAAACGGCGGTGTTGTTAACTCAAGCCGCAGTGTTTTGCTTGCTTATAAAAAACAAGACGGAGTTAACTTTGATGAGGCAGCATACAACGAATGTGTGCGCATGAAAGGAGATATTCATGACGCTTGCAAAAAGCTTTGAGGCAAAAGTTTTACAAAATAATTGTGAGCATGAAAACATTTATTTAATGAAAGTGCTTGTAGATAAGAAAACCGATGTTAATGCACTTGCAGGGCAATTTTTTATGCTAAGAGCATGGACTTTTGATGCAGAGCCAACCTTGTCGCGCCCGATAAGTGTGCATTTTTACGATAGCGCAAATGGTGAACTTAGCTTTCTATATGAGGTGAAAGGTACAGGCACAAACAAGTTTGCGAAGCTAAAAAAAGGTGATAAATTAAAACTTACAGGTGCACTTGGCAAAGGTTTTAATGTGGACGAAATTATAAAGTCAGCAAACGGCAAACCCGTTGCTGTTGTGGGCGGCGGCATTGGCGTTGCACCACTATACATGCTTGTGGCAGAACTGCACAAAAAAGGTGCGCAAGTGGTTTTTTACGGTGGGTTTAGGAATTTTCCTTTTGGCATAGAAAATCTTATGCCACTCTGTGAGCGCGTGGAGGTCTCGACAGAGACAGGAGCGGCAGGATACAAAGGTTATGTGACAGATTTGATTGACCCAAACCTCTGTGGTGCGGCGTGCACGTGTGGACCTGAAATTATGATGCAAAAAGTTGCGAAAATTTTCATGGAGCATAACGTGCCCGTGTGGGTTAGCAAAGAGGAAAAAATGGCTTGCGGGCTTGGTGCATGTCTTGGTTGCACATGCAAATCTTCACAAAAAAGCGGAGAAAAACCGCTGTGCGTATGCAAAGATGGGCCTGTGTTTGAGGGAGGTGCTGTTTATGACTTCAATTGAGACAACACTTTGTGGTAAAAAGCTGAATTCTCCTGTAATTGCGGCGTCCGGCACATTTGGTTTTGGCAGTGAGTATGGCGCAATTGTCGACATGACAAAAATTGGCGCAATTAGTGGCAAAGGGCTTACAATTAACGCAAAATACGGTAACGAGGGTACGCGCCTTTTTGAGACACCGTCAGGGTTGATTAATTCAATAGGCTTGCAAAACCCCGGTATAGCGCACTTTATTGAAAATGAGCTTAATGAAATGGCAGGACTTGGCCCTGCCACAATGGCAAATCTTGGCGGTGGGCTTATAGAGGATTATGAAGAGGGTGCGAGGCTTTTAGATGCCACAAGCGTTGATTTTATAGAGCTTAACATAAGTTGCCCCAACGTAAAAGCGGGCGGCATTGCGTATGGTGTTAAAGCGCAAAGTGCAAAAGAAGTTGTGGCGCGTGTGAGAAAATGCACTGCAAAACCGCTTATTGTAAAGCTCAGCCCAAACGCTGAAAACATAGTTGAAATGGCGCTTACTTGTGAGGAGCAAGGTGCGGACGGAATAAGCCTTGTCAACACTTTTCAAGCAATGGCTATTGACATAAATAAGCGCAAACCCGTTTTTAATAATGTGTTTGCAGGGCTATCGGGCGCGGCAATAAAGCCGATTGCGCTGCGCATGGTTTACCAAGTTTGCGGTGCAGTAAAAGTGCCGGTTGTGGGGCTTGGTGGCATATACACCGCGCAAGATGCAATTGAGTTTATAATGGCGGGCGCAAGAGCTGTGCAAGTTGGCACGGCAAACTTTACAAACCCTAGTGCTTGCAGTGACATAGCAATTGGCATTGAAGAGTGGATGGCAGAAAATAAAGTTGCAAGTTTAGACGAGATAAGAGGCTGTGCAAGGGTTTAAACGCGATAAATCGTGATGTTTGCTTTTAGAATTGACACAGAGTGTTTGCACACTGACATAAATTAAAACGATGCGAGGTGATTTTTTGGAGATTACCACACGTGAAATGACCACTGATGACCACAGAGAAGTTACTAGTATTGCGCAAAAAGCTTTTAGTTTTCCTGAATCGCTTTTTATAAGCAAGCCAAAGCTTGGCATTGTTGCAGAGGTTGACGGCAAAATTGCTGGCGCTATATTGTATAAATTTATGGCTTGCGGCAACTTGAAAAATGCCTACATAGATTACGCTTTTGTACACCCTGATTACAGTGGAAAAGGTGTGGGCAGTAAACTGTACGAAGCGACAACAAAATTTTTGTGGGAGCAAGGTTGTGACACACAGTCTGCCATTGTGAAAGATGACAATGTTGCATCTTGGAGCTTGTTTTTGAAAAACGGCTATGAGAGAATTGGTGTAGTGGGGCTTGTTAAAGAATTTGGGCTTGCAGGCTTTTTAAAACACTACTTTTTCACACCTGCCTTTATAGCTATTGGTATGGATTATTATCTCATTTCTAAAACGAAAAAACCAGAGGTAAAAGAGAGCGGAACAGCGGCACAAATAACAGCATTTTTGCTTTTTAATGTAATAGTTGTTTTATTATCATCTTTTACAATTGATGATAATTATTTGCAAAATGCAATTTCTCTAGCAATAGTGCTCACTTTTAACGTTTTAACAGGTTTTTTAGGCACGCTTTTCACAAAGCGAAAGTGGAAATTTAGGTTTATAAACGGTGGGCTTGCAATACCAATACTCAATATAAGTTTTGGTGGGCTTTTCCCTGCAATAGGCAGTTGGTATCCTGAAAAATATGAGAAATCGAGTGAATTTAAACGCGATATGGCGATAGTTTCACTAGCTACATGGGTGTTGTCAATACTGTTTATCCTTGTGATGGTACTTTTGGGAGAGAGTAGAAATTTAATTACAATTACGCTAAAAGTTTTAATGGTAATAAGAATCGTGACTGTCTACCCGACGTCAGCTTTCGGCGCAATGCGTGTATTTAATTGGAACAAAATTGTATATGCAGTGCTTTTAGTGTTGTCGGTTGCGGTTTTGATGTTTGTTTAAATTAAAATACTAAACACATAAAGAATGGAGATTATTATGAGCAAAAATTTAGATATTTTAAAAGAATGTGATGCTTTTTTAGAGGGGCATTTCTTGCTAT
The DNA here is from genome assembly GCA_964371675.1 of uncultured Bacteroides sp. Lineage (GTDB taxonomy): Bacteria > Bacillota > Clostridia > Oscillospirales > Ruminococcaceae > Ruthenibacterium. The sequence continues at coordinate 16,179 of CAYJNL010000007.1, read as the reverse complement.
CGAGCGGTCGCCACTCAAACGCATATTGCCAAATGGCAAAGTTACAACAATATCCTGATAAAACAGCAATTGTTATTGAAACTGTGGCGCAAAAACTAAAAGATAGCGACATTGATGTAATTGTTGGGCCTGCAATGGGTGGCATTGTGTACGCGTATGAGCTTGGCAGACAAATGGGAATAAGGTCAATTTTTACAGAGCGCGTTGACAATGTTATGACACTGCGCCGCGGCTTTGAGATAAAAGAGGGCGAAAAATGCCTAATTATGGAAGACGTTGTGACAACAGGTATATCCAGCCTTGAAACAAAACGTGTTATCGAGGAATGGGGCGGTGTGTGCGTGGGCATTGCTTGCGTAACTGACAGGAGCAAAGGCACAAGCCCGATACCTGTAATTGCAAGCGCGCTTGAGCTGAATTTAGACACATACACAGCAGAAGAATGCCCGATTTGCAAAGAGGGTAAAATGCCTGTTGTGAAGCCGGGTAGCAGAAAATTTTAAGTTGGTTTGACTATACATATAACCACGTGGAGGTAAAAAATGGCAAAAGCTTTTATTATACTGTCAAACGGTACAGTTTTTGAGGGGGAAAACTTCGGTGCAACAGGCACAAGTGTTGGAGAGGTTGTGTTCAACACGGGCATGTGTGGCTACGAAGAAACTTTGACAGACCCTAGTTACTATGGGCAAATTATAACGCAAACGTATCCGCTTATCGGCAACTACGGCGTTAACGGCGAAGATGCAGAGAGCAGAAAAATATGGGCGTTTGGCTATATTGTGCGTGAAATTTGCGATGAACCGTCAAATTTTCGATGTGCAAAAACAATACATGATTATTTGAAACAGCAAAACATTATAGGTGTTAGCGGTGTTGACACACGTAAATTAACAAGAATTATACGTGAAAGCGGTGTTATGAACGGCGCTGTTACTACTGATTATGACAGTGCCGAGAGTGCGCTTGCAGACAGTGCGCTTATGGAGAAAATTAAAAATTACCGCGTTGAAAATGCAGTTAAAAATGTTACTGTAAACGAGTGCGAAGTTTTTAATGAAAGTGGTAAATATCACGTTGCACTGTTTGATTTTGGCTATAAAACAAACATTTTACGCAACCTTGTAAACAGAGACTGCAAGGTTACACTTGTGCCTGCCTACACACGCGCAAGCAAGCTTGCACAAATGAAATTAGACGGAATAATGCTCTCAAACGGCCCCGGAGACCCTGAAGAAAACACAGAAATAATAAAAGAATTGCCGAACATTGCAAACCTTAACATACCAATTTTCGGGATTTGCCTTGGGCATCAGCTAATGGCACTTTCGCAAGGTGCAAAAACAAAAAAATTAAAGTATGGGCACAGGGGTGTAAACCAACCCGTTACAGATTTTAACAACGATAGAACATATATTACAAGCCAAAACCACGGTTATGCCGTATTGAATGACACTGTGGACACAAGCAAGGTGCAAATAAGCCACATCAACGCAAACGACAAGACTGTTGAGGGTGTGCGATACAACAATTTTCCATGTTTTACTGTACAGTTCCACCCGGAGGCTTGCGGTGGACCTGCAGACACTGAATACCTTTTTGATGAGTTTGTAAGCATGATAAAAAAAGCGAGAGGTGATGTGTAATGCCAAAAGATTTATCCATAAAAAAAGTGCTTGTAATAGGCAGTGGGCCTATAATAATAGGGCAAGCGGCAGAATTTGACTATTCGGGCACACAGGCTTGCCGCGCGCTTAAAAGCGAGGGTATTGAAGTTGTGCTTTTAAACTCAAACCCCGCAACAATTATGACAGACGGCAACATTGCAGACAAAGTTTACGTAGAACCGATGAATGTTACTGTTTTGAAACGCATTATAGAGATTGAAAAACCCGATAGTGTGCTGCCGAATTTGGGCGGACAAACAGGGCTAAACCTTGCTATGGAGCTTGCACGCAGTGGCTTTTTAGAAGAGAGCGGCGTGCGTTTGCTTGGCGCAAAACCCGAGACAATTGATAAAGCAGAGGATAGACAACTTTTTAAAGACACAATGAATAAACTTGGAGAGCCTGTTATTCCCTCACGTGTTGAGGAGACTTTAGAGGGCTGTGTTGAGTTTGCGCGTGAAATTGGCTACCCCGTTATTGTGCGCCCTGCATTTACAATGGGCGGCACAGGTGGCGGTATTTGTGAAGATGAAGCAAAACTTCGCGAAATAGCGACAAATGGGCTAAGGCTTTCACCTATTACTCAGGTGCTTATTGAGAAGGGTATTGCAGGCTGGAAAGAGATTGAGTATGAGGTTATGCGCGATGCCAAAGGCAACGTAATAACTGTTTGTAACATGGAAAATTTTGACCCCGTAGGTGTTCACACAGGGGACTCTATTGTTGTTGCGCCAAGCCAAACTTTAAGCGATAAAGAATACCAAATGTTGCGTACCAGCGCATTAAATATAATTACAGAGCTTGGTATTGAGGGCGGCTGCAACGTGCAATATGCCCTAAAACCCGACAGCTTTGAGTATGCCGTTATTGAGGTTAACCCACGTGTTTCGCGCTCTTCTGCGCTTGCCTCTAAGGCAACGGGCTATCCAATTGCAAAAGTTGCGGCAAAAATTGCAATTGGATACACACTTGACGAAATACCCAACGATGTTACAGGGCAAACGTGTGCTTGTTTTGAGCCTGCACTTGATTACTGCGTTGTAAAATTCCCCAAATGGCCGTTTGATAAATTTGTTTATGCTAAAAAGACGCTTGGCACACAAATGATGGCAACAGGCGAGGTTATGGCTATTGCAAATAGCTTTGAGCACGCCTTGATGAAAGCCGTAACAAGCGTGGAGCTTGGGCTTGAGAGCATGACACTGCCCACACTTGCAGAGTACAGCGACGAGGAAATTGTTGAGCGCCTGCATTTGAGTGACAGCGACAGAAGCTTTACAGTGTACGAGGCAATAAAACGCGGTGTAAGCTTTGATACAATTTATGACATAACAAAAATAGACAAGTGGTTCTTATCAAAACTAAGAAATCTTGCTGTAATTGAGGAAAAACTTGCGGCGGGCGACGACAGCGATGACCTTTACAAAAAGGCAAAGCTGAATGGTTTTATGGATAAAACTATTGAGAGATTGACACAAAAGTCCATAAAAAATAAACTTGTGGCAAGCTACAAAATGGTGGACACATGCGCGGCTGAATTCAGTGCAAAAACACCTTATTTCTACTCAAGTTTTGATGAGGAAAACGAGGCGCTACAATTTATAGAAGAGCATAAAACAGGCAAGAAAAAAGTAATAGTTTTCGGCTCGGGTCCTATAAGAATAGGGCAGGGCATTGAGTTTGACTATTGCAGTGTGCACTGTGTTTGGCGCTTAAAAGAGCATGGCTGTGAGGCTGTTATTATAAATAACAACCCCGAGACTGTATCAACCGACTTTGACACAGCTGACAGGCTTTACTTTGACCCTCTTACAGACGAGAGCGTGGAGCACATAATTGCAACTGAAAAACCATGGGCTTGTGTGGTGCAGTTTGGTGGGCAAACAGCTATAAAATTGACTAAACATCTCACAAAACTAGGTGTAAAAATACTCGGCTCATCTGCGGACTCAATAGACGAGGCAGAGGACAGAGAGCGCTTTGACGCACTGCTTGAAAAGTGTGGAATACCGCGCCCAAAAGGTCTTACAATTTACACATGCGAAGAGGCTCTTGCGGCGAGCGACAAGCTTGGATACCCTGTTTTGCTTCGTCCGTCATACGTTTTGGGTGGGCAAAATATGATAATTGCATACAACTCCGCAGACGTTAAGGAGTACATGCAAATTATTACCTCGCATGAGCTTGAAAACCCAGTACTTGTTGACAAATATTTGATGGGTACAGAGTGTGAAGTTGATGCCATTTGTGACGGCGAGAACTTTTTAATCCCCGGCATGATGGAGCACATAGAGCGCGCGGGTGTGCACTCGGGCGACAGCATAAGCGTGTACCCACCGCAAAATATATCACAGCGTTGCAAGGATATTATTGTGGACTACACGGGCAGACTTGCTAAGAATTTGAAAGTTATAGGGCTGATGAACATACAGTTTGTTATTTTTAACAACGAGGTTTATGTTATTGAGGTTAACCCGCGCTCGTCGCGCACAGTGCCGTACATAAGTAAGGTAACGGGTGTGCCCATGGTTGATTTGGCGGTGCGCTGTATGCTTGGAGAAAAACTTGCAGACATGGGCTATGGCACAGAGCTTTACAAAGAGAGCGATATTGTGGCTGTTAAAGTGCCTGTTTTCAGCTTTGAAAAACTACATGATGTTGACACACAGCTTGGCCCTGAAATGAAGAGCACGGGCGAAGTTTTGGGTATTGCCAAAACGTTTGAAGTGGCTATAATGAAAGGGCTTGTTGCGGCAGGCTACACTTTGCGCAGGCCACTTGATGGCGAGGATAAGTGCGTTATCATAACTGTTAAAGAGTCTGACAAACAAGAAATTATTGATATTGCGTGGAATTTGAAAAATCTTGGCTACAAGCTTTACGGCACGGCAGGCACCGCTCACGTAATTGGCAAAAATATGATTGCATGTAACGAGATTAATAAAATAAGTGATGCACGCCCGAATATACTTGATTTATTTGAGAGTGGCAGGGTAGACTATGTTATATCAACGTCTTCTAAAGGGCGCAACCCTGCAGCGGACAGCGTTAAAATGAGACGTAAAGCCGTTGAACTTTCTATACCATGCCTAACCTCCGTAGACACGGCAAGTGTGCTTGTTGATGCACTAAAACACGGGCACACGCTAAACGACGTAGAGTTAATTGACATAGCGGCACTTTATAAAAACAGCTGATAAAGGTGAGCAATGAAAATTTTATTTGTCACGGATAGAGCAGACATAAAAAACGATGTAATTGGCGATTTAGCAAAAAAATTATTGCCTTATCTGGAAAAAGAAAATGAAGTATTGTTTTTAAACCACACTTTTCAAAAGGAAAAAGTAAGCGATTTATGCTTTTTCTACGATAAAGATGAAAAAGTGAGGGAGCTTTATTTTTCGCTGAATAAAGCTACACCCCTACACAAAATTTTAAAGCTTATATCAAAGCCCCATTTAAGTATAAGGGGCTTTTTTAAGCTTTTAAACGTTGATTTTATATCCGGTGCATATAAAAGGCAAATTGAAAAAGTTGCAAAAAAATATAGTGTGGATGTAATAATATCACTGAGTGCACCTTTTTACACGGCAAAGGCGGTTAGCAAGGCAAAATGTGGGTGCAAAAAAATAATTTACATGTTTGACCCCTATGCAGATCACCATATTTACAAAAATAAAATAACGTTATATCAGGAAAAAAATGCTGTAAAAAAAGCTGACAAGGTTATAACTACAAAACTTCTTGCAAATAATTTTAAAGAGCGCTACGGTGGAAAATCTGTTTGTTTTGAGTTTCCAAACCTTGTTTTTGATGAACAAAAAAGAAAAAAACCATTCGATGAAACAAAAATAAATATTTTGTATGTGGGCTCCTTGTATGCCGATATTAGAAGCCCCGAATATTTATATGAGCTTGTTAAGAGTTTGAATGACAATAGCGTGCACCTAACAATTGCCGGCGGTATTTACGGCGCATTTTCAGATGAATTTAACGAAAAGTACAATGCTTTTATAAAAGAAAATGTAACGTTACTTGGAGAAATTTCAAAGCAAGAAACGTATAAATACTTGCAAAATGCCGATATTCTTGTTAACATAGGTAACAAGATTGACAATATGTTGCCAAGCAAAGTTATAGAGCTGATTGCGTATGGTAAGCCTGTTTTAAACATAATTCAAATTAAAAATTGCCCAAGCCTTGCTTATTTTGAAAAGTACGGTAATGCGCTGAATTTATATTCAAAAAATGCAGTGAATAGCGAGATAATTGAGCAGATGAGAGAATTTATAAGCAGAAAAAAAATTGTGCCAAAGCAGGAAATTTTAGAGAAATTCAGCGATGCAACGCCTGAATATGTAGCGAAAAAACTGCTTGGAATTATAAATGGATTTTACTAAAATCACGGTGATAATTAAAAATAAAGGTAAGTTTAAATGTCTAGAATTGAGAATACCGGCAAAAATATAGTTTTTAGCACTGGGGCAACAATCACAAGCTCATTAATGGGTTTTGTTGGCAGAATTGTTTTCATGAATGTTTTGGGCGCAGAATATCTCGGTATAAGCGCACTTTTTACATCAGTTATAACAGTGCTTTCCTTTGTAGATTTAGGGCTTATTAGCGCTTTTACTTTTTGTTTTTACAAGCCTATTGAGCAAAACGACACAAAGTATATACAAGTTTTGCTTAACACACTGAAAAAGGTTTTAACTGCAATTTCTCTTGTTGTAACAGCACTTGGGCTGTGTGCAATACCGTTTTTGCGCTTTGTTGTAAGCGGTGCAGATAACATAACAAGTTCACAGCTTATAGTGTACTATTTGCTAACACTTTCAACTACAATTATTAGTTATTGGCTTGCTTACAGAACTTGCTACATTAACGCAAAACAAGAGTACCACAAAATTGTGCCAATAAATATGATATGCAATTTTGTGCTTGTAATTTTGCAAATTGCAGTGTTGTTAATTACACAAAATTATGTGGCTTGGGGTGTAACAAACATTGTAATGGCAATAGTTCAAAAAATTGCCGTAGACTTATATATAAAAAAATTATATCCTTTTACAAAAGAAAAAGTTAGTGAAAAAATTAAGGATAAAGATAAAAAATCCATTGTATTAAATGTAAAAGGTCTACTTGTACACAACTTAGCAACAGTTTTTGTACACCAAACAGACAACATAATTGTGTCAACTTTTGTTAGCATAACTGTAACGGGGCTTTTAAGCAACTATACACTTATACGTGAAACCATCTTTGCATTGGTGGGCTCCATACGAACAGCAATAATAGCAAGCATGGGCAGCCTTATTGCCAGCGAGGACGAGGAAGTTCAGCTAAATGTTTTTTACACTTATCTTTTTATAAATTACTGCTTAATAGGGTTTATTGTGTGTGCACTTGGGGTGTTATCAACGCCTTTTATAGCACTGGTTTTTGGCGAAAGCAACACAATTGACGGAATAACAGTGTTTTTAATGTGTATTAGCTACTTTATCGCATACCAAACTTATGCGCTAATTACATTGCCAACTGCAGGTGGCAAATTTATTTTAGGGGTAGGTGCAGCAATTACAGAGGCTGTAAGCAACCTTGTAATAAGTATTATAGCAGTAAATTTAATTGGTTTACCGGGTATTTTCCTCGGCACACTTTTATCGCAGACAATAAATTTTGTTATAAGACCGTTTTCAATATTCAAAGGCATGTATAATCAAAAACCGTATAAATATTTTAAATATACATTGCTGTATCTCGCGAGTACACTTTTTTCTTACACAATACTACTATATTTGCGCAGTATAATAATGGCAGACGGGGCAAATGTTTTTAACTTTATAGTAATGATGTTTTTAACACCAACTTGCTTTTTGGGAACGGCTTTTTTGTTTTGGCAAAAAAATAAGTATGCACGTGAGAGCTTTGCAATTATGTTAAACTATGCGAAAAGTATTTTGAAAATAGCACCAAAAAAATAGCGAATGAAAGGAATTTTACGATATATGGTAAAAAAAATAGGGCAGATTATTAACTGGCAAAGCATAGTAGCAGTGATTTTTGCAGTGTTCTTCTTGTCAAAACCGCTTTATCTCTACTTCCCAAATGAAACACAGCACATTTATTCAAGTGGTTTAAACTTTTTTTTCATAGGTGCAATTGCAATTGTTTTGCTTGCTTGTGTTAAAAATAGAAAATACGATATTATGTCTATTTTAACCCTTTTGTTTATTTTACTATATATTGTTTTAAGCTTTTTGAATAAAAACTTTACTTTTCAAACGCTTATTAATCTAACTTTTGCACTGCTTGTTTCGTTTTTGATACCTGTCTTGTTAAACAGTGAAAAGCTTAAAATTGTACCTATTATCGCTTTTATTCCTTTTATAATTGCGCATGCGGCACTTGTGTTTCTCGGCATGTTTACATATATTACAAACTTTGAAATTATACTTACAGAGTTTGGCCCCGCAATAAATTTATATCAAATACCACATAGACTTTCAGTTACACTGGCACATGCAAATGGGTCGTCTGCAATTTTGTGTTTGTGCATAATGATGTGCATTTACCTTGTTAATTACTTTAAAAATAAGGCGTTGAAAGTATGCTTTGCATTATTTATTCCGGTGTTTTTTATTGGTATTTCACTTGCAAAATCAAGGACAACTAATATAGTTTTTTGTGCTGTTTTAGGCTTAATTATTGCATGGTTTGTAGCAAAAAAATACGGTAAGTTTAGTGTGAAAAAAATAAAACCACTCTTAATTTGCGTAATTGCTTTTTTTGCCGGTTTTTTGATGTTTACCATTTTAACAAACACTGTACTAATGGGTTTTGACAGCCTTGTAACACCGGACCCGGCAGTAAAGCAACTAAAATATAGCGATATAGAATATTTTAACAAATTGCACGAAGTGCTTTTTGAGCGAGATAAAATAATTGAAGAATTGAGTGCACAGCAAACAGCTTCGCAAGAGAGTGAGGCGGAAAATTTAAGTGCACAATTATTGCAAGATGAAGTGTTTGCACAACAAAGTAGGGTTGTGCAAACAGAAAAAGAAAACTATTTACCGCAAGCAATGCCACAAATGATTACAGTGCAAAATACACTTGCCGCACAAATGTCAGTGCAAATTATTTCAGAACAGTCACAGGAAGAAAGCAGAAACAGTATTGTGATTTTTGGTAGAGATTATAGCGATGCACTGTCGTTTAATGGCAGAACAGACATATGGATTGACACAATAAACAGCCTTACACCTGAAATTTTGCTAAAAGGCTACAACACAGATTTAGATGTATCATCACTTTATGTAAGCGAATTAAACGGCGTTGAGACAAAACATTTTCACAGTATATACTTATATTTGCTGTTTTGTTTTGGAGTACCCGGGTTATTGCTATTCCTTGTATTTATAGTTTTTATATTTTTGCGCTGTATTTTTGGGCTTTTAAAACAGCTTGAATTTACACTGTTTTTATCAATGTGCACCATTTTTCTAATATTAGTAAGCGACACTATGGAGTTGTACTTGTACAACATAGAAAACAGCGTTACAACAATAATTTTTATGCTATGCTGTGGATATGTTTGTGCTAAGACAAAAGATTTTAGCTTTAAGGGTTTTAAAAAGCTGCTTAGTGAGAAAATAAAAACAAAATAAGAAATAGAAGCCACCAACATGGTAAGTTTAAGAAAACTATACATGTTGGTGGCTTGTTTAAGTATACAATTTAAAAACGAATAAAGCATTGCTTAGCACGATTTTATAATATCACAAATTCTAAGCACGTCTTGGCTTTGTAAATCGGGATATAAGGGCAGTGTGAGCACGTTTTCGCTCATGTGTTTTGCTATTGGAGTGGTGCACTCGCAATCGGGACTTTGCTTTTTATAGCAGTCAAACTCACTTGTTAGAGGGTAAAAATATTTGCGTGGTATAATAAAATTTTCTTGTAGTTTATTTGCTATTTCATCTCTGTTAACACCTAAAACAGCACTGTCAAAATAAACAGGCATATAAGCGTAATTCTGTTTAATATCGCTGTTTTTATCAGTTAAAACACGTATGCCCTCAATGCCGTTTAGCTCTTTTTCATACACGTTAACAAGCAATTTGCGTGCATTGATTTGTGCGCTTAGATATTTTAAATTACATAGCCCCATTGCGGCTTGAAATTCATTCATTTTAGCGTTGCCACCAACAGCAATTACGTGCTCAGCATCTTTTATGCCAAAGTTTTTTAAGTTGTAAAGCTTTGACATATAGTCTGCGTCATTACAGCTTATAGCGCCACCCTCAATTGTGTTAAAAACTTTTGTGGCATGCAGAGAAAACATTGACATATCGCCGTATTGTGCTATTCCTTGAGACTTATACTCAACACCAAAAGCATGTGCGGCATCATATATAACCTTTAAGCTGTGTTTATTTGCAATTTTCTGTATCTTTTCAACATTGCAAATATTGCCGTATACATGCACAGGCAAAATCGCACTTGTTTTTTCAGTTATAAGTGGCTCAATTTTGTCCTCATCAATAACGCAGGTATCACGTTTTATGTCGCAAAAAATAGGCGAGAGGCCGTTTCTAACAATAGCATGTGTTGTGGAGGCAAATGTAAATGGGGTTGTTATAACCTCACCCTCAAGCTCAGCCGCTTGCAGTGCCATTTCTAGTGCCAAGTGTCCATTTGTAAAGAGAGAGATGTTATCAACTTTTAAAAAGTTGCACAATTCTTGTTCAAGGTTATTGTGCTTTTCGCCCATATTTGTGAGTAAATGTGTGCTCCAAATGCTCTCAATCTCTTTTACATACTCCTCAAAAGGTGGCAAAGATGATTTTGTTACGTAAATTTTTTTCATATGTTTTCACCAAAAATTTTTCTTTTAATAAGGTATAGTTTGTATTTAAGTGCACTAAACCTGAACTTTAGCAGGTCAATTTTTTTGTAATCGGTTTTATAAAAAAACTCATACCAAACGCCTGCCTTTGTAATATTTGGGTGCCCCCACGGTTTTAATGCGCACGCATAATGTAGCTGTTTTGTGTTTTTAATTGCATATTCAATGTCCGCGCGTGTATAGTGTCGCACGTTTTTTAGAAACGACTTATCATGCGCTATATCGTCATAAGTGTATGTGCAAAGCATGTATTCAAGCGGTAGAAACTTAATTTTCCCATGGCAACAAAGCCCCATTACATCTTGTTCGGGCTGTATTAAAATATCAAGTTTTTCACTTAAAACGGCAAAAAATGTTTCTTGTAAATTATCTTCACGCATTTTCTTTAAGTTAAAAACAAGATAGCCTGCACCGCACGAATTTGACATCTTTTCAACTTCGCTCTCGCTGAAATTAGGTAAATAATGTGCATAGCCACCATGTGGCTTGTCTTTGCTAACAACAGGCAAAATGCCCCGCATATAGTAGTCTTCACTAACATCAAATTCAGTATAACTCTTTGATATATCGCCTAAAAACACAACATCAACGTCTGTGATAATAATTTTATCAAGATTGTCAAAAACTGTTGGTGCTAAAAGTTTGTAGAACATTTCTTTAGAAAAATGGCTTTTATTTTTTAACGTACCCCAAATATCATTGAGCTCGTCTTTCATATCCATGAAAACAATTTCAGAAAAATCAGAAAATTTCTCCACCGATTTCAATATTTTTTGCTTGTTTTTTTTCGAAATATCGGAGTTTAATACATAAAACTTATAGAAATAATCTCTATTTGCATTCTCAAGCAGTGAGACTGTGCAGGTTGCCATGGGTATAGAGTAATCATTGTTAATTGTATACATTATTGGGATGATTTGTTTATTCACAGTTGTTCTCCGCTAAAAATATTTTTTCTTGTGAGAGCAAGTCTCTTGCGCGCTCTTTAATTTTGCGTATAGGTATTCCTGCATAAATAAAAAAGCCATCGCAGCTTTTATTCACAAGGCTCATGCTACCTATTGCGCAACCGTCATTTAGCATAACATCGGGCAAAATTGTACACCCACTGCCCACAATTACATGCCTGCCAATGTGCACGGCACCCCTCTTTAGTTGCTTGTATTTTTCATCAACCATAGGGTTTGTCATTGACAGTCCTGTGTAATCATCGCTTACTGCATAAATTGCAACGCGCGCAGATATATTGCAAAAATCGCATAGAGTTATGCCAAGGGTTTCACCGTACAAAACCGTGTAAGCAGATATATGAATATAACTGCCTAGCGTAATTTTTCCACTTAATATGCAAAAATCATCAATGCGTACATTGCTACCGATTTCTATTTTGTCGGCAGAGTAGATGCTTGCTTTTTTGCTGATAAGCACATTTTTGCCAACTTTTTTGAAGCCGAGTGCACATAGCTCGTTTTGTGTGTAGAAGCTGTTCAAAATTACACCTCTTTGCGCGTTATTTTTTCATAAAGTGCCTTTGCAAACCGTGGTGGAAAGTAAAGAATTTGGTAAAGTATAACATTTGCAGGTAATGTTTTTAAGCCGCGTGCCATTGTTTTAATGTCTTTTTTAACAAGGCACTGGAGCAAAAAGTGAAAAACCGCATCTGATTTTACTGTTAAAAAATTATATTTATGGTTGTAGAATTTGTCGCTAACATTAACAACAAACATGTGGTCTTCAAGCTTTTTCACAAGCGAGGTATTAAAATTGTAACTTGTTGTGTTTTGTACAGCACCGCTAACTCTGTAAACTGACATGACATCGCTTAAAATTTTAACTTTGCCGTTTTCTAAAAAAATAAGGCGAAGAGCAAAATCCGCAACAATTCTGTGCGCTGTAACGTAATTATAGTATTTAATAAACACATTCTCATCTCTAAAAATATTCCTGTACATAGTAGACATACATGAGAAAATTACAGCCTTTAAATAAAGTTTTATGCTTGCATCTTTGCCAATAATGCGCTTATCATTTGGCGAATATCCATAAGTGTTACCGCTGTCGTCTTTGTTTATATCAACATGGCTAACTGCAAAATAAGTGCTGTTATTGCGTAAAAAATTAACTTGTTTTTGTAATTTGCCGCTGTCAATCCAGTAGTCGTCACCCTCAAAAACAACTACAAATTCGCCTCGTGCGCGCTTAACTGCATTCATATAATTTTTGCTTGCACCAAGGTTTGTCTCGCTCAATATGGGCACAATAAAACTGTGCAAAGTGGCGTATTCTTTTATAATTTCAGGGGTGTTATCGGTGCTTTTGTCGTCTGATATTATAAGCTCGTACTCAAAATCAATATTTTGTGCAAGTACACTGTCAATTGCTGCACGTATATATTTTTGTTGATTATACGTAATTATTATAACTGAAACAAGTGGGTTTTCCATTAAATTCTCCCATACTTTGTTATTGTTGGTTTTCTAGTGTATAAATATAAACTTTTACCCATATTAATTGTACTTTAATTTACGATATTTTGTCAAGTTGAATACATTTAACAGCTGTTATAAGGTAATGTTACGTATTTTTTTATTGAAAGTACAATCTAACTATTGCAATATTAAAAGCTATGTGATATAATACCACGTGAAAGCAATGGCGCTATTCACTCATTTATGGGTGTAATAGTGCCCTTTTTTTATGCGGAAAACAATTTTGAAATTAAAAAATGGCGCAAAAAACGCCATGAAAAGGGGATTTTAATATGGCATACTATAAAAGACACATACCGATAGATTACTCGAAATTTGCACCGGATATACCCGAAGACAAATTAGATGCTAAATTTGGCTTGCCAAAGCATGTACAATTTTGCACAGAGTGCGTTATGAGTAACCAAAAACCAAACTCTTGCTATGAATTTGAGCACAGACCCGACAGCATAAAAAAAAGTATGCACATACAGGCTGATGGCGTTTGCGACGCATGCCATGCTTGCCACGACAAAGAGGTTAAAATTGACTGGCAATTGCGCGAAGAACAGCTAAAAGAGCTATGTGACAAGCACCGCAAAACAGATGGTAGCTACGACTGCCTTGTACCCGGCAGTGGAGGAAAAGACAGTTTTTACGCCGCACACATGCTAAAATATAAATACGGAATGCACCCGTTAACTGTAACATGGGCACCGCACATTTACACACCATGGGGCTTTGACAACTTCCAAGCATGGATACACGCGGGGTTTGACAACTATTTGTGCACACCAAACGGCATGACACACAGGCTTTTGACAAGGCTTGCGACTGAAAACCTTTTCCACCCGTTCCAAGCATTTATTTTAGGGCAAAAGCAACTTGCGCCAAAAATGGCAGCAAAATTTGGCATTCCGCTTGTTTTCTACGGCGAAAATGAGGCAGAGTTTGGCAACCCCATTGCAGATAACGAGACAGCACTGCGTGACGAGCGCTTTTTTGCAACAAATACAAAGGACAACATCTACCTTGGCGGCGTTAGCATTGAAGAGCTGGAAAAAGAGTATAAAATTGATGCCTCAGACTTATCAATTTACTTGCCGGGTGAGACTAGTGACATAAAGAAAAACGGCATTGAGGTACACTATCTTGGCTATTATTTAAAATGGCACCCACAAGGCGCTTACTATTACAGCGTAGAGCACGGTGGCTTTAAACCTGCACCGGAGCGCACAGAGGGCACTTACTCAAAATATAACAGCATTGATGATAAAATTGACGATTTCTTCTACTATACAACGTATATTAAATATGGATTGGGGCGCACTATTTACGATGCTTCGCAAGAAATTCGCAACACAGAGATAACACGTGAAGAGGGTGTTATGCTAAGCAAACGCTATGACGGTGAGTTCCCAATTAGGTTTGAACAAGAAATTTGGGATTACTTGTCACTTGACGAGCGCCATTTCCCATGGGCGAAAGAGATATTTGAACAGCCGATTATGGATAGAGAGTATTTCTTGCACTTGGCTGACAGGTTCCGCTCTCCACACATATGGATGCACAGCGACAACAAATGGCAATTGCGCCACAAACCTTTTGAGGGTAATAGCAAGTGCAATTATGGTATACCCGACATAAAATAGACTGAATTGGAGTAATTAATGAGTAAGAAAATACGCCTGATTGCGCGAATGGACATTAAAAACGACTTTCTTGTTAAAGGTATTCAGCTTGAAGGGCTTAGAAAAATGGGCAAGCCCAGCGATTTTGCAACAAGCTATTATAAACAGGGTATAGACGAACTTCTGTACATGGACATAGTTGCAAGCCTTTATAATAGAAACAATTTGAGCGATATTGTGTACAAAACAACACAAGATGTGTTTATACCCATAACTGTTGGAGGTGGCGTGCGCAGTGTGGACGACGTGAGAAACCTTTTGCAAATGGGTGCAGACAAAGTTGCAATAAATACCGCCGCTATTAAAGATGAAAAAATTATCTCACAAGTGGCAAGTGCATTTGGTAGCCAGTGCACAGTGCTTGGCATTGAGGCAAAAAAACGCCTTAGTGGCGAGGGCTGGGAGGCATATACAGACAACGGGCGCAACCACAGCGGAAAAGATGCAGTGGAGTGGGCAAAGCGTGGTGTGGAGCTTGGTGCAGGGGAAATATTGCTCACAATGGTGGATAAAGAGGGCATGGAAAGAGGCATGGACAATGAGCTAATTGAGCAAATTTGCAGTGTTGTAAATGTGCCTGTTATAGTTAGCGGAGGTTGCGCAGGTGCAAAAGATGCCGTAGCAGCGGCAAACTCTGGTGCAGGAGCAGTTGCGGTGGCAAGCATATTCCACTACAACAAAACCACTGTGCAAGACATGAAAACTGAAATAAGACAACTTGGTATTGAGGTGCGCTGAAATGAAAATAACAATAATTAATTACGGATTGTCAAATTTATTAAGCGTGCAAAGAGCATTTGAGCGCTTTGGTGCAGACGTTTTGGTAACTGACGACAAAACCGAGATAGCAAACGCGACAGCACTTGTTTTACCGGGTGTAGGCGCTTTTGCCGACGGAATGAAAGGTTTGCAAGAACTTGATATTATTGACATAATAAAGCAGAAATGTGCTGAAAAAGTACCGTTTATGGGCATATGCCTTGGTATGCAAATGATGTTTGACGAGAGCGATGAGTTTGGCATACACAAAGGGCTTGGATTAATTGCAGGTAGAGTTGAAAAAATACCAAGCATAGATATTGACGGCGATAAACAATGTGTGCCACACATAGGGTGGAACAAAATTGAATGTAACGACAGTGAAAAATTAAGTTTCAGTGGTACAGCACTTAGCCAAATTGCTCAAGGAGACGAGATGTATTTTGTACACTCTTTTGAGGCGAAGCCATCTGAAAAAAAGCACGCGCTTGCGTATACGAATTATGGTGGCAGAAAAATATGTGCCGTTGCACGAGATAAAAATGTAATGGGCTGTCAATTTCACCCAGAAAAATCAGGTGAAAAAGGGCTTTTGATTGTGGAAGAGTATATTAAAATGTGTAGATAATATTTATATTAGCGTTAGCTAATATAAATTGGCATGTGCGTAGCACCGCCATAAA
>CAYJNL010000006.1:22404-101431 GCA_964371675.1 uncultured Bacteroides sp. | reverse complement strand
CTCCATTCTGTGCACAGCACAAATAGTTTTAAAAAATCTCCGTACAGAATGGAGATTAATTGGCATGTGCGTAGCACCGCCTTTTTTAAATAATTGATAGCGTGATTTTTCACGCTATACTCCATTCTGTGCACAGCACAAATAGTTTTAAAAAATCTCCGTACAGAATGGAGATTAATTGGCATGTGCGTAGCACCGCCTTTTTTAAATAATTGATTAGCGTGATTTTTCACGCTAATCACGTCCTAACGTTAAATAAATGATATAAGTTCATAAACATATGCCTTAAAAACAAAGCAAAAATTTTTGGTGTAAAACAAACATCTGTGGCAATTCAAATTTAATTAATAGAAATTTGCAAAATACTAACAAAATGTGTGTCAATATATTTTCGCGCTTACTAACTATACAAACTTAACAGCTGTGCCGTAAGCCATAACTTCTGCCGCACCTGCCATTACAGAGGACGATGAGTAGCGCATTGCAACAATGGCATCTGCGCCAAGGTTTTGTGCCTCGTCCACCATTCTCTTAGTGGCAAGCGCTCTTGCCTCGTTCATCATCTCGGTGTACGCGCCAAGCTCTCCGCCAATAAGAGTTTTAAAGCTTGCACCAATGTCTTTGCCAATGTTTTTGCTCTGTATTGTCGAGCCTTTTACAAGCCCAAGCACTTCAAAATTTTTGCCCGGAATGTTTTCTAATGTTACGATAATCATATAAGCCTCCGATAAAATTTTATTTTGCCACGTGAAACACGTGGGGAAAACTAGGTAGAGTTATCTCTAAAACAGAACACCTCTAAATGCTAAGAGAGAATTTTAAAAAAGCAACAAACTTCTCATATTTTTAAGCATTTCTTTTGTCACATCGCACTCTTTAAGCAAAAATTCCTCGTAGTTTTCATACTTTTTGTCAATTGCGGCAAGTGTGCGCTGTAATAGTTTGCGGTCTACACCAAGTATGCTTTGTGTTAGTGCCTCCATGTCCTCACCGGGCAAATATTGCGCGTATTTTTCAATAAAATATGCGCGAGATTTTGGCCTAAGCTTATTTGTTATGTCAAAGTCATCCAAAATTTGTTCGTCACTGACGCACAGTGCGCGAAGTATAAGAGCGGCGGCTACACCTGTGCGGTCTTTACCGGCGCTACAATGGAACAAAACAGGCGTATTACCGCTACAAATTTGCTCAAACATAATTTTATAAGCAGGGTTATTAAACGGTAAGCTCTCATAGGCATCTTCCACCTCTTTGAGCATTAAATCAACACCTTTGCGCCCTGCACCGAAAATTTCATCTAAGTCAAAGCGCACTTCCTCACCGTTTGTGTCGTACAGCGCAGAGATTGGTATATTTGTTACACCGTCAAATTCAGGGTCAGGCTGTGCTTTTCGCTCAACACTTGAGCGGAAGTCTATAACAGTCTTTATTTTGAGTTTTTTGAAAGTCTCAACGTCTTTTTCTGTTTTGACAAGTGCAAGTGCACCTGTTCTGTATATCATACCGTGTTTTACAGTTTTGCCGTCTTTTGCTTTGTATCCACCAAGTTCACGGAAATTTTCGCAAACTTCAAAGGCAACAGGAGTGCCAGGTATAAAATTCTGCATTTGATCTTCCTCATTTTTGTGCGGCAAGGCGTTGTAATTCTCATTAAAATTATGCGCTGTACCGCTGTTTGTATAGCCAAGTATCATTTGTAAATTAACATTATGCAGGCTTTTAAAAATGTTGTAGTCTGCGGCAGGGTTAAGTGTGCGCAGGTGGCGCACAAGCTCTTTTGTGGTTTGCCTTGCACCAACATTTTCGTTGTTGTTGCGTTCTGTCAGCCTACACGCACACTGCAAAAATTCAAGCTCATTATATGTTACCCAATTTTTAATGTCGCACTCTCTCACAAGATACAGTGGTCTTATAAGTTCCATGCCACTGTAATTTGTGCTGTGCAATTTTGGTGGCATTGTTTTAATCTCTGCGCCCCAAATCATGCTCATAAGCGCTGTCTCCACAACGTCATCAAAATGGTGCCCAAGCGCTATTTTATTGCAACCAAGCTCACGTGCATTTTTATACAAATGCCCCCTGCGCATACGTGCACAGAGGTAACAGGGAGATTTTTGTACGCCCTCCACGGACGCAAATATATTAGTCTCGAAAATATGCAGGTCAATACCAAGCTCTTTTGCGTTTTCCTCTATGAGCTTTCTATTTTGTGCATTGTAGCCGGGGTCCATACACAAATACTTAATTTTAAACGGCACATCGGAGTGTTTTTGCAGTTGTTCCATGCACTTTGCAAGAAGAAAACTGTCTTTACCACCACTTATGCAAACAGCAATAACGTCACCGCTTTTAATTAGTTCATAGTCTTTGCAACCACCTATAAAGCGGTGCCATATTGTTTTTTTAAACTTTTTTATTATACTCTGCTGTGTTTTTAAAGCCTTGTTTTTGCTAAAATCTTTGCTCATTAAATTGACCGTTCCTGTTTTACAAAATTTATAGACTTAAAGTTTCGTAAACTTTACCATCTATACTTTTTGTTGTAAAAATGCCGTTTTCGTACTCGGCATAGCTGTTAATACCGTCTCCCTTAGGCAGTGCGGCACTGCCCGGGTTTAAGAAAATATACTCGCCCTTATCTGCAAGCTCGCGCAAGTGTGTGTGCCCGTGAATTAGCATATCGCCCTTGCTAAAGTTTGGCAAAGCTTCCTCATTAAACAAGTGTCCGTGAGTGAAAAGCAACATCTTGCCATGCTCAAACATTGTGGCATAGTCTGCTCTAATAGGGAAGTTCAACACCATTTGGTCAACTTCGCTGTCACAATTTCCGCGCACTGCAAGTATTTTGTCCTTGCGCGCGTTTAGCATCTCGGCAACTTGCATTGGGTTATAATCTTTTGGCAAGGGGTTGCGCGGCCCGTGGTAGAGCAAATCTCCAAGCAAAACAAGCCTGTCAAAATTTCCGTTGTCGAATATTTGGCAAATTTTTTCGGCATAATATGCCGAACCGTGTAAATCGCTTGCAATTAAAAGTTTTGGCATGTGTTTTCCTTTCAAATGTTAATATTATAATTGAACTAATTTTAAATTTGTGAAAGACGACACTCGTTAAAATTTTGCTTATCAAAGCGCCGGTATGAGCAATACAATGCCGTAGCATTGCAATTGACAAAAGCGAAGATAAACAATATTTTAGCAGCTCGATTGCATAGATTTTTATATTGGATATACTATAAAGCTACAGCCATGCACATTTTTTCATGTCAACGTGTATGTCGTCCAAAAACAGCACGCCCTCGTCAACAAGCAACTGTTTTTGCACTTTTGCCCCACCAAATGCAAACCCCGTGCACACACTACCGTTTTTAAAAACAACACGGTGGCACGGTATTTTACCCGGGCGAGGGTTTCTGTGTAGGGCAAAACCAACAGCGCGCGCGGCGCGTGGGTTGCCTGCAAGTGCGGCAACTTGTCCATAAGTTGCCACACTGCCTTTTGGAATTTGCATCACTATATCGTAAATTTTACTATATAATTCACTCATAATTACTTTGTTTTAATATACTCGTCAATTGCGGCTGCGGCACTTTTGCCTGCACCCATTGCAAGAATAACCGTTGCGGCACCTGTAACAGCATCGCCACCTGCGTATACACCCTCACGAGAGGTAAGGCCTGAGTCGTCTTTAGCTACAATACAGCCCCATTTGTTGGCATCAAGGCCGGGTGTTGTTGCCAAAATAAGAGGGTTAGGGCTTGTGCCCACTGCTATAATTACGCAATCTGTCTCAAATTCAAACTCACTGCCTTGTTTGGTAATAGGTCTGCGCCTACCGCTTGCATCAGGCTCGCCAAGCTCCATTTCAACACAAACCATGCTACTAACATGCCCTGTTTCGTCGCCTTTTAGCTCAATTGGGTTTGTAAGTGTTTTGAAAATTACACCCTCTTCGTGCGCGTGCTCTACCTCTTCCTCACGTGCAGGTATTTCCTCAGGTCCACGTCTGTACACAATGTAAACATTTTCTGCACCAAGGCGAAGCGCACTGCGCGCAGCGTCCATTGCAACGTTACCGCCACCAACAACAGCAACGTTTTTGCCCCTATAAATAGGTGTTTTGCTGTCTTCTTTATATGCTTTCATCAAGTTAATTCGTGTTAAAAACTCGTTTGCAGAATACACACCCTTTAAGCTCTCGCCGGGTATACGCATAAAGTTTGGCAAGCCTGCGCCACTGCCTATGAAAACAGCTTCATTGCCCTGCTCAAATATCTCATCTATTGTGAGTGTGCGCCCTACAACTACATTTGTCTCAATTTTTACACCAATTTTTTTAAGCGCATCAACCTCGGCTTGCACAATGCTTTTTGGTAAACGGAACTCAGGTATGCCGTAAGTTAAAACACCGCCTGCAACGTGCAATGCCTCGTATACGCTAACTTCATAGCCCATTTTTGCAAGGTCTCCCGCTGTTGTAAGCCCTGCAGGTCCACTGCCCACAACGGCAACTTTATGCCCATTTTGCTCGGGAATTTTCACCGTATTATCTGGGTTTTCTCTTTTCCAGTCTGCTACAAAGCGCTCAATTCTGCCAATGCCAACAGGCTCAGAGCCCTGTTTAATGCCTCTGACACACTTTGCCTCGCACTGTGTCTCCTGTGGACATACACGGCCGCAAACAGCCGCAAGAGATGTTGAGCTGTTAAGAACTTTAAACGCATTATCGAGGTTTTCGTTTGCAACTTCGCACACAAAACCTGGGATATCAATATTTACGGGGCAACCGCTTACGCAAGGTTTATTTTTGCAGTTGAGGCAGCGTTTAGCCTCTTCAACCGCCATTTCATATGTATAGCCAAGTGCAACTTCTTCAAAATTTTTGCTGCGTACTTTTGCATCTTGCACGGGCATATCACATTTTTTTGGTTCCATGTTAGGCATATTACTCTACCTCCTTTGATAAAATTTCGCAATTATCGCGCATTTTTGTCTCGTGATGTTTATACATTGTACCGCGCTGCATTGCCTCGTTAAAATCAATAAGGTGCCCATCAAAATCGGGACCGTCAACACATGCAAACTTAGTTTCGCCGCCAACTGTAATGCGGCAACCGCCACACATACCTGTGCCGTCAATCATAACAGGGTTCATGCTAACTGTTGTTTTAATGTTATATTTCTTCGTTACTTCGCACACAAATTTCATCATAATAAGCGGGCCAATGGCAATAACCTCGTCAAACTCGTTGCCCTCTGTTATAAGCTTTTCAAGCGCTGTTGTAACAAGCCCTTTTTCACCAAAGCTACCGTCGTCTGTCATAGTTATAAGCTCGCTTGACACAGCGTTGAACTCGTCTTGCAAAATAAGCAAATCTTTATTTCTAAAGCCCACAATGCTTGTTACTTTTGTGCCTTGCTCGTGCAGAGCTTTTGCCATGGGGTAAGCAATTGCACAGCCAACACCGCCGCCAACTACTGCAACATTTTTTAACCCCTCAATGTGGCTGGGTTTACCAAGAGGCCCTACAAAGTCTGCAAGACATTCGCCCTCATTAAGGCTGTTAAGCTCCATTGTTGCCTCGCCAACAATTTGAAAAATTATTGTAACTGTACCGTTTTCTGCGTCATAATCAGCAATAGTAAGCGGCACACGCTCACTGTCATCGTGTGCTCTGAAAATAATAAACTGCCCCGGTTTTGCTTTTTTTGCAACAAGCGGTGCTACAATTTTCATTTTTACAACCGTGCTGTTAAGCTGTGTTTTTTCTGCTATTTTGTACATTTTTAAAATAATCCCCTCATATATTAATAATTTTTAAAATGCGCGGTAATATGCGCTATGTTTGTTCTACTGCTTTGTGCTGCCCGCAAACAGGCATTTAAGCCGTACTCATATAAATTACTTTGTTTACAGCGCAAGCCTATGCTAATTCAGCAGCTGTGCACGGCTCGCGGACAGGCACTAAAACCTGCCCCATCAAGCCACATATTTATAGTTACAGCGCCGCAAAACCGCCTTGTAAATCTTCAATTATATCATCAATATTCTCAAGCCCTACAGAAAGCCTTATCATGCCAGCCGAGATGCCTGCATTTACAAGTTGCTCCTCTGTCATTTGCCTGTGTGTGCTGGAGGCAGGGTGCAACACGCTTGTGCAAATATCTGCAACGTGCACCTCATTGTAGGCAAGTTTTAGGCTATCCATAAACTTAACTGCCTTTTCTTTGCCGCCCTTAACAACAAACGATATAACACCACTTGTGCCGTTTGGCAAGTATTTTTCAGCTAGAGCTTTTTGGCTGCTTGAAGCAAGATTTGGATAGTTTACAGTCTCTACTGCTTCTTGTTTTTCTAAAAATTCAGCTACTTTAAGTGCATTTTCACTGTAACGCTCCATGCGAAGAGCAAGCGTTTCAAGCCCAACATTTAATAAAAATGCGTTCATTGCATTTGGGTATGTGCCCATGTCGCGCATTAGTTGCACACGTGCTTTTACTATATATGCAAGCTCACCAAATTGCTCTGTGTAAACAATGCCGTGGTAGCTGTCGTCCGGTGTTGTTAGCCCTGCAAATTTTTCGCTATTTGCTTTCCAGTCAAATTTACCGCTGTCCACTATAACGCCGCCAACTTGCAGTGCGTGCCCATCCATATATTTTGTTGTTGAGTGAACTACAATGTCTGCGCCCCACTCAAAAGGTCTACACAAAATTGGCGTTGCAAATGTGTTGTCTATAATTAGAGGCACACCGTTTTTATGCGCAATATTAGCAAATTTTTCAATATCAAGCACACAAAGTGCAGGGTTTGCTATTGTCTCGCCAAAAACCGCTTTTGTCTTTGCTGTAAAAGCTTTTTGAATTGTTGCCTCATCATCGCTTGCGCTTACAAATTTGCAAGCAATACCAAGCCTTTTTAGCAAAACAGAGAAAAGGTTAATAGTACCGCCGTAAATTTCGCTAACGGCAATAAATTCATCGCCTGAATTGCAGATGTTTAAAAGTGAAATTAAACTTGCAGACTGTCCACTTGTGGTGCACATTGCACCAACACCGCCCTCTAACGCGGCAATTTTTTGCTCAACAGCGTCCACTGTTGGGTTAGAAAGCCTTGAGTACATGTACCCCGGTGCTGTTAAATCAAAAAGTTTGCCAATATGCTCGGTTGAGTCATAAGTGTAAGTTGTACTTTGATAAATTGGCAAGGCTTTAGGCTCGCCGTTTTTTGGTGTGTAACCTGCACGCAGGCATTTTGTTTCAATTTTCATAATAATCTCCATTCTGTGCAAAGCACAAATAGTTTTTAAAAATCCCCGTATATAACGGAGATTTTTACCATTAGCCGTCGATAAACGGCACGACATCATATAAAAGATAGCATGATTTTTCGCGTTAATAAACTCCTATACTGCCGCTAAAAATGTATTTAGCCTAAATTTTTAGCAGTAGCGTTTAAAATTGGAGTGTATTTCGGTATAAATCTATAAAAGCACCGTGCCCGAGTCAAGCTTTGTACATTGCTCCACAGTGTTACGCGCTTTTATAACAACACCGGGCGCTATGTGCACACCGTGTGCTATATTGCAATCATGGTCAACAAGCGCACCTATGTTAATAATACAGCCGTCGCCAATAATAGTATTTGCACCAACGGCACTTTGGGCTAGCACAATGCTACCTTGCCCAATTTTTGCGCTCTTGCTAACGTAAGAGTTTTTGTGCACAAGCACAGGCAAGCAAAAACCTGCTTTGCTTAGTTTTTCAATCCAGCTAGTACGCAACAAATTGTCTCCAAATGCCGCAAAAGCATACTTGTAGTCGTTTAAAAAGTCTCTGTACTCGCTACATTTACCCATTGCAGTAGGGTTGTTGTCGTCAAGAAAAGCTACCTCACCAAACTTGCCAAGCTCGTGTGCACATTCATACACAGTTTGCCCAAAACTACCTGCGCCCAGTATTAATAATTTATCCGCCATCTTCAAAAAGCACCCCTTTGAAAATATTAATAATATCTAAGGTTGAGATACGTAATTACGTGGGTTTGTAAGGCTACCATTTACCTCAACTTCGAGGTGTAAGTGGTTGCCGTATGAAACACCTGTGTTGCCAACAAGCCCAATAAGTGTGCCTTTTGCAACGTCTGTACCGGCCACTACGCTTAGCTGTGAGCAGTGTGCATAGCGCGTAGTCATGCCATTGCCGTGGTTAATTAGTATATAGTTACCCCAGCTCCAGTGCCAGCCTGCCTCTACAACCGTACCGCTGTCGCAAGCATAAATTGCCGTGCCCAGAGGAGCTGTAATGTCAAGCCCCCTGTGGTAGCCAAACTCCGACGTTGTACCAGTGTACTCCGGCACAGGCCAAGCAAGTGCGCCTGAGCCCGCCGCTACTGCGCCTGTATAAGTGCTGAGCTCCGACGGGTCTGCCGTGCCAAGAAGTTTGATTTGCGGTGTCGGCTCTGTAATTATAACTTCATTTAGCAAAACTCTGCTAACTTCAACGCCATCAATATAAGTTACGTCTTCTGTCAAGCTGGTAAGCCCATCTTTGCCGTATTGCTGTATTCTTGTAACACCTTGAGCATATTCTGCGCTGTCCTCTTCAAGTTCCGGGAAAGGCACTTCAACGTCGCGCGTTTCTGTTACCGTTACAGCTGTTTGCAAGTATGAGTTTGTGTTAAGTGTGCTCTCTATTTGAGTAAAGTTTGAGATGGACTCTGTAAAATAAAGCCCGTCTTCCACATAAATGTCGTTTGTAAAAGAAACTCTTGCCGCAGGGTCTCCCTGTGGGGTAACACGTGCAAGGGTCTCGTCAAGTAAATTGCGTATTGCATCTCCATCACTTGCAACACCTACAAGGTTTTCACCAACATAAATGCCGCTCGCCTCTGCTATTTGGTCAGAGGAGCTCTCTATAATTCTGTCGGCAAGTTGTGCGGAGTTAACACGTGCCGCCTCACTTACAGAAACTACTTGAAATTCCGGGTTTGTCTCAAAGCTTTGCTCGTCGTGTGCAGCGCGCACACGGCTTTCAACTGTTTGCTCGGCATCGTCCCACACTGTGTCGCTCTCAACATAGCCCATAAGCTCGCCATTATACGTTACAGCAAGCGAAAAAGGTGTTGACAGCGCCGAGTTTACAGTAAACATGAAAATAAAAACTGCACCAACGGGCAGTAAATAGCCCAAGGCGTAAAATATGTTGCGCTTGTTTTGCTTTATGCCTTCTTTGAAAAACGCCATCATTGCAACAAAGGGGTTATTGCCTTTTTTGCTGGCATTTTTAAACTCTTGCAAAAGTTTTACAGTGCCTTTTCCAAGCTGAATAAACGGCTGTGTTAGGTCTTTCCAAATGCCGAGGAACATCATGCCAAGCGGGCGCAAGATACTGCGCATAATAGCAAGAAAACCTGCTGCAAATGCGTATAAAACGTATTTTATTCTGCGGTATGACTTTACAACAATGTACTCTGCTTGAAAGCCGATTTCATAAAGCAGTTGACCTAGTGCGTTTATTATAATACCTATGAAAAACCCGTTGTAACTTCTAGCTTGAACAACTGCTGCCTCGTTAGAGCCGCGTTGCATGTTTAAGGCAAGTTTTTGGAGCCTTTGTTTTGCGTTTTGTGTGCGCTTTTCTTTTTTCTGTTGTTTTTCCTCTTGGCGCACACGCTCTTTTTCTGCTTTTGCTTTTTTTAGTTTTTCTTCTTTATCTTTTTTTATGTCTTGTTCTGTTATATAAATTAAGTCGGTGCTGGTGTTAATTGTATTTGTTGCGCCGCCTGTGGCTTGCTGTATATTCTCGGCAGAAGTGTTTGTTGTAGCGTTTTGTTTTTGCTCTGTTTTATTTTCGCCACTGCCTATATTGTCTTTATTCAAGCTATCTGCCTCCGTTTTTCTAAAGATTTTTGCACGCTTTGTTGTGCTTTTATACCGCAAACTACATATGTAAAAGGCGGTTTTAATATTTAATAAAGTGTGTACATTGACGATGTACCGTCAAATAATTTTTCAGGGTCTATGGGCTCTCTGCCAATGCGCATTTCAAAATGCAGGTGTGGCCCTGTGGAATAGCCTGTTGTGCCAACATAGCCTATGATGTCACCTGTGTTTACCATGTCACCCTCGGCACAATTTAGCCCGTCAAGGTGGTAGTAGTAGCTTTTTAGCCCTGCACCGTGCTCTATTGCAACGGTGTAGCCTGTTACATCAAGATAATCGGCATACACAACCCTGCCATTGTTTGGGGCATGGACGTTGTCTCCAAGGTCTGCGTCATAGTCAATGCCAACGTGGCGCTCTGCGTAAGAAGAGCCGTTTGTGTACCTGAAAATACCGTATTCTGTGTTTACTTCTGTGTTGTCACATGGGTAAATAAAAAGCCCTGTGTGGTAAATTTGTTCATCTGCGGTGTAAAAAAGCGAGTACATAACTTCGTTGTAAGCGGCAATGTCGGCACTGCTTGAGGTGTCGGCAACAGTGCTTGAAGATATTGTTAAATCTTGCCTGCCAAATTCACGTGATGTAACGTCAACAGTTTTTGACAGTGTTAGCTCACCACATTGCACATTAACCTCGTAACTGCCGGGGGTAGCGTCGTGCGCAACACCTATGTGTGCAATGTAGGAGTTGCCTTGTTTTGAAAATTGCGCAAAGCTTATGTCTTGTGTCATGGTAGGCTCGGGCAACTCGCCCATGCCGGTAACACTAACAGTTATCACATCGCCTTGCTCTGCTGTTGTTTGTGATATATTAATAGCCGGCTGCACGTCTACGGTGACAGTTCCGCTATAATTGTAAGTGCCGTAATCATTACCCTCTGTGTGCAGTTTTTCTGCTGTAATTGTATACGAAAAAGTGCCGTTTTCAGCTGCGATATACTCCCATTTGCCTGTTTCTTCGTGCGCAGAAACAAGCTGACCGCTAGGGGAGATTACCTCAATTTTAACGCGCAGATCCTCGGGATATTTAAAGAAAATGTTCTTGTGCTGTTGGCTTACACCTACCGTTTGCGCAGTAGCTTGCTGTGTATAATCTTTATAAATCATACCACCGTAAACAGGGGTGTTCCAAGTTACACTGTCATAAAAAAGCTCGGTGTCGTTTAATGTAATTTCAATTGGTGGCAGGGCTGTCTCGTCAACATTTTGGTACTCGTACACCAAAACACCAACAACTATGCCTGCTGCAATTAAAAGAACAAGAAAT
Organism: uncultured Bacteroides sp.; assembly: GCA_964371675.1. Taxonomy (GTDB): domain Bacteria; phylum Bacillota; class Clostridia; order Oscillospirales; family Ruminococcaceae; genus Ruthenibacterium. The sequence continues at coordinate 90,224 of CAYJNL010000006.1, read as the reverse complement.
ATTTGCAATACAATAATAAATACTTTTCTCATGTATAATTAGCTCCGTTTCAAAGCAATTGTTTAGCCAAGCTCATATTAACCGAACTCGCCTCAAACCGCATAATTTGTTGCTGCCACCAAACAAATACTTTGCCGACGCTTTTTGTGAAGGCGACTTTGTGGGCAGTCCCGATTTGAGGAATACGATTTTATGGCAAATGGGCGAGGATTGCATAGGTTTGACTTTATAGCTTAGTATAACAGTTTAAGCCATAATATTATATCATAAAATGTAACAAACGGCAACTTTGCTTGTGTAAAAAGATTGTGTACAAACAATTGCCGTTTTTTAGTATATTAATTTAACTAGTCCTGTGCAATATGGAGCTGCCACCAAACAAAAACTTTGCAAAAGCTAGAGTAAAATTTTTATAAAGTATAAAACATAACAAAAACGCAGGCAATACGTGTGTACTAACAAGTGTTTTGTGAAATATGGCGGAAGTCTTACCCTAGCTTTATATAGTATCTAGTTCTCGCCTTGGTTTTTTCTGTAAGCAAGATAATTTTCCAAAATAACACACGCAGATACGGCATCTATTATATCTTTACGCTTTTTCTTATACGTATTATTCTCGCTTAAAATATTTGCCGCTGTTATTGTTGTTTGGCGCTCGTCCCATACCGTTACGGGTATGCTTAAAATGGTGCTTAGCATATCGGCAATTTTACGGCACTTTTTAGCGCGTGCACCCTCTGTACCATCCATGTTTTTGGGCAAGCCAATTACTACCATTCCAACATCAAATTCTTTGGTGGCATGTGCTATTTTTTCAATTGCTTTTGCTATACTCTTCTCTTCTATTACACCAACGGGGCTTGCTAAAAATTCCGTTCTGTCACAAACGGCAACGCCTGTTCGCACGTCGCCGTAATCTATTGCCATTATTTTCATGTTTTCTCCTTGGTTTTTTCTTTCATTTTTAATAGTATTGACACTAAGGTTAAACCGGTTAATTTTGGCGATTTTTTGAATTAAAATATCATAATGAAATTAAATTGCAAAGAAAAAACGCTTAAATTCTGTGTATTTCAATTCGTGTCAAAACTAGCTTAGGAATATGCGCATGTTGCGCAAAATATTAACATTACTTTATTTGTAAGCTAAAGATTACCAAAACTAACTATGTACTCGGGTAAGTCAAAAACGGCTTGCTATTGTTTAATTAAGCCGTTTTTGACATGTTAATCAAGTGTTAAGTAAATTTAATAATCCATTGCTAAAGGCCATACACTTAGCCTTTAGCAATTTAGAGTTATTATTGTCTAATAAATACTATTTTGTGGCAATTTCTAGTGCTTTTTCTACAATATTTTCAGCACAAAGCCCAAATTGTTTAAGCAAATCTTTTGCAGGGCCGCTGTGCCCAAACTCGTCATTAACACCTATGCGCTTAACTTGTGTTGGCAGTTTTTCGCCAAGCAAAGCACACACAGCCTCCCCAAGACCACCAATTATGTTGTGCTCCTCAGCTGTAATTATTTTTTTGCACTCTTTTGCCGCTTTAAGCACAATTTCTTCATCAAGCGGCTTAATTGTAGGCATGTCAATAACTCTTGCATTAATGCCCTTTTCTTTTAAAGTGTTTGCAGCGCTGAGCGCCTCGGCTACCATAAGCCCTGTGGCGATAATTGCAATGTCGTCGCCTTTTGTTAGCTCATAGCCTTTGCCTATTTCAAAATTATAGTTGTTTTCATCGTAAATAACAGGCACTGCAAGCCTGCCGTAACGTATGTATACAGGCCCGTTGTGGTTATACGCTGCCTTTGTTGCGGCGCGTGCGGCAACGTCGTCTGCCGGGCTTAGCACAACCATGCCGGGTATACTACGCATTAGCGCAAAATCTTCACAGCATTGGTGGCTTGCGCCGTCCTCGCCCACGCTTATACCACCGTGTGTTGCGCCTATTTTTACATTGAGTTTTGGGTAGCCTATGCTGTTGCGAATTTGCTCAAACGCCCTGCCTGCCGCAAACATTGCAAAACTGCTTACAAACGGCACAAGCCCCATTGTTGCCATGCCTGCCGCCGCTGCAACCATGTTGCCCTCGGCTATGCCGCAGTTAAAATGGCGGTTAGGGTAGGCTTTTTTAACCATGCCTGTCTTTGTTGCTGCAGAAAGGTCTGCGTCTAATACAACAACGTTGTCGTGCTTTTCACAAAGCTCTATTAGTGCTTTGCCGTAGCTGTCGCGCGTTGCAATTGTTTTTACTTCACTCATTTTGCCGCCTCCAGTTCTTGCATTGCCGCTTGCAATTCGTCAATGGCTTTGTCGTGTTCATCTTTGTTTGGCGCTTTTCCGTGCCAATCTGCACTGTTTTCCATAAAGCTCACGCCTTTGCCCTTTGTGGTGCTCATTAAAATAGCTGTGGGCTTAGCTTTTGTTGCTTTTGCGGTGTTAAATGCTGTTTCAATTTCATCAAAATTATGCCCGTCAATCTCGTGTACCTCAAAGCCAAATGCACGCATTTTGTCGCTAATTGGTGCTGTGTTCATAACGTCTTTTGTTGCGCCGTCAATTTGCAAGCCGTTAATGTCTACAATTACGCACAAGTTGTCAAGCTCGTAGTGAGACGCAAACAAAAATGCCTCCCAGCACTCGCCCTCGGCAATTTCTCCGTCACCTAAAAGTGTGTAAACACGGCATGTTTTGCCAAGGTATTTTGCAGCTTTTGCCATACCTGCTGCTGCTGAAATGCCTTGCCCCAAACTGCCTGTACTCATGTCTACACCCGGAACCGTGTTCATATTTGGGTGCCCTTGCAAATAGCTGTCAATATGGCGGAATGTGGGTAAATCCTCCACAGGGAAAAAGCCTCGGTTTGCAAGTGTTGAGTAAAGCCCAGGGGTAATGTGCCCTTTGCTTAAAACAAAGCGGTCGCGCTCGTCCCATTTTGGGTTATTAGTGTCGATGTTAAGCTCTTTGTTGTAAAGGTATGTGAGCAAATCGGCAGAGGAAAGGCTACCGCCGGGGTGCCCTGCTTTTGCGCCGTATGTGCTCTCGATAACGCCCATTCTAACATTGCACGCAAATTTTTGTAGTGCGAGTTTTTCGCTTTTATCCATGTTAATCTCCGTTCTGCGTATTTTAATTGTTGTCTATCTGCGGTTTTTTGCTTTTTATTTAATGTTTGCTGTTTTAAAAATGCTTAAAATGCTCTTTAATTTTAGCTGTATGCTTTACATTATAATGTACATCTAAAATATAGTCAACTTTAATGTGCAAATGGTGCATAAATTTGCATAATTTTCATTGTTTTTCACAATTGGACGTGTTAAAATAAGTGCAAGATTCTTTAAAAAAATATGGGGAGAAAATAGCGTGAAAAATTACGCTATCAATTATTTATGTGGCGGTGCTACGCACATGCCAAAAATCTCCATTCTGCATGGGGATTTTTCAAAACTATTTGTGTTGTGCACAGAATGGAGATTATTATGAATATTAAAGAAATTTACGAGGCTTTTGACAAAATAGGGTGTTTAACTTTTGCCACAGTAAACGAAAACGGCGAGCCCGAGACAAGAATTGCACACCTAAGAGCATATGATGAAAACGGCATTTACTTTATGACAATGTACACAAAAGCGTTTTATAAACAGATGAAAACAAGCGGTAAAATCTCTGTTTGCGGGCTGTGCGCAAGCACAGGCATTGAGCACACAGACGATGGTTTTCCTGTGTTCGACAGTGGTTATGCAATAAGAATGACAGGTGATGTAAAAGAAGTGCCCATGGAGGAAATAAAGGCAAAAAACAATGCAATTTTTGATTTTTGCATAAAAGACCAAGAGCAATACGAGGCAATGGTGGTGTTTTGCATAACAAGTGCGAGTGGTGATATTTTTGACTATGATTTTGAAAAAACTAAACGTGAAAATAAGCTTGAGCGCATTTATTTTTCATATAATGGCGCAGAGAAAAAATACAAAGGCTTAAAAATTGATGATGTTAAGTGCATTTCTTGCGGAATATGCAAGAGCAAATGTTCGTTTCTTGCCATAAAAGAAGAGAACGGCAAGTACAGCATTGACAAATACCGCTGTGATGAATGTGGCGATTGCGTTGTAAACTGCCCATGTAGTGCCGTTTTATATTAAATGGGCAGCTAAACTGATACAATCCGAGCCAATAAGCAGTGAAATTGTAGGCTTAAAATTGTTTAATTTGTGCACAAAGCACGGTAAACACCGCTATATAGATAAATAAAGTATATTAATTGTAAGCTCGGCTTGCATTAATACTACAAGCCGATTTCAGCAGTTAGTATAATATATCAGATAACTTATATCTGATATATTATATATGACAACCGATAACTATTTGTTATTTTATTGCATATTGAATGTTAAACCCTCTCACAAAGGCAAACAGGGCGCATGAATACAAAGCCCAGTCTTTCATAAAAGTGCTCTAAGCTTGGTTGGCAAACAACTATTTTGTCACATGTTGGATATGCTCTGGCAAGTGTGCTTATTAATGTGCAAGCATAGCCTTTGCTCCTGTGCTCTTTTTTAGTTTCAATATCTGTTAAATATGCTGTCTTGTAATTTTTTGTGTAAACGCTTGCAGTTGCAACGTATTTTTGCTTGCCTGTTTCATCCGCCTCACATATAGCGCGAATGTCCGCAAAGCCGTTTTTAACACGCGCAGAGATGTCACTGTAAAAAGCTTCGCTTTCGATGTTACTTATTATATTTGAGTGCGCAAGATCCCACAAATTTGGCTCGTCCTCAACCGGTATGGCAAAAACATCGGGGAATATCCCTGCTTTTAAGCGCATTGTGTACTGTGGTATTAGCTTAAAATTAGGTAAAACAAGGTTGTTACTTTTAAAAAAATCTACTTGCAAGGTTTGCAAAAACAGCTCTATTTCGTCAGTTTCTTGAAAAGGACCTGAATAAATTGCTGTTTTTCCACGTATACAAAGCAGCCCTGTGTTATCTTTATCATCCTCGGTGGGGCTTACAAAGTAAAAGTCACAATCTGGGTGCTGTGTGCCATAGCACAAAAATAATGTTTTAATTTGCATTAAAAAAACGTCATTTTCAATGGCGTTTTTCAATGCACTTTTATTTATGGTGTTTGCAATATTTTCACTTGTTAAATCCCCGTCATTTTGTATATCAAGCAGTGTTTTTATAAAAAATTCATCGCTAATTTGTGCTTTTTTTATCATCATTAACTCTCTTTTGTTTTATTATTTTTTTAGTTTATTATCTTGGATAACCGTCTACACATAATGCAAATTCACATTATATGAAAAACACTAAACAAGTGGTTGCAAATTTTAGTTTATTTTTTTTTGAATAACACAAAAACATTATAATAAAAGCAGTGTGTTTTTGTTTTTATATGCGGAAAATTAATATTTTTTTTGTAAATTTTAGTTCGCAATTACTTACAGTGCATTTACTAGCGCCTTGTAGTGTTTGCCACGCTCTTCAAAATTTACATAACTGTCAAATGAGGCGCACGCAGGGGACAGAGACACAATATCGCCTTTTTTTGCGCATTCACGTGCTTTTTGCACGGCATCTTCCATGCTTTCGGCATTTAAAATTTGCAAATTGCTGTTTGCAAAATCAGGGTTTTCGCGTATTGCATCTTCAATTTTTTTAGCCGTTGCGCCCATTAAAACAACTGTTTTCACGTGGGCTAAAAGCTCCGGCACAAGCGGCGCAAAACTTATGCCTTTGTCGGAACCACCTGCTATAATTATAAGTTTTTGCTCAAATGCGTTTAGCCCTGCAATTACGCGCGTGGGGCTTGTTGCAATTGAGTCGTTATACCACATTACGCCATCAATCTCGCGCACGGGCTCAATTCTGTGCTCCACACCTGTGAAATTGCACGCAACTTCAGCAATAAACTCAACATCCACAAGGCTATAAACAGCGGCAGCGGCGGCAAGCACGTTTTCAATGTTGTGCACACCACGCAAGGCTATGTCGTCTTTGTGCACTATGGGTGTCTCCAACCCGTCTTTAACGAAAACCAGCGTATTATCACTGTTTAAATAAGCGCCATGTTCTATTTTAGATTTTCTTGTAAACCAGCACATTTCGCCTTTAATATCGCTTTGCATTGCTCGTGTAACGTCGTTTTCATAGCCTAAAACGGCAAAATCAACTTCTGTTTGGTAAATTAGCAAGTTGCGTTTTGCATCTATGTACTCTTGCATGTCCTTGTGGTGGTCTAAATGGTTTGGCGTAACGTTTGTTACAACGGCGATATTGGGGGATTTGCGCATACTTATAAGCTGAAAACTAGACAGCTCCACAACTGCTATGTCCGTCTCGTTTATTGTCTCGGCAATTGGCAAAAGTGCGCGCCCTAAGTTGCCACCTAAATGCACTGTTTTGCCTGCTGTTTTAAGCATTTCGGCAATTAGGGTGGTGGTGGTTGTCTTGCCGTCACTGCCTGTTACAGCTATTATTTTGCAAGGGCAAAGCTCAAAAAACATTTCCATCTCACTGCTAATTACAGTGCCGTTTTGCTTTGCATCTTGCAACTCTTTTGTATAATATTCAAAGCCTGGTGTGCGCATAATCATGTCTTGATTTTTTAGCCCGTCAAGGTAGCTTTTACCGAGACTAAGTTTTATATTGAGATTTTTTAGCGTATCTGCGTACTCTTTAAAGTCCGAGATATCATTTTTCATGTCGCACAAAGTTACAATTGCACCGTGTTTTGCAAAAAGCTCTATGCAGGTTTTATTTGTAACGCCTGCGCCTATAAACGCAACTTTTTTATCTTTTAGTGATTTGTAAAAATCAGCAATTTTTTGTGTCATATAGCACCTCTTGTATTGTTTGTTGTTAACATTATAACATATAATATGCTTGTTGAAAACATTTGTTATTCTAATTGCATGGTCACAGCTTGAACACATCTATTGTGAATTTTCAGCTGATACAAAGCAATAGGGGCGACTTTGCATGAGTGCCCGAAACCATTGGTTTTCCTGTTGATTTCGGGCGAACACACAGGTTCGCCCCTACATTTATTCGATAAATTGACAAGTTTTGATTTATTGTGTAACAGCCTCTCAATTATCATAAGCAATTTTTTCTAAAATATCACCGCTCAAACTCAAAACTTCTAGTAAACCGTAACGCCATTTTTATCTACATAGCCAAAAATAAGTTTTTGCTGCACAGGTGCACACTGCTCAATTATCAAAGAGTCAACATAATTTTGCTGTGCGCTCTTTAGTGTCTCTTCTTTTTCTGTGTATAAAACTGCCAGTACATCGCCTTTTTTTACGGCATCGCCTGTTTTTTTCAAAATAGCAATACCTGCGGCAAAGTCTATTGCATCTTCTTTTTTCTCGCGCCCTGCGCCAAGTATAACGGCTGTTTTGCCTATATTTTCTGTGTCCATAGCACAGATGTAGCCGTCTTTTTCGCTCTTTATCTCAATGCTGTAATCTGCGGTTTTAAACTTTTCGGGGTTTTCTATATAAGCTCTGTCGCCGCCTTGCATCTCAAACATATCGCAAAGTTTTGTGTGTGCCTTTTTGCTCTCAAATGCTGTTTCAACAGCATTTGCACAGCCGTTTTCATCTGCATAACCGGAGATTAGTAGCAGTTTTTTGCACAGCTCTTTGCAAACAGATGTCAAATCTTCGGGCCCGTTGCCGTTTAGCGTTTTCACAACCTCTGCAACCTCTAGGCTGTTGCCCACGTTTTGCCCAAGCGGTGTGCCCATATCTGTTATAATTGCCGCTGTGTTTTTGCCGTTTCGCTCGCCTATCTCCACCATTGTTTTTGCAAGCTCTACTGCCTCGTCAAAAGTTTTCATAAATGCGCCGTTGCCGGTTTTAACGTCAAGCAAAATGCTATCTGCGCCGCTTGCAAGCTTTTTGCACATTATACTGCTTGCTATTAGCGGTATACTAGACACCGTTGCAGTAACGTCACGCAAGGCATACAGCTTTTTGTCGGCAGGCGCAAGGTTTGAGGTTTGCCCTATTACCGCAAGCCCTATCTCGCGTACTTGGTTTAGAAAATTGTCCTCGCTTATGGCAACGCTTGCGCCGGGCACACTCTCAATTTTGTCTAGTGTGCCACCTGTGTGCCCAAGCCCTCTGCCACTCATTTTTGCAACTTTTATGCCAAGGCAAGCTAGTACGGGCGCAATAACAAGGGTGGTTTTGTCGCCAACGCCACCCGTTGAGTGCTTATCCACCTTTACGCCGTCAATGCTTGTAAGGTCAACCATGTCGCCGCTGTGCGCCATAGCCGCCGTTAAAAGCGAGGTTTCTTGCATGTCCATGCCGTTTACGTAAATTGCCATGCAGAGCGCCGCCGCCTGATAATCGGGCACAGTGCCATCTGTGTAGCCGTTTATAAAAAAGTCAATTTCTTCTTTAGAAAGCGTCATGCCATCGCGCTTTTTTTCAATAATGTCGTACATTCTCATATTATCTAACACCTTTATCGTACGGTATGCCAAGTGCCTTTGGAGACGCCGAATTACGGCTTGTAAACGCAAGTACAATTAGCGTTGCCACGTACGGAATCATCTTGTAAAAATCGTTTGGTATATCCAGCGCCGCAAGGAAAGATATGCCCGAGTTTGCCGAGGCAATTGTTTGCATAAGCCCGAAGAAAAATGCGGCGAGAAGTATTCGTAGTGGGTTCCATTGTCCGAAAATTAAAACTGCAAGTGCCAAAAAGCCGTAGCCTGCAACTGTTGCGTTGAACACAACAGAAGTTGGAATAACAAACACAAGCCCACCAATGCCTGCAAGTGCGCCCGAAATTGCAACACCTGCGTATCTCATTTTTGCAACGTTGATACCTGCGCTGTCTGCCGCCTGTGGGTGCTCTCCGCAAGCCCTGAGGCGCAAACCGAACTTTGTTTTAAACAGCACAAATGCGCTGATAGCAAGTATCAAAAAGCAGAGAAATGTTGTGAGATACGTGCTTTGGAAAAACATAGGGCCAATAACGGGGATACTGCCCAAAATTGGCACAGACTCAACCCTAAATGTGTTTTTGAACGGAATTTGTTGCACTTGCCTTATAGCGCGTGCCACAAAAATTGCAAATGCAGGTGCAAACATGTTAATAGCTGTACCGCTAATAACCTGGTCTGCAATCATGTTAATAGACGCATAAGCGTGCGCCATTGAGACAACAACGCCGGAAACAGCCGCAACTATCATTGCAAGAATTACAAGTAGGTGCGGATTAATTGCAATTTCTGCCGTTTGTACAACGTCTATAAAAAGTATGCTTGTAAATGCGCCAATTATCATAATACCCTCAAGGGCAATGTTTACAATACCGCCGCGCTCGCTGAACATACCGCCCAGTGCCACTACAAGTAGCGGAATAGTGAAAAACATAGTTTGTTGAATTAGAAAATATACATCACTCATCTTTCATGCCTCCCGTCTCTTGCTCTTTATTTTCGGTAGTGCTCGTGTCATCAATTTTATTTTCTGTGGGCTCGCTGTTTGCGTTTGTGGCACTTTTGATATTTAGCTTTCTTGTAAAATAGTACCTTACTACACCGCGCACAACAAGTGCAAATGCCGAGAAGTAAATAATAACAGAGGTGATAATCTCAATAACTTGCGGTGCAAAACCGTAGCTCTGCATGTTAAAACCGCCCTGTTCAAGGTATGCAATAAAGATGCCCGATAAAATAATACCTATTGGGTTGTTCATGCCGAGAAGTGCAACAGGTATGCCCTGGAAGCCCTCCGCCGCCAACACGTCTACAACCTCAATGCTTTTACCTGCGCCCGCAAGGTAAAGGCAAGCGCCGCCAAGCCCTGCAATTGCGCCCGCAATTGCCATGGAGGAAACAATGCTCTTTTTCTCGTTAATACCGCTGTATTTTGCGGCATCTCTGTTAAAACCGCAAGCTTTCAGCTCATAGCCAAATTTTGTTTTTTCTATGAGCAAGTAAATTAAAACACCTGCTATAATTGCAACAAATATACCTGCGTTAACACTGCTCACAGCGTTGTCGTTCCTAAAAATAAGGTCAAGCCCCATTTTTGGTGCGTTTGCATGTGAGGCAACGCTCATGGACTGGTTGCGAAGCGAGTCAAACACAGTTTCCGAAACAAGCAAGTTAACTAGTGACATGCCGATATAGTTCATCATAATACACGCTATAACAATGTTTACGTTGCGTGTTGCACTTAAAAGCCCGGGTACAACGCCCCATAATGCACCTGCCACCATGGAGGCAAGTAAGCATACTATCCAAAGGAGCGGGCCCGGAATAAATGCAAACTTAACGCCCACAAAAACAGCGGCGAATGCGCCCACAATAAATTGCCCTGCGGCGCCAATGTTAAAAAGCCCTGTTTTGTATGCAAAGCCAACAGATAAACCCGTTAAAATAATAGGTGTGGCGGCATATAAAACCTGCCCCATGTCTCTCATGCTGGCAAAACCGCCCACTAGTATGCTCATAAAGCCGTTTACAGCATTTTGCGGGTCTGAAATTAAAAGCACTATAAAGCCCACAAATAAGCCGCAAAGTATTGCCAGTAGTGATGATACAAATGACCACACACCGTCGCTATTTAAAGTTTTGTACAAAAAGCCGTTTTTACTTTTCATTGCACTGCCTCCCTTTTAGAGCCCGACATGTATAGCCCCAGTTCCTTAGTTGTAACATCTTTTGGGTTGAGCTCTGCCACAATTTCGCCCTCATAAATAACAAGAATTCTATCAGAAAGCTCCATAACCTCGTCAAGCTCAAGGCTTATAAGAAGTACACCTTTACCTGTGTCGCGCTGTTTTACAATTTCTCCGTGAATGTACTCAATAGCGCCAACATCAAGCCCCCTTGTGGGTTGCACAGCTATTAAAAGCGAGGGGTCTCTGTCAATTTCACGCGCTACAATTGCCTTTTGCTGGTTGCCACCCGACATACTGCGCACAACTGTTTTACTGCCTTGACCCGAGCGTATGTCGTAGTCCGCAATAAGCTTGTCCGAGTACTCAAAAATCTTGTCATAGCGCAAAAAACCATTTTTGCAAAACTGTGGCATATAGTAGCTTTTTAGTACACTGTTGTATGCAAGAGAGTAGTCAAGCACAAGCCCGTAGCGGTGCCTGTCCTCCGGTATGTGTGAGAGCCCGCTGTGGTTGCGCTCTCTTATAGTGGTGTGGGTAATGTCTTTGCCATTTAGCGAAATTGTACCCTCTTGCGGTGGCTCTATGCCTGTTAAAGCGTATACAAGCTCGCTTTGCCCGTTGCCGTCAATACCGGCAATGCACACAATTTCACCCTTGCGCACGTTAAAGCTAACGTTGTTAACCTTGTTTTTTGTACTGCCTTTTGTGCGTACGCTTATGTTTTTGGCACTGAAAACCTCTTCGCCAAGTTTTGCCTCGGCTTTATCAAGGCTCAAGTTAACTTTGCGCCCTACCATCATCTCGCTCATTTGCTCTTTTGAAGTGTTTGCAACGTCAACAGTGCCAATACACTTGCCCTTGCGCAAAACTGTGCACCTGTTTGCAACTGCCTTTATCTCGTTTAATTTGTGTGTTATAAACAGTATGCTCTTGCCCTCTGCTGTTAGCTCTGTCATAATTTTCATCAGCTCTTCAATTTCTTGCGGTGTCAAAACAGCTGTTGGCTCGTCAAAAATCAAAATATCATTGTCTCTGTAAAGCATTTTTAAAATTTCAACGCGCTGCTGCATACCAACGCTGATGTCTGAAATTATGGCATCGGGGTCCACACTTAGGCCGTATTGCTCGCTTAAAGCCACAACTTTTTTGCGCGCGTCCTCCATTTTTAGCACACCATACTTTGTGCTCTCACTGCCGAGGATTATGTTTTGCAACACACTAAAGTTGTGCACAAGCTTAAAATGCTGGTGCACCATGCCTATGCCGTTTTTTGTGGCATCGTTTGGGTCTTGTATTTTAACGGGCTTGCCGTTAATTAGTATCTCGCCTTTTTCGGGTTTGTACATGCCGAAAAGAACGCTCATCAGCGTGCTTTTTCCTGCACCATTCTCGCCGAGCAGTGCATGAATTTCGCCTTTTTCAAGGTTTAACGTGATGTTGTCGTTAGCTATAATTCCGGGGAATTCTTTTGTAATATTGTTCATTTCTATTACATAGTTCATTATATCACTCCTATTTCTAGTGTGGTGCGCAATTTAAAAGTGCGTGTTGCAAAGGCGCTTGTAAATACTTTGTATCTGCGTTAATTTAGTTATTTTATTATATTACAAAACTGTGAATTTTACAAGTATTTTTGACGTTGTGTTAAGATATTGTGACAAAGCCGTGTGTACAGTTAATCTGTTTTATAATTTGTGGTGCAAAAATGAGGGGGCTGTGGTGTAATTGTCAATATGTATAAAAATGTAGAGGCTGTGACACAATAGAACAAAGCTCGTCAATTTGACAAAAAATGTAGGGGCGAACCTATGTGTTCGCCCCTACATATTTAAGTTAATATATAAAATTATGTGTAAAATGCAAAGACATAGCTCGAATATGCCACAAGCTAAAAAATCAACACACTATCCGCATTTTGAAAAGCCACAATTTCTGCATATAACACAGCCGCCCTCGTGCTCTAGTGTACTGCCGCACTCGGGGCAATCTTGCATTGCGTTTAAATTGCTTATTTCCGGCACAGGCACAGCAACAAGCCTTTGGTTTGCAAGCTCGTCTGCTCTCTCATTGCCGGCACTCACGCTGTCGGGCTGTAAAACTGTGCTTATCTCGGGCAGTTTAACATCGCTTGGTTTTATGCCTATGCTACTGCTGTACACGCTGTTGTCCTCTGTTTTAACTTCAACAGCTTGCTCAAAATCAAAGTAAGGCTGATTCTCAGCTGTATTTTCGCTTTCGTTTAGTATATTCTCTTCTGTTACAAATTCTGCTACAGACTCGCCGATTGTAGCACTTGCAAAAGAATAGTCAGCAATGTCACTGTTTTGCTCGTTGCTTTCCGTACTATGCAAAATATCATAATCAATACTCTGCTCAATATTCTTGTCAATATCCTGTGCTACATTGTAATTTCCTTTTTCTGTAACCATATCAGGCACACCGTAATGCGCATTTTGTTGCACTGCATACGGCGCTGTTTTGTTTGTGTTTTCTGTATTTTCTGTGCTAAGCGGCTGTTCTTTTTGCTCTATCGGGCTTGTTTCAACTGCTTTTTCCACCTGGATATCATACACAGAATGTAGCACAGGCGCACTGTGTGAGGTTTCAGCCGCACTGTGTACTTCTTCAGTTGTGCTGTGTGCACCCACAACATTTATTGTCGCTTTGCTTGGCAAAACGCGCTCGGGCTCGGGTGCTGTTCTGCTGTTTTCACCGTCTTTTATATACTTGTCCACTTTTTTCAAAACTTTTGCTATTGCATCGGGGCAAGAGGTGCAGTTCATGCCGTTTTGGCGTATTGTTGACGGGCAACGTATGCCTTTTAGCTGGTCGTAAACCTCGTTTACGCTCATGCCACTGCGCAGTGCTACGCTTGCAAGGCGCGCTGTTGCCTCGCTTTGGCTGGGGCAACCGCCCGCTTTGCCTGTGCTTGTAAACACCTCGCAAATGCCGTTTCTGTCGTAATTTACGGTTACATAAAGGTTGCCGCACCCTATTTTCATGCGCTCTGTAAAGCCCATTGTTACGGCAGGCCTTGCGCGTGGCTCTATTTTGCCGTAAACTTGCGGTGCGCTATGTTCGCTTTGCTGTAAAGCTGTTTCTGCCTCGGGGGCTTTTGTGCTCTCGGGCTTTGCCTGTGCCTCTTCTTTATTAACACTGCCTATGTTTAAAACCTGTGAGCTCCTACTGCCGTCTCGGTAAATTGTAACACCTTTACAACCGAGGTGGTACGCAAGCAAATAGCACTTGTCTACATCCTCTTTTGTGGCAGAATGGGGCATATTAATTGTTTTGCTAACAGCATTGTCTGTGTGTAGTTGGAACGCCGCCTGCATACGTATGTGGTACTCGGGCGTTATGTCATGCGAGCACACGAAAACGTCGCGTATATCTTGAGGGATTTCCTTTATATTCGCAAGCGAGCCCTCCTTAGCAATGCGATATACAAGCTCTTTTGTATAAAGTCCGCGCTGTTTTAAAACGGCTTTTAGCACAGGGTTAGATTCCACCATCTCCGTGCCGTCCATAATATTGCGAATGTAAACATAGGCAAAAACAGGCTCAACACCCGAGGAACATCCGGCTATCATAGAAAGTGTGCCCGTGGGCGCAATTGTTGTGGCAGTTGCATTGCGCAGTGGTGCCTCTTGCGCATAAATGCTTGAGTAAAACAGTGGGAATGCACCGCGTTTTCTTGCAAGAATTTTACTTGCGTTGTGCGCCTCTATGTTGATAAAATTCATTACATTCTGTGCAAGCTCAATTGCCGCTTGTGAGCAATATGACACACCAAGGTATAAAAGCATGTCTGCAAAGCCCATTATGCCAAGCCCAACTTTGCGTGTCTCACGCGTTACTTCTCCTATTTTTGCAAGGGGGTAGTTGTTAACGTCGATAACATTGTCAAGAAAGTGCATTGCACTGTGCACTGTTTTGCGCAGTAGTGTGTAGTCAATTTCGTATGCGCCCTCGGCTGATCTTGCAAGCATTTTAACAAGGTTTATACTGCCTAAATTGCAACTCTCATATGGTAGCAAGGGCTGTTCTCCACATGGGTTTGTGCTCTCAATTTCGCCTTGCGCCGGCACTACATTGTCTTTGTTTAGCCTGTCTAGGAAAATAATACCGGGCTCACCGTTTTTCCACGCCGCTTGCACAATTGTGTCGTAAACTTCACGCGCGTTCCTTGTGCCCACAACTTTGTCTGTGCGCGGCTCTATAAGCTCGTAATCAGTGCCGTCAATAACAGCTTTCATAAACGCTTCTGTTATGCCAACAGATATATTAAAATTAGTTAAATCTTTGTTGTTTGATTTGCAGTTAATAAAATCATCTATATCGGGGTGGTCCACCCTTAAAATGCCCATGTTTGCGCCGCGCCTTGTGCCGCCTTGTTTAACAGCCTCTGTTGCCATGTTAAAAACACGCATAAAACTTACAGGGCCGCTTGCAACACCGCCCGTTGTGTTTACAGTAGCGCCGTTTTGGCGCAATCTGCTAAAGCTAAAGCCCGTGCCACCGCCCGATTTGTGTATCAAAGCGGCTTGTTTTATAGCCTCAAATATATTCTCCATGCTGTCTTCCACAGGCAAGACAAAACAAGCGGAAAGTTGCCCAAGCGTTTTGCCCGCATTCATCAAAGTGGGCGAGTTTGGCAAAAAGCGCAGTCCTGTCATCATTCTGTAAAACTCTTCAGCCGTGTGCGCTATGTCCGCCGCCTCGTCATAGCGTGTGTCTGCCGTTGCAACGGCTATTGCAACACGGCGGAACATGCCCTCTACATCCTCTATGTTTTTACCGCTTGCATCTTTTGCAAGGTACCTCTTTTCAAGAACATGCAGTGCGTTACGGTTAATTTCTGAAACAGCCACTTTTCTTCCTCCCACAAACAACATTTATAAAATTTGTTATAATGTTTAAAATTAATTCGCGGCAAAACTTGCCTCGATACAAAATATTGTACCACTATATCTTGTGTCTTGCAAGATGTTATATTACAAAATATATAACAAGTATTAAAATGGTATTTTGTGCAAATGGTAAATTTTTACGATATTTTTCACGGTAATAAAACATATTTTCCCACGTAATAATAAAATTATGCAAAAACTGACATTTTAAAGGGCGCAACTAAAGACCATTTAACAAAACGCCGTTAGCCCTTAGTCACTAGTTTAAAAAGGTTTTTAGTTAAATTTGTTATGTTTAATAAAAACTTGTAAATTTATAATGAACATGGGCGAAATACAGCCGTATAGCCATATCTTAGCTTGAAAAAATTTTTAATCATGTTATAATAATGTATCAAGGCTTGCAAAGTAGCTGTTTTATTAACATAGTTTTTAAACTTTGCAGCAAAGGGCGTATGTGATACTTTTGTTTATTGCAGTGCAAATTTAGTGCACATCACACATTTTGCGCCTAAAAAAGTGTTTCGGAAGGGAATTTTCAACATATGAGTGCAGATTTTAATTCAATTGCCAAATCAAGAGCGAGGTACTATTTAAAGGGTGCACCCGTGCAATTTGTGCAAGTGGAACTTTTAAAAATGGAAAACGCAAACAGCATGGCTGTTACGTTAACATTTGAAAATATAGCTAATCTTGTGTTAAATAAACTTGATATAGCGTATGTTTGTAAGGACAGAGCAGGTAATGTGGTAACACAAAACAGCTTCACATACGACAACTTACAAGTAAACGAGGGAGAATATTTCGGCAGTGACGACGCAGTATTTGTGAGCGAAGTGCCCCTCAGCAATGTAGAGGTTAAGCTAATAGGCGGAGTTTTCGCCGGCAGGCAAGTAAATTTGCAAAAATGCCGCCCAATGCCGCTGCCGGAGCTAAAACCAATGCTTGCAAAAACAGTAGAAAACACAAACAGAATGCTAAATATAAATTATGCAACGTATGTGCCGTGCAACGTGGAGGACGGCTGGCAATGCACATGTGGCGCATTTAACTACAACACAGGCAAAAGCACAGAAATGTGCACAGAGTGCGGGCTTGACAAGACAATGCTGTTTAATGTAGTGCGCGCAATAATAAAAGGCACACCTATGGAGGAGCACATAGCACCGCCCACAGAGTTGCAGTTTATTGACGAGCAAGAGCAAAGCGGTGTGTTTGGAGACATAACAGGTGCACAAAACAGCGAGTTTAACGCACCTGTTGAGTCTTACGACGACGCAACAAGCACAGCGCCAGACGATGGTGCTACAATAATAGCGCCAAGCCTCGGTGCACAGCAAAACAGCGACGATGAGGACAGCGATAAATTCAGCATCATGAAAAGCGAGACAGCAGAGGCAATTATTAAGTTTGCTCCACTTGCCACACTTGGCGCAAGTGCGCTGTATTTTGTTGTAATTTTGCTAATAAATATACTTCTATAATATAACGCGGAGGGTTAAATGCCAAGAAAATCAAAATCATATACAAACGAGAGCATAACAAGCTTAAAAGGCGCTGACAGGGTGCGAAAACGCCCGGGTGTTATCTTTGGCTCAGACGGTGCAGACGGCTGCGCACACTCCATATTTGAAATACTCTCAAACTCAATAGATGAGGCGCGTGAGGGGCACGGCGAAAAGATTTTAATAACAAAATTTAAAGATTTATCGGTACAAATAGAGGACTTTGGCAGGGGTATGCCTGTTGACTACAACAAAAACGAAGAGCGCTTTAACTGGGAGCTGTTGTTTTGTGAGATGTATGCAGGCGGCAAATACACAGCAGGCGAGGACAATTATGAGTATTCTCTTGGCTTAAACGGCCTTGGGCTTTGCGCCACGCAGTATGCCTCGCAGTGGATGACGGCAGATATTTACAGAGACGGCTTTCATTATCACTTAGATTTTGAGCGTGGAGAAAATGTGGGTGGCTTGAAAAAAGAGCCCACAACACGCAAAAAAACAGGTAGTGTTATACGCTGGAAACCCGATTTGGACGTTTTCACAGACATTGATGTGCCCGCAGAATACTTTGAGGACACAATAAAACGCCAAGCAATTGTTAACGCAGGTGTAACTTTTGAGTTTACTTGTGAGACGAGCGAGGGCAAAACCACAAAGACATTTTACTACGAAAACGGCATACAAGACTACGTTGCAGAGGTGGGCGGCGAAGACTCCATAGTGCCCGTGCAATTTGCGCAGTCAAGCGCAGAGGGGCGAGACAGGGAAGATAGGCCCGACTACCGTGTGAAGATGAACGCAGCGTTTTGCTTTTCAAATAAAGTGCAACTTTTGGAGTACTACCACAACTCGTCTTGGCTGGAGCACGGCGGTAGCCCCGAGCGCGCAGTTAAAACGGCTTTTGTAAACCAAATTGACATGTTTTTGCGCAATAAAAACATGTATAAAAAAGGTGAGAGTAAAGTGTCTTTCACTGACATACAAGACTGCATGATTTTTGTTTCAAGCTCTTTTTCCACACAGACAAGTTATGAAAACCAAACTAAAAAAGCCATTACAAACAAGTTTATTGCAAGCGCAATGACAGAGTTTTTAAAGCATACACTAGAGGTTTACTTTTTAGAAAAGCCCGATGATGCGATGAAAATTGCAAAACAGGTGCTTGTTAACAAGCAGAGCAGAGAAACAGCGGAAAAAGCACGTCTTGGCGCTAAAAAAACACTAACCGCACAGATTGATATTGCAAACAGAGTGCAAAAATTTGTGGATTGCCGCTCAAAAGATTTAAACCTGCGCGAGCTTTATATAGTGGAGGGCGACTCCGCACTTGGTGCTGTTAAAACAAGCAGAGACAGTGAATTTCAAGCAATTATGCCCGTGCGAGGTAAGATTTTAAATTGCCTAAAAGCAGATTACGTGCGCATTTTTAAAAGCGACATTATCACAGATTTAATAAAAGTTCTTGGCTGTGGTGTGGAGCTAAACGGCGGCAAGAGCAAAAAAGATTTGTCTAATTTTGACCTCTCAAACTTGCGCTGGAATAAAATTGTAATTTGCACAGATGCCGACGTGGACGGTTACCAAATCCGCACACTTATTTTAACAATGCTGTACAGGCTTGTGCCCTCGTTAATAACAAACGGGTTTGTTTATATTGCAGAGTCTCCCTTGTACGAGATACAAAGCAAAAGCCAAACTTATTTTGCCTATACAGAGCAGGAAAAAGCAGATTTTCTAAAGCGCATTGGAGACGATAAATTTACGATACAGCGCTCAAAAGGGCTTGGTGAGAACGACCCTGAGATGATGTGGCTAACAACAATGAACCCCAAGAGCCGCCGGCTAATTAAGGTAACACCTGACGAGGCAAAGCTTACACAAGAGGTGTTCGACATGCTCTTGGGCGACGATTTACAGGGGCGAAAAGAGTACATTGCAGAGCACGGATATGAGTATTTAGACGAGCTTGATGTGTCTTAAAAACGCTGATATTTAGTGAAATTTTTAGATAAAGCTCATAATATTAGTTGCGAAAATTAAATACACAAAATTAACGGAGAATGGCAAAATGAGCATTAACCTTAATAATTTTGAGTGGACAAGGAAACCCAAAAACTATAAATTAGCTGATAATACGCTGGAAATTACCACAAACCCACACACAGACTTGTGGCAGAGAACGTACTATCATTTTAGAAACGACAACGCGCCCGTGTTCCAAATGCAAACGAGTGAGCAATTTTTTAGCTTTGCCGTAAAGGCGCAGTTTGACAGCAACCATCGCTTTGACCAGTGTGGTGTGTGCGTTTACCTTGACAGTGAAAACTGGATAAAAGGCTCGTCGGAGTACGAAAACGAGGAGTTTCAGCACATAGGCAGTGTTGTAACAAACGGTGGATATTCCGACTGGGCAACGGCGCAAATTAGTGCAAAAATTAAGTGCATTTGGTACAGACTAAGCAGGCGCGAAGACGATTTTTGCATAGAATACTCAATTGATGGCATAAAATATGAACAGATGAGAATTTGCCACATGGCTAAAGCAGTGGGTAGCATAAAATTTGGCGTGTACGCTTGTAGCCCCGAAGATTCGTCTTTTAAGGCTGTTTTCAGCGGCTTTGAGCTAACAGAGTGTCTATGGCACGCGCACACAGGGCAACAGCCCGATTGATAAAAAGGGCGATTAGCGTGAAAAATTACGCTAATCATTTATTTATATGGCGGTGCTACGCACATGCCAAATAATCTCCATTCTGTATGGAGGTTATTCAAAACTATTTGTGCTGACACAGAATGGAGATTATTATGAGAGTTTGTATAGTTGGCGGCGGAAAAATAGGTTATTACCTTGCAAAAACTCTGCGCGAGCACGGGCACACCCCCATTATTGTGGAGGAAGACAAGGCAACGTGTGCTAGAATTGCAGACGATTTTGACAAATACGTTGTGTGTGGTGACGGCACACGCCCGGAGATTTTGAGCCTTGTTTTAAACCAAAAAGAGAAGTGCCACGCGCTTGTTGCCGTTACGGGGCAAGACGAAAACAACCTTATAATATGTCAGCTTGGCAAGCAAGTTTACAAAGTAAAAAAGACGGTGGCACGTGTTAATAACCCCAAAAACACCGAGGTTTTGAAGATGCTTGGCGTTGACATAGTTGTATCAAGCACAGACAACATTGCGCGCCTAATTGAGCGCGAGGTGGAAACAGCGGCAATACGCCACTTATTGAGCCTTGACAGCGGTACAACAAGCCTAACACAAATAGAAGTGCCAAGCACCTTTATGCACGACGGCAAAACGCTTGCACAGCTGCCTGTGCCGGATAATGTTGTTATTATATCTGTAACACGCAAAAATGAGTTTATTATACCAAGGGGCCACACAACAATTATGGTGGGAGATAAAGTTACGCTTTTAGCGCAAAACGACGCTTTCCCAAAACTTGCAAAAGAGTGGTCTCTCAACGACGGGGACATTCTGTAATGAATGTCAATATCACAAGGCAAAGTGCGGCGGCAGTGACTTTGTGGCTTTTGGTGCCGGGCGCTATACTGTCTTTTGCGACCAGCTTGTTTTTTACAAATATTTACGGTTTTATATTTTTTGCACTGTGGAGCGTTGTTTTTGTGCCTTTTTGCATGGCTTATTTTTCAACTTTTAAGCTGTGTATCGGCAAAACACACGTGTCACTGCGCCACGGCATATTTTTTAAGTTTACACACCGTATGCCTCGCGCGTTTATAACAGGGTGCCATATTATAACTTCGCCACTGCAGCGTAGTAAAAATGTTTGCATATTAATAATTTTGTGTGCCTCGGGCTTTTATGTAGTGCCCGGCATAAGCGTTGGCAATGCCGAAAAAGTGGCAGATATACTTGTTTTGCGAAGTAGATAAAATCTAGGGGTGGTATGTATTTTTGCAAAAAACCACAAGCGTTTTCATTTTTTCTATACTTTAAAATATGTTAAATACGGGCTGTTTCTTTGTGTTGTTCCAATGATAAATGCACTTATAGCGCTAGATTTAAACGCGTTTATCGGCGCTGTATTGCAAGATGTTTTTATTTTGGTGTTTTCAATTATAGCGGCAATAGTTTTGTGGTATAACACGTATTTTAAGCTTAGCGATGACGCAATTTTTATAAAGAGCGGTGTTTTTGTACACAATGCGCGCATTTACACAAAGCAGAGCATATCTGTAATTGACATACAAAGGCCGCTTTATTACAGGTTTTTTTCAGCCTCGCGCGTTACGCTTTACTTTAATAACCACGCATTGCCCAAAAAAGTTACATTTGTTTTGCCGAAAAAAACAGCAGATGAGCTAAGCACAAGTTTTATGCCACTGCGCAAGGAAAACAGCATTTTTGCACCGCTTGGTTTTGAGCGCTTTGTGCTTACGTTATTGAGTGCAAACATTATAACAACGGCACTTTTTTTGTACTACACTGTGCAAACCATAAGCAATTTTTCAGGCAGAGACGTCATAGAGGTAACACAGGCGGCGCAGGAAAATTTTTGGCGCATAGAACGCATTTTAGAGCAGTTTTTACCCACGGGCATTGCGTTTTTAACTGCTGTAATTTTTGGTATAGCAAGCGTGGCTATATTAAACTCGTTTTTCACAACGGGTGGGTTGCGCGTTTGCCGCTCCGGTGGCGTAATTTTTTGCGAGTGCGGTATTTTTTCAAAAACAGAGCGGCGCATACGCATAAAAAACATAACTTCTTGCGATGTGCGCGTAACGCCAACTTCGCGCATTTTAGGGCGATACGCCGTTTACATTACGGCAGGTAGCTTTAAGAAAAGCGATTTCCCCGTTATGATTATAAAAAAGGAAAAACCACACAGTGTGCAAATTTTAATTGAAGATTACAGCACACCAACAGCACAAATGTGCGACACAAAGCACAGAAGTTTATTTGAGTTTTTGTACAAACCTATAATATTTATAGCAATTACAACAACAATTTTTGTGTTTACATGTACACATTTGCCAATGAGTGCGCCTGCTTTTTTTGCACTTGTAATTTTAGCTTTCGGCACACTGCTAACATCTCTGCAAGGCTTTAAAAAAGAGGGCGTTTGCACCAATAAAAACAGAACACTCTCGCTTTATTACACAAGGCTTTTTACCTTGCACAAGGTGTGCATATTTTCAAGCGGTGCAATGTATACGCTGTTAAAAAAGCCGTATATAGGTGCAAAAAAATACGTTACTTTTTATTCGCGCTTGCCCTCGGGCAAAACGTACAAGGCTCGTGGCGTGCCGCTAAACAGCGCTGGCAGGGTGCGTTTTGTGGAGTAAATTTTACACAACAATACAAAAACAGAGGAGATTATAACTGTGAACTGGCTTTATAAATTAGAATACAAATACAAAAGATATGCAATAACAAACCTCATGCTTGCCGTGGTTATAGGGCAGGCAATGGTGTACTTTGCAGACATGTTTGCGCCTGCCGCACAAATTATTAGCAGGCTATCACTATCATGGTACTTTGTAATGCAAGGAGAAGTTTGGCGCATTATCACGTTTATTTTTGTGCCGTCGTCAGCGTCCAGCCCAATTTTTCTTGCAATTGCGCTGTATTTTTATTACTTCATTGGCTCAACGCTTGAGCGCACGTGGGGCTCGTTTAAATTTAATGTATATTATCTGCTTGGCATAATTGGTGCAATACTTGCAAGCGTGTTCTATTACATTTTGTTCCCTGAGTTTCCGAGCGTTGTTACAACAGAGCAACTCCACATGTCGCTTTTCTTTGCATTTGCAATGCTTTACCCCAATATGCAGGTTATGCTTTTCTTCGTTATACCTGTAAAAATTAAGTATCTCGGCTTTTTGTCGGCGGCGCTCATGTTCTTCCAGTTTATAATGAACAGCTGGGCAACGCGCTTTGCAATTATTATGACGCTGATAAACTTCTTCATCTTCTTTGGTGGCAACTTCATAAGCCGGATAAAAGCGTACTTTAAATACTCGAAAACACAAAGAGATTGGCGCAACAATAGGTTTTAAAACCGCGTTTTTAAAAAAGCTTATTTGCTATTTGTCAAAATTGTAAAAATGTGATATTATAATAGTATATATTACTAAAATGTTACAAGGGGGATTTTGTATGAAGCTCATAACAGCAATTGTTAATAAGGAAGACTCGGGCGCGGTTAACAGTGCACTAACAAAAGCAGGTTTTTCTGTCACAAAACTTAGCACAACAGGTGGCTTTTTAATGTCGGGCAATGTTACGCTATTAATAGGCACAGAGGATGAAAAAGTAGACGCTTGCATAGAGCTGATATCCTCACAAAGCAAACAGCGCACAGAGGTTGTGCCAAGCACTGCAAGCTATGGAATTGGCGTTACAACGGCATATCCGCTAGAGGTTACAGTGGGTGGTGCCACAATATTTGTAACAAACGTAGAGCGCTTTGAAAAGGTATAGCAAGTAGATGATGCTTGATGAATTTCTTGGCAATGAGAGCACAATTTTAAACTTGAAAAACGCCTTAAATGCCGACAAGTTTTTGCACAGTGTTTTAATCTGCGGTGAGGACGGCACGGGTGTTAATTTTCTTGCGCGTTTGCTTGCCGCAGACTTTTTGTACGGCAAAAGCAGTGGCGAAGAGGCGCAAAACGGCAAACAGCAAGTAATGCAAAATAAAAGCCCCGAGTACATTGTTGTAACGGGCACAGGCGCAAGCGGCGACATACCTGTGGAGATGATACGCAGTGTTCGCAAAAATGTTTTTGGCACAGCGCTTAGCGCAAGCGGTAGAGTGGTGCACATAGAGCAGGCGCAAAACCTTAACTCGTTTAGTGCAAACGCACTTTTAAAGGTGCTTGAAGAGCCACCTGCAAACGTGCTTTTTATATTGACAGCACGCACGCAAAGCGCAATAATGCCAACATTGCGCTCTCGCTGTGCATATTATGGTGTTACCGGTGTTAAAGATAAAGTTTGTGCTGATTACTTGCAAAAAACATATAAAGACATAACCGGTATAAAACAAAAAAGCACGGAATTTGCCGATATTTTTGCCGGTAAGATAGGTCTGTGCATTTTTTGTTTGACAAGCGAAGAGGGCGAAACGCTTTTTAACATGGCAAAAAGCATTAAAAATGCGCTATATAATGATGATAAGTACACAGCTCTTACAACGCTTGCAAAATATGAAAAAGAAAAGGCGACAGCACAAAAGCTACTTGAAATTTTAGCACAAATTTGCGGCGCAGACCTGCGCAAGAATAGCAGTGAAGTGACAAGAGCGCAAATGCAAATTGCCATACAAATTATAAAATCTTGCGCCAAAACAAAGCGTTTATTGCAAAGAAATGTTGGTGCAAAAATAGCGCTAACATGTTTTGTACAGTATGCAGTCACCTAACTCAAAAACCAACACATCTTACCGGAATAAAGCCTGCTTATTATCGCGCGAACTAATCAGAATACGACAAGTGTTTTTAAATCCTCCGCCTTGATAGGCGAAGTTTAGGCTCGGGAATTTTGTGTTTTTTTTAAAATCAAGTAGATATAAATAATTAAAAGGAGCACCGCACTTTGCGGTATTAAATAATGGTTAAAGTTATAAATGTCAGCTTTCAAAAGGGCGGTAAGGTTTACTTTTTTGCGCCCGGCAAGTTTACCGCAAAAAAAGGCGAATACGTTGTTGTGGAAACTGCTCGCGGTGTAGAGTGTGGCTGTGTAACGCAAGGTGTGCACGAGGTTGCAGACTCCAGCATTACAGGGCAGTTAAAACCTGTGCTTCGCGTTGCGGACGATGCCGATGTGCGCAGAATGAAACAAAACAGGGAAGACGAGAAAACAGCGTTTTCCACATGTGAAAAGCGCATAGCAAAGCACGGGCTTGAGATGAAATTAATAAACGCAGAGTACACGCTTGACAGGAGCAAACTGCTGTTTTACTTCACGTCAGACGGGCGCGTTGACTTTAGAGAACTTGTAAAAGACCTTGCAGGTGTGTTCCACACGCGCATAGAGCTAAGACAAATAGGTGTGCGTGACGAGAGCAAAATGATAGGCGGCCTTGGCATTTGCGGACAGCCCTTTTGTTGTAGTAGGTTTTTAAAAGATTTTCAACCTGTTAGCATTAAAATGGCTAAGTTGCAAGGTTTGTCGCTAAATCCTGCAAAAATAAGCGGCACTTGCGGCAGGCTTATGTGTTGCCTTGCTTACGAGCAACCCGCATATGAATATTTAAGCAGAATTACCCCCGGTGTTGGCAGTATTGTAAAAACGCCCGATGGCGTTGGCTGTGTAACAGAGGTAAATCTTGCAGGGGGCTCACTTCGCGTGCGCCTTGACAATGCACCCGAGATGCAAAAGTATTATAAAAGCGCAGAGTGCAACTATTTGCGCGGTGGTAAACATCCACCTCAAAAGCCTGATAAAATAGATTAATAAGTAAAGGTTAACGGTGATAAAATGTCTAACGATACGTATATTTCTCCATTTCAAACAAGGTATGCCTCAAAAGAGATGCAGTATGTTTTTTCTCAAGACAACAAGTTTAAAACTTGGCGCAAATTATGGATAGCCCTTGCAAAAGCTGAAAAGGCAAATGGGCTTGACATAAGCGATGAGCAAATTGCAGAGCTTGAAAAATATAAAGACGATATTAACTACGATATTGCCGTACAGCGTGAAAAAGAGTGCAGGCACGACGTTATGAGCCATGTGTACGCGTATGGCGTACAGTGCCCGAGCGCAAAGGGCATAATACATTTGGGCGCTACAAGTTGCTATGTGGGCGACAATACCGACGTTATAATAATGCGAGATGCACTGAACATTGTTAAGCGCAAAATGGTAAATGTAATGGCATTGCTTGCAAAATTTGCAAACGAGTACAAAGACATGCCTGCGCTTGCATACACACATTTGCAACCGGCACAGCTAACAACAGTTGGCAAACGCGCAACGCTTTGGCTAAATGAGTTGCAAATGGACTATGAAGAAATTTGCTTTAGAATAGACAGCCTTGCACTGCTTGGTAGCAAGGGCACAACAGGCACACAGGCAAGCTTTATGGAGCTTTTTGAGGGTGATGAGGCTAAAATTAAAGACGTTGAAAACCGCATTGCACAGGAGATGGAGTTTGACAAAACTGTTATAGTTAGTGGACAAACTTACTCACGAAAAGTGGACTACAATGTGCTTAGCGCACTTAGTGGCATTGCGCAAAGTGCTATGAAATTTACAAACGACCTTCGCATTTTGGCAAATTTTAAAGAGATGGAAGAGCCGTTTGAAAAAGAACAAATAGGCTCTTCTGCAATGCCATACAAGCGCAACCCTATGAGGAGCGAGAGAATTTGTGCGCTGGCACGTTATGTTATGTCAAACGTGATGAACCCTGCGTTCACAGCAGGCACACAGTGGTTTGAGCGCACACTGGACGACAGCGCAAACAAGCGCATTGCAGTTGCCGAGAGTTTCCTTGGTATAGACGCAATTTTAAATATACTTATAAACGTGTGCGACGGGCTTGTGGTTTACCCAAAAGTTGTAAGCGCGCGTGTTATGGCAGAACTGCCGTTTATGGCAACTGAAAATATAATGATGAGCGCCGTTAAAAAAGGCGGCGACAGGCAAGAATTGCACGAAAAACTCCGCGTGCACTCTCAGGCGGCATCGCTTGTGGTAAAACAAGAGGGTGGCAAAAACGACTTGATTGAGAGAATTTGCGCAGACGAATCTTTCGGCTTAAACGCAGACGAGATAAACGCACTGCTTAACCCGAGTGACTTTGTTGGTAGAGCACCGGGTCAAGTTGTAGAATATTTACAAACTGTAATTAATCCTATATTAAATACAAACAGTAGCTTGCTTGGAGAGAAAATTCAGCTTGATGTATAAGGCTGGCAAATAAACGAAAGGACATGTGCTGAATGGCAACAAATAACGATAATTCAGTAAGTTTATCGCTAGAATCACTTGGTGTAAGCTTGCCTTACAGCATGGAGGCAGAGCAAGCCGTGCTTGGTGCGGCTATACTCGACAGCAATTCCACCATACCGCAAATGGTGGAACTGCTGCGCCCTGAAATGTTCTACGCGCGCCAAAACGGCGAGATATTTTTGCAGATGATGCAACTATTCACCGCAGGCGAGCCGGTTGACTTTGTAACACTGCTTGGTGCAGTTCAGGCAAACGGCGTGTTTGACACAGACGACGAGGCAAAAATGTACCTAACTCGCCTTGCGGAGACGGTGCCGTCAATTTCTAATGCGGCATCTTACATGGATATTATAAGCGACAAATACAGGGTGCGCAGGCTTATAACTGCGGCAAAAAACATACTGGAGCAGAGCACACAGGAGAACGACTCAGGGCTTTTGCTTGAAAATGCAGAGCAAAAAATATACGAAATCCGCCGTGGGCTTGACTCAAGCTCGCTTATAAGCATAAAGAGCTCTATTGTAGATTTGTACGCGCATTTGCAAGAGATAAATGGCGAAGATGCGGCAAAACACAGGGGTATTCCGTCGGGCTTTACGTATCTTGATAACATGCTCTCGGGTGGGCTAGGTCGCAGTGACCTTATAATTCTTGCCGCACGCCCCGGTATGGGTAAAACGTCTTTTGCACTCAATATTGCGGCAAATATTGCGAAAAAACAAGATATTGGTGTGGCTATTTTCAGCCTTGAGATGACCTCACAGCAACTTACAGGGCGCATACTCTCGGGCGAGGCGTCTGTTAGCAGTGGCGCTTTCCGCCTTGGTGGGTTAGACACGCAAGATTGGGACGATTTGTCAAAAGCGGCGGAAATGCTTGCGAACACAAGCATTTACCTCGATGATACGTCTAATATTACTGTGCCTGAAATGAAGGCAAAAGTTAGACGCATTAATCAAGACGGCAAAAAAACAGACATTGGCGTTATTATTCTTGACTATTTACAGCTTATGAGCTCTGGCAAACGCAGTGAAAACCGCGTGCAGGAGATAAGCGAAATTACGCGTAACCTCAAAATTATGGCTAAAGAGCTTAATGTGCCCGTGGTGGCGCTTTCGCAATTGTCGCGTAATGCGGAAAAGGCAGGGCGAGCTGACCACAGGCCTGCTTTGAGCGACTTGAGGGACTCCGGCTCAATTGAGCAAGATGCTGATATAGTGTTGTTTTTGTACAGAGAGGCATATTACGATAACTCTGAAACGTCAGATACCACAATAGCGGAGTGCATTGTTGCAAAAAATAGGCATGGCTCCACAGGTAAGGTAGACCTTGCGTGGGACGGCGAGCACACACGCTTTACAAACGTGGATTACAGCCATGAGTAGTAATTTTTACACCCTAGCGGTGCGCGCAATAAACGAGCACAGCCTGTTTAAAAGTGGCGATACAGTAATTGTAGCGTGTTCGGGCGGTGCTGATTCAATGGCACTGCTCGATTTTTTATATAATAATGTAAAGCAGTTTGGTGTCAATTTACGCGCTGCACACGTTAACCATAATTTGCGTGCGCAAAACTCAAAAGGCGACGAGCTATTTGTTAAAGATTACTGCAAAAATCGCGATATATCACTTGATATTAAAGATTTACACTTTGATAAAGCACCTAGTGAAGACGAGTGTAGGCAGCAGCGATACAAGTATTTTTATGAACTTTCACAAAAATACAGCAGTGCAAAAATTGCCACAGCACACAGTAAAAATGACAATGCAGAGACCATTTTACTGCACATAGCACGTGGCTCAGGGCTGTTTGGCATGTGTGGCATACCGCCCAAAAGAGACATTTTTATAAGGCCATTAATTTTGCTTGAACGCACACAAATTGAGCAATACTGCAATGAAAACAATATTGAATACAGGCAAGATGAGAGCAATTTTACAGAGCTTTACGCGCGCAATAAAGTAAGGTTGAACGTCTTGCCAAAGCTTTTGGAAATAAACGAGCAAGCACTGAGCGCACTTGAGCGCCTTGCACAAACAGCAAACGAGACAAACGACTACATGAAACAAAGTGCAACAAGGTTAATTGAGACCTCCACCGTAAAAAACAAGGTGGGAGAGAGTGGCTTTGATAGGGACACCTTGGCAAGTGCCCACGTTGCTGTGCTTAAAACGGCTTTGCACATGTTAATCTCGCCACATGCAGATGCCACACAAAAGCGCATTGAGCTTTGCCAAAATGCTGTTATGCTAGGCAGTGGCGGTGTGGAGTTATCAAAAAAAGCTACTTTTACAGTACGGCAAAATGTGGCGAGAGTTGAAGTAAAAAACGATATAGCGATTAAGAATACTAGTGTTAATAGCACAAACGCCTGCGCGGCACTGCCGCTTGAAACACTTGTGCAAAACGGCAAAACAGTAATGCAAGATGGTGCAAGCATTACAATAAAAATAATAAATTATGACAAAACAGTAAATTTTAATAAAAAATTAAAAAAAGACTTAAAAAATGTTGCAGATTATGGTAAAATACAAGGTAACATTGTATTAAGGGCGAAAATGCAGGGTGACATGTTTAGAAATGCAAAATCTAAAGTAAACAAGCCACTGAAAAAGGTTTACAGTGAGGCTAAATTGAGTGAAAATATACGTAATGTAAACCCTGTTTTAGCCATAGACAGCGAGATTATATGGGCAAATGGGTTTGGTTTTGCACATGGGTACGCAGTTGATGAAAATACAAAAGTGTGTATTGAGATAGAATTTAAACAATAAATAAAGTGAAACAGGAGACAAAAATGAAGAGTGTTTTAGACGATAACATAGAAAAAATATTATTTACCGAAGAGCAAATAAAAGTAAAAACGCAAGAATTGGGCAAACTTATTTCTAAGGACTACGCAGACAGCAAAAACCTTTTGCTTGTTACAGTGCTAAAAGGCGCTGTTGTGTTTTTATCTGACTTAATGCGAGAGATTAGTATACCGCATGAAATTGACTTTATGGTGGTTTCCAGCTACGGCTCAGGCGTGAAAACAAGCGGAGTAGTTAAAATTGTTAAAGACCTTGACATAGCACTAGACGGTAAGGACATATTAATTGTAGAGGATATTCTTGACTCAGGGCTGACACTTAGCTACATTAAAGAACTGCTTTTAAGCCGCAACCCCAAAAGCATTAAAGTAGTGTCGCTTTTAGATAAGCCCGAAAGGCGCAAAGTGGACTTAAAGGGCGACTATATTGGCTACACAGTGCCAGACGAATTTGTTGTGGGTTACGGGCTTGACTACGATGAACAATACAGAAACTTACCGTATATCGGCATTTTAAAACCCGAAGTTTACGCGTAAAAACATAATATTCAGTAATAAAACAGGAGTGAAAAGAATTTGAGTAAAAAACCAAAAAGTATAAACGGCTTGTATTTGCTTGTTCTACTTGGTGTGCTTATTGTTGTATTTGTTGTTTTATCAACAGGAACAGATGTGCAAGCAATAAAATATTACGAGATAGCATCGTATTTTGAGCAAGGACAAGTTAACGAGTTCACTATGGACATGGCGAGCGGAGAGCTTGTAATTACACTTGATGAGGGTGTGGAAATTAGCGAGGATGCACAAGGTGCCATTGTGCCCGAGGCGCGCTTGTCAAACGCAGAAGAAGAGCCTGTAAACGGCACAAAAATATCGTACACGTTGCCATATGCAATGTTCTTTGCAGACAAAATTAACGATTACGTAGACATCCGCAAAGAAATGCACCCCGATGAGCCGATGAAATACGACTTTATACCGGCAACAGAAACACCTGCTTGGATGTCGATGTTACCTATGCTACTTGTGTCGCTCGGTTTAATGGCGCTGTTTTATTACTTCATCTTTATGCAGGGTGGCAGTGGCAAAGCAATGAGCGTTGGGCGCGCTAAAGTTAAAGACCAGGCAGAGAGCGGAAGAAAAGCCACATTTAAAGACGTTGCAGGAGCAGATGAGGAAAAAGAAGAGCTTGAAGAAATTGTGGAGTTCTTGAAAAATAGAGGCAAATTTAATTCACTTGGTGCGCGCATACCGCACGGCGTTTTGCTTGTTGGCCCTCCGGGTACAGGTAAAACCTTGCTTGCAAGGGCTTGTGCAGGTGAGGCAGGTGTGCCGTTCTACTCAATTTCAGGTTCAGACTTTGTTGAAATGTACGTTGGTGTGGGTGCGTCACGTGTGCGTGATTTGTTCGATAAAGCGAAGAAAACAGCACCTTGTATTATATTTATAGACGAGATTGACGCAGTTGGTAGGCAAAGGGGCGCAGGCCTTGGTGGCGGACACGACGAGCGTGAGCAAACACTTAACCAATTGCTTGTAGAGATGGACGGTTTTGGCGCAAATGAGGGTGTTATTGTTGTTGCGGCAACTAACCGTGCCGACATACTTGATAAAGCACTACTGCGCCCGGGCAGGTTTGACAGGCAAGTTTATGTTGGTTTACCCGACGTAAAAGGGCGCGAAGAGATACTACAAGTGCACACTCGCGAAAAACCGCTTGCACCTGATGTTGTGCTTAAAACAATAGCAAAATCCACAGCAGGTTTTACAGGTGCAGACCTTGAAAACCTTGTTAACGAGGCAGCTTTGCTTGCAGCAAAACGCGGCAAAAAGGCAATAACAGAGGTTGATATAGAAGAGGCGAGCATTAAAGTTATTGCAGGTCCTGAGAAAAAAAGCCGCGTAATAACGGAAAAAGAGCGCAAATTAACAGCGTATCACGAGGCAGGGCACGCTATTACACACCATTTGTGTGAGATGGTGGACAAAGTGCACCAAATTAGCATAGTGCCGCGTGGTATGGCAGGCGGCTACACAATGAGCCTACCTGATGAGGACAGAAGCTATGTGCTAAAAACGCAGATGGAAGAGCAAATTATAACATTGCTTGGTGGACGCGTGGCGGAAAACCTTGTGCTTGATGATATATCAACAGGTGCATCTAACGACTTGCAACGTGCAACGGCAATAGCGCGCAGTATGGTTACGCGCTACGGCTTTTCTGAAAGGCTTGGCCCCGTGGTTTACGGCACAGACCAAAACGAGACATTCCTTGGCAGAGACTTGAACACTTCACGCAACTACTCAGAGACAGTTGCGGCAGAGATTGATGATGAAATCCGCACATTGCTTGACAACGGCTTTGCGCGTGCACGTGAGATTTTGACAGAGAAGATGGAACAGCTACACATTGTGGCAAAAGCATTGTTAGAGCGTGAAAAACTCTCAGGTGAAGAGTTTGAAAAGCTCATGAATGGTGAAGAATTGCCACCATTTGAAGCACCTGAGCCTACCCCAAAAGCGAGTGACAGCGCGGAAAGTGAAGGCGAAGGCAACAGTGAGGACACAACTGCACAAACCGAGGGCGTAGATAGCGGTGCATCTGCTGATACGAAAGATAACGCTGACAGCACAGGAGCAGAGAGCACACAGACTGAAATTTTGTCTGATGCTAATTTTGGCACTGCGCAAGACAGCAATAGCGAGGATAATATTTTTACAGACAGCACCGAAAAAGGTGATTTAAAGTAGTGCTTAACATGTAACAATTTAAACAATAGACCAAACTTATGTAACCCGAACACGTTTGTTAAAAGCGTGTTCGGCTTATGTGTGTTTAGTTTATGTGTGGGTGGTTATTTTAACTAGTGTTAATAACCAACATAAAAAATTATATAAAACTACACGGAGAATTCAATGAAAAAAAGAGTAATTTATTTAGTTTTAGCTTTAATTAGTGGCATTTTAGGTTTTGTGTTAAAAATGTTTACTGCAAGTATGCCGTTTTTTGTGGCAAACTATATGCCTGCAATATTATGGTCGTGCAGTATATATTTGCTTGTCTCCTTTATAGTGTGCAAAGCGCCAATAATACATGGTGGCATAGCACTTGTATTAGCAATTTCACTTGAAGCATTGCAACTTTTTACACCATCGTGGTTAACGCTTGTACGCAACACAGCAGCCGGCGCGTATGTGCTTGGCACCGACTTTATGATAGCGGATATTTTTTGTTATATTGGTGGTATTGCAGTGTGCTTTATTGTAGACTTTATGCTGTCTGCAAGAAAACCTAAGGTGAGAAAATCGAAATACAGAAAAGAAAATTAAGCAGCTTTTATGCTTGAAAAAATATTTATTGAATAGGTGTGTAGCGTGAAAAATCACGCTAACAATTATTATATGGCGGTGCTACGAACATGCCAATTAATCTCCATTCTGTACGGAGATTTTTCAAAATTATTTGTGCTGTGCACAGAATGGAGATTAATATGAAAGTACTTGAATCATCTGAAAATTATCTTGAAACAATACTAATTTTGAAAAAAAGAAACGGAGAAGTGCGCAGTATAGATATTGCAAACGAGCTCTCGTTTTCAAAGGCGAGTGTTAGTGTTGCAATGAAACAACTGCGTGAAAACGAGTACATAAGCGTTGATACAGACGGCTACATTACTCTACTAGACAAGGGTATGGAAATTGCAAACAAAATGTATGAGCGCCATGTTGTGCTGGCAAAAGGGCTTATGAGGCTTGGTGTTAGTGAAGAAGTAGCCGCGCAAGATGCATGCAAGATAGAGCACGTTATTAGTAACGAGACATTTAATGCAATTAAAAAAGCTATAATTGAGTAATTTTGTGCAAAATTTGAAGTGTATAATTTATATGTTATCGTTACAAGTGTTTAATTTACTTCATTTATGCTTGAACCATTATCTTGAAAAAAACAATAAAACCGCTTGAAATTAGGCTGTTAAAAGCCATTTCAAGCGGTTATTTTTGATATATACAGTTTTTACAACATCACAACAAAGAAAAATGCTGAAAACAAAACTACAACAGAAAAGTATGTTACAAGGTGTTTTACGGAAAAATCTCTTAAAAGTGAAAAATAAATTGCCACAAAATAAGCAATTATAGGCAGTGGGTGCCAAAAAGAAAATGTATAATTACCGCCTGTCAAAGCCACGGCTAAGATAAAAAACAAAATAAACGGCAACATAACTGTTGTTATTATGCTAACAATGTTATTTGTCTTTTCCCATTTTACTTTGTCAATTATTCTAAGGCGCTTTTTTTCTGACACTTGACATGCTTCATTGCTTTGTGAGCTTGTTGAAAGTATATCATCTGCTGCTTTTGATATGCTATTGGGGGCTGTTTGTGCTTGCGCCGCCAAAGGGCTTGCTGCTATTGCCGCACTGCCCATGGCTGCAATGCCTGCTGCTTTACCGGCAACATTTAAATTTTGTTGCGCTCTTTGAGTGGGCACAGCTGATGTTTGTACACTACTGGCTTGTGGTGCTGTGTTTACTCTTGGTGTAGTTTGTTGTGAGGGTGTGTTAGCCCTTTGTGCGGCTTGCTGTGGGGCAATTTGTGGTGCATTTGCTTGTGGCTGCGCGTTTGCACGCGCTGTGTTATTAGTACCCGGGAACATACTAACATTAGAGCCGTTTGCCCTAGCTTGATTATTGTGGTTAATCTGCTGTGCGCCATTATTTGGATTAGGCATATTAGCAGTGTTACCGTTTGGAATATACATATTAGCAGTGCCACTTGGCGCTGTGTTATTTGCTTTAGTAGATGTAATAACGTTTGGGTCAGTGTTATTACTTGCACTGTTTTCAGTGGTGCTTGCGCTGTTACCGTTTTGTGCATTTTGTGTGTTTACAGTCCTCTTATTTGGCTGTTTTACAACTACTTTTTGAAACGATTTAATCAAATGATAAATAATAGCACCAATTAAAACACCTACAAAATTGAGAAGTAGGTCGTCGATATTTAAAATGCCTGTGCCAAGCATGTACTGTAATAGCTCTACGCCGAAAGAAAGTAACATACCAAGCCCTACTGCTGCTATAATTGATGGCCTGCTCTTATCAACACATGCGAGAAAACCCACAGGTATAAATAGCAAAATATTAACAAGCAAGTCAATATATAAAAAGCCGTATTGCTCAAAGCCCTCTTTGATGCTCTCAAAAGGGTAAATGTTGTGTGCGTGCATGTCATAAACGGCAAACTCGCTCCAGTTTGCAAATTGGAAGTAAGTTGTGAGGTACACGAGTAAAAATATCGGGTACGCTATTGATACAACTTTGATGAAAGTAAGGCGCCTTTTTTTGTGTTTATTCATAATTAATTCTCCTCTACAAATATTTATGTTGTGTGTTTATAAAAAAAGACCGATTTAACCCAGATAAATCGGCCTTTTTAAATATAATTTAATGACTAAATAATATTAACTACGATTGAAAGCTCAAATAAAATTCAAGCATAATATTTAAAACGAACGAATCTTATAAATATATGATACTACAAATTTTAACGTTTTACAAGCGTTTTTGTTTATTTAGTAAAAAAATACGTTATTTCGCGTATTCTATTGCTCTGCTCTCTCTTATAACATTAACTTTAATCTGGCCGGGATAGTCAAGCTCTTCCTCAATTTTGTTTGAGATGTTATGTGCAAGTATAACAAGTTGGTCATCGTTAACCATTTCAGGCTTAACAAGTATGCGAATTTCGCGCCCTGCTTGTATTGCAAAGCTACTGTCAACACCGCCAAAGCTACAAGCAATTTCTTCAAGCTTTTCAAGGCGTTTAATATAGTTTTCAACGTTTTCTCTTCGTGCTCCGGGTCTAGCCGCAGATATAGCATCTGCCGCCATTACTATGAATGCAAGCGGAGTTTTCGCCTCAACATCGCCATGGTGTGCCTCAATGCTATGAATAATAGCAGGGTTTTCTTTATATTTGCGTGCAACGTCAACACCAATGCTAACGTGGCTACCCTCAATTTCATGGTCAAGTGCCTTGCCTATGTCATGCAACAAACCTGCCCTGCGTGCCTGTGTTACATTTAGGTTAAGCTCTGCTGCCAAAATGCCCGAGATATACGCAACCTCTAATGAGTGGTTAAGCACATTTTGCCCATAACTTGTGCGGTATTTAAGCCTACCTATAAGTTTTACTATATCAGGGTGCAAGCCGTGGATACCAATGTCCATAACAGCTCTCTCGCCCTCACGCTTCATTGTAAGCTCAAGTTCACGTTTACATTTTTCAACTGTCTCTTCAATTCTTGCAGGGTGAATGCGCCCGTCTGTAATTAGCTTTTCAAGTGTCATCGCCGCAATTTCACGGCGCACAGGGTCAAAGCTTGAAAGTGTAATAGCCTCAGGTGTGTCGTCAATAATTAAGTCAACGCCCGTAGCCGTCTCAAGTGCGCGAATGTTGCGCCCTTCTCTACCAATAATTCTGCCCTTCATCTCGTCGCTGGGAAGAGATACAACAGACACAGTTGTCTCGCTTGAATGGTCAGCGGCACAGCGTGCAATAGCCTGGCTTATAAGCTCTTTAGCCATTGTGTCTGCCTCGTCTTTTAGGTTTGTCTCATAGCTTGCAATGTGCAGTGCTTTCTCGTGGGAAAGTTGCTCATCAAGGCGCTGTAAAAGTAGCTTTTTAGCTTCTTCTTGTGGCATTGCGGCAATTGTTTCAAGCTTTTCCATCTCGCGCAATTTTAATTGCTCAATCTCTGCCATTTTTGCAACAGTAAGCTCTTCTTTACGGCGAACTTCCGCCTCTTTTTCCTCAATTAAATTTGTTTTCTTGTCAATGTTCTCTTCTTTTTGGTCAAGGCGTCTCTCTTGCCTTGTAAGCTCGTTTCTGCGTTCTTTAACCTCTTGGTCGGCACTGGCTTTCATTTTAAGTGCCTCGTCTTTTGCCTCAACTAAGGTTTCTTTACGCTTTTGCTGTGCTGATTTCATCGCATCGTTTACAATGCGTGTAGCCTCTTGCTCTGCGCTAATTATCTTTGTTTCAGCCGTTTTACGCCTGTAAACCATTCCCAGATAAAAACTCAAAGCAGCAGCCACAATAACTATCGGTATTAATAACCAAATTTCCATGTGGGTAAAGCTCCTATTCATTATTCATAAATTAATAACGCACTAAAATATGCTTTTTAGCACGTTTAAACCGCAGGCTTAATAGAAAAACAAGCCCCGCAATTAATATGAATAAAAGTAACCCAAGAAGTAAAGTTTATACATTGTGTTACATTATTAAGGTGCAATTAAATATATCGAAATATCATCAAAACACACATTATATGTTAAAAGTCAGTCTAAAAAGGCAACTTTACCCCTTGTATACAATTATTTCATTATTACTATAATAAAGCACAATGGCTAGCTTGTCAAGAATTGTGTACCAAAAGCATGAATTTTTATGCAGTTATACCTCGAAAAATGCACATTTTTACATAAAAATACTATGCTTATCAAGTGCTTAGCAAAAACATTGGTGAAAATTATGTCAAATATTACAAAAATGGTTAATAATTTACATAATGTTGCTTGCTGTTTTTGGTTAATATGACAAAATTTTTCTCAAGAAAGTGTAGGCGATATTGTCAAGATAAGAAAATTATAAGAAAATAGGACAAATAGCTAAAATATAGGCTGTGCAAATGAATTTTTATTGCTTATTATTCAGTATTTTAACACATCGCCAAAGACTGTATTTTTCGCATTAATCGTTAACTTTTCGCTCTAAGGCATTAGTTAATAAGCCTCTTTACTTATTAACAGCTAATTTTAATTAGCACAAATATCTCTCCTCAAATTCTACCATAGGCATTGGTTTCGCAAATAAAAAGCCCTGTGCATTTTCGCAGTTGCTCACCTCTAAAAAGTCCATCTGCTCGCTAAATTCTATGCCTTCGGCAACAACTTTCATGTTGAGCTCATGTGCCATTTTTATTATGCCAGAAATTACCGTGTTACCACGGTTATCGTCCTTGTTTTGGTCAAAAAAAGCTTTGGTCTAATTTTAGTGTATCCACTTTAAAGTCTTTTAACATGCCAAGGGAGGAATAACCTGCGCCAAAATCGTCAATAGCAACGGAAAAACCTTCCTCTTTTAGCTCATCAAGCAAGGTAACAAGCCCATCGGCACTCTCTGTAACTGCTGTTTCCGTCAGCTCAATTTCAATATATTTTCTTATGTCGCCATAGCTGTCGCAAACTTTAACTAAATCGCGCACAAAATTTTTGTTTTTTAACTGCACGCGTGAAAAGTTTACAGACACAGGTACAACTGCGTAGCCGTTTTCTATCCAAGATTTTATTCTACTGCAAACGCTTTTTAATACAAAGTTTTTGTAGAGCTTATTGATACATCGTCTGAAATAATAAATAATGACAAAACCTCTATGTCAAGAGGACGTACCTCTATTACTTTGTTTTCGCCGTTTAGCTCATATGTTACTCCTGTCCACTCGTTTGTTGTGCCGGATTTATGTAGTTCGTCATACGGCTTGCCAACATCAAAATGAGCATTTTAAGTGGTTCAAGAGAGTTAAAGAGCCTGTTTGTGCTCAAAATTGTCTCGCTGTTTTCGTTTGCCGCTTTCATCAACAACTACAATAGTTTCAAAATTTAGTGTACGCTCCAAATTTTCAAGGTAGTCCACATCGGTAGCATTGTAACGAAATAATAAATAACCCATACAAGATATAAGGGTAAATTTATAATAGCTTTCGCTAACACAAACTTACCCTTATTATACCATAATATACTAGGTTTTGCTATATTTTTATCTAAACCATTGTTTTTAGAATTTGACGAAAAACAAACTATTCACACCATTTTTGCACAGCAGTATTCACAATTTTACCACTATTCACAGCTTCATCCATTAAAAGGTAAAGGTAAGTATCTTGCAAGGCGTTTTCAAGAGAATAAATTTCATTGCCACCATGCACGTAGTTGCCCATACCCTCAAAAATGCTTGCTATGGCTATTTCATCATCACTTAGGCGTGCACCCTCGTACGGGTTTTTGTAAATATACTCGCCGTCAAGCAATATTCCTCTGTTACAGTACCCCTCAAGGTTAGAATATTTGCCTAAATCACATCGCTGAATTTTTGAGTTAACCGGTGCATTTTCGCTATTTAACCACGCTAAATTGTAATTTACAAGCTCTCCTCTATCGCCTTGCAACTGTAAGTGCCTTGTGCGAAGGTAGTTAAAATATTGCTCGCCGCTAAAATTGTAAAATGCTGTTTTGCCGTTCTCAAATTCAAAAACAGCGCGCTTGTGCTCAGCTGTAAGCACCTCTCCGTCGAAAGTTATGCCTGCCCTTGAGCATGTTTTTGTGACAGGAAAACTATATTTTTTGCCATGAATTTTACAGTTATCAAACCCAACATCAAGCAATTTTCGTATCATACTTATAGCATGGTAGTCGTGAATCATAGATATATCAATATTTGACACATTGCCAAGCTTACCACTCTCAACAATTTTTAAAAGCGCACTGTGGTAAGGCTGACAAAAATATTGTTCCAAAACTTGAATTTTAGCATTATATTTCAGTTTAAGCTCATAAATTTTGTTTAATTCCTCAATGCCGTCGGCGGGTGGGGTCTCGCAAAGCACAGCAACATTGCGCTTGAAAGCCTCTTCACAATGCTCAACCGCAACGCTTCTTGGCAATACAACAATTACAAAATCAAAGTTTTGGCTGTAAAATTCATCTTTGTCTGTAAATGCAAGCCCTTTGTACTTTTCATCAAACTTTTTAGCCTTTTCGGCATCTCTGAAATACATGCCGCCAAATGTAAATAAACTAGGTAAAGCATTTATTACGTTTAAAAAAGACGCTGTGCGCCAGCCGTTGCCCATTATGCCTATTTTCATTTGTTACACCTCTGTGTTTTTCATTCGAGCTATCGCCGCGTGTGTTTTAAGCCCTTGCTGTGTAAACATTCTCTCGTGCTCTGTCACTATGTTTTCGTGGTCAAAAAAGTTTTCTTCACTGTGCAAATCCCATGTTTTTTTTATTATTTCAAAACCTGCCTCTTCAAAGTAAATCAGAGTGTCTTCGTAGAGGTTGTCGTTGTCGCACTTAAAGTATATCTGTGCATTTTCGCTTAGAAATTCACGGTATTTCATAAGCTGACGTGTATGTGTTAGCCTGTGCTTTTTCTGCCCGGATTTTCTATTCCATGGGTTGCAAAAATTTATATAAATTCTCTGCACATTGTCGTCTTTACATAATATTTTGCCTATGAGCTCAATGTTTTGCAGTGTTATAAGCACGTTGTCAATCTGCCTTTCGCAGTTTTCAAACGCGCTCTCAATATTGCGCTTTGCAAGTATAAGCACCTTGTCTGTTATGTCAATACCAAGGTAGTTTACCTCTTTATTTTTTACGCTAAGCTGTGATATAAACCCGCCTTTTCCACAGCCGAGCTCAAGGTGCAAGGGTTGCTTGCTCCTTTTATATTGATGTGCCCATTCGCCGCGTAATTTTGCAGGCTCACGCTTACATGCGCTAAAGGCGTCAAGCTCCGGCCCTGCGTACGGCTTAAATCTCATTCGCATTTTATTTTCTCCATAATGCTGTATTTTTATTTGTATTGCTAATCCTGTTTTTGCGCTGTTTTTATTGCTTACTGTGCAGAGCTACCCACCCAGCGCTCTTGCTGTATAAGCACTGCTTTGCCTTGCTTTATGCTCTCATTTACATCTAAAATTCGCTGGTTTTCACTGCCTCTAAAGCGCAAGTCAAGGCTCTTTTTGCTGAGCACAAATCTGCCATCTATCAGCACGTCAATATTTTTCAAAAGCTCCATTATATGCGTGTTTTCGTTTTTTAAAAGCTCTTCAAAAACAAAACCTGTGTAGCAAGCAACCTCATAACCGTTTGACTTTAGTTTTTTTGCTAAAAGAGCAAGCGGCTGTGCTTGACAAAAAGGCTCTCCGCCGGAAAGTGTAACACCCTTGCACAGCTTAAAGCCTTGTATTTTGTTAAAAATTTGTTCTAAACTATAGTTTGTACCGGCGCCAAACGCGTGGCTCTGTGGGTTGTGGCAACCGTTGCAATTGTGTGGGCAACCCTGGCAAAAAACTACTACCCTTAGCCCCGGGCCGTCCACACAAGAGTCTCCTTTAATGCTTGCCACATTTAATTTTATTTCTTGTAAAGCCATGCAAAGCTTTTAAACTCCGTGTTTTACACGCTGAGATTCCTCTGCCTTTTTGGCATCGTTCCACTTATCCATTGTGCCAACAAGGTAGCCTGTAATTCTGCGAATTCTCTCAAATTCAATACCTTTGCCGTTTTTTGCTTCTGTGTTTACTTTAATTTCGGGTGTCATAATGTTCTTCTCCTCATATTGTTATTATGTTTGTGTTTTTTCTTTACTACATATGGTGTTAAATAACGTAATTAGTGCCAATTGTTACAATAGTTTTAGTACCGCAAAATTAAAATTACATTATTTATAAATTACAGACATAGTGCTAGAACTATCTAATCTCAGGGTACATTTTTCTAAGCTCGTCCATTTTCTCCTCGCTAAGTGCTTCGCCTGCTCTTCTTCCGCATCTTGGGCAAACGTCGCCTATAATGCCAACATAGCCACAAACTGGGTCCCTGTCAACAGGGTGGTTGATGCTACCATAGCCTATGCCGGCATCGTGCATACACCTAACAATTGCCTCAAATGCCTCAAGGTTGTTTGCTGCGTCGCCATCAAGCTCTACATAGCTTATGTGGCCTGCATTTGTAAGCGCATGGTACGGTGCCTCTAGGTTAATTTTATCATAAGCCGACATGTCGTAACCTACAGGAATGTGGAAAGAGTTTGTATAGTAATCCTTGTCCGTCACACCTTTTTTTGTGCCAAATAAGCGTTTATCCATTTTTATGAACCTGCCCGACAAACCCTCTGCCGGTGTTGCAAGTAAGCTAAAATTAAGTTTTTCTTTGTTTGCTCTATCGTCGCAAAATGCGCGCATGTGGCCTATAATTTCAAGCCCTTTTTGCTGCATTTCCGGTGTTTCACCGTGATGTTTTCCATAAAGTGCAACAAGTGTTTCCGCAAGCCCTATAAAGCCCATGGACAAACTGCCGTGCACAAGCACACTGCGCACCTCGTCAGACGGGCCAAGTTTGTCGCTGTCCAACCAAACGCCTTGCCCCATTAAAAATGGGTAGTTATAAACACGCTTTCTGCCCTGCAATTCAAAGCGGTCTTTAAGCTGGTCTGTAACAAGCTGCATTTTTTCATCAAGTAATTCGTAGAATTTTTTCTCATCACCGTCTGCCCTTAGCGCAAGGCGCACAAGGTTTATTGACGTGAATGACAAGTTGCCTCTACTGTAAGAAATCTCGCTCTCGGGGTGTGCAAAGTTAGCCATAACCCTGGTGCGGCAACCCATTGTTGCAACCTCTGTCTCAGGTTTGCCCTCAACGTAATACTGCGCATTAAATGGGCTGTCGAGAAAAACATAATTCGGAAAAAGCCTTTTTGCGCTAACTTTAAATGACATTTTAAACAAGTCATAATTGGGGTCGTTTTCATTGTAGTTTACGCCCTCTTTTACTTTGAATATATGTATTGGGAAAATTGCCGTCTCGCCGTGCCCAAGCCCGCGCTCTGTTGCTGTTAAAATTGCCTTTGTTGCCATTCTGCCCTCGGGTGAGGTATCTGTGCCATAGTTTATAGATGAAAACGGTGTTTGTGCACCTGCGCGTGAGTGCATTGTGTTAAGATTGTGCACAAAACCTTCCATTGCTTGCATTGTCTGCCTCTCAGTGTGTTGCACAGACCTGCGGCGGACGTTTCTCACAATTTTTTCGCAATCTTTTTCGCTTAAACTCGTGTTATTTTGTACATATTCAGCAACTGCCTTGTCAAACTCCTGCTCTTTTTTCTCAAGGCGCGCGCGGTCGTTACCTGTTTTTTCACACGCATATTTTATTGCGTTTTTAGCAAGCTCTTTTTCGTCTTCACTGCCCAGCAAGTCCTCAATACGCTCATAAAGGCGCTGTGTGTACTGTTGTTCAAACGTTTTTGCCACGCCCTCTGCCATTGCAAAGTCAAAATTCGGCACACCTTGTCCGCCGTGTTGGTCGTTTTGGTTTGACTGTATTGCAATTGCCGCAAGCGCCGCATAGCTTGCAATACTCTGTGGTTCACGCAAATAGCCGTGCCCAGTGGAAAAACCACCTTTAAAAAGTTTAACTAAATCTATTTGGCAACACGTTGTTGTCAGTGCGTAAAAATCAAAATCATGTATGTGTATGTCGCCCTCACTGTGCGCTTTAGCTTGCTCCGGTGTTAGCAAATTAAGTATGTTATACGCCTTTGCGCCCGCTGTGCCTATTTGCAACATGCTACCCATTGCCGTGTTACCGTCTATGTTGGCGTTGTCGCGTTTTATGTCGCTAACACGTGCATCTATTGTTGTGATTTCGTCAATACTGCGCATTAAAGACATGTTTGCCTCGCGCATACGTGTGCGCTGTGCGCGGTATAATATGTACTGCTTTGCCGCATCTTCAAACCCGGCGCGCATCATCTCGTGCTCTACCGTGTCTTGAATTTGCTCTATTTGCGGTGGGTCGTTTTTGCACTGCTCATCAAGGCTCTCTCTTACATTATTAGCAATTCGCGCCGCGTCGCTTGCATCGCCCTCGTTTGCCGCTTGCAGTGCCTTTAGTATTGCGCTGGCAATTTTGTCCTCATCAAAAAGCACAACGCGCCCGTCTCTTTTCTTTACGCTTTTCAGCATTATGTGTGTACCCCCAACTAAAAAGTAAAACGCGCAGTGTTTTTTGTTTGCAAACAGCATTTACACCGCCCGAATTTTTTATATATAAATTATTGTTTGTTATGCCGATATTTATGACCTGCATAAAAAACGAAATGCCCAAATATAGACACTTTAATATATTATTGCACTATATGTTGTATATGTCAATATAGAAAACACAAAAAAAGTA
Organism: uncultured Bacteroides sp.; assembly: GCA_964371675.1. GTDB lineage: Bacteria > Bacillota > Clostridia > Oscillospirales > Ruminococcaceae > Ruthenibacterium. The sequence continues at coordinate 46,390 of CAYJNL010000006.1, read as the reverse complement.
TTTTTGGTTTTTTGACGTATTTTTAGGCAAAAAAATGTTAAATATTATAAAAATGCACATAATTATTTTTTACGTATTGCAAAATATACCAAAATAGTATATATTAAATATAAAGAGCAATAATTGTATTATAACAATATACAAACTTTTTAATAAATTTTAAGGCAAGGTGAACAAATTGGAACGTTTAATATATCTTGACAATGCGGCTACAACCCCCGTTGACAAGAGTGTTTTACAGGCGATGTTGCCATATTTCAGCGAGATATACGGCAACCCGTCTAACAGCGAGATATACGAGGTTGGTGCGCTTGCAAAAAGTGCAATAGAAGATGCGCGCGGCAAAGTAGCAAGTGCAATAAAATGTGCCCCCGAGGAAATTTATTTTACAAGCGGTGGCACAGAGAGCATAAACTGGGCAATAAGCGGTGTTGCAAAGCGGCTTGCAAAAAAAGGCAAAAATCACTTTATAACAAGCAAAATTGAGCACCACGCAGTTTTACACGCAATGCAGCAGCTTGAAAAACAAGGTTTTGAGGTAACGTATTTACCTGTTGACAGCGAGGGTTTTGTAAGCCCCATTGACGTTGAAAGGGCAATACGTGAGGACACAGCGCTTGTTTCTTGTATGTTTGCAAATAATGAGATTGGCACAATTGAGCCGATTGAAAAAATAGGTGCGGTGTGCAAAGCTAGTGGCGTATTATTCCACACCGATGCCGTGCAAGCGGCAGGTGCCGTGCAAATTGACGTTAATGCTATGAATATTGACATGCTTAGCATGTCAGGGCACAAATTTAACGGGCCTAAGGGCACGGGTGTTTTATATATCCGCAAGGGTGTTAACCCCGAGAATTTGCTGTTTGGTGGCTCGCAAGAGCGCAGAAGACGCGCCGGCACAGAGAATGTTGCAGGCATTGTAGGGCTTGCGGCGGCGCTTGATATGAGTGTGAAAAACCTAGAAGAAAAAAGCAAAACTTTAAAGGCAATGCGTGATTACACATTGGATTATATTATTGATAATATACCTAAAGTAATAATAAATGGCGCAAAAGACGGCGATAAAAGGCTACCCGGCAATGTTAATGTAAGTTTTCCGGCGGCTGAGAGCGAGAGCATACTCTTGTTTTTGAGCATGAAAGGCATGTGTGCCTCCAGTGGTAGCGCATGCACCTCGGGAGAGCTTGAGCCAAGCCACGTACTGCTGGCAACAGGGCAAACACATGCAGACGCAAATTGCAGTGTGCGCATAAGTTTTGGTGTGCAAAACACTATTGATGATGCGAGAACATTTTGCGAAGAGCTTGTAAAAACTGTTGCAGAAGTAAGGCGCAGGAGCCCGATTTGGGATGAAAATTAAACAGATACACAGAAAAGGAAGATAAATAATATGTACAGCGAAAAAGTAATGGAACATTTTGCAAACCCAAGAAACCTTGGCGAGATTGAAAACGCAGATGGTGTGGGTGTTGCAGGCAATGCAAAATGCGGCGACATAATGCAGATATATTTAAAGGTAGATGGCGATAAAATTAGCGATGTTAAGTTTAAAACGTTTGGCTGTGGTGCAGCAATTGCAACCTCTAGCATGGCTACTGAAATGATAAAAGGCAAGAGCATAGACGATGCGCTAAAATTGACAAACAAGGCAGTTGTTGAGGCGCTTGACGGTTTACCAAACGTAAAACTGCATTGCAGTGTACTTGCAGAGCAAGCAGTAAAGCTAGCACTAGCCGATTACTACACAAAACAAGGTGTTGACCCCGAGCCAATTGTTGGCAAAATTGAAGATGCACACGAGCACGGGCATGAGCACGGCGGCTCTTGTGGTATTTAGTTAATATTTTGTACTTTAAACGCATTTGAAAATATTGGGGATTGAAAATTAAGGCGGAGACACTACTTATGGTGTTTTCCGCCTTGTTAGTTTTATTTTGGTTAGATTTTACACCGTAAAAATGTGTAATAGCAAAAATAATTTTTGCCAAAATGAACAAGGAGGCACATGAAAGTTATAACCATTGACCCACACGAAAAAAAACATTTAAGCGCTTTTCTTAGCTTGCCCAAAAAGCTTTACAATAAAAAGGAGCTTACAAATAATTACAAAGAAGAGAGACAGCTGTTGACGAAATCACACGTATTGTCTCACTATTTTGAAGTGCAAGCTCTTCTTGTAGTAAGTGCACAAAATAAGCCGCTTGCACGCTGTATTGTAACAAGCTATAAAAGCGACCTCGCTGCTTACATAGGGCTTTTTGAGTGTGTGAATGATACAAAAGTAGCAAACCTTTTGTTTGAAGCAGCACAAAATTACTGTAAAAGCAAAGGAAAAACACAAATAATCGGCCCTGTGGACGGCTCTATTTGGGTGAGTTATCGCCTGAAATGTGATAATTTTGGCAAGCCGTATACAGGAGAGCCATATAATAAAAGCTACTACAAAGCGCTTTTTGAGCAAAGTAATTTTATTGTGCATAAGCGCTATTTTTCCAACATATACAGCCCCGATGCTCTTTTTGAAAACGCAAAAGCAAAAAAACGCCTTGAAGATAAACTAAATGAGGGCTACATTTTTAAAAGCCCTACAAAAAGCGAACTGGAGAAACAGCTTAGTGAAATTTACGCCTTGTTAATGCTAACGTATAAAAACTTCCCTGCATACAAACCGCTAACAGAGGGCGAGTTTTTAAAGCTTTTTGGCAAAATTGGTACAATTGCAGATTTTTCTATGGTTAAACTTGCATACTTTAAGGGCGAGCTAGTGGGATTTTTTATAAGTGTACCAAACTACGGCAGTACACTTTTGGGCAGAATAAACGTAATAAAACTTATGCAATTTTTGTATAAGAAAAAACATGCAAAAAACTTTATTATTATGTATGTAGGCGTTAAAAAAGGGCACGCAGGGCTTGGCACTGCAATGGCAGAGCTTATAAAAAAACAGATTTTAGCGCGCCAATTAACGTGTACAGGTGCACTTATACAAGAGGGTAAAGTTACTGCACGCTATTTTGGCAGTGATATTGAGCGGAAAATAACGTATGAGCTCTTTAGTAAGGACTTGCAAAGTAGCAGGGATATAACATAACATGTTATTGTGATAAAAAGTATAGTGCTTTGTTGTTATAATGAATGTTAAAAATTTATGTTCTTAGGGCAGAGCCAAAGGTGTTTTCCGCAGAAAACGCAATTTTTTGTAATAAACAAGGTTTTTGGTAACCTGAAAATACTATATACACGTTTTTTAACAAAATATCATTAAATTTTGGCTTAATTAAAAAAAGAATAAAAAATTTTGTGAAATTTTCATAAAAATTTTGCAAAATTGTGTCATTTTTAAATAAAAGTGTTTTCATGGCGAAAAAAGTGTGATATAATATACACAAATAACGCAGAACCGAGGGATTTAATGGCTGAAAGACTTTTACTTGTGGACGATACAGAGATTTTACTAGCTGTTTTTGGGCAGGGAGACGAATATTTGCGTTTACTTGAAAAAGAGCTTGAAACTACAATTATTTGCAGAGGCACACAGATAAAAGTTAGCGGAGACGATGATAATGTAGACAAAACACTTAAAGCCGTTGATGCTATGATAGCGCTTTATAAAGATAAAAGCGAGCTGACAAGCCAGGCTGTATATTACTGTATATCGCTTGCAAAGAGCGGAGAGCAAGACAAGGTTAAAGAGCTTTTGGGCGACACTGTTTTGCTTACGGCTAAAGCAAAGCCGATAAGAGCAAAAACGCTTGGGCAAAAAAAGTATCTTAATGCAATAAAAAACCACGCCATAACTTTCGGTGTAGGGCCTGCCGGCACAGGTAAAACATACCTAGCTGTGGCAATGGCAGTTAAGGCGTTTAAAGCACATGAGGTAGAGCGTATAATTTTAACGCGCCCCGCCGTAGAGGCAGGCGAAAAGCTTGGCTTTTTACCGGGCGACATGCAAAATAAAGTAGACCCTTACCTGCGCCCATTATACGACGCACTTTTTGATATGCTTGGTGTGGAGACATACCAAAAGCTTTTTGAAAAACAGGCAATAGAAGTTGCACCCCTTGCTTACATGAGGGGTAGAACACTTGATAATGCGTTTATTATACTAGACGAGGCGCAAAATACAAGCCCAGAGCAAATGAAAATGTTTTTAACGCGCATGGGCGCAGACAGCAAGGTAATTGTAACGGGAGACGTAACGCAAATAGACTTGCCCGACAAGAGCAAAAGCGGTTTGACAGATGCACTGCGTGTTTTGGCAAAAGTAGAGGGCATTGCACAAATAAGGCTAACAGAAAAGGATGTTGTGCGCCACAAACTTGTGCAAGACATAATAAAAGCATATGAGAAATCTTACAAGCCAAAGGGTAAGTTTTAAGCAAATCGGCTTTTAAAATTTCGCTATACAAAATAAAAAATTAAGTTTTACAGGTGGATAGTGTAGGAGCTATTTAATTTTACACCATAAAAAACTTGATATAAATTAAGAAAACACACATAATAACTAAAATGCACAACAGCACTTTAGTAACACGCAGTACAAGGGCAAATGTTAAAGCATTTGTGCTTTAAACTTTTAACCACTGCAAAGCTGCACATGGCGGTTAAGGGGCACTTGTACTAAATATTGCGGCAGAACGGAGAATTGTTATGGCACACAAAGTATATATTACAGACAATCAAAAATCTGTTAAAATCCCCTCGGGTTTGAGGATATTAATAAGGCGCGCGTGTAACGCAGTGCTTGAGGCAGAGGGAGTTAGCGGTAATGTAGAAGTTAGCGTTATGTTTGTTGACGACGAACAAATAGAGCAACTTAACTCTCAACACAGGGGCAAACAGCAACCCACCGACGTGTTAAGCTTTCCTTTAAGCGATAACGGTGAGTATGATATTAACAGACAAACAGGCGCAAAAATGCTTGGTGATATTGTCATATCAATGGAGAGAGCGTTCGAGCAAGCAGATATGTACGGGCACACATTGCAACGTGAGGTTGCTTTTTTAACCGTGCACAGCATGTACCACCTTTTAGGGTACGACCACGAGGCAGGTGGCATAGAGGCTGTTAAAATGCGCGAAAAAGAAGAGGCAACAATGATAAAACTTGGCTTGCCACGCACGGCGTCTTATACAAGCGACGGGGTGTAATTATGCCGCGTTTTTTTAAAAGTTTTAAATACGCGGCAAGCGGCTTTTTAAAAGCCGTTAACCAAGAGCGCAACATGCGTTTCCACATATGCACAGCGGCATATGTTTATTTATTCAGCGCTTTTTACAATTTTACAGCAGTGCAATATGCAGTTATAACACTTGCGGTTTGTGGCGTAATATCGCTGGAAATTGTAAACACTGCAATTGAGCGCATAGCAGACGACCCTGCTCCCGGCAAGTACTACATTGCCGGAATTATAAAAGACATGGCAGCAGCGGCAGTGCTTGTTTACAGTATAGGCGCTGCTGTTATAGGTGTAATTTTTTATTGGGACGTTGAGGTTTTCAAGAATATTTACAGTTTTTTTGCAGCAAATTTGTTGCTTCTGCTTGCGCTTGTTTTGTCGCTTGTTTTAAGCGGTGTTTTTGTTTTTAAAAATAAGTAATTTTAACATATATAATTATAAAGTTGCAATAAGTTTGCAACTATAATAATAAACACACATAATTAATATTTAAAGGTAGGTATTTTCATGAAAATCAAATTAAAAGACGTACTAAAGTACAAATTCGACAACTTAATGAGCAAGGGCACGGGCGCACTTGTGGGCATACTGTTTATTGCAACAGCGGCAATTATACTTATTGTTGGTTTGCTCGCGTTTATTTTTGGTTCCGGCACACTGGCACACAACATTTGGGTTAGCATGATGCACGTAATTGATGCCGGTACCATAACAGGCGCAGACACAGCCGACATTACTTTTATAATTTTAATGAGCGTGGTAACGCTGTGCGGTATTTTTATTACAAGTATTTTAATAGGTATTATAACAACAGGTTTTGAGGAAAAGCTAAACTCACTAAAAAAAGGCTCCTCAAAGGTTATTGAGAAAAACCATACGCTTATTTTAGGCTTTAACGATAATATTTACACAATTATTTCAGAGCTTACGGTTGCAAACGAAAACCAAAAAGATGCTTGTATTGTAATTTTAGCCGACGAAGACAAAGAAGAGATGGAAACTCTAATATCCAAACAAATTCAAGACACAAAAAGCACAAGAATTATTTGCAGAACGGGCAGTATATCAGACACTCATATGTTAAAACAATGCAGCATTGAGACGAGCAAAGCCATAATAGTAAATGAGCAAGATGATTTTGCGGTTACAAAAGCGGTGCTTGCAATTAACAACTGCTTTGCAGACGGAGAAAACGGCGAGATGAAAGCCCACATTGTAGCCACTGTTAATGATGAAGAAAATTTTGAGGCTATAAAAGTTGCGGGAGATGGCAAAGTAGAGGCTATACTTACAAAAGATGCTATATCGAGAATAATTGCACAAACCTGCCGCCAACCCGGGCTTTCTAATGTGCTTGTTGAACTGTTTGATTACAGCGGCAATGAGCTTTATTTTGAGAATTTCCCACAGCTTGCAGGCAAAAAATTTGGCGATGTGCTAAACTATTTCCCTGTTGCGGCGCTGTTTGGCTTTAAACGTGGTAAAGATACATACCTTAACCCAAGCAACGACACAGTGCTTGAAAAAGACGATATAATGATACTTTTAGCAGAAGATGACGGCATGGCGTGCCCAATGGACAGCGCACCGAAGCTAGAAAATGTTGCGCAGTTTAAAGCACAGGGCAGTAAGCCTACAAGTACTGAGTGCATACTGATTTTGGGCATAAACGACATGCTTGAAAAGATTTTATGCGAGCTTGACAGTTACTTTATAAGCGGTAGCAAAATAATTATTGCAAGCGATACTATTGATGAATACTACAAAAAATTAAACAATGAGCTAAAAAACATTGACATAGAGATTGTAGAATGTGATATTACCCGCAGATTTAGTTTAAACGAATTAATGAAGAAAAACATAGACCATGTTCTGCTTTTAAGTTCAGACGAGTGCGACACTGAAACAAGTGATGCAATGACCTTGCTAAAACTTATACATTTGCGCGACATAGCGCAAGAGGGCGGCAAAACATTTAACATTACAAGTGAAATGAAGAGCACAGTAAACCAAAAACTTGCAAATGTTGCTCGTGTAAACGATTTAGTTGTAGGCTCGAATATAGTTAACCTGATACTATCGCAAATTGCAGAAAACAGAGATCTTGCAAAAGTTTTCAGAGAGCTACTACATGTAGATGGTTCAGAGATTTATTTGCGCAAAGCATCTAATTACATAAAAACAGGCATAGAGATAGACTTTTTCACAATAACTGAAATAGTTAAAGAGAAAAACGAAATTGCAATTGGCTATAAACGCCAAATTGGCGATACTTTTGAGATAATAACAAGCCCGCGCAAGGCAGATAAGATAGTTTTCGGTGATGAAGATTACATTGTGGTGTTGTCATCTGACTAATTGTAGGCGATAAAGTAGCACATAAAATAATTGATTATATGTGACGTTTAGATTATTAAAGTGCAACTTCATATGTGTGCCTTAGAGCGCAAATTTTACTTTAGCTTTTGCAAAACAGTAGTTTTAAGGTAGCTTTGCACTACTCTGTGTGAAGTCAAAATTTCACATATATGCTTGCTGTTCTTGCCTAAAACAGCACCCTTAGTTATTAACAATACAATACGTCAGCGTTTCAGGTTTATATGTTGCGCTTAAAACAATAACAAGCCCGTTGAATGTAAATACCATTCAACGGGCTTTGTGTTTGCTAAGGTGTTGTTATATTATTTTGTGCAGTCTCTTAGCTGTTATTTGCTAATTTGTGCTAATCTATGCAGCGCTTAATGCTATTTTGCCTCATAGTTTTTGCAAAAATGTGGTGTGTCCATAGAATTTTGTGATGTCTTCTGGTGTGTCACTTGAATTGTTGAAAGGTCACACTTACATTCATCAATGTTGTGGCAACATTCGCATACATCACATGTTACTCCTGTGTTTTTCATCTAAATTCACCTCCCTATTTGTAAAAACGGTCTAGCCCACTGCATCTCAAGTGTTTTGATTTATTGCATTTGTACTTGCTTTGTGTATATTGTCACACTTTTTGCTAGATATTGTTTAGCTATCAAAAAGTGCACAAATACAAGTGCGTTTGAGTTTACGCGTAAAAAAGTGCAATAAAGTCAATTTTGCTTGCGGTGTTTTTGTGGGCTAGCCATATATATAGTATTGTGCTTTTTCTTGTTTTTATACTATTAAAAGGAAAAAGGATTTATATAAATATTGGTATAAAAAATTGTAGAGGACAAACCAAAAATGAGCCTGCCCTCTACATTATTTAGTTAAATTAACAAATTAATGCTATCCAATACAGCACGTTGTTATTATAATTATTATGGGCTGCCACTGCACTGTTAAAAACTTTTTTGCAGTGGAGATACTTCCAAAGTGATAGACTGTCTAGGTTAAAAAGCATCAAAATTGCATTTGGCTTTCTCAAAACTGTTTTGAATTAAATAGCCGGTACTGCATCAACGCCAAGTTCCACCCAACCGTTAATGCCGTCAATGGGCTCATTGCCCAGTTTTGCAAGCGCAACTTCTCCTGTTGTGGTGTTTATGTGAAATGCAAAATTGTATTCATTTGCAAGGCTCGATAAGGCATCTTGTATTGGTGCGGTGTAGCCGTTTCCTGCACCTGAAACAGTAATTTCAGAAACTTCTCCGCCCATAATTTCTATTAAAGAATATGCAAATGCTTCAAGCGAAATATTTGCGGGCAATGTTGGCACATTGTCGGCGGAATCTCCTGAATTATATATAGAATACCTATTTGTGTTTTGTCCATATCTTACCATGAGCTCACCACTGTTTGCGTAAGAGCCGGACTCGTCTCCCGTTATCCACAGCACTTCTACATAATATCCTGCCGGTATTTCGTTTTTGGGGTCTGCAATAGCAACGGTAGCGGCACGCACCATGTTTGTAGCTATTTGTAAATCGTTAGATTCTCGGCTTCTCTCAACATATTGCAGATATTGCGGTGCTAAAACAGCCGCTAAAACGGCAATAATTGCTACAACTATAATTAGCTCCACAAGAGTGAAACCTTTGTTTTTGTTTTTATTCAAAAGCGGAACTCTCCTTATCTAAAATTTTATTACTGCATGCAAGCTAAGTTTGCTTTGACAGTAAAATTATAAATATATGCTTGTGGTAAGTATATCAATAAAATAGCAATTGTGTCAAATAATTTATGCAAAGCGCAAATAAAAAAGCCCACCGCAAAACGGTAGGCTTTAAAATAGATAAAATAATTACCTTTTTGAGAATTGTGGAGCGCGACGTGCGGCTTTGAGGCCGTATTTTTTACGCTCTTTCATACGTGGGTCACGTGTTAGGAAACCTGCTTTTTTAAGCTCGGGGCGCAAATTCTCGTCATAAACAAGAAGTGCACGTGCAAGACCATGGCGGATTGCACCTGCTTGGCCCGAAACACCACCACCTGCAACACGTACAACAATGTCAAACTTGCCATCTGTACCTGTTGTGTTTAGCGGTTGGCGCACAATAAGTTTTAAAGTTTCAAGGCCGAAGAAATCGTCAATATCCCTGTCATTAACAGTTATTTTACCTGTTCCGTTATACACTCTAACGCGTGCGACAGAACTTTTACGACGACCCGTACCGTAATAATATTGTTTTGTTTCGTACATAATTTAATAGTCCTCCGTTAAAATGTATACGCCTGGGGTTTTTGCCCTGCGTTGTTGTGCTGCTCGCCTTTGTAAACTCTTAGGCGTTTTAGTGCGCTAGCTCCCAGTGCGTTGCTTGGCAACATACCTTTAACCGCAAGCATCATAGCTTTGTCTGATTTTTCAGCCATAAGTGTGCGATATTTAACGGCTTTCATGCCGCCTACCCAGCCGCTGTGATGGTAGTAAAACTTTTTATCAAGTTTAGAACCTGTCAAAACCGCCTTATCGCAGTTAATAACTATAACATGGTCTCCACAGTCAACATTGGGTGTAAAAGTAACCTTGTTTTTACCGCGAAGCAATGTTGCCACAGCTGCAGCCGTACGGCCCAGTGGCTTACCGGCAGCGTCAATAATGTACCATTTACGGTCCACTTGGCCGGCTTTTGCTAATGTTGTGCTCATTGTTTTCCTCCTGCAAATTATGCTGTTTAAAAATATGTATCACATGGCAAACATTAAGTTGCCCTTGATACAAGTAAGATTATATATGATAAATTAGCACAAGTCAATACTTTTTTTCAATTATTTTAATATAAAAAGCTCAAACTTTCAAATGCTCTGTTTTTCGCCTATTTACTCTTGATAACTCACATGTCAATTTCGGTTTTGTGGCAGGTGTTTGTGTAAAATGCTCAAAAAAACAAATAAAAATTTTATACATGCTTCAAACACAGTGCTAAACTGTGTTTAGACACATATTTTTTTAAGTTTTTCTTGCCGATTTTAATACAAAACTGTAACAATTTAATTTTTTTCAAAACATCGCTTGACTTTACAGCATTTTACTAGTAAAATAGTGGTATGTAGTTTTAATAAATTTTAACTTTATTACTTTTCATTACAATTAATTAATCAGAGGCAACAATGCAAATTGATTTTACAAAAAAATTGTTGCAAGTTCGTAGTGGTGATGCACAAGCGCTTGACGAGGTTATTACATTTTTTATGCCGACCGTAAAGGGTGCGGCAACAAAAAGGGTTTGCCCCGGGCTTGAGTATGACGATGCTGTGCAAGAGTGTTTAATAGCGCTGTTTCGTGCAATTGTCTCATACGACGAAACAAAGGGCGCAACTTTTAAAACATACGCAACAACTTGCATAAACAATGCGGCGGTGTCTGCCGTGCGCAGTGCCACAACGCAAAAACATGCTGTGCTTAACAACGCCTTGTCTCTTTTTGAATTTGATAATGTAAGCGAGAGCGCCATAGAGAGTGCCGAAGAGCTTTATGTTCAAAGCGAGAGCTATGAAAGTGCGTTAAAAGTAATTGAAACAAGGCTTTCTAGCCTTGAAAAGCAAGTTTTATCTGCTTTTTTAGATGGTAAATCTTATGTAGAGATTGCAAAAGAGCTTAATTTAGAACCAAAAGCAGTAGACAATGCCCTAGGGCGTGCGCGTGCAAAATTGCGCGGATAGTTAAAAATTTTGTGTTATTAAAGGCAATTTTGCCTTTTATATATGCCCCAAATAGCTTAAAACAGAGCGTTGGTCCAAGATCAAAGGTGTAGGTTTAAATCCTTCTGCGGGCAAATACTATTTTATTCCGATTGGAGATCCCAAAATGTACGAAGACAAAACTCTAGTATGCAAAGATTGTGGCCAAGATTTCGTGTTTACTGCTGGTGAACAAGAATTCTACTCAAGCCGTGGTTTCGAGAACGAGCCACAACGCTGCAAATCTTGCCGTGACGCCCGCAAAAACGCAACTCGTGGTACACGTGAAATGCACGTAGCAAACTGTGCTTCATGTGGCAGCGAAGCAAAGGTTCCTTTTAAACCTCGCGAAGATCGCCCTGTTTATTGCAGTGAGTGCTTTGCAAAAATGAAAGAAGCAGAGTAATTCGGTACTCACTGATATGTGAATAACAACCGTTCCCACACTTGGGTTTTCCAAGTGTGGGTTTCTTTTTGCGTTTTTATATAAATTTGGCTATAAATACAATCAGAGCAATAAAATTGTGAATTATGCGTATAGAATTTTTTTTATGTTTATAGTATAATTATGTTAAATACATAATGTAAAAATAATGAAACAACGCATAAAAAATTAACAATTACACATTAACCATTAACCATAGAAACAAAAGATTTAACAGTAAAGAAAGTTAAGCCGAAAATTTAAGAATTCGGCATAAAGCTTATAAATTATAAAATAAATTTTGGAGGTGTAATTATGACAGATGAGGAAAAAAGCAAGAGCGTTATTGAGTCATTAATAGAAAGGCAACAGTGGCCTATTGCGCGTCATGAACTTAAAGCCTACATTAATGCCGATGGCGAAGATAAGGATTGGGCAAAAGAACAGTTATCTATTGTAGAAGGGCATATATGGTGGTAGAGGCAAAAATAAAATTTACCATATTTTACATGGGGCTGTGCAACAATAGTATAAAACTAATTAAACAGACAAAGAAATGTAGGGGCGATTACACGGTGTACTAGTCCCTACAATTTTTGTGTATAATGGAAAATATGTTGCAGTCCTTCTTTAGTGTATTTTGCACTTTTCTCTGCGGTTTTTTAGGTTTACCAAAAAGCTATAATGTGGTATAATAAAAAAAGGTGTGTATGCTGGTATAATTAAACATCTTTAAAGGGTAAATTAAATGAAAAATAAAACATTTTTACAAAGCATAAAATGTGCAATAATAGGCCTTAAAGCAGGATATAAAAGCGAGAAAAACTTTAAATATTACACCGCAATTGCTCTGTTTTTTTTTGTGTTAAACATTTTGTTAAAAAGCAATGTTACAGAATTTTGCCTTTATTTTATAACGTCTGCATGTGTTTTTTCTGCCGAATACTCAAACACAGCAATTGAACATATGTGCGATTTAATTACAAGCGAGTACCACGACAAGATAAAAACAGTAAAGGACGTTGCGGCAGCGGCTGTGCTTGTTTTTGGCATAAGTTTTTTTGCAGTACAAGCCGCTGTTTTAATACCTAAAGTTATATGATTACAATTTACACTACAATAATGCCCGTAATTTTGGGCGGTGTTTTTAACATGCTTTTTACTAAGACGCAAGGCTATAAAAAGTATGCAAAGCCCATTGACGGAGGTAAAAAGCTAAGAGATGGGTGCTATATTTTCGGAGAAAACAAAACATGGGTTGGCTTTGCTTCCATGGTTGTTTTTACTAGCTTGGCACAAACCTTTTGGGGGATAAATAGTAGTTTGCTCGGGTTTGAACATTATAATGATTTTTACAATTTACATGATAATACGCTGTTTTTTAACATGTTTTTAGGTGCACTACTCGGCTTTGCTTATATGGTTTGTGAATTGCCAAATAGCTTTGTAAAAAGGCGCATTGGCATATTGCCAGGGAAAACAAAGAAAAGCAAACTTGGCATACTTTTCTTTTTTATAGACCAATTTGACTCCGTGCTTGGGGTGGCTGTTGTGCTTTTAATTTTTAGCGATATTTCAGCAAAAACAGCAATTTTATACATACTGGTGGGCGGGTTCACACATGTGGCGGTCAACACGGTTTTGCTCGCGCTTAAAATACGCAAGAATATATAGTTAAACCAAGCCATAAGTATACACTCAAACTGCTAAACTTTTGTTTTTTCATTATCGTCAATTGGAATTTGCAGGCGCTTCAAAACAAAAACTTTGCAAAACCTAGAGCAAAATTTTTACCGATGCTTTTTGTCAAAGCTGTGTTTTAAGCATCTTAAATATACAAAGCATATCTCATTCCGATGCGTTGAAAAACGAGATTTCATTGACGCTGCCCGGTACGAATTTTAAATTGCTTCAACAATATGAGGGTTTTAAATGATAGGTGAATATAATAAATCTGTAATTTTAACTTATGTAGGCATAGTTTCTGCGATAATAGGCGTTTTTTGCGCCGTAAACATGCAAATTGATGAGGCGTTTCTGTGCCTTATAGCCAGTGGTGTTTGTGATTTGTTCGACGGAGCCATTGCGCGCAAATGCAAGCGCACGGAGCGCGCAAAGCAGTTTGGCGTACAGCTTGACTCCCTTGCAGATGTTATATCGTTTCTTGCATTTCCTTGTGTGCTTGCTTTTTGCGTTATGGGCACACTTGGGTTTGTTAGCATTTTTTACGTTATAGCGGGGGTTATCCGCCTTGCGTGGTTTAACATAACAGCAAATAGCACAGAGCAAAATGGCGAGACTCTAACGTATTTTCAGGGCTTGCCCGTTACATACAGTGCACTTATTTTGCCGTTTTTTTATTTGCTCACACTTATTTTTCCTGCTGTTTTAAGCGCTTCTCTTTTTGCTGTATTATATTTAGCTATGTCCGCTGCATTTGTGGTTGATGTGAAAATCAAAAAACCACGAGGTGTAGCTTATATTATTTTTGCATTACTCGCAATTTTTGTAACAATTGGCATTGTGCTTTTTTAACCATGCACAGAGGTAAATATATGGAACATAAATTTTACTCACGCACAAAAAAGAAAGTGATAGAAGACACATCTACCGACGATAAAAAGCTTGATATATTGTATAATACTATATATGGGAGGATTTTGTTAAAGCTTGTTTTTTCAACAAGATGGTTTTCTTTTCTACATGGCCTTTACTGTGACAGCTCTGCGTCACAGCGCTTGACATCGAAATTTTTGAAAGAGCACAAGGTTGATTTATCGCGTTGCAAGCACACCGAGTTTAAAAGTTTTAACGCATTTTTTACACGCAAAGAGCACAGAATAATTAACGCTGAGCGCGATGAGCTAATTGCCCCGTGCGATGCACTTTTGAGCGCATACACAATTGACGATGACATGCAAATTTTTGTAAAAGGCAGAATGTACTCAATAAAGCAGCTTCTTAAAAATGACGATTATGCGAGTGTTTTTAAAGATGGAATTTGCCTTGTTTACAGGCTAAGGCTCAAAGATTACCATAGGTACATACACACACATAGTGGCAAAATTATAAAATCATGGGGCTTAAAAGGGCGTTTGCACACGGTGCGCCCACTGCAAAACAGTAATGATAGCTATTTTGAAAATACACGATTTATCACAATTTTTGACACGGATTGCGTGGGAGTTGCGGCACAAATTGAGGTGGGCGCAATGCTTGTGGGTAAAATTATAAACCACAAAACACAGGGCAAATTTACACGCTTTAAAGAAAAAGGTTACTTTGCATACGGTGGTAGCACAATAATACAACTTTATAGGAAAAACTGTGTAAAATTTGACGATGATATATTACATTTTTCAAGCAAAAACATAGAGACACATGTTCGGTTAGGAGAAAAAATAGGCAATGTTAAAGCGATGGAGCATATACTTTAAAGAGATGTACCCAATAATACCACGCCTCGCACTAGGGTTTATTGTATTTGGAGAAATTTATTTTATACTGCTTTTAAACAATAATATAACACAGTTTAACCTCGGTATACAGGAAATTGTTGGCGGTTTAACAATATTTTTTTTCTTGCTATGGCTAAGAATTGCAGACGACTTTAAAGATTACGAGCACGACTGCCGACTTTTTCCGCACAGACCGCTTGCGAGTGGTAGGGTAAAAAAGAGCGACTTGCGCACGCTTTTAATAATTGTAATACCCATTACGGCAGCACTCAACGCAATTTTCATGAATAACTTTCTGTTTTTTGTTTTTCTGTACACTTACGGCTTTTTCATGGCAGTTTGGTTTTTTCAAAAGCACAAAATAAGAAACAGCTTGCCACTTGCGCTTGTAACGCATAACCCTGTGCAGTTAATACTGAATTTGTACGTTATATCGTTTACTGTTATAAAATATAATTTGCCGATTTTTAGCTTATTTAACGTGCTTTTGCTGTTTACGCTGTACTTTCCTGCGCTAATTTGGGAGATAGCACGTAAAATCCGCGCGCCCAAAGACGAGACTGAGTATGTTACTTATTCAAGCCTTTTTGGGTATAAAAAACCTATAAATTTTATAATGATCATAACGTGGGTGGACATTGCAACAAACCTCTTACTTGTAATGCAATTAAGTATACTTTCGGTAATTTTACTGATATTAAATACTGCTTGGATAACTATTAAATTTACACAATTTAAAAAAGAGCCAACTGCGTTTAAAATAATTGATAAAGTAGAGCGCTACACCTACATACAAGAGATGATAATGGTGCTAACCGTGCCTTTGTACTTGATTATTAGTCAGATTTAAACACGCATGTTAAACAGAAAGGGTTGGTTTCATCAAGGCGAAAAATTTGTTTTTATTACAGCAAAATGGCTTTAATGTGCCAAAATTTACTGTTTTAGAACCACCTTATAATGTGGATTTAAGCTTCACAAGCAGTGAGTTTTTTGCAGTGCGAAGTAGTTTTTCTGCGGAGGACGGCGAAAACCACTCTTTTGCGGGGCAGTTTTGTACAGAGCTTAATGTAAAACGTGAAGATGTGCAAAGTGCTGTGAAAAAAGTGGCAGCTAGTGTGGAAAACGCCAAAGATTACACAAGTGCACATAAAAAAGTACAAGATGGCGATATGCGTGTAATAGTGCAAGAAATGATATTGGCGGAGTATTCGGGGGTAATCTTCACAGCAAACCCACAAGGCCTTTTAAACGAGATGGTGCTTACAGTGGGCGCAGGTACCGGCAACCTTGTTGTAGAGGACAAAACCCCCACAGCAACGCACTATTACAATGTGGCAGACAAGGTGTATTACAGCGAATTATCACAAAACGCGCCTGATTTGCACGAAGATATTATAGTAAAACTTTTTAAATATGCTGAAAAAATTCAGGAGTGTTTTGGGTTTTATGCAGATATTGAGTTTTCAATTTTAGGCGATGCTATATACTTTTTACAGGTACGCCACATTACAACAATTGATGATACGCACAAAATTATTCTTGATAGCAGCAATATCCGCGAGAGCTACCCCGGCATTACTTTGCCGTGCTCGCAAAGCTTTGCAAGCGCTGTTTATGAGAGCGCTTTTTTAAGCTGTGTAAATATTTTGTCAGGGAGCTCACAGCTTTTGGGTGGCTTGGATGAAGTGCTGAAAAACATGGTACAGTGTGCAAACGGGCGCATGTATTACCGCATAGGTAACTGGTACAGCTTGCTTAAAATCTTGCCGTTTTCACGCAAAATAATACCCGTTTGGCAAGAGATGCTCGGCGTTTGTGACAAAGATATGCAGGGCACAAAACACATTAACCATAGCTTTTTGCTAAAGCTGAAAATATCACAGCGTTTTATTTATTACATGTTTATAACACCGAAAAAAATGCGTGAACTAGATGAATTTTTTGCGAAAACTTACAGCGAAAGCAAAGACAAAGTGCGAAACACAACAGATAGTGCACAGCTGTTTACAATCTACAAAAATATTTTAAACAGCGTTGGCAGTAGGTGGGGAATAACGCTTATAAACGACATGTACGCATTTATTTATACTGCACTTGCAAAGAAAAAGCATGGTGACAAGTTAAATAATATTAGCAAATTAGAGAGTTTAAAGCCTGTTATTGCGCTTGATGCACTTGCTAAGATTAAAAAAGAAAGCACTACCACAAGTGAACAGTACAAAAAAGCTCGTGCAGAATATTTAAGAGAATTTGGCGACAGAGGTCTTGAGGAGCTAAAGCTTGAAACGCGCACAATGAACACAAACCACGAGATATTTGACGCTTATTTTCAAAACTACTTGAATAGTGATATCACTGTTGAACAGCACGAAGAGAGTGCAAATGCACCTGCTGACAGCTACTTTTTAAAATGCGCAAAACAGGGTATTTTTAACAGGGAACGCTCACGCATGAATAGAACAAGGCTGTACGGCATAGCGCGTGAGATTTTTGATAAAATAGGCGAAAATTTTAAAACAGAGGGTATACTTGCAAATGCCACTGATATATATTACCTTTATATAGACGAGATTGAAAACTGTATAAATGATAAAAAAAGCATGGCAGAACTTGCGTTGCAGCGCAAAACTTTGTATGAGGAACTTGCAAATTTGCCGGCATACACAAGGCTTGTTTATATGGGTGAAATTTTTGACAAAGTGCCACACGGCGCTAAAAAGCACAGCGCATACTCAAGTGCAAGTACACTGCATGGCACACCGTGTTCTAGCGGTGTTGTGCGTGGCACAGTGCTTGTTGTTGACAAGCCGTCACTAAGCACAGATACGCGCGGCAAAATACTTGTTGCCGACATAACAGACCCGGGGTGGGTTTTTCTTATAAAAAATGCAAAAGGTATTATAGCACAAAAAGGCTCGCTACTAAGCCACACGGCAATTATAACGCGTGAGCTGAAAAAGCCATCAATTGTAGGTGTGCAGGGCGCTATGAGTATGCTGAAAACGGGCGACACCGTTGAAATGGACGGTAGCACAGGGGCAATAATAAAGATTACATAAAAAGCTAAAAATAACTTAAAACTAAATGCTAAGGCTAAGTAATAATGTGGTAAATACATGCCCCAAAAGTGGCTGATACCTGCCAATATTATAATTGCAAAGCTGTGGCATCTATTAGGATAATAAATGATGACAAAAAATAATGTGCGATTTTTAGAAATTACTTACAGAAAAATGCTTGAAAAAGACATTGACAGTACCTTTAACCTAGAGAGCACAGTGCTAGACGGGCAAAGTTTGTCAACTATAAAAACAGCGGTAAACAGCGATATTAATAGCTGTTTTGTGGCGATTTCAGGCGAGGAGCTGTGCGGTTTTTGCTCTTTTACATGTGCCGGGGGCACGGCTAATTTAGACAGTTTAAGTGTGCACGAAA
The DNA here is from genome assembly GCA_964371675.1 of uncultured Bacteroides sp. Classification (GTDB taxonomy): domain Bacteria; phylum Bacillota; class Clostridia; order Oscillospirales; family Ruminococcaceae; genus Ruthenibacterium. The sequence goes on along the minus strand of CAYJNL010000006.1, from coordinate 27,800 downwards.
ATTTTAGGCGCTGTGGTATTGGCAAAGAGCTTTTACAATATGCAATGAAAGAAATTGCTAAAACAAATACAAGCACATTTTGGCTTGAAGTGCGCAGTGAAAACATTACAGCAGTTAAACTTTATGAAAATTTGGGCTTTTACAAAAACGGTTTTAGAAAAAATTTTTACAAAAACCCATCAGATGATGCAATTTTAATGGAATTTTGCTTTAAATAGTAGTATAATATAAGTTAGGTGTGAAAATTTATGGTAACACAGGGTGTGAGAAAAAGTAATAGGTAAGAAGTAATAGTGAAAAGGTATGGTAACACTGCTGTAAAATAGGCTATAAATAACCCGTACAGGATATGAGGGTTATTTATATTAGCGTAAGCTAATATAAATTGGCATGTGTGTAGCACCGCCATAAAATAAATTATAAATTGGCATGTGCGTAGCACCGCCGTAAAATAAATTATAAATAATCCGTACAGGATATACGGGTTATTTATATTAGCGTAAGCTAATATAAATTGGCATGTGCATAGCACCGCCATAAAATAAATTATAAATAATCCGTACAGGATATACGGGTTATTTATATAATAAGAGGACAATTTTATGAATGAAAATTCAATAGCTTATTGTGGGTTAGTATGTTTGTATTGCTCATCAGATAGTAGCTGTAATTGTAAATCTGAAAATAATTGTGGAAAAAGATTATCGAATGAGGGATGCTATCAATACAATTGTTGCACAAGTAAAGGAATAAATGGCTGTTGGGAATGTCCGGATAGCCCCTGTGGGTTTGATATGTTGGCGAAAGACAAAATAAAAATGAGAGCATTTGTACGATGTATGAAAGAAGATGGTGTTAATAACTTTATTTCATACCTTACTCGTAATAAAAACGCAGGTGTTGTATATCATAAATCAGGTGTTTTCGGAGATTATGACCTTTCAACTGAAGAAGAAGTTCTTAGATTATTAAGGCAAGGGTTATAAGCATTTTACACAGCAAAATATAAATTGGCATGTGGATCTGCCACGCCATAAAATAATTTTTAAATAACCCATACAAAATTTAGGGTTATTATATTTGAAAGGATACATTTTCACAATGTTTTCAATGCTAGATGTTAAATATTACCGCAGAACCATGTCTTTTGTAGGTATAAGCTACTTTTTGCTTATGCTGTTTTATTTTGGCGCAACAATTTTAATAACAATAGTAGCATCAATTATTGACCCCGCTTTGGCACAGACACAAATGCTTGCTATGATAGTAAATGCAATTTCTTTGTATGCAATTGCCACACCGCTGTTTTTGCTTATTTTAAACAGGTTAATACCCTTTAAAATAGCACCGCCACAAAAACTGGGCTTTAGTGCAAAGCAAATTTTTGTTTTTATTATTTTTATGCTCGGTGTTGCATATTCATTTAATATGATAACTTTTTTTGTGCAGTCTATGCTTACATCTCTTACAGGCATAGAGGCACAAAACATTATGGAAGACATGTTTGAGGGCGATAACCTTATTTGGCTTTTCATAAACGCTTGCATTGTGGCACCCATTGGCGAAGAGATACTTTTCAGAAAAGTTTTGCACCAAAAAATTGGGCATTTGGGCGATGTCTGCTACATTGTTACAAGCGGCGTTATATTTGGGCTTTTCCACGGCAATTTGTCACAACTTTTATATGCAACGGCACTTGGCATGATATTTGCATACGTATATTTGCGCTCGGGCGAGATTATTATACCTATATGCCTACATTTTATTATGAACGTGTTCGGCTCATTCTTCTTCCCTATTTTTGCAGAAGATGCTATAATATCAATTTTCACAAGTATGTTTGTAATATTTGCAATTGCGGCAAGTTTGGCAATTTTTGTGGTAGCGCTTATACAGCGCAAAATAAAGCTGCGCCCACCCAACATGTTACTGCCGTTTAACGCATTTTTCCACGGCACGTTTAACATGGGTATGCTTGTTTATATTTTCATCATGCTGTTTATGATAGCTGTGTCTTTTTTAACAATTGGCATGTAACACATTTAATTTTTCGGGGGTAACATTTAATGATAGATGTTATTAAAGCAATAATTCTTGGTATAATTGAGGGCATAACAGAGTGGCTGCCCGTCTCAAGCACAGGGCACTTAATTTTAGCCGATGAATTTATAAAATTTGGCATGAGCGATGAATTTAAAGAGATGTTTGACGTTGTTATTCAGCTTGCCGCAATAATGGCTGTTGTTGTTATATTTTGGCACAAATTGTGGCCTTTTCACATAGACAAAAACGCATCAACTTTAATTGACAAATACTGCAAAAAAGACACATGGCAAATGTGGTTTAAAGTGCTTGTTGCAATTGTACCTGCAATGGTTGTGGGGCTTTTATTTGATGACTGGATGAGCGAAAACTTACATAACGCCTACGTTGTAGCTGCAATGCTTATATTTTACGGCGTGGCCTTTATAATAGTGGAAAACTTTTTCAAAGGCAAAAAAAGCAGGTATAATGGCTTGGGGCAGTTATCTTACAACGTGGCTTTTGGCATAGGCATGTTTCAGGTATTGAGCCTTGTACCCGGCACAAGCAGGAGCGGCGCAACAATTATAGGTGCACTAATACTTGGTTGTAGCAGAACACTTGCCGCAGAGTTTACGTTTTTTCTTGCAGTGCCCGTTATGTTTGGGGCAAGTGCATTAAAATTATTTAATTTCGGGCTTAATTTCACACTGCATGAAATTATAGTGCTTGCCACAGGTATGCTTGTGTCGTTTATTGTGTCAATGCTCTCAATAAACTTTCTCATGGGATACGTTAAAAAGCACGATTTTAAGGTTTTCGGTTTTTACAGAATTGTGCTCGGCATAGTGGTTTTAGCATATTTTATGCTGACAGCATGAAACTTTTTAAAATTTAAACAATGTTAATAAAATGTGGCACTATGTGCCACGGATAAAAAATACAGTAATTATGGAGTTAGTTAAAATGAGCGAAACAGTTAAAAACAAGAGAATTTTAAGCGGAATACAACCCAGCGGTGTATCTTTTACAATAGGCAACTACGCAGGCGCTGTGCGCAACTGGAGAGACCTTCAAGACGAGTATGACTGCCTTTACATGATAGCAAACATGCACGCAATAACACTACGCCAAACACCGGCAGAACTGCGCAAGCGCTCTCGCGAGACAGCTGCGCTGCTGCTTGCATGTGGCATAAGCCCTGAAAAAAGCGTGGTTTTTGTGCAGAGCCACGTGCCGGCACACGCAGAGCTTGCATGGGTTTTAAGCTGTAACACACCTTTTGGAGAGCTTTCACGTATGCACCAATTTAAAGAAAAGAGCGCAAAAAATGCACAGGACATAAACGCAGGGCTTTTCACATATCCCGTGCTTATGGCGGCAGATATTTTGCTTTACAGCGCAGACCTTGTGCCCGTGGGCGTTGACCAAAAACAGCATTTAGAGCTAGCACGCAACACTGCACAGCGCTTTAACATGGCATACAGCGACACTTTCACAGTACCCGAGCCATACATTCCTCAAACCGGTGCAAAAATAATGAGCCTCCAAGAACCTGAAAAGAAAATGAGCAAGAGCGACGAAAACGCAAACAGCTACGTTTTAATGCTTGACGATGCTGACACAGTAATGCGCAAATTAAAGCGCGCCGTGACAGACTCTGAGGGCACAGTACATGCAAGCGACGAAAAGCCCGGTGTTACAAATCTTATGTCAATTTACAGTGTAATGACAGGCAAAAGCTTTGATGATATTCAAAAAGAATTTGATGGCAAAGGCTATGGAGACTTTAAAATAGCTGTTGCACAAAGTATTACAGACAAACTTACACCTATCCAAACCGAGTACAAGAAAATTTTGGACGATAAGACGTACCTTGATGAAGTTTTGAAAAGCGGAGCAGAAAAAGCTAACGCTATATCGCGAAAATTACTTTCAAAGGTGTACAGAAAAGTTGGTTTTTTGTAAAATAAAGTATTTTTTTTGCACTATTACATCTTAAAACCTGTCGTGTATTGACAAATGTTGCCAAAATTTGTATACTATATAACAATCGCTAAATGCGAAAATTTGTCGATAAGAGGGTGTAAAATTGAAATCTACAGGAATAGTAAGGAAGATAGACGATTTAGGTCGTATAGTATTACCGATCGAATTGCGCAGGGTGCTTAGCCTTGATAAAGATTCCTCACTTGAAATTTATGTTGCTGATGATTCTATTATTTTAAAAAAATACCAACCTGCATGTATTTTTTGCGGCGTTGTTGATGATATCAACCAATATGAAGGAAAAAACATCTGCGTAAAGTGCAGAGAGAATATTTCAAAATTGTAGTAAATTGTTTTGAATAATTTAAATTAATAGTTGAGCTGCTTTAAAATCCCCACAAAGTATCGCAATAATAGTTTGTTTATCTTGGCGTCTAATCTGTAATTCTTTTGTATTACAATTGACACAAGCGAATTTAAACAGAATTTTAATAGCCGAATTGCATGGATTTTTTAATGTTTTAACTTAAAAATTGCTTTATTTTCAGTTGTGTGAAAATAAAGCAATTTTTTTGTATTATTTATGCGCTTGAAAAAGCAGTAACAATATTATTCACATTTTAAACATAGACATAAAGCCTTTTTTATTATATAATTATTGAGATGTGCTTTTTGCACCTCTCTAATTTTAATATTACAAATTATTTTGTTTTTATATACAGTTTAACCGCTTTAAATTTGCATAAGACATCGTAGACAAAATTTTGTTTATCAATGCGCCGTAAGGAGTAATACTTTCGTATTATGGTAGGCGTGAACGAAGGTAGACAGGATTATATCAGCTGGATTGTATAAATTTAGGAGTGCTTTAACTATTAAAATTACATCTAAAAGGTAGGGCGGTTTTTTGTCAAAAAAGTATAATGACAATAATGGTGAGAACAAGCGTAATAATAACGATAATAATCTTCTCGATAATTTTTCAACTTTTATGCTTATCAAAGAAATATTTAGAAGACTTGGCGTAAAAATTGCAACCGGCGCTAAGGCCACTTGGCGCTTTATAGTTAAAGTTGCAAAAGCTATTGCAAAAGGCATTGCTATTGCGAGCGTTGCCACTGCTAAGTTTATTAAAAAAGTTGCCATTGCAACCGCTAAATTTATTGCTAAGGCTAGCGTTATAATTGCTAAAGCTCTCAAAAAAGCGGCTATTGTAACCGCTAAAGCTATTAAAACCGCTGTTATTGCTATTGGTAGATTTATTCGTCACTGGGCTCCTATTATTTGGGCGGCTATTGTACGTGGCGCTAAAGCCACTTGGCGGTTTATTGTTAAAGTTGCAAAAGCTATTGCAAAAGGCATTGCTATTGCGAGCGTTGCCACTG
>CAYJNL010000006.1:0-22304 GCA_964371675.1 uncultured Bacteroides sp. | reverse complement strand
CTAAGTTTATTAAAAAAGTTGCCATTGCAACCGCTAAATTTATTGCTAAGGCTAGTATTATTATTGCCAAGGCACTTAAAAATGCGGCTATTGCAACAGGCAAATTTATTGGTAGAGCAAGCGTTGTAATTGCTAAATTTATCAAAAAAACCATAATCGCAACCGCTAAATTTATTGCCAAAGCTAGCATACTAATTGCCAAGGCACTAAAAATGGCGGCTATTGCAACAGGCAAATTTATTGGTAGAGCTAGCATAGCCATTGCAAAATTTGTTAAAAAAGCGGTTATTGCTACTGCTAAGTTTATAAAAATAATTACTATTGCCACGGGCAAATTTATTGGTAGAGCAAGTGTTGCAATTGCAAGGGCTGTCAAAAAAATTACTATTGCGGTTGCAAAAGGCATTGCTATTGCATGTGTTGCAACTGCAAAGCTTGCTAAAAAAGCTGTTATTTCCACCGCAAAAATTCTAAAAACCATTTTTCTTTCAATTGGCAAGGGCGCCTGGTTTGCCGCTGTATCTTTCGGCAAGTTTATAAAACGCGCGTGGCTTGGCATAATAAATTTACTCGGTTCTACTTTTACCTCTGTAAAAAATAGTGCCGACAAAAGAAAAGAAAACGCACAAAAACGCGCAGAGCAGAGAAAAGAAAAAGCTCACGAGGCAAAAGCCAAAGCTGACTTGCGTGCGGCTGTTGCTGTTACAACAGGGCAAGGTGCAACTTACAAAGGGCCAAATGTTGTCTTAGAGCTGTTTTCCCATATCAAAGAAAAAACCGTCGACTTTTTCACGTTGCGAAAATACAAAAAATCACGCACTATTGCAGGTTTTGTTGCTTTGTCAATTGTGTTTATAAATTTGGGTATTCTGCTTGCAACACAGTTTTTTACAGCAGATGCACAGCCGACAACATCACCAGTTGAGGTGCAAAAACTTAGCGCCACTGCAAAACCTGAGCAAACCGTACAGCTTCGTGTTGGCACTGCTGACCCCGATTTGTGGTCTTTATTATATGTGAGCGAGCTTGTACCACTGCCACGTGAATACAGCGATAGTGTAACATACGTTGTTGGCCCCACCTCTGAACAGCAGTGCGATGCACGTATTTTAGAGGCACTTGAAACTATGTTTAACGATGCCGAGGCGGCAGGTTTGCCATTATATTTCAGGTCCGGTTACAGGAGCTACGATACACAAGAAATTTTGTTTGAAACAATGTACCAAGACTATCTTGCAAGCGGTATGACCGAGGACGAGGCGTTTGCCGCAACTAAGGCACTGCGCAATGAGGCAGGCACCTCAGAGCACGAGACAGGGCTTGCAGTTGACATTGTACCGGCTAGAACACCGTCTGCCAGCCTTGTTGCAGAACTTGAAAATGAGCCCGAAATACAGTGGCTACATGAAAATTGTACCAAATACGGCTTTATTTTAAGGTACCCAAAAGATAAAACAGACATAACAGGCATTAGCTATGAGCCGTGGCATTTCCGCTATGTGGGAGTTGAGGATGCCGTAAAAATGACAGAGAACAATTTGACAATGGAAGAATATCTTGGCATGGTCTAGCATTTTATAAACACAAATACCCCAAAATTAACTTAACAGCAAGAAAGGGACAACACATATGAACAGAAGAAAAATTGCAGATGGTGTTTTTATTACACACTTTTCAGCAGAAAAATTCAAGCGTTGCAGGGTGGTTTTACATTTTATTTGGCCGTCAAACAGGCAAAGTGCCACCGCAGAGGCGCTATTACCGCTTTTAATGGAGCGCGGCTACGCAGGTTGCCCCGACATGACTCAGCTGTCAAAAAAACTGTCTGCCCTTTACGGTGCGGCGCTGTCCGTTAATTTGTCCGTAGTGGGCGCAAACCGCATTTTGAGCGTTGCCGTCTCAGGTATAAAAGACAAATATGCGCTAAATAGCGAGGCTTTAAGTGCAGAGTACTCTAAAATAGCACTGGATGTTGCATTTACTCCGCACCTTGTTGACGGTGTTTTTGACGAGACAAATATGGCTATTGAAAAAGAGCAACTGCGCCAAATGCTTGAGAGCGAAATTAACGACAAGCGCAGTTACTGTTTGCGCCAAGCAAGGCGCAAATTTTACGGCAACTCCCCCGAGGGCATTGAGCGCAACGGCTATTTAGAGGATATAGACAAATTAACCCCTCAAAGCGTTACAGCCGCATGGCAAAACATTGTGCAAAATGCAGTAATGGAAATTATGGTACTTGGTGCTGATGAAACGCAAGTGGAGAAAAGTGCTGCTAAATATATAAGCAACATAAAAAGAGCACCGCTTGCCATGTGTGCGCCGCACGCAATGCCACGCCAAGATGCCGAGCAGTTTACAGAAAAACTTGACACTATACAGGGCAAACTTTGCATGTTATTCACAATGAACGAGCCTTGTGTGGGGCGAGACTTCATAGTATTGCGCGTTGCATCGGCGCTTTTAGGCGGCACTGCAACCTCACGTTTATTTGTAAATGTGCGTGAAAAGCAAAGCCTGTGCTATTACTGCTCTGCCTCAAGCGATGCGCGCAACGGCGTTTTGTGCATTGACAGCGGCATTGACCACGACAAGGCAAACGCTGCACAAAACGCAATAGCTAAAGAATTTGAAAACATTTGCACAGGCGAGATAACCGACAAAGAACTTGACGATACTGTGCGTTTTCTTAAAGAGCGTTTCAACACAATGGAGGATTTACTCGACGGTGTTGAGGGCTGGTATTTTTCACAAATTTTAAAAGATGAAGACAAGACAATTAAGCAGATGATTAGCGAGATGGAGAGTGTAACAAAAGCAGACGTGCAAAACATGCTTAAAAAGTTCACATTATCCACAGTGTACCTACTTGCAAAGGAGGAGAATTAATGGCTAAAAATACTTTAAGTGTGGCAAGTGACGTGCAATTTGAGCGCATTATTTTAAAAAACGGGCTGACTGTGCTTGTAAAAACAATGCCCGAGTATTCAAGTGTACACGCAATATACGGCACAAAATTTGGCAGTATTAACAGAAATTATGATATTGACGGCAAGCAAGTTGAATTGCCGGCAGGTATAGCGCACTTTTTAGAGCACAAGATGTTCGAGTGCGAAAAAGGCGATGCCTTTGAGCTCTACGCTAAAACAGGTGCAAGCGCCAACGCATACACAAGCTTCGACAAGACGTGTTACATCTTTACCGCAACAAATAAAATTGAAGAAAATCTTGATATACTGCTATCTTTTGTATCAGAGCCGTATTTTACAGAGCAAACTGTTCAAAAAGAGCAAGGCATAATAGGGCAAGAGATTAAAATGTACGATGACTCGCCACAATGGCAACTGCTTGTGGGTACATTGAAGTGCATGTACAAAAACCACTACTTGCGTGATGACATAGCAGGCAGTGTAGAGAGCATTGCAGAAATTACGCCCGAGATGCTGTTTAAGTGTGTAAGCGCTTTTTACAACACTAAAAACATGGTACTTGCTGTGGCGGGTAATGTTACACTGCAAACAGTGCTTGACGCTTGTGAGCGCGCAAATTTAAGCGACAGCAAAACAGATGCAGCGCAAATTACAAAACCCGAGCCAAGCGAGATTGTGCAAAAAGAGCTATATGTTAATATGGAGGTTGCAAAACCGCATATCTGCATAGGTTTTAAAGAAAAACCGCTTGCAGGCACACCACAAAATGTGTTAAAACATGAGTTAATTTGTGACATGCTAACAGAGCTAATATGCGGCAACATGACAGCACTTTACAGAAAGCTTTACGATGAAAATTTAGTTTCACCCGGGTTTTCGGGAGATTTTCTAAGCGTTGATGGCGCACTTTCAATTTTGTTTACAGGCGAGACAAACGAGCCCGAAAAGGTTAAAAACTTGCTGTTTGACGAGATTAAAAGCATACGCGAAAACGGCGTAGACGAAGAGCTTTTCACACTTTGTAAAAACTTAATGTACGGCGAGATGATTGTTGACACAGAAAATGTTGAGGACGTTGCAAGCAGTTTAGCAAGCGCATTTTTCAAGGGCTACACGAGCGAAGAGGCTTTTGAGGTGCTTGCAAACTTAACAGCAAACGACATTAACATGGCTTTGCAAGACATGTTAAAAGAAGAAAACAGTGTTATGGTAACAATTTGCAAAAAGGCTTAAAGCAGAAATTTGCTTGTATAATAGGTCGCCCCTACAATATCACATGATTAAACTTAGCAATAATTTACCACATATGAAAGGAAAAAGCGTATAAATGATAAATAATGTTCAGTTCCCCGGTTTGGGGCTTGAGTTTCAAGTAAACAGAGTGGCATTTACAATAGGCGGTATGGAAATTTACTGGTATGGCATATTAATTGCCCTTGGCATGATGCTTGGTGTAATTTTTGCACTGTACAAGGCAAAAAGCTTTGGCATAAACGACGACAGGTTTATAGACGTAATATTTATAACGGCTGTTTTAGCTGTGCTTGGCGCGCGCATATTCTATGTAATATTCGCGCCGATTGAGTACAATAACCTTTGGGATATATTGAGTATGCGTGACGGCGGCCTTGCAATTTACGGCGCTGTTATAGTAACTTTTATTGTTGCACCACCACTGTGCAAATGGCGCAAAATACCGCTTTTGCCAACGCTGGACCTCACTGTAATGGGCTTTTTAATTGGGCAAGGCATAGGTAGATGGGGCAATTTTGTCAACCAAGAGGCATTTGGCACAAATACAGATTTGCCATGGGGTATGATAAGCGAGAGCACAACAAACTATTTGGCATACATGCAGGAGACACTGGCAATTGGCGGTGTTATAGTAAACCCAAATAAGCCTGTGCACCCTACTTTTTTATACGAATCTCTATGGTGCTTGCTTGGTTTTGTATTGCTTTTTGCATACATAAACAAACGCAAATTCAACGGAGAAATTTTCCTATTATACGTAATTTGGTATGGCTCAGAGCGCGCTTTAGTTGAGGGCTTGCGCACAGACAGCTTAAATCTTGTGGGCAATATCCGCATAAGCCAGCTTATTGCAATTGTTTCAGCTGTTGCTGCACTTTTTGTTTGGGTGCATTTGCGCAGAAAATTTGCCAATAAACCACTGCTTATTAATTACGACTTCCTTGTTTATCCGAAAAAGAAGAACTCTCCTACAATTAACATGACATGGAAATGCGGCGAGAAAATGCCAACACAAAACGAGATAACAAGCATATACAAATGGTCACACTTACCTGTTGGCGTGTGGCATATAAGTGAAGAGGGAGAAAAATAATGGACAACTACAAACTTATAAGCGGAAAAGAGATATCACAAGAGGTTAAAGAGCGCGTTGCAAAAGACGTTGCAGTGCTAAAAGGCAAAGGCATTGCGCCAAAACTAAGCGTAATTATTGTTGGCGAAAACCCTGCAAGCAAAACGTATGTGGCAGGTAAAGCAAAAGATTGCGAGCAGTGCGGCATTTTGTCTGACGTAATTGCAATGCCCGAGAGCACCACACAAGAGGAGCTTTTGAGTAAGGTGCACGAGTGCAACAACGACAAAAACGTACACGGCTTGCTTGTACAGTTGCCACTGCCAAACCACATTGATGAAAAAACTATAATTAATGCAATAAGCCCTGAAAAAGATGTAGACGGTTTTACTCCCATAAACGTAGGCAAAATGGTAATTGGCGAGGACTGTTTTTTACCGTGCACACCTGCCGGTTGTATGGAGATGCTGCGCAGTACAGGCGTTGATATCTCGGGCAAAAGTGCTGTTGTAATAGGGCGCAGTAACATAGTGGGCAAACCTGCGGCGCTTTTGCTTTTAGCGGCAAATGCAACAGTAACAATTTGCCATTCAAGGACTAAAAACCTGCAAGAGGTTTGCGCAAGCGCCGACATACTTGTTGCGGCAATAGGCAAAGCAAACTTTGTCACGGCAGACATGGTAAAAGAGGGTGCTATTGTAATAGACGTTGGTATAAACCGCAACAGCGAGGGCAGACTTTGTGGAGACGTTGATTTTGAAAATGTGTGCAAAAAGGCATCACACATAACACCTGTACCTGGTGGTGTTGGTTTAATGACACGTGCAATGCTTATGGAAAACACACTAAAAGCGGCGCAAAACTTTTTGAGCAAATAAATATTTTGTGGCAGTTTATTCATAGGCAGCCTACTATTTTTTACTTAATCCTTTTGTTAGGCTATAAGAATGCCCATTTATATTAGCTAAAACTAATATAAATGGGCATTTGCTGTTTTATTTGTTATGCTTTTGCATTTTTTTACTATGCTGCGCTGTCAGAATTTTCTTGAGAATCGTCTTCTTCTTGAGAATTTTCATTCTCTGCTACGCTTTCGCTGTCTTGTGTGTTTTCAGTGCTTGCGGCACTTTCCTGTGCTTGCTGTTCTTCTGTGTTTGCGGTGCTCATTTCAGCCACAGGTTCTTCTTGCTCAATTTGTACAGCTTTAGTGCGTACAAGCTCTGTTGCAATGTATACCGCACTGCCGTCTAGCTCTTCATAAGACAGGCTAATCTCATCGCCTACATTAAGCAAAACGCTTATCTCGCTCTCTGCTGCATTTACAGAGTAGTATACATCACTATCCTCAAGCTTAATATAAAAATGTGACTGCCCCTCAAGCACAATATGGCGAATATCCTCTACCACGCCGTCTGTCTGCGTTTTTTCAATTTGCGGTGTCTGCGTTATATTGTTGCCCGAAAGCAGTTCAATATATTTAAGCTCACACTCTTCCACTGTATCACCGGTTGAAACTATTTGGTACTGCCTCACGTTAACCATAGCATACATTTTAACAAGCCCTGCGGCATCTTTTAGTGCCATAAAATACGTTGGCTCGCCCGAAATGTTTAGCAATAACGGAAATGTTGCATTGTAATTCAAATGCTGTACAACGCCCTGTGCACTGCTCATTGCGCTGTATTCCTCCGCACCTGCTACACTGTAAAAACTTGTCTCTTTAGTGCGCTGGTTAGCAAGCAAAAAGCCTATGTTTGACTGGTCACTGCCAACAGACGTTACACCCGTGTACACATATATATCATCGTTCATGGCAAGGTAATTGTAGCCGTCTGTTGTTACGGTAACATCCCTTTGCCCGAAAATTGAATTTATAAACCCATTGTTATACATGCCGTAGTAGTCGTACTGCTCAATTATAAGCTCTGCACTTACAACTCTATCTACCCATTGTGGCACGCCTTGTGCCTCGTAATAGGTGCACTCACCTGTTACGGCGTTAACTAAAACAGCACCTGCGGCATCGCGCCCACCAAATAGCCCTATTGTTTTAACTATGCGCGGTGCTACCCAGTAAGGGTTACCCTCATCATCAATTTCAAATGTCGGTGTATCAAACATAAACGTTGGGTAATTAAAACGCAAATGTCTGTCTAAGTTGCGCATTAAGTGCTCGTCTTTTGAGTATCTCATGCCCTCATCAAGCCTTACAAGCTCCGTTTGCTGTGTTACCATATCTATTAAAATGTATGCCGGTAAACCCTCAGAGCGGTTTGTAATCCACTTAATTAAATCAGCATACACAAGTGGCACTACCCTAACAGGCGTGTGCTCATAGTTAATTTGGTTGTTTTCGTAAGACACCTCAAATTGGCTTACCATCTCGCTTAACTCGCCAAGTTTTCTGTTTGCAAGTTGCTGTGCACTGTCTCTGTCAAGCATCGGTATATTGTCGTATGACAACTCTACAATATCCTCGGCAAAGTCTCCGTTTTCAAACGGCAACAGTTCGCTGTAAGCACTTGCGCGCAATATAGGGCTTGAAATTACAGTGCCAATTATAACAAGTGCAAAAAGTGCCACACATGAAAAAACAGGTATTTTGAAATTGCTTATAACGTTTTTCAAAAAATTTGTATCTGTGTAAGACTTATAAAAGCCCGACGTAACAATTGCGGCAACGCAGTATGTTACGCTTAGCACTAGGAAAAAATAGTAAAAATTTTCATCTTGCAAGTTTATTGCGGGTAATTCTACAAAGAAATACACAAAACCCACAATTAATGTTATTAATAGGTTTGCAAAAATTTGCTTTATTCTTGTTTTTTTCAATTAAACAGCTCCTCATTGTTGTTAAGATTTGACATTCTCTTTTGTAAAAAGCAGTTTGACTGTCAAAAAACTGCACTTAATAAAATTGCACAAAAGGGCAGTAGTAAAGAAACTTTTTTTATCTCAAAAAGTTTCCTCTTTGCCAACAAATTGGCAAATTCACCTTCAAAAAGGCTCTTTTAAGGCAAAAGTTTGCGTTTTCTGCGGAAAACACCTTAGGACTCCGCCCTAAGAACCCGAAATTTTTTGAAAAAAATTTAGTAAAACTTTTAATATGCGCTATGAAGTATTATACCCTTTTTGACAGTCTCTCTCTTTTACAAAAAGCATTGTTTTGGTACAGCTCCTATTTTGCAACTTCGCTCAAAAAGCTTTTGCCACTGCCCTCAAAATTTTCGCTTACATCAAGGTACTCACAAATTGTTTTTGCAATGCTTGTAAAGCTTTTTTGTGTGCCTAAATTTACGCCGCCCTTTATATTATGCCCATAAATTATAAACGGTACACACTCGCGTGAATGGTCTGTTGACGGTGTGCCGGGGTCGCACCCGTGGTCTGCTGTAATCATCAGTATATCATCATTTTTCATCAGCGGCAAGAACTCCGCAAGCTGTTTGTCAAACTCTGTTAGTGCGTTTGCATAGCCGTCAATGTTATTTCTGTGACCAAAAACCATGTCAAAATCAACGAGGTTTACAAACGCCAGCCCTTTAAAATCTCTGTTTGCAAGTTTAATTGTCTCGTTCATGCCGTGCTCATTGCTTGTGGTTTTAATTTTCTCGCTCACACCTATGCCGTCAAAAATATCGTAAATTTTGCCCACGCCTATTGTGTCGTAGCCTTTTTCTTGCAGTAAATCAAGCATAGTTGTCTTGGGCGGTTTTAAAGAGTAGTCATGCCTGTTTGGTGTGCGCTTAAAGTTTTCTTTACTTTCGCCCACAAACGGTCTTGCTATAACCCTGCCCACGGCATGGTCTCCGCAGAGCATTTCACGCGCTATTTCGCAATATTCGTATAGAGTTTCAATTGGCACAATAGCCTCGTTTGCAGCTATTTGGAAAACGCTGTCTGCCGAGGTGTACACAATAAGTGCACCCGTTTTCATGTGCTCCTCGCCGTAATCGTTTATTACATCTGTGCCGGAGTACGGCAAATTGCATATAACTTTGCGGTTTGTCTTTTTCTCAAACTGTGCAATCACATCATCAGGGAAACCGTTTGGGTAAACAGGTAGTGCTTTTTCACTCTCAACTCCTGCAATTTCCCAGTGCCCTATTGTTGTGTCCTTGCCGTTAGAAGCCTCTATAAGCCTTGCAAAAGATGCGCTTGGAGCAGTGCATTTTTGCCCTACCTCAATGTCATCAATGTTAAAAAGCCCCATTTTTTGCAATGTAGGTGTGCTGAATTTTTCGCTCTTTGCGCAAGAGGCAAGTGTGTTGCTACCCTCGTCACCAAAGGCGGCTGCATCGGGCATACCGCCAATGCCAACGCTGTCTAATACTATTAAAAATACACGTTTGTTATTGTTCATGAGTTATTCTCCTTGTCTCAGCCATTCAGGCAGTAAAAAATTTGTTACGCCTATACATTATTATTTTCTTTTATTATATCACCTGATGATAACACATGCAAGGCGAAAAAGCCGCGATATAAGTTTGCTTTTGCACTGAAAACAGTAACCTTGTGCATAAAATAGGCGGATTTAGTATACTAAAAGCTTTTATTTTTGCTTTGCGGTGAAATTTTCACAGAAACGGCTCTACAATTGGGCTTTTTTTACATTTTACAATAATAATTGACATTATATTGAAAATTTAAGCCACAAATTAACACATATTTAATAAAAAGTTAAAAAACATATTGCAATTTTAGTATACAATTTGGTATAATTTAAGTAGTCAAAAAAATACGTTTTACAAAAATATATTAATTTTGGGAGGACAAAATGGAAAATTTCAGTCTAAAAGGTAAAATTGCACTAGTTACAGGTGCAAGCTACGGTATCGGTTTTGCAATTGCTTCATCATACGCAAAAGCAGGTGCAACAATTTGTTTCAACGACTTAAACCAAGAAAATGTAGACAAAGGCCTTGCAGCATATAAAGAGCTTGGCATTGAGGCACACGGTTACGTTTGCAACGTTTGCGACGAAGAGGCTGTTGGCAAACTTATAGCACAAATTGAGAGCGAAGTTGGCGTTATTGACATTCTTGTTAACAATGCAGGCATCATCAAACGCATACCTATGTGTGAGATGAGCGCAGAGGATTTCCGCACAGTTATCGACGTTGACTTGAACGCACCTTTCATCATGGCTAAAGCTGTACTTCCTGCTATGATTAAAAAAGGTCACGGCAAAATTATCAACATTTGCAGCATGATGAGCGAGCTTGGCAGAGAAACTGTTAGCGCATACGCAGCTGCAAAAGGCGGCCTTAAAATGTTAACAAGAAATATCTGCTCTGAGTACGGCAGGTTTAACATTCAATGCAACGGCCTTGGCCCGGGCTACATAGCAACACCGCAAACAGCACCATTAAGAGAGCCACAAGCAGACGGTTCAAAACACCCATTTGACCAATTCTTAATGGCAAAAACACCGGCAGAGCGCTGGGGCACACCTGAAGATTTAGCAGGTCCTGCTGTTTTCCTTGCAAGTGATGCTTCAAACTTTGTTAACGGACACGTTCTATACGTTGACGGCGGCATTTTGGCATACATTGGCAAACAACCATAATTTTTGTACAAGCAAAAGGGGTTGTTGCAGTAAAATAATTTTTTTATAAAATGTATTTACTGTGACAGCCCCTTTAAATAAGTCGATAAATAACAAAATTAAAGCGGCGCACTAAAATTGCAACTGCAAAGCGCACCGCGGAACGGAGAAATTAAATGAAAGCTGCACAAATTACAGACATTAAAACACTAAAAGTAGTAGACATGGCAGAGCCACAAATTGAAAAAGCAACAGACGTAAAAGTAAAAGTAAAAGCTGTTGGCATTTGCGGAACTGATTTGCATATATATTCACACGGCAGGGCAGACGTTGCTTTCCCACGTGTTATGGGGCACGAATTATCGGGCGAAGTTGTAGAGGTTGGCGCAGACGTTAAAGATTTAAAACCGGGCGACAGAGTAGTACTTGACCCTGTTTTTGCTTGCGGAGAATGCCCAACATGTAAAAAAGGCTACCAAAATGTTTGCGCAAACGTAAAATGCTACGGTGTGCAAATGGAGGGCGGTTTTAAAGAGTATATAGTTGAGGACCAAAAACATTTTTACACTTTCCCAAACAGCATTACATTTGAGCAAGCTGCAATTGCAGAGCCTTACTCAATTGGTGTAAATATTTTAGACAGAGCAATGGCAACACCTGAGGACAACATTCTTGTAATAGGTTCGGGCACAATAGGGCTTGCTATTTTGCAAGTTGCAAAAGGCATTGGCTCAAAAGTTTTTGTTGCCGACGTTGTTGACTCTAAACTTGAAAAAGCAAAACAATTTGGCGCAGATATGGTTTGCAACAGCAAAACAGAAAACCTAGCTGAAAAAGCAGAGGCATTTGCACCGGGTGGTTTTGACGTAGTTATTGATGCTGTTGGTGTTACAGCGCTGTTCCAGCAATCAATAGAGTTTGCAGCACCGCGTGCAAGGGTTATGTCAATTGGTTTCACAGCAGACCCTGCACAAATTTCTCCTATTGTTGTAACTAAAAAAGAGCTTAGCATTATCGGCTCACGAATGAATAACTTCAAGTTTCCAAAAGTTATGGAGATGCTTGTTGGCGGCAAACTTAATGCAGACGTTATGGCAACAGACAAATACACAATTGAAGAAATTCAAACAGCATTTGAAGACACAATTAACAACGGCGCAGACAAAATTAAAACACTTATTGTATTTTAAAAAACTTTATAGGGGCAAGCATATAATGCTTGCCCCTATTTTTTTGCGCATTGCTTTGTAAAGTAACTTTATCTCTAAAAATCATTGTAACCAAACAAATTTACTAGAACGACAGCATATGCCCTGTCATTCCATACACTGCCATTGACAGTATTGCAAGGTATATTAAATTAATTGGCAAGCCCTGCAACGATTTTGGTATACTAACTTCGTTAAGCCTTTTTTCGCCCTCTGATAACACAAAAACCACAGTTGCATAACTTAAAGTACTACCAAGTGCAAAGCCCAATGTTTGCGATAACGTAAAGCCCTGTGTGGTTGTTATTAAAAGTGTACCTATAATACAGCTGTTAAAAGTTGCCGTAGGTAAAATGTTAAGTGCATCTCTTGAAACACGAGCAGGGAAAATTGCCGCCACCGCTACAAGCACAATTGTAAAAGCAATAACCATGCACAGTACAAAAATAAGTGGCCTTATATAGCTGTTTGTGGCGCTACTTGCAAGCCACACTCTGTTTGCGTAAAATGCCATGTAAGATGCCAACATTTGAATAACACCAAGAAGTATGCAAAATATTAAGCTGTTAGACTCCTCGTCGTTAACAAGCTTTACAAGGCGCGACACGCCAAAAGCCCTACCAAGCACTGCGTTTTCCACAAACACGGCAAGCATAGCATAAGAGGCAAAGGTAAATATAGCACCTAAAACGTTTACATTGCTCATAATTGTGTGCGCTCCTCCCGTGCTCTAATCATTGCATTTTTAATAACATTTACACCACTGCGCCAAAACATCATTATAACAGCAAGCAGTATAAAGCCGCCTGTAGGCAAGCTTGCTATTGGGAATGGTGCTGTATCCAGCAGTACAAAGCCAAAAACACTACCCATACCTAAAAATTCTCTTAAAACACCCATTAAAAGCATAACAAGCACGTAACCTACCGTTGTTATAACGCCTTTGCTAATAGCTTTGCCCATGCTCTCGTTGCTAATTGTTACGTATCTTTTTATAATTATTGGGTCTGTAACAAGTAGTGGCAAATATAGCCCCACTTGTGATATTTGTGCAATATCAAAAAACGCAGACACTATGTAAAACATGGGTATATACATAATTGCCGCACTTATTACGTAAATTGGCCCCCTAAACCTTGCCGGCACAGCCGTGCAAAGTATTGCCGCAATAAAGCGCGTAGGAGTTAAAAGCGCTATTACCGCAACAGACAAAAGTAGTGCATTCGTCGCTGTGTTTGACGCCACAATAAGCGGCGCAAGCCCTATACCTTGCATAATTACGGGGTTGTTTAAAAACACCCTGTCTCTGCGTACTCGTCTGTCTATGCTCTCGTGGTGTAACTGTTTATCGTCGCCAAATTCCGTTACATATTCATTGCTTTGCACTTACTCCACCTCCGTTTTAAAAGCTTTTGCACCATGTGGTTTTTTGTACTTACCAAAAGCGGCAGACATCCACCTGTCAAGCGGTGCGGCTATTACATTTATAGATATAATAGCAAAGCAAGCGCCTGTATTATACGCGCCAAAATACCTAAAGATAACTGTAAATACTGCAATAAATACAGCATAAATTATTTTTGAGTCAAGCCTTTTTGGTGCTGTAACCTCGTCATTAATCATAAAAGTAGCCGCAAAGAATATAAAGCCCGAGAACATTTCATAAAATGCAGACAAAAGGCGAAGCTGCACAAAATCCCACGGCAGAGATGCACCTATGCCAAGATAACGCGGAAATAGATAAAAAATTGCAAAGCAAGAAAGCATATATGTTAGTGGCATTATAAGCGAAATGCGCTTTCTTATCCACAAAAATGCAAAGCACGCAAGTATTACAAATGCACTTGCAACACCCATACTTGACGGATAGTTGCCCAAAACAAGGTCCAGTGCATCTATGTGTGGCAAACCGCCTGCCTCAAGTGCAACAAGAGCACCGTCAGACAGCATAACCTCGTTATTTATAATAATCGGTAAGTTTGTAAGAGGTGCAGGGTATGTGAAAACAGCACCTGGCCAGCTAATAGCCGCAACTGTGTAACCAACGGCAGGCGGTGTAAATATGTAAAGCCCATAACCGCCAAAAGCCCATTTACCTATGAGCACAGCGCTTAGCACCGCCGTTATAGCTACGTGGTAAGGCACACTTGCAGGTAGCATTAGCACTGTAATAAGCGCAAATACTTTACTGCTATTTTCTGTTTTATCATACGGCGCTTTGCTTATTGCTGTAACAACACGGTCGCAAAGCTCCGCAACAAAAAATGCAATAACCGCAAGTATAAGTGGACGCGCCCCGTTCATATATATTGCTACTACGTAAAGCGGCAATGTCATATACAAAAAATCATTATTTGTTGCGCTTGCAGGGTGGCGCATTAGTATGCCCTTTGTCATCTCTTTTTCTGCCATTAAATGTCTCCGTTTCGGTTTGCTTTAATTAGGTGTGTTGGCAATAACTCCAACCACCTAGATACCTATGCAAGCATCTTTAATGTCATTAATAGCCTTTGCGTAGTCCTCTTTACCAAAAACACTGCTGCCTGCAATTAGTGTTGTTGCACCCGCACCTGCACAAATAGCTGCTGTTTGTGCATTTATGCCGCCATCTACTACTATGCGCAAGTGGTGCTTGTCATACGCTTTTGCCTCTTTGCACAAATCTGCAATTTTTTTAACTGTTTCAGGCATAAATTCTTGCCCACCAAAACCCGGCTCCACGCTCATAACAAGCACAAAGTCAATTTTGCCTAAAAGCGGAAACACAGCCTGCACAGGGGTAGACGGCTTTAAGCTTATGCCTGCCAAAAGCCCTTTTTTGTGTATCGCGTCAATTGTTTCTTCCGGTGGGCTATCGCTCTCACAGTGGAAAGTTATAGCAGTTGCCCCTGCATCTGCAAAAGCATCAATATATTTTAGTGGGTCTTTAATCATTAAATGAACATCATAAACAACATTCGGTATTGCTTTATGCAAACTTTTAAGCACAGGAACACCAAAAGATATGTTGTTTACAAACTGCCCGTCCATTACATCAAAGTGTAGTGCGGTTGCACCTGCTTTTATAACACGTGCACTTTCTTCTTTAAGGCAACATAAATCTGCTGCAAGCAACGAGGGTATTACATGTATATCCATATTTTCTCTCCGTTCTTAAAGTTATTTTATAGTTATTTTTTAAATTGCTATATCGTTATTATACATATTTTATTAAGAAAAAGCAAACGTATAAAGTGTCTTTTAATGTAAAAAGGTGGGTTTTGGCGCCGTTTTTCATTAATCTTTCACATATACACACTATTTTTTTCACAATTTAGGTATATACTTAAAACATAGCAAAAACCAAACAGTCGGTTTGAAAATATATATGCTTTTATTGCAGAAGGAGTACACGATGAACGATAACAGATGGAATTATGATTATTCAACACATTACAAAAATGCACAAAATACAGATGCACCACAGCAACCGCCATTGCAAGGTGCGGGTTATGGTGTGGGCGGTGCACAATACGTTGCAACACCACCAAACATGCCCGTGGCACAGCCTAAAGAAAAAAAACACACAGCGCGCAGAGTTTTTGCATTTTTATTGGCACTTATACTTTGCGGTGCGGCCGGTTTCGGCGGTGGTTATATAGGCGGCTCAATGTCAAACCCAGACCCTTCCGGCAATGTGGTTATAAGCCAATCAGTTGCAGACGGTAGCGGTAGCACAAATATTATGACGACAGACGGCAATTTTTTAGTATCAGACATAGCCTCCATAGCGGCGCCAAGCGTGGTTGAAGTTATGACAGAGCAAGCCACAATGAACTCTTTATTCGGGCAATATGTAACCTCGGGCGCAGGCAGTGGTGTTATTATATCGGAAGACGGTTACATTTTAACAAACGCACACGTTGTGGCAGATGCACAGCAAATTAAAATAACAACAAGCGACAAACAAGAGTACACAGCAGAGCTTATTGGCTCAGATACAAAAACAGACATTGCTGTATTAAAAATAGATGCAACAGGGCTTTCAGCGGCAACCTCGGGCAATTCAGACGAGCTAACTGTTGGCGATTTTGCACTTGCCGTTGGCAACCCACTGGGCACACTTGGCGGCACTGTAACAGACGGCATTATCTCCGCACTTGACAGAGATATTGTAATAGAAGGCACAACAATGACAATGCTACAAACAAATGCGGCAGTTAGCCCCGGAAACTCCGGTGGTGGCTTGTTTAACAGCAGTGGTGAGCTTATTGGCATTGTAACGGCAAAATCCGGCACAGAAGAGGCAGAAGGGCTTGGTTTTGCAATACCAATTAACAATGCGCTTGAAGTTGCTAACGAGCTTATAAACAACGGCTATGTAACAGGTAGGCCCGTACTTGGTGTAACGGTAGTTACTATATCAGACGTGCAAACGGCATATTCCAGTGGTGTAACACGCCTTGGTGTATATATTGCAGAGACAACACCCGGCGGCGCGGCAGACCTTGCAGGTTTGCAACCTATGGATTACATTGTTAGCCTTGACGGCATAGCAGTAGAGACAACAACAGACCTAACAGACTTTTTAGAGACAAAAGCCGTGGGTGATACTGTAAACATGCAGGTAATACGCGAGGGCGAGATGCTTTCAGTTGACGTTGTATTGCAAGAGACAGTGCCACAGTCACAGCAGAGCACACCTGAATCAATTTTACCTGACTTATCACCTGAAAACGAAAACCTACCCGAGGAGTTACCGGGGCAATTACCTAATGTAGGTGACGGTGGCTTTGTGCTACCATAAGGTTTACTAATGTAAATAAACCTCATATCCTTTATAGGTTATTTATAACTTATTTCATGGCGTGCCATACACAGGGCGATACACTAAATATAAATAATCCTTAAATCCTGTTTGGATTATTTATAATTTATTTTATGGCGGTGCTATGCACATGCCAATTTATATTAGCTTACGCTAATATAAATAATTGGTGCTTGCACCTATGCAAATAATTTGACATATTGTAGGGGCGGATTCCATATCCGCCCGCGTAGTTGCACAGATTTTAATCACATCTAAAGGTGGGACGATATGGAATCGTCCGCTACAAATTATATAAATTAATAAAGCGCTAACCTCACAGCGCTTTTACACAGCAATTATTTTTGCAAGGTATTATGCCTTGCAAAAAGTTTAAATAGATGTTAAACGCTATAATTTGCGGTTACATTAGTGCTTAGTGGCATTAATGTAACCGCTGTTTTTGTACATTTTTACAAATTTGCAGTTTTGACACAAACTTACTTTTTTGCGAATTATCTGTAAAAACCTTGAGCTTGTAAAGTGCATACATATTTATTGTAATAAGGAGTATCTTCTTTCTTGCACAACATATTCACATATTCCACCCCTCAACCACTTTTGCAATGTTGGCGCTTGCACTAAACTCTATTGTAAGTGTAAGGTGTGTTTCTGTGGCATGTGTTGTTTCTAAAAGGCTAAGCACCTCGCATTCAGGTAGATCGCTTGCCAGTTTTTCGTATATCTTGCTGCGCGCAAGCTCAAGTGCACTATCTTGTGTTAGGTTTATGCTTTGTTCTACATCTTCTCTGTATTGGGTCTTTATCACCGTAGCAGGCAGTGGCATACCAAAAAAAGTTAAGGGTGCTCGTGTTACACTGCTTTGTGCAAAACTTGACTTGTCCTTTTGAAAAGGCATATTAAACGTGTGCCCAAACATGAATAAAGCGTAATTTTGGCTTGTTTGCATGCTTGGCACTGTGGCTGTGTACTCAAATGGCACGGTTACCTCATAAATCGGTGTTACAAATGCGTATATTTTAGCGTTTGCACGCTCTGTGTGCAGTTTATCGCGCCGCCCCACTCGAAGTGCGCTGATAATTACATCGCCCTCCCTTACGCTCTCTCCGGCGTGTTTTTCTATAAAACCTCCCTCAACTTCTATGCGCTCAATAACTCCGTCGCAAAGTGCAACAATTGCAGCAGGTTCTGTTTGCTCCATTTCCGGCGGTAGTACGGCACTTATTTTTTCCACAACAAGTTTGCCTGCCACAAAATTCAGCTTTATCCAGCCGTACTCTGCGCTGTCTAAAAATAGCCGCTGCTGAATATCCATAAGCTCCTCTGTGCTTGGCATACAGCCCTCTTGTACGCCGTAATTGTAAAGTTGCTCACGCAGCTGCATTTGCTGTGTTTGTGTAAAATCGTGAAATTGTATGCACCACACCATTCGAGGGAATATTGTTAGTGCCACAAGCAGTAGTGCCAGCCCTGTTAAAATACCCCACCTGTGGCGGTATGGGAACATAAAAAAATACAGCCCTTGCTTTTTTATAACCTTGAGCCTACACCTGTTTTTGCGCGCGGTTTTATGTAGGCGCGTGTAATATCTAAGCGGCAATTGTGCTGTAAACCCAAGTGCTGTTGGCTCAATTTTTTGTATTGGTATGCCTTTTCTTGTACACTCGTTTAAAAACTTTTCCGCATTTCCGCCGATAATGTCAAAATTAACACTGCCCGTTATTTTTTTTGCTATACTATTCACCTGTATTCACCTCTTTTTCAAAACGAAATACAACTGAAAATACACGCCCTGTTATAACAATTCTTTCTTTTTGCATAGTATTTATAAGCAAATTGTCGCCTTTAATGTCTGTAAAAAGCTCTCCCATGTCAAGGCAAATGTTTGTGCTTGTGTACTGCAAAATTCCGTTGCAGTTTTCCACCTCTATTTTTCCGCTAATAGTTACATGCAAAATTGGTTTTTTTTTCAATATGCGCTGTGTTTTTGCAAAATTTAGCCCAAACATCTCTTTTATGTTTGGGTTTTCACTTTTGTGCTTACTTCGTCTCGGCATTGTTTTTCTCCCCATTATGCGCTTTTTTATGCACTCATTTTTCTATGGCGTACTAAATATATATTACAAAGGGGGCTGAAAATATGAATGACGACACAAACCACCGCGCTTTATCTGAAATTTTTTACGTAATAATAGGTTTGCTTGGCATTGTTTTCTTTCTTGCTAACCCCTTGCAATCTGCCGGAGGCATTATGCAAGGGCTAGAGCTTTGCTACAAATCTGTTATTCCGTCACTATTTCCGTTTTTTGTATTTTCCAAGCTAGTTATGGGCAGCAAGTTTGCGCATATTCTAGGGCTTTTGCTTTACCCGTATACACGGTTTGTGCTTCGTATTAAAGACAAAAGCGCAAGTACTGCACTTTTACTTGGTTTTATTGGTGGTTTTGGGTGTGGTGGCGCCTGTTTACAAAGTTTGCACGAAAACAATAAACTTACAAGCACACAAACTAAAGTTTTGCTCACACTTATTGTCAACGCAGGTCCTGCCTTTACCGTGGCATGTGTTGGCACATCTATGCTGGGCAGTGTGTTTGTGGGCTGGCTTATGTTTACATCACTAACTGTTGCCGGGCTTATTACAGGTGCTGTTTTTACACTGCTTTTTAGTGTGCTGGAAGGCGGCGGTAAAGCGCAAAAAAACTTACGGACAATTTGCAACGTTGTAAAAACCAAAAAAACAGAAAATAACCGCAATGAGGAAAAAGGCAATCTGTTTGTAATTAGTGTTAAAAGTGCTGTTTACTCAACGCTTACATTGTGTGGGTTTGTTGTTATATTTTCATTTTTAATAAGCTGTTTAAACACACTTTATTTACCCAAAAACGCACAAATTATCGTAAGCATTTTTACAGAGGTTACGCTTGCAAACTCTTTAATTGCACAAAATAGCGGCACTTACACTGTTTATCTTTGCTGTGCTGCACTTAGCATAATGGGGGCAAGCATTGTTTTGCAAATTTGCAGTTTAATAAATAACAACATTTCTATATTTCCGCTTATTTATTCAAGAATAATTCACACGCCTGTCTCCATACTAGTATTATACCTTTTGCTTAAAAGCTACAACATTGCAGTACCGGTAGTATTAAATAGCACAATTTATACTACAAGTATGCCTTTTGATGCAATTTGCGCCGTAACATTTTTTATATGTGCTTTTTTTGTATCGCTAAAAAAGTGCTAAAAATTCAAGTTTATTATTAAAAGCAAAATCTTTATTAAAATAAGGCAATATGCAATTGACAATGGTAAAATTAGGTGTATTATTATTAAAGAGAATAAATGCTGAAAAAGAGGTTTCGTTTTGGATTTTAGAAAAATATCAATCTCTGACAGAGAGCTAATAGAAAAATACCTAAAAAGTGCAAACTTGAACATAGCAGAGCACTGTTTTACAAGTTTTTATATGTGGCAAGACTATTATGCAACACAATTTTGTGAAGATGGTGAGTTTTTATATATAAAAAGCAAGTCAAGCCCTAACGGTGAAAATTACTTTATGTGCCCCGTTGGCACAGGCGATTTAAAAGGCGCTATAAATAAACTGTATAACGAGTTTGGCAAGGATATAACACTTGTATCAATAACACAGCAAATGAAAGAAAAATTAGAGCAATTAATGCCCGGCGAACTTGAGTTTAGCGAGCTTAGAGACTCTGCCGATTACATTTATTTAGCACAGCGGTTAATAACGCTGTCAGGCAAAAAATTGCAATCTAAGCGCAATTTCGTCAACAGATTTTTAAAAGAGTACGGTGATAATTACAGCTTTGAGCCCATCACAAACGAAAACAAGCAAAAAGCGTGGGAATTTCACTTATCTTGGAGCAAGCAAAGCGAGAGTGAGCAAGAAAATTTATCACTGATAGCAGAGACCTCCGCTATTAAAAAATTGCTTGACAATTTTGATGAACTTTGTGCAGTAGGCGGCATGTTGTATGTAGGCACAGAGGTTGTGGGCTTTACCATAAGTACAAAGTCTACACAAAATATGGCTGTTGTGCACACGGAAAAGTGCAATATTGAGTACAGTGGTGTATACCAAATGATTAACAAGCTTTTTGTTGAGACAATGCTCAGTGACATGGAGTATATAAACAGAGAAGAGGACATGGGCATTGAGGGCTTGCGCAAGGCTAAGATGTCGTACATCCCGGACATTTTGCAAATGAAGTACAGCGCAGTGCGGAGAAAACAATGATTTTTACAGCAGACAAAAGCGATTTTAATGAAGTTTTAAGCTTGTTTAATAAGTGCTTTGAAAGCACAAACGAGTTTAACGATTATTTTTTCAACAACATATATAAACACGATAATACGCTAGTTTACAAGCAAGACGGGCGCATAGTTGCCATGTTGCAAATGCTTTATTACAAAGCAAGCATAGGCAAGGTTATGTACCTTTTTGGTGTATGCACTCATGAAAATTTCAGAAAGCAAGGGCTTTGCAACAAGCTTATGATAGAATCATCAAAAATTGCCGAGCAAAGCGGTTGCAAAGCAATAATATTAATACCTGAGCATGATTATTTATACAATTTTTATGCAAAGTTCGGATATAAAAGCATGCTTTTCTGTGAGCAAAAAACTTTGCAAATAGAAAAAAACACAGCAAATAGTAGCGTACAAATAACGGCGCTTTCCGAAAAAGACATTGATTTAGCGGTAAATTTGTACACATGCTTAATTAAGAAAACAAAATGTGATTTATATATAGAGAGAAACAGCGATTTTTACAAAACACAAGTAGACCTTTATGGCAGTGGTGCTGTAAAATACACAGAAAACGGTGAGTTTTTGGGTTACTCTTTCGGTTTTGAGCAAGAAGGCAAACTGATGATTGACGAGATTTTTGCGCAAGATGTGCAAAAATGCCTTTTTGCACACGGCAAACATAATGTGCGCTACAAAACAAACGGCACTAACACGCGTCACGGCATGTTAAAGCCGCTTTGCGCAGAAGTGCCGTTAGACGGTTATATTAATTTGTTGTTTAATTAAATTATTTGCACACAAAACACAAGTTAAACTAACTTGAGGTCTATAGATTTTATGGCAAAAGGTTGCACTTTCTGTGAAAAACACATCAGGGCTCTGCCCTAAAAACCTTAAATTTTTAAAAAAATTAGCAAAACTTTTAATATCCGTCATAATGACAAAGTGCTATACCTTTTTTGACAGTATGAAATGGAGCTGCCCCAAACAAAGACATTGCAAAAACTAGAGCAAAATTTTTATCAGATGAGACAAAAAGCCAGGGCAATACTGTGTGTATTAATGAGCGTTTTTGTGAAATATGACGGAAATTTTGCCGATGCTTTTTGTGAAGTCGACTTTTGGGGGTAGCTCCGAAATATAGGGGCAGCTATAAAAACCGCATACCCATAAGGGCAAAGGGTAAATGCAAGCCGAATACGGAAAAAAC
>CAYJNL010000005.1:0-124163 GCA_964371675.1 uncultured Bacteroides sp. | reverse complement strand
AATCGTGTAGTGCAGAAATGTACTCTGGGGTTCGAATCCCCATCTCTCCGCCATAATTAACCACCGAAAAAGATGTCATCGGCAGAAAATGCCGATGACATCGGTGTTTACGGGCTTTTTTCTAAGGAAAAAGGCTCGTTTTTTTACGTCCTTTTTCAGTACTGTTATATAGGTGCTTTTAAGGTATCCCAGTATTTGAACTATCATCTCTAGGAGTAATAAGTTGATTTATAAAATAGCACATAGCTTTTTAAAACAATTTATGTTCACGATGAAAACAGCATTATAATTGAGTAGAAGTTCAAAGAAATATTTTATGAGGTTGCAATGCTTGAGAGAAATACTAATCATATTCAAGATGATACAAAAACAAGTGACTAACGTTAAAAGTAGCCGCTTTAAAATGTCTTACATTTTTTGTATGTAGTTTACTCATTCAAAAAATAAGGTGTTAACTTAGTTTTTTATGTGTGAAAAATTTAAAAGTTATGTTTAGTTTTTAAAATTAGCCTAATTATTTAAGCGTATGTCAATCTATTTATTTTATTAAAATAGCAAATGTTGGGGCTTAATATTTTATAAAATATTAAAAATATAAAAATATTTTATTAAATTTGCATAAAAATATTGCGATATTACATTATTTGTGGTATAATATTTACATAATTAGCAGTTACTGCTTTACATATAGGCTCAAGTGCCTTTAAAAGCACCTATGTTTATGTATAGCAAAAAGGCTGTTTAACAAGGAGGTCTCTATATGAATATTATTTGCACAGGACGTAAGGTTAATTTAAAAGAGTCTTTTGAAGAGAGGGTGGAGAAGAGGCTTGCTAAATTTGATAAGCTTTTTTCCGAAGAGGCAGAGGCAAAAGTAACTGTTACAGTTGAAAAAGACTGGCAAACAGTAGAGGTTACGGTGCATGACAAAGGGTTTACATGCCGTGCTGAAAAAGATGCAGAACGTATGGAAGAAGCGTTTGATGCTGCTGTTGATCTGCTTGAGAGACGAATATTGAAAAATAGGAAAAAGCTGACTGATAGAGTTGACTCACGCGATTTAGCATCTATGTTTATGAGCGAAGAAAGCTACAGCGATGAGGAAACAGAAGATTATAAAGTTATACGTGAAAAGCGTTTTACTTGTAAGCCGGCAAATGTTGAAGAGGCTATTTTAAATATGGAAATGCTCGGGCATACTTTCTATTTGTTCAGAGATGCCGATACTGATGACATTCAACTTGTTTATACAAGAAAAGACGGCAGTTACGGTGTGCTTATTCCGGAAAAATAAATTTTATTATTGATACAAAGAAGTAGAGGCTACCTTGTGTGTTGCCCGAAAGAGTAGAATTTAGCTACAATTTCGGGTGATGCGCAAGGTTGCCTCTTTTATTGTGCGCAATAAATAATTAACACAGCAGTTCTTTGCTTTGTGCACAAACTTAAATTATCTACACACTTGCAGTATTAAATAAAAATGTGTATAATTTAAAGAGTTGTGCTAGTTATTTTTGCGGGTGTAAACACTGTTTTGCTTAGAGTTTAAATAGGGGATGCTAACATCAAAGCTAACTGTGCATTTATGGGTATGTTTATGCCGAATTTCGTTACAAAAGCTTAAATACCAATAGAAGAGCACTTAGTTTCTAAGTTTATATAAAAAGCCGTCTCAAATCAAGCGGTTTGAGGCGGGTTTCAAGTTGAATAGGTAAAACCGTAAAAATTCATATAAAACTATTAAATTGTATAAGAGGTATATAAATGAAATTTTCACAAAATCTTATAACTGTTACATCTGATGTGCGCAAAAGTATGGTTCGTTTTGGGTGTTGTACAGTGCATAGTGTATTAATGTTTTTGCTTAGTTTTACGCTTAGTTTTTATGGTTTTGCAAGTTTTATATATGATATTTTACCGAATTTCAGTGTAATACAGTTGCTACCGGGGCTATTTACGGCAGTTTTTACCGTTTTGCTAACAGAAAAGCTAAAAACAAATAACGTTGTTTTAAAATGGATACTTCCTTTTTGTGTTACAATAGGTGTTGTTGCTTTGTGGCACTTTTCTAACTCATCACAAAGTGCAATTAATTTTGATTCTATCCACGGCTACAGCAAGTTTGCATTTAACGCATTATGCGGATACGTTGTATTTATCATTTGTGCGTGTGTGTACCTTTTGTATACAAATGAAAATAGCAAGCTGATGTTTGCGCATATTTTAAATACAATTTGCTTTGCATTTGTTGTGTCAATTGTTTTTATGCTTGGGGTTATGCTCTGTATACTTGCGGTGCAATTGTTAATTTTCACATCGTATGAGCTTATATATAGCCATTTATATATGTCTGTTTTTAATTTTAGCTGGCAAGTTGTAGCTATTGTTTTAATATTATCTCGTGTGCCGAAAAAAGATGAACAGCTTAAAGACCCGAAAATTTTATACGTATTAACAGGTTATGTTGCACTTCCAATTTATCTTGTTTTAATAGCAATATTAAATGTTTATTGCCTCATAGTTTTATTCACATGGCAATTGCCGTCGGGTACTGTAAACTGGTTTGCATCTTTTGCGGTTTTGTTTTATATTTTCTTTTGCCTTGTTTTGCAAGGGCATAGCAGTAAATTGTCAAAGTTTGCAATAAAATGGTGCGGGTTTGCGCTTATTCCAATTATTATTGTACAGATAATTTGTGTTTGGGTGCGCTTTTCTGCATACGGGCTCACACCTACAAGATATTTATCAATATCATTAATAGTGGTGGGCATTTTTGGGGTTGCCATATTTATAGCAAAACGCCCACCAAGCTTGCTGTTTGCGTTTGCGGGCATTGTAGCACTTTTAATTACAGCAACGCCGCTAAATATAATTGATGTGCCTTACTATGAGCAAACAGCAAGGTTGCAAACACTGCTTATACAAAATAACATGCTTGATGAAAATGAGCAAATAAACAAAGAAAACGCCGAAAATGTAGATGAAGAAACTGTCGATGCAATACATAGCGCCTACAATTTTTTACGTTTCAGCGATGCAAACAAGTCAGAGTTTGTTAGAAATGCAACTTCAGGAACTTTTGAAGATATATATGGTTTTGATACACAGCAAAGCGACACAAATTTGCCACCATACAAATACTTACTAAACGAAGACTATAAAAAAAATGGGCTTGATGTCAGCGGTTATACAACCTTTTATGATTCATATTTTACATATTCGGGAGACATTGAAGATGGCATAATTTCGTACATACCAAAAGACAGTGACGAGCCCATTTTTGAGCACGATGTAAATGATGAATTAATGGAGCTTTATGACGAATATATTGAATCGGGCAGTGATGAAAACTTAAACTATGAGTTTATTTTAGATTATGAAACAAAACTAATTATAAAAAGTGTGCAATATGAAATTTATGACGATAACCACGCTGAAATAGCACATTGCGACTGGTATATATTAAAAAAATAGTGATTATAAGTTAAGTTTTTTATATTTAACAATAAAAAATAAGTGAGGTAAAAATGAGAAAAGCAATTTATTTTATAAGCATGCTACTTTTAATAGTGGGTTTTTTCCTAGCAAGTATTTTCATCCAGTCTCTAAATGAAGATTTTTACAGACAGCAATACGAGCAAAATAACACACCACAATATACAGGCATGTCGGTTGATGACCTAGTGCGTGCAAGTAACACGCTGCTTGATTACATGATGGGCTACCTTGACGATATGGAAGTTACAGCACTAGTAAATGGAGAGGAAAGGCTTGTTTTTGACGAGCGCGAGACAATGCACATGGTAGATGTGAAAGTGCTTTTTCAAAATGCGCTGTATACTATGTATGGCTGTTTTGCACTTGCCGCAGTAGGCATTAATTTTGCTATTATAACAAACAAAAAGCAAACTTTTGAGGTTTTGTGTAAGGCATTTAATAAAACACTTATAATATTTGTTGTTGTAGTTGCCTTTTTTGGTGCAATGTTTTATTTCAACTTTAATTATTTTTGGACGATGTTTCATGAAATTTTATTCACTAATGACCTTTGGTTGCTTGACCCGAACGTCAGTATAATGATAAATATGTTTCCATTAAATTTCTTTTTATCACTTTGTGTAAATATTTTAATAATGTTTATTGTGTGTGTGCTTGTAACTTTTATTGTTTTAAATGTGCCACGCATAATTATGAAACACAAAGAATTACACCAATAAAAAACAAAAGCATTGCCATTATTATTTGCTGAAAGTTAAGCACATATTTATTAAGTTTAAAAATTTTCTCATGCTTGCACAATGTAAATTTATACAAAATTATAGCACAAACAACAAACACGACATAGATGACAGTTTTTTCTAAATACTGCGCTATGTCGATTTTTAAATTACTGCTGATGAATGTGTTCATAAAAGCTACACCAAACACACCGCCTAAAACACAAAGTAAGGATAAAATTGTTATAGCTGTGCTTTTGCTAAAATTTTGCTTTTTATACGCTTGTTTTTTGCCAAGGAGCATGTGCGAATATTTTACAAAAACAAAAATTGTACCAAAATTTATTATGTACATTAAGATTTCAACCAAAGTACCTTTTGCGCCATACATCATAAAATATTTTGAAATACTGCCATTTAAAAGTGGCGCACCCGTTATGCCGAGTATGCCAATAATTATTGCAGTGCTCACAATTGGCATTGTTTTTAAAACACCGCTAATGTTGCGTACATCACGCGTGTTGTAGCGCTTAATTACCATACCGGCACACAAAAAGAGCAGTGCCTTAAAAATAGCATGGCACACAACATGGTACATAGCACCGGCAGCGGAAACATCATTCATAGTGCTGTAACTAAGCGCAATAAGCCCAATTTGAGAAACCGTGGAGTACGCTAAAATCAGCTTTATATCTGTCTGAATTATGGCAAATAAAATGCCGCAAACAGCAGTTATTGACGATATTACAATAAAAAATAAAGAGCTATTAAGGGCAGGGGAGAAGAGAGTGAAAAAAACAGTAAACAAATAAATTCCGTTTTTTACATAAAGCCCCGAGAGAATTGCAGATACAGACGACGGTGCACTTGGTGTGCCGTGCGCGCGAGGAAGCCAGCTGAACAGTGGAAAAAACGCGCTTTTTAAGCAAACAGCTGTCATTATAAATGCAAAGGGTAGGACAAGTTGTTTTGCGTCTACTCCGCCTATCATTTGTGTAATTTTTTCAATTGACAGCACACCAAAAATTTTATACATGTAACCAATGCCGAAAAGATAAAAAACCATGCAAACAACTTGTGACATTAGGTATATCATACCATCGTAAATTGAACAAATATCGCGTTTGAACATAATTAAAATTGCAACAACAACTGTTGCAACCTCAAGTAAAACGTAGAGGTTAAACAAATCATCTGACAAAAAAACGCCACATAAAAGCCCTTGAAGTATTAAAAAAAGCATAATGAATTTTTTGTCAAGAAATGTTTCTTGTGTTGTGTAAAGCAGTGCCAAGAAAAACAAAATTATACTTAGCCCTAAAAGCATAACTTTAAACATATCTGCAACAAGCATTATGCCAAGCACAGAATTTTGTGCACCAAGAATGTTGCGCACACTGCCATATTCGTTTACTCTAATGTAAAGTAAAACAGCGAGCGCCATTAAGAAAAATTCAGTTATAAACGCAAAAATACGCACTGGCATTTTGGGTATTGTGTATATTAAAACACCCGACACTATTGGGATAAGCACAAAATAAACAAGTAGCATTATTGTTGTTCCATCCTTTTTTTGCTAGCCTGTGCCCAGTCAGAGTTGCCGTATTTGTGGTATAAATTTATAAACATAACAAGCACAATTGCCGTTATAGCAACGCCTATAACTATTGCAGTAATCATTAAAGCTTGTGGCAATGGGTCTGCTGCATTTTGTGAGTTTGTGCCTATTGGTGCAACGCTGTCGGTGTTTGCAAACATTGTCAAGTAAAACATAATTGCGGCCATCTCCATTATGCCTAGCGATACTATGCTTTTAAGCATACGTCTACTACTAAAAATACCTGAAATGCCAATAAAAAATAATATAATTGAAAAAGTTTCACCGTTTAAAAGTTGCATGATTTACACACCTTTCATCTGCAAATAGTTGATTTGATATTAAATTACCACGTAATTTGTAGCATACAATTTGTGATATAAAAGCGCAATACATGCTTAAATATCCTCATAATGCACAAATCTGTAAAAAATAATTGTCAAACCACAAAAAACTTTTAGCCCAATTAAAATATTCATAATAACCATATAAGCCGTGTTAAATTGTGGGAAGTTTAAATATAAACCTGAAACTGCAAACGAGGTTGCTACAGCCACAATAAGTAAAAAAATATATTTTTCTGCTTTTTCATATGCGTAAAAATTAATAGATTTATCGGGCCGCACAAGGTAAACACATATAAATGCCGCAGACAATGCAGCACCTCCTTGAAAACCTCCACCGGGCGTGTTGTGCCCGTTGATAATCAAGTAAAGTCCGAGCAATATAATTGTGGGTACAACAAGTGATATCATATTTTTAACTGTCTTGCCGCTAACTTTTTGCAATATAATATTTTGCTCACCGCTTAGCTTATCATCGCCGTGGCGTGAAAAGTGCACAACACCCATTACACTTACAAGTAGCATAAGTGCCTCAAAAACAGTGTCGAAAATGCGGTAATTTAAGTAAATAGACGTAACAGAGTTTTGTGCACCGGTGTCAATATAGTAGTTATCAATTACAGAGTTGAAGATTAAACTTTCATGGGTGGGCTGTATATCAAATGCAAAAAAAAGTGCAAGCAAGCAGGCAATACATGCAAGTGACATACCTAAAATGCGGGACCATCTCATGTTTTACCCACCCCTTTTTCATCAAGTGACGAAAAAACCATGCGCTCTTTTTTTATGTCACGTTGTAAAATTTTGCGAATTTCCTGCACATGCAGCTCTGTGCTAACACCAAACACATTTATTACACCGTTGCTGTTTTGCAAAATCAAGTCATAGACATGCTCTTTTGCAATGTCTTCAGGCTTTTCCCATGTGTAAACACACTGCGCCTCAAGTTCGTTTTGTGTGCAGTAGTTCATGATTTTTGGCACAATGTCTTGCATGTCACTTCTCAGCTTAAAGTCGCTTGTTTTCTTTTGAGAGTCTGACGTGAAAAAAATATAAAAAGTATGGTGTTTTTTGAACGCTACAACGTATAAAATTGTTGAAAGAGCACTGCCTATAACAGCCTCTGCAACGGCAACATCTGGAGCATGATACAGCAAATAGCAAAAAGCCGCCATTACAGACAGCGCGCCAAGTGCAATTATAACCCTTTTTAAATTACGGCTTTTCACAATAAATAAGGCAACGAGTATCATTAATGCAAAAATAATCGTATCAATCATCTTTTTTATCCTCTTGTTTCGGTTTATAGCCCGAAAAATAAGCAGACGATGCTATTGACGAAGTGACAACAGGGTTGAGCAGCATGATAACTGCAAGGATAACAAGCACTTTAAGCGTAAACGTATTAAACCCACTTACAAACGCAACACCGATAAGTATTGTTATAAGCCCAACAGTGTCAATATCGGCAGCACACAAAATACGTGAGTAAAAGTTATTATTTTTAAATATGCCAATAAGCCCCACCAGTATAAAGCAAAGCCCAAGTGAGATGAATATGTAACCTACAATTACCATGTTGCACTACCTTTTATGTAAATAACCTTTCAATCCTATATGGGTTATTTATAATTATTTCATGGCGTACCATGCACATACCAATTTATATTATGTTCGTACCTCACATAACGGAGCTGCCCCCAAAGTCACCTTCACAAAAAGCGTCGGCAAAATTTCTGTCATATGTCACAAAAATGCTCATTAATACACACAGAAAACGTAGTTTTGCGCCATTTTTGTTTCAATTATTATAGGCAAAAATTTTGCTCTAGTTTTGCGAAGTCTTTGTTTGTAAACACCTCCATAACATAAACAACCTATGCAAAAACAGTATTTTTCACTTTCCATTTTTCAAGTGCAATAAAAAGCCAGAAAGAATAAATTCCAAGTGTTATTATGCAAAGCAAAAACCATTTAATCCAATTACCGAATAACCCAAGGGGAGTGCCTATAAACTTTAACCTTTGCCCGTTTACAACAGTGTGGTTAATTTTCCAGCCGTAAACCATACATACTGCCCATGGGTAGCAAATGCCAAGCGTTAATGTCGTTATCAAAGTGCCAAGCAGAACCCAGCCAATGTAACTAAGTAATCCACCGTCAAAATAAGAATTGTTCATGCTAAATTCCTCCCAAAAAACATTATTTTATAAAAATGGGCGGAAATTTTCCTGAATATACAACCACGAAAAAATCCACCCTTTTAGATAGTGCTAACACTATCATCCATAATTCAATTTTACACTTTTTTGCGATAAAATGCAAGTTTTTTATTCATATTCAACAACGTCAGCAAGCTTTGTCAAGAACTCACGCTCTTTTTCATTGCCTTTAACTAGTTGAGATGCTGCAACAATAGGTATCCACTTTTGCACATACTGAAGTGCTGTATCGCTCTTTTGACAAAATAGTTTAATGTATTTTTCTGCAAGCTCGTCTTTTCCCTCAAGTAAGAACAAGAGGTAAGTGCGTGCAACGTCTGCCGAGGCACTGCCTTGTGTTACGTGAGCCCAGTCAATAACAACTGGATTACCTTCAGGTGTTATAATAACATTTCCAAAGTTAAAATCTCCGTGGCAAACTTTTTTGTGCTTTGGCATACCCTCAAGCCTTGTCATCAGTTCATATCTTGTTGTTGCATCAAGGCTAGTTTCGCCTATTTTCATTGTCATTTTGTCTCTAAGTTTATTTAGGTGAGGTGCTTTTTTCTCATGAATAGCCATTTGCACGTCAACAAACATTTCAAGGTATTTGTCAGTGTCGGCACTGTTTTCTTCAATAAGCTCTGCCATTGTTTTGCCTTCAACATACTGGCTAACAATTGCCCATTTGCCGTCAATTTTTTTAACTTCAAGCAGTTGTGGTACGTTAAAACCTGTCTCGCCTATACGCGCTTGGTTCAACGCTTCGTTTAGAACATCAGATGTTTTATATGTCTCGTCAAATACTTTTAATACAGTGTCACCATCACGATATAACGTTTTATTTTTACGCTGTGCAATAATATTATCTTTGCTCATAAAAGTCAACTCCGTTCTTTTGCCTTTAGTGTGGCTACTTGCCACACTAAAGGTTTATATGTTTTTAATTAAATTTAAGCTTTATCTGCACCGTAATAAGCGTTCAAGTACATTTGTTTAATTTCGCTCATTAGTGGGTAGCGTGGGTTTGCGCCTGTGCACTGGTCATCAAATGCTTGCTCTACCATGTCGTCAAGTTTTTCAAGGAACACTTTTTCATCAATGCCGTAATCTTTGATAGTATCTTTAATGCCAACAACTTTTTTCAACTCGTCAATTTTCTTTAATAACTTGTCAATCATGTCTGCATCGTCTTTACCGCGAATGCCAACAAAGCTTGCAACTTCTGCATATCTCTCGGCTGTTTTTGGGTATTTATATTGTGAGAAAGCACCCATTTTTGTTGGGTTATCTGCCATGTTAAAGCGGATAACCTCGTTGATAAGCAGTGCATTAGCAACACCGTGAGGTAAGTGGTGCGTTGCACCAAGTTTATGTGCCATTGAGTGGCAAACCCCGAGGAAAGCATTGGCAAAAGCCATACCTGCAAGTGTTGAAGCATCTGCCATTTTTTCTCTTGCAACAGGGTCATTTGCACCGTTCTCATATGCAGATGGTAGATAATCGAAAATAAGTTTAGTTGCTTTTAGTGCAAGTCCGTCTGTGTAGTCGCTTGCAAGCATTGATGCGTAAGCCTCTAAAGAGTGCGTTAATGCGTCAATACCCGAGGCAGATGTTAAGCCTTTTGGCATGTGCATCATTAAATCAGCGTCAACAATTGCAACAGTAGGCATTAATTCATAATCTGCAAGAGGGTATTTTATACCGGTTTCTTCGTCTGTGATAACAGCAAAAGGTGTAACTTCACTACCTGTACCTGCTGTTGTTGGTATTGCTATGAATTTAGATTTTACACCAAGTTTTGGGAAACCGTAAATTCTCTTGCGTATATCCATAAAGCGCATTGCAAGGTCAGCAAAATCAACATCCGGGTGCTCGTATAGAGTCCACATGATTTTTGCAGCATCCATTGCAGAGCCGCCGCCAAGTGCAACAATGCAATCAGGCTCAAACATGCCCATCTCTTTTGCACCGTTCATTGCGCAAGCAAGTGTTGGGTCAGGTTCTACGTTAAAGAAAGTTGTGTGTGTGATATCCATGCCATCAAGCAAGTCTGTTACACGTTTTGAGGCACCGCTTTTGTATAAAAATTCGTCTGTAACAATGAAAACTTTCTTAGATTTATAAACATCTTTAAGCTCTGCCATTGCAATAGGTAGACAACCTTTTTTGAAGTAAACTTTTTCCGGTGTGCGCAACCACAACATGTTTTCTCTCCTCTCGGCAACTGTTTTTTTGTTGATTAGATGTTTTACGCCTACGTTTTCGCTTACAGAGTTACCACCGTAACTACCGCAACCTAGTGTAAGCGACGGTGCAAGTGCGAAGTTATACAAATCGCCAATGCCGCCGTGTGCCGCCGGAGTATTAACAACAATTCTGCATGTTTTCATTGTGTTTTCAAATATTTTCAAATCATCAGCAGCTGTTGCAGTGTTAATAAATATTGATGCAGTATGTCCGTAGCCACCGTCTTTTACAAGTTTGTCAGCTTTAGACACAGCGTCTGCATAATCGTCATATTTATACATAGCAAGAACAGGGGAGAGTTTCTCATGGGCGAACTCTTCACTAAGCTCAACGCTTGTAACTTCGCCTATAAGGATTTTAGTTTTCTCGGGTACTTCAAAGCCTGATAAAGCTGCAATTTTTGCTGCGGGTTGTCCAACAATTTTTGCATTAAGAGCACCATTGATAATTATTGTTTTGCGAACTTTTTCAGTTTGCTCCGCAGTTAAAATGTGGCAACCGCGTAGTTTGAATTCGTCTTTTACTTTATTGTAAATAGAGCTGTGTACAATAACAGATTGCTCACTAGCGCAAATCATGCCATTGTCAAAAGTTTTTGATAAAATAACAGAGGAAACTGCAGTATTTATGTCGCATGTTTTGTGGAATAGAGCAGGCACGTTACCAGCGCCAACACCAATTGCAGGTTTGCCGCTTGAATAAGCACTGCGTACCATACCGGGGCCACCTGTTGCCAAAATTATGTCAGTTGTTTTCATAACTTCGTTTGTAAGCTCAAGTGACGGTGTGTCAATCCAACCAATAATACCTTTTGGTGCACCGGCTTTTTCAGCAGCCTCCAAAACAACTTTTGCAGCGGCAATTGTGCACTCTTTAGCCCTTGGATGTGGGCTAAAAATAATGCCATTGCGTGTTTTAAGTGCCAAAAGCGCCTTAAAAATAGCAGTAGAAGTGGGGTTAGTTGTTGGTATAACTGCAGCAATAACACCGATAGGCTCCGCAATAACTCTTACACCATAAGCATCATCACGAGAAATCTCACCACAAGTAATAGAGTCTTTATATTTATTGTAGATATACTCACTAGCATAGTGGTTTTTAGTAACTTTGTCTTCAACTATGCCCATACCTGTTTCGCTTACAGCTAGTTTAGCAAGTGAAATTCTTTGCTTATTTGCCGCAATTGCAGCCATTTTAAAAATATGATTTACTTGCTCTTGTGAGAACTGTGAGAACTCCTCTTGAGCGGCGCGAATTTGTGCTATTTTCTTTGCCAAATCTTCGACCGTTGCAACAGTTTGTACTTTGCTTTCCGTGTTTTGTTTCATAAAAAACTTTCCCTCCGTTAGGTTGTTAAAAATTTTTCTTGTAAAATGTTTGCATTTTTATATAAATAACCTTTATAAACTATATGGGTTATTTATAAATAATTTTATTGCGTGCCATGCACAATGCCTCTTTATTTTGGTTTGTGCTAACATAAAAACATTTACAAATTCAAGCTGTTAAAAATTTAACATCTTGTGTTGTTAAAATTTTAACATACTAGATTACGTTTGTAAACACATATTTTTATAATATCTAATTTTTTGTTAAAAATACATATAAACTTGGCACGGAATCATTCCATTATATAACTTTCGACGTCTTTTTGCCTTTCTGCCAAAGTTGATTTCAAACTCGGGGTTAGATGTAATTATATAACTTGAGCGCACAGGGTAGGTGGTGAGTACACTGCCCAACATTTTTTCAAGCGCTGTTGCCGTCTCGGTGTCTGCAATGCGCTCACCGTAAGGTGGGTTAGTAAAAATCATACTACCTTGTGTTGGCATAAAATCTTTTACATCGCCTACATAAAATTTACATTTATCGCTAACTCCTGCAAGCTTTGCGTTTGCATTTGCTATTTCAACGGCAATAGGGTCAATGTCATAGCCTATACCTTTAAATGTAACATCGCGCTTAATTTCTTCAAGTGCAAGTTTGCGCTGCCTTGTGAAAGCGTCGCTGTCAAGAAAAGCATATTTTTGTGCAATAAAATTGCGTTTTAAGCCGGGTGCCATGTTCATGGCTTTCATTGCCGCCTCTATCATTATAGTGCCACTACCACAAAATGGGTCTTGTGCAACTGTGTCGTGGTAAATGCGCCCTAAATCAACTATTGTTGCGGCAAGTGTCTCTTTAAGTGGAGCAAGTGTGCTGTTTTTTCTGTAACCGCGCTTGTGCAGTCCTACACCTGTGGTGTCAATCATGATTTGTGCAATATCTTTGCGTATAGAAAAGCGCAGTTTGTATAAATTGCCCGACTCAGGTAAAGTTTGCACACCGTGTTTTGCCTTTAGGCGCTCTACAATTGCCTTTTTTACAATTGATTGGCACGCAGGTACACTGGAAAGAGTGCTTGAAAGGCTACTGCCTTTTACCGGAAACTCGGCATCATACGGCATTAAATCTTCCCATGGAATATCCGATACACCGTCAAAAAGCTCATCAAAAGTTGTGGCTTTGTATGTTTTTAGCAGTATTAAAATGCGCTCTGCACATCTGCTGTGAATATTTGCCGCGGCAATAATATCGCTGTCGCCCTTAAAGCTAATGCGCCCGTCTGTTATCTCAACATCTTTTGCACCTATGCGCTTAAAATCAAAAGCCGCACTGCTTTCGGTTCCAAAGTAGCACGGTGCAATTAAATTATATTCCATTTTCGTGTCCCTTTCATTGTTTACAGAAAAAGTTGAAAAAAGGCGAGTA
This sequence comes from uncultured Bacteroides sp., assembly GCA_964371675.1. Lineage (GTDB taxonomy): Bacteria > Bacillota > Clostridia > Oscillospirales > Ruminococcaceae > Ruthenibacterium. Next base: position 110,803 of record CAYJNL010000005.1, on the reverse strand, counting down.
AACCGTAAGCCGGGTTCTGTATTAAACGACGATCTATCTAGGCCGTATGTTGCCACACGGCTCAAGCCGCCTCCAAGAACGCGCAGGGTACGCATAGTTCTTATATGGGCGTTGCTCCCGGTAGGGTTTACAGGGCCGCCTATGTTACCATAAGCGCCGGTGCGCTCTTACCGCACCTTTCCACCATCACCGCAATAAATGCGGCAGTCTATTTCTGTTGCACTATCCCTAGGGTTACCCCCGGCTGCCGTTAGCAGTTACCGTTCCCTTATGGAGCCCGGACTTTCCTCACATTACACGTGTAATGCGCCGCCGTATGTTTTACTCGCCTTTAGTACATTTTACCATGTTTTAGCTATTCAAGTCAAATAAAATTGCTTGTTTTAAATATATAATTAACTGGTAAACTAAAAATTTAAGCTTTGCAAAAAAATCTCACAGCCCTCTAGTATATCGTCATAAGTTTCGTCAAAATTACCCGTGTACCAAGGGTCTGCAATATCGCGTGGGTTTTGCGATGCGTCTAAAAAGCGGTGCATTTTGCCAAGTTTGTCCTTGCCTATTATAATGTAAGCATTGCGCATGTTTTGGCTGTCCATACAAAATATATAATCGTACTTGTCATAGTCTGATTTTTTTAGCTGAACAGATGTTTTACCCTCTGTTGAAATGCCGAGCAGTGCAAGTTTTTGCGTTGTGCCCCTGTGCACACTCATGCCAAGTGCCTCTGTGCTTGTTGCACTTGAGGCTATCTCAAAATTTTGCGCAATATTTCTTTTTTGCACCATGTCTTTTAGCACAAACTCTGCCATCGGGGAGCGGCATATATTTCCGTGGCAAACAAACATAACTCTTATCATAATATAACAAAACCCCTCTTATTTTAAATAATTTTCATCAATATAAATACTAACGCTGCCGCCCATTGCTTTAAAATTTGCACAGCCGTCATTGCCAATTACAACTTTTTCGTTGCAGTTGCCAAGGCAATCTACAAGTGTTTTACCTATAAATTTTGTGCCCATGCACATGTGTATAGTACCCTCATTTTCAATTGTTATTACAGCGGCAAGACCTGTAAAGTTATTTGCATCATTGCCAAGCCTTGTAAAGCCCACAACGTTTTCGTTATCAAAGTAGTCAAGCTGGTCACCGTATGCAAGCTCTTCACGTAGTTTTATTAGTGTTTCAAGTTTTGCGCCAAGTGGCTCTATGTTACTGTGTGGTATGCCGTACAAATCGCCATAAAAAACACATGGTAAACCATCTTCTCTAAGCAAAATTAAGGCGTAAGCATGTAGCTTAAACCAACGTGCAACATAGCTTTCAAGTGCTTGCCCCGGCTGTGTGTCGTGGTTATCAACTATTGTGATGGCGTGCTTTGGGCGTTTTTTTACAAGTGTATCTTTTAAAATGTTGCGCATGTCATATGTGCCATTGCTATTAGAAGCAGTGTAAAAATTATAGTGCAGAGGTACATCAAATAGCTCCATGCAGTGTGCTGTTTTGTCAAGATAATATGTCAAAGCTGAAAGAGTTTGGTTCCAATACTCGCCAACTGCAAAAAGCTCTTTTTGTGAATATTTGCGCATCTCTCGCACCCAGTCAAGCATTTTAGGGAAATTTATGTGCTTTACAGCATCAATTCTAAAGCCATCCACACCTGTAAAGTCAAGGTACCATTTACCCCAGTTTACAAGTTCTGCAAAAGTTTCGGGGTTGTTTAAATCAAGGTCTGCGCCCATTAAATAGTCATAGTTGCCTTTTTCAATGTCAACTTGCTCGTCCCAGCTTTTGCCCTCAAAAAGGTAAAGTGCCTTTTCTTTTGTGGCGTCGTCCCAGTCACAGCCGTCAAAATGAGTGTAGTTCCATTTAAAGTTTGAGTATTTTCCCTGTCTATTAGTAAAATTAAACTTTGTATAGGCTGAAATTTCTTTTTCACCTAAAATTTTGCTCCTGTTTTCGCTGTCTATTACTTTTGTTTTCACACGCTCTGTTTCATCAGCACCCATTCTGTGGTTAAAAACAATGTCTGCATATACTTTTAATCCGTTTTCATGTAGTGTTTTAACGGCATTAAGGTGCTCATCTTTTGTGCCGTATTTTGTAGGCACAGAGCCTTTTTGGTCAAACTCGCCAAGGTCATACATGTCATAAACGGCATAGCCAACCTCACTGCTGCCGCCTGTTCCTTTATAAGCAGGTGGTAGCCATACCTCTGTTATGCCAAGCTGTTTAAGTTCGCTTGCCTTGCCTGCAACTTCGTTCCAAAGCCCGCAAGAAGAGGGGAGGTACCATTCAAAAAATTGTATAAGTGTACGGTTTTTCATTTTACTCTCCGTTTCAAGTGTTTGTATTTGTGTATAGTGTATAGTTGTATATTTTTTAATAATATATAATGGTATTTTAACATATTAGGCAATCACATAGCAAATTAAATTGCTTTTGCATTTTTTTTTAAATTTTTTACTACAAAAATCAAAATCTAGCCGTTCGGCTAGTTGCTTTTGTAAATTTTAGTGTTATTACGTAATATGTATATAAAAATATAAAGAAATAGCGTATTTACTATAAAAAATATAAAAAGCCGCTACAAGGGAGTACTTATGAAAAAAACAAAACTGAAGCACAAAATTATAATAATGGCTTTTGCCATTTGCATGGTAATTGGCTTGTTGCCATTTTCCGCTTTTGCTAATGCAGGTGAAGTCGGACCTACCTTTGACACTGGATCTAGGAGAATTTTTGCTAACGGCTTCCCTTTGACTATTCAAAATGGTACAAACCCAAATGAAACTCAAATTAGTTATATAGATTCAACCGGCTCACCCAAATATTTAACACTAGTAGCGGCAACACCCACAAGCGATGTTGCAATCGACATAGATGTTGACAGCTACACTATTTTTGGCGGTGGTAATGGTAAAGATTGTACTAATTCTAGCATTACCGTTAACGGCGGCAATGTAAAAACAATTTATGGTGGCGGCTATAACGCTAGTGTAACAAACAGCACTACAATTCAGCTAAACGGCGGCAATATTGGTAGAGATGAATATGGTGGAACAGTGTATGTGTTTGGCGGCGGTTATGCAGATAATGGTAATACTCATATTATATCGGGCGATATAAATATTAATTTAAACGGCACTAAAATTGGCAACAATAACGACGTTTACAACTCTACCGTAGGCACAATATTTGGCGGTGGACATTCTATAGCTAGCAATTCAAGCGTAGAAGTTGGTAATACTACATTAACGTTAACTAAGGGTGAAATATGACAAAACCCGATTAGCGCTGAAATTCCTGCATCTATTTTTGGTGGCGGTTTAGCAATTCGTGGCAAAGTAATATCCGGCAATGTTACTATAAATAATAATGCAAGCACCGAGACTATAATTCATAATATTTATGGCGGAGCTAAGACAGCTTTAAATACTGAATCATCAATTGGTGCAGTAGTTATAAACACAGTTGCAAATAATAATAGCCAATATTCTATTTATGGTGGTTCGTATAACGATAATGGTATTAGTAACGCTAATACTATACAAAGCACCACAGTTAATGTTTCGGGTAGCGGAAGATTTATTAATCTTTCTGCCGGTGGTATTAGATCTTACATTGTAGCAGATGCAAAAATTAATATAAGCGGCGATATAGAGACGTACACTGTAACAGGCGCTAGCAAATAGGATAATTTTTAACAAAACAAACACGAGAGAGGGTTTTGTCACTCTCGTGTTTGTTTTATTTGCGTCGGCGAAAAAATAACTATAAAAATTTAAACATCAACATTTGCTATATAGCTGTTTTATTTAAGGCAAATTTTTTAACATTTCAATAATTTCTTTAAAAACCTCTAAAACATAGCCGTACACATGGCTAAATGAAAGAAAAATCATTTTTCTACATATTTTTCACTACAAGGTATTGACTTGCGGCTTGTTTTCGGTTATAATAAATTGCTTGCATAAATTATGCACAGCTATCCTTGCCGCTAAAAGCGGTCAAAAGTCCAAAAGGAGGTATATAAAATGTCTAATTTGTACGAAACAATGATTATCACTTCTACAACTCTTGAAGAGGAAGCAGCAGCAAAATTAATTTCAAAGTTCACAAAACTTATTGAGAAGAACGGTGAAATTGTAACTGTTGATGAGTGGGGCAAAAAAAGGCTTGCTTACCCAATTCAAGACGAAACAGAAGGCGTGTACACTTTGATTACTTTCAAGTGCGCACCTGAATTTATCACAGAATTAGAGCGTGTTTACGGCATCACAGACGGTCTTTTGCGTTCAATGATTATCGCAAAGCCCGCTCAAGATGAAAAATCCGACAAAACGGAGGAGAAATAATGCTCAATGTAATTGCTTTAGTGGGCCGCCTGGTGGCAGACCCTGAACTGAGACATACACCAAACGGCATTGCAACATGCACTTTTAGCATAGCGGTTGACCGTAGTTTTGTAAGACAAGGCGAGGAGCGCAAAGCTGACTTTATTAATATAGTAGTTTGGCGTGCTTCTGCTGAATTTGTGTGTAAATATTTCAGAAAAGGTAACTTTATTGCCGTAAACGGTAGTTTGCAAACACGCAATTACGAGGACAAAAGCGGCAATAAGCGCACAGCTTTTGAAGTTGTAGCAGAAAATGTGCATTTTTGCGAGAGCAAGGGTGGCTCGTCGAATAATTCTTATTCAGCGGCACCTGCACAAACAAATGCTCCTGCACAGCGTAACGAAAACGCTGCGCCCGTAGGTTTTGCCGCAGGAGACCCCGAAGATTTTTCAGTCATTAGTGATGACGATGATTTACCGTTTTAATTTAAAATAAGGAGGATGTCATAATGGCATACGACAGAGATAATTCAGATTCAAAGTTTGGCGGACGTCAACAACGCCGCAGCCGCAAAAAAGTTTGCAGCTTTTGTGTTGACCGTATTGAGAGCATTGATTACAAAGACGTACCCCGTTTGCGTAAATACATCTCAGAGAGAGCAAAAATTATTCCTCGCCGCGTAACAGGTACTTGTGCTTGTCATCAGCGCGAGCTAACAGTTGCTATTAAACGTGCACGTCACGTTGCACTGTTGCCTTACGTTAGCGATTAATCAATTAAATTAAATGCTACAAAAAAATCAGGCTATCGGTTAATCTCGATGCCTGATTTTTTGCGTTTTTTGAAGTTTGATATTATTAAAATATAATTTAGTTATTTTGCCTTGTTTAGTAATTTTGTTTATCAAGGCAAAGGAAGATAGATGAAATTTATGGTAGTTAGATGTGTTGGTTTTTTATTTTATTAACTATACATATCACAAAGCAAGTCTACAACACGCCCGTAACTTTTCACGCCGTCCACTTGCCCGTAGCTTTGTAAAAAGTCGTCATACACATTGTTTGCAACCACAGAGACAGGGCTGTCATATTGTTGCCAAAATTCAGAGTGGTCAGCTAAGTCAGCCAGCACACCGCTGTCAAGTGTTTGGTATATTTCATATGCTGTTTCATTATCTGCTTTTATCAGTGCGTTTGAGAGGTGTATATATGCAAGTAGTCTGCCAGAATACATATAAATATCGTTGCCACTTTCCTCACATGCAAGTACGGCAATAAAGTTGCAATCGCCCTCGGGAGCAACACCGCGCACATGTGCAAGTTCATGCGCAATAGTACTGGGCAAAAGGCAAAGCGGTTGGTCTTTATTCACGTTTGCCTCGCCTGTGTATGGAAAGAAAATGCCTGTGTAATTTGTTTCGCTCATGTACCATGAGAACATCATATTCTTTGGTGTTACGTCTGCGCCTTTTAAAAATGGGTATTTTTCCTCAAGTGGGTCATACAGTGTGGTGCTTACCTCGTAGATATAGTCTCTGGGTACGTCAAGAAGGTTGTTTTCATCTCTTGGCACTTTTTGTGAGGAATTATTGAGCATATTTGCGAACAGTTTTGTCACGTTTATTAAATCTTGTGTTGCAACGGGGTTTTGTGTAACACCCATGCGCGCTACCGTGTTTTGCGCATAGTAATTAATGCCCCATAAAAATGTTAATGAAGTTGACACGGATAGTGCAATTATAGTAGCACCCAGAACATAACTATATAAAGTAGGTATGCGGTTGTTTTTTTCTTTTTTAATTTTAATAATTGCACGTATTATGTACCATATACAGAAAACTATAAATATTATAACTAAAACTTCCGCTACGGAGAAAGGCAATATATTGAAAATAGTGCCTAAGATGTATTTATACGTATCGGTTATGTAATGCGTGATCCATTCCATAATATCTGTATTATCTCTAAAGAGCATATATGATAAGTTGAGTATACCGAATATTATAAGTGTAATGTATTTTTTCTTGTTTCTGTTAAAGTTAAATATGTTTTTAAATATTGTAAAATCTCCTCCCTCCCGCTTTTTTGAAAAAAAGCTTGGCAAAAAACTTTAATCATGGTTGATTTTGTGCTTATTTAAATTAGTTGAATGGGTAACGTTTCCTATGCTAACAATGTAAACCATTGTAGGGGCGACCTTTGGTCGTCCGTTTATCTCGGTTTTGAATTTTACGTAATGCCAACTTTTTGCAAATTAAATTTGCTGTTTTTTGTCATAATAGAATAGACTGGTATCGTTAGTAATTGGACGACCACTCATTGCCCCTACAAATTATATTTTATATTGTACTTTATGAAAAAATAAATGTCAATTGAACAACTTTGTATGATATGTTGCTTATAATTATTGGATAGTGAATAAAGCAAATGAAACACCAAACAGTGGTAATTGTTAAATTTTTTTCAATTGTAACGATAAATAGCAAAAATATTTAAATACTTTTGCTGTAATAGTTGACTTAAATATGAAAATAGAGGATAATATATACAAGTGTTTAATAAGAGGGAGAGTGCAACATGGCACAATATTATTGTTTGCTTTTAGACCAAGACGGCACATTGCTTGATTTTGAGGCAGCCGAAGATTTAGCAATACGCGCAACGCTGGAGCAATTTAATTTACCGGTAGAGCAAAGCGCAGTTGACAAGTACAAAAGCATAAACAGCGAGCTATGGGCAAGTTTTGAAAAAGGCGAGATAAAGCAAGAAAAACTTGTTACAAAGAGGTTTGAAAAATTGCTTAACGCCTTTGGCAAAAAAGGCGACCCTATTAAAATGAATAACTTTTACCTAACATCGCTTTCGAAAAGTGCAAATGTAATAGATGGTGTAGAGGATGCACTCAAAGATTTGGGCGAGGTTGCAACGCTTGCAATTGTTACAAATGGCGTGGAGCGTGTGCAAAAGGCGCGCCTTAAAGCCTCGGGTTTAGATGAGATGATAGATGATGTGTTTATATCAGAGAGAATTGGCGCAGCAAAGCCCGCGCGTAAAATATTTGACACTGCTCTGCGTTCTCTTGGTATAGAAAACAGAAAAAAAGTGCTTATGGTAGGCGATTCTTTAAAAGCTGACATTGCAGGTGGTAAAGCCGCAGGGCTTGCAACTTGTTGGTGTAATTTTAAAAATGAAGAATTGCCACCCAACGTGCCAAAGCCAGACCATATAATTTACCATTTTGAAGAATTGCTCTCTATTGTAATGCAAGAGGAGGAACTTGAAAATGCAAGAAATCCGGAAAAGCGTCATCAAGTACAGCTCAGCGAATGAAAAAGATACAGTAACAGGCTATTTTTATGAGGCAAGTAATACAAGCGAAATAAAAGGTATACTGCAAATATCGCACGGAATGCGCGAGTATATGGCGCGCTATGATGAATTTGCAAATTTTATGGTAAAAAACGGCTATATTGTTTGCGGTAATGACCACTTAGGGCACGGCAAAACAAGCGATACGCAGATAGGTATAGACGGATTTTTTACACAAGAGGACACAAAAGCTTGTGTTCTGTTAGATTTATTAAAGATGAACGAGCTGGCAAAGCGTAAATTCCCGAATGTGCCCGTAATTATGCTTGGACACAGCATGGGCAGTTTTTTTTCACGTATATACGCAGTAACTTATCCAAAAACTATTGATGCTCTAATAATTAGCGGCACTTCAACGTCAAACCCACTGGGTGGTATAGGTAAGGTGCTTGCAAGCGCTATCAGCAAGTTAAAAGGCGAGGATCACAGGTCTAAATTTCTTGATAACATGGCGTTTGGCGCATACAATAATAAAATTGCAAACCCAAAGACAAAGTATGATTGGCTTACGCAAGATGAGAATATTGTTGATGACTATGCAAACGATAAAAAGTGTACATCCACCTTTACAGTTAACGGCTTTCGGCTTTTAATGGATGTGTTAAGTGAGAGCAACACATTGGAGTGTGCACAAAAATTAAACAAAGATATGCCTATTTATATTTTTTCAGGTGCACTTGACCCTGTTGGAGGCTATGGTAAAGGTACAACAGCTGTTTATGAGCTTATCAAATCAGCAGGTGTTAAGGATGTAAGCTTAAAATTATACGAAAATGGGCGACACGAAATGTTAAATGAGCTAAATAGACAAGATGTTTACAGCGATGTGTTAAACTGGTGCAATAAACATATAAATGTTGTTTAAACATTATCTAATAAAGCTTATAATAAATTGGTGCTATTAGTGTGCTTGTAGATGCCTTTGTGTATTTACAAGTATGGTAAAGTGCTGTATCTTAGGTTGCCGCTTACCTAAAATAACATATTTTAAAATTTTTATAGCGGAAGAACGGAGAAATTAATGGAATTAATAAGCAGCTTTGTAAATTCATTTTTTGGTTCATTTGCAAATATGGGGCTATTTGATATCGTTGGTATGCTTGCAATGTGGATTATTGGCGGTGGTTTAATTTACCTAGCCATAAAAAAAGACATGGAACCTACACTTCTTTTGCCCATGGGTTTTGGTGCAATACTTGTAAACTTGCCAATGTCGGGCGCAATAACACAAACAACCGAAACAGGCGTAGAAGAAGGTGTGCTTGATGTTTTATTCAGCGCAGGTATAGCAAACGAGCTATTCCCACTTCTTTTATTCATAGGTATAGGTGCAATGATTGACTTTGGCCCGCTACTGTCAAACCCAAAACTTTTATTATTTGGTGCGGCGGCGCAGTTTGGTATTTTCTTTACATTATTTATGGCAAGTGGGCTAAACACATTAATGCCGGGCACATTTAGTTTGCAAGATGCCGCAAGTATTGGTATTATTGGTTCAGCAGATGGTCCTACATCAATTTTTGTAGCTAACTACTATGGTACGCAATATCAAGGTGCTATTCTTGTTGCGGCTTACAGCTACATGGCTCTTGTGCCAATTATTCAGCCACCTGTTATTCGCGCGCTTACATCAAAAAGCGAGCGCAAAATTAAAATGGATTATGTTGAAAAGAAAATTAGCCCGGCAGTGCGCATACTTTTCCCAATAGTTGTAACTGTGGTTGCAGGTATTGTTGCACCTAAGAGCGTTTCTTTAATAGGCTTTTTAATGTTCGGCAACTTACTTCGTGAGTGCGGTGTGCTTAATAGCCTTTCAGAAACAGCACAAAACACACTTGCAAACCTTGTAACAATTGTGCTTGGCATTACTGTTGCAACAAAAATGCACTACGAGCAGTTCCTTGACTGGCGCACAATTCTAATTATGGCACTGGGTCTTGTTGCATTTGTGTTTGACACAGCGGCAGGCGTGCTTTTTGCAAAGCTAATTAACGTATTTTCTAAGAAAAAAATTAACCCAATGATAGGCGCTTGTGGTATTTCAGCATTTCCAATGAGTAGCCGTGTAATACACAAAATGGGGCTTAAAGAAGATCCTCAAAACTTCTTGTTAATGCACGCTGCAGGTGTAAACGTTGGTGGGCAAATTGCAAGTGTTATTGCAGGCGGTATGATATTAAGTTTCGTACCATTGTAAGCGTAATGCTGAGAGTAGAAATAGTAGCATATAAGCAGAAGAAAGGAATGGTAACATAAATGGATCAAGTTATGTTTTCCCTTGAAATAATGGCAATGGGCATGGCAGGTATTTTTATTGTAATGGGTGCAATAAGCCTCATTATAACAGCGCTGAATAAGGTGTTTGGTAAGTAAAACATGCTTTTAACAATACAAAATATTAAAAAAAGTTTTGGTGCTGACGTTATTTTAAGTAATGTCAGCGCCGTTGTAGATAAACAAGACAGAGTAGGCATTATAGGTGAAAATGGTGCAGGCAAAACCACACTGATAAAACTGCTTACAGGTAATTTATTGCCTGATAGTGGTGAAATTGTTTTTGCAAAAGGCACCTTTACAGGTTACCTTGAGCAAAATAGTGTGTTAAACCCACAATTTACTGTTTATGACGAGATGAAAAGTGTTTATGCAAAGGAACTGCAAGCGGAAAAAGAGCTTAAAGAAATAAACAAACAGCTAGCGAAAGAGCCGCATAGCGAGGAGCTCCTGCATAAACATGATGAGTTAACCTCAATTATTTATGCCGCCGATTTATACAATATAGATACGCAGATTAAAAAAGTTTTGAGCGGTATGGCATTTTCTCCGCTTGAGTATGATAAAAACGTAAGTGTTTTATCGGGTGGAGAGTACACACGTCTCTGCCTTGCAAAGCTTTTACTACAAAAGCCGGACATTTTATTTTTAGATGAGCCTACAAACCACCTTGACTTTGAAGCTATGGAGTGGCTTGAAAATTACCTTAAAGCATATGAGGGTGCTATACTTGTAATAAGCCATGACAGGTATTTTCTAGATACAGTATGCAACAGGATTTTTGAAGTTGAAGACAACAAAATGAATGTGTTTAAAGGGAATTACTCAGCCTACACAGTGCAAAAAGAGCATATAGTTAAAAATTTGCAAAAGCAGTACGAGGAAGATGCACAAAAAGCGGCAAAGCTTGAGGAGTACATAGCAAAAAATATTGTGCGTGCAAGCACAACAAAAATGGCGCAGAGCAGAAGAAAACAGCTTGAAAAAATGCAGCCCCAGCAAAAAGTACACACGGCTAAAAACAATTTAAAGTTTACTTTTGATTTTAGTATAGAGCCATATAAAGACGTTTTAACGGCAAAAAACTTGTGTGTAGATATAGGTGGTAAAAGCCTTGTAAAAGAGCTTAATGTAGACGTTAAAAGGGGAGAGTGCCTTGTAATTGCAGGGCCTAACGGTGCAGGTAAGAGTACACTTTTGCGCGTACTTGACGGCAAACTAAAGCCCACTTCAGGCATTGTAAAAGTTGGTAAAGACACTAAAATTTCTATATTTGAACAGCAACAACTGCGCCGCGCAGATACTGTAATTAACGCAATATGGAGCAAGTACCCAAGTTTTACACAGCTTGAAGTGCGAAATCATTTGGCAAAACTTAACTTTAAAGGCGAGGACGTGTTTAAATCGTGCTCGGAGCTCTCGGGTGGAGAGCTTGCTCGCCTTAGATTTGCAGAGATATTGCTTGAAAACGCAAATGTAATCTTCATGGATGAGCCGACAAACCACCTTGATATTTTTACGAGAGAATCGCTCAACGCGGCTCTTTGTGAGTATGAAGGTACACTTATTGTTGTAACGCACGACAGGTACTTAATGAACAGCTTACAATGTAAAATACTGTATATTGACGGTGAAAACACAGCATATTACAACAGCTATGAGCATTTAATGAAACGTGATTTGTACAATAATACAAACCTTGTAACACAGCAAGAAAACACAGGAGAGCAAAGAGAGACAAAGCAAGCATATGGCAAAGAACAGCGCAAGCGCAAGGCTGATTTAAGGGTGCTTATTAAAAAGCTTGAAGAGGAAATGCAAGACCTGGATTACGATATCAGCGTACTAGAAAATGAGCTTAATAACCCCGAAACGGCAAAAGACCATGTAAAACTCAATGAAATTTGCACAGAACTTGAGCAAAAGCGTGAGAAATCACACAAAGTTTTTGAAGAGTGGGAAAGCGCTGTTGAGGAGCAAGAACAGCTGTAACCACGCGAGAAAGGACAAAGTTATGAAAAAGTTTATATCAATTCTATTCGTTATAGCAATTATTTTTTCTTTTACAAGTTGTAGTTTCACACAAACCGCTACTACTGATGTTCAAAGTGAGGTAGATGTTGCACAGAGCACAGAAACTGTGGAGCAAGAAAGCGAAGAGCAGGCGGTAACCACGCCCGAAAACAGCGAAGAAAACATAGCAGAAGAAACCCAAGACACCACGCAAGAAAGTGGATCAGATGCGCCGGAGCTTGTTGTTTTTCATGACTTAATAGCTACACTTGATGCCACAAACGGTGATTTTAAACAAGTTATCGGTAGCGATTATGGCGATGCCTTTATAACAATTTATTGGGGTGGCACACCATCGGTGGCGTACGATTTATCCGGTATGGGCGACTATATGACGCTGTTTTTGGAAGGTCAAGACGATATGTTTGACGTTATGAGCAATGCCGGTGGGCTTGAGGCAACAGAAAACATATGGCCCGATAATTACGAGGTAAGTATGATGGCGCTCACAGGAGCTGCATCTTACACACTTTTTAACACTGATGCAGAAGTTACATATAACATGCTTAAAGCAAATTTTGCAGATTTCCCTGATTTGCAATTCAGCGTGCCGGATGAAGTTTTGGATTTTTCAGTACCATACGTAACTTACGTAGTGGGAGATAAAAAGCTAGAGCTTGAATTTGAGCAAGTTGGTGAAGAATATGTTTTGAGTATAGCTTTAATTGCTGATGCAGACTCTCATTTTAACACATTGTCATTGAGAATATAAATAACCAAGTAACACATTTTTATGGATGCTTAGTTACATGTAAAGTGTTTAGACTTTACATGTAACTAAGCTTTGGAATTAAAAATAAAAACCAAGTTAAATATTACATAAGTGAAAGGGAAAATTTATTTATGAAAGATTACATGAAAAAATACGAGATTTGGATTGAAAGGGCAAGTGAAAACAAAGAACTTTCATCTGAGCTTTTGTCAATTAAAAATGACGAGACAGCTATTGAAGATGCTTTTTACAAAGATTTGTCTTTCGGCACAGGTGGTTTGCGCGGTGTAATTGGCGCAGGTACAAATAAAATGAACGTGTACACAGTTGCAAAAGCCACAAAAGGGCTTGGCAAGTACCTAACAGATACATTTAAAAACCCAAGCTGTGCAATTGCATATGATAGCCGAAATAAAAGTGATGTTTTTGCTGAAATTGTGGCGGCAACACTTGCAAGCATGGGCGTAAGTGTACATATTTACAAAGAGCTTATGCCAACACCAATGCTTTCATATGCTGTGAGACAGCTAAAATGCGATGGTGGTATAGTTATAACAGCAAGCCACAACCCTGCAAAATATAATGGCTACAAAGTTTACGGCAATGACGGCTGCCAAATAACACTTGAGGCGGCTGACATGATTTCGGGCTACATATCAAAAGAGAGTGATTTTGATGACAATACGCCAAATTTTGCTGAGTATATTACAAGTGGCAAAATAAAATATATTGATGATGAGCTAATTGAAAAATATTACGGCGAAGTTATGAGCCTAAGTGTGCAAAAACCGACAGAAAAACTAAACATAGTTTACAGCCCACTTAACGGCGCAGGCAACAAGCCCGTGCGCGCTATACTTGAGAAACTTGGCAACATAAATGTGCAAATTGTAAAAGAGCAAGAAAACCCGGATGGTGATTTTACAACTTGCCCATACCCAAACCCCGAGATAGAAGAGGCTATGAGGCTCTCGGCAAAATATGCGCGTGAGAGCGGCGCGGATATGTTCCTTGCAACAGACCCCGACTGCGACCGCGTTGGTGCAGGGCTTGTGACAGAGGATGGAATAAAGCTCATTAGCGGCAACGAAATGGGTGTTATGCTACTTGAGTATTTGTGCAAACAGCGCATAGCAAATGGAACTATGCCTAAAAACCCTGTTGTTGTTAAAACAATAGTTACAACAGAAATGGCAAACGCAGTTGCACAAAAATACAATGTTAAGCTTATAAATGTGCTAACAGGCTTTAAATTTATTGGCGAGCAAATTGCACTACTTGAAGAAAATGGTGCACAAGAAGACTTTTTACTTGGTTTTGAGGAGAGCTATGGTTACCTCTCTGGTAGTTTTGTGCGCGATAAAGACGCTGTAATTGCAAGTATGCTTATTTGCGAGATGGCGGCTTATTATAAATTTCAAGGCAAGTCTTTGTTGCAAGTTTTGTCTGAAATGTACGACGAGTACGGATATTACAAACAAGGACTTTTGACATTTGAGTTTGAGGGTGCCAGCGGCATGGACAAGATGAACAGCATTATTGACGAAGTGCGTAAGCTAAAAGGCGCTGACTTTGCGGGAGTAGCAATTAACGGCATGATTGACTATGAAAACGACGACACAGGATTGCCGAAAAGCAACGTTGTGAGCATGGAGCTTGAAGATAAGTGCTATGTAATAGTGCGCCCGTCGGGCACAGAGCCAAAGCTGAAACTATACGTAACAGCAGTAGGGGACAGCATTGAAAATGCACAAACTAAACTAGATGCACTTTGTGCAAAGTGCAATGGTTATATAGAGCAGAAATAATTAAATTAAATCATATAAAAAACAGGCAGAAACGAAAGGGTTAATTTCGTTTCTGCCTGTTTTTTTCCTGTTTATGAATAGTTTATTTAATACCTACTTGACAAGTTAAAAACTTAGAAGGGTAGCCATTCAAGTAAGTTTACAAATTGCTTTATTTAGTAGCACTAAAAAAATTCTCAAGCAACACACTTGGCTCAAGCTTTAATATAACGCAAAAACACGCAAGCTCATAATCTGCAACAAATCTTGTATTGTTTTCAATTTTGCTAATCATTTGCTGGTCTATTGAAACACCCATTGTTTGCATTTTTGCTGCAAGTTCACCTTGTGTAAGCTTGGCTTTTAGCCTAGATAGTCTCAAGTTTTCAGATATTACATTTTTGTTGTTGTTATAAAGAATTTTTTTCATCATTTACACCTTTATGTAACGTATTTTACTTGACAATAGCATAATTATTGTTATATAATACGTTACATAAACGTAAATAAGGTGATATAATGAAATTTATTGTAATAATTGTTATTGTATTTTGGAAATTGAAAAATACAATGAGGAAAGACCGGCTTAAGTTTTCAAGTTATAATTATAAGAATTTACAAGATTATCACTTTAGCTTAGGCGTATTTATAAGAAATAATATTTTAAAAAATGACACATATCTTTATCAATTATTTAACAAATGTGGGATAGGTGAACTAGATGACATGTCATTAATGATAATACGAATGTTTTATATTTTCCTAAATTCTAAATAATGGACTGATGCAGTATTTACACAATTTTTTAAGTGGATTAACTTTGGGTGTCAATATCAAATAAAAAGTTAAAAGCAACAATGAGCACAGCCCATTGTTGCTTTTAATTTAAAGTCAGTTTTTAAAACCTTACTTAAAAATCTTAAATAGTAACAGTTAAAAACTTAATAACAAACAAAATTGCTATAACAGTTGGCACTATGTCTTTTTTAGTAAATTTGCCTGTGCATGCTGTAATAATAACGTAAGCAATAGAACCAATACCAATGCCATTTGAGATAGAATATGTTAGTGGCATTGCAATTAGTGCAAGGAATGCAGGAACAGCCGAGCGTGGGTCAAGCATGTCAACTTTTGAGAAGTTTCTCATCATTAAAACGCCAACGTAAATAAGTGCCGGTGCTGTTGCACATGCAGGAACAATAGATGCAAGCGGTGTTAAAAATAGGCAAGCAAAGAAACAAACTGCTGTTACAAGGCTTGAAAGACCTGTTCTACCACCTGCGCCAACGCCGGCCGCAGACTCAACAAAGGTTGTACAAGTTGATGTACCTGATGCCGCACCCACAACAGTTGCAACTGAGTCACATGTCATACATTTTGTGATGTTAACAGGGTCGCCGTTTTCATCAAGCATGTCAGCTTGTGCCGCTGTGCCGTATAATGTGCCAATTGTGTCAAACATATCAACAATGCAGAAAGTAATAATTAACATTATTGCTGTTATTGCACCGCCAATTGTTGGGTTTACAAATGCGTCTGACCATGATTGAGCACTGAAAACTCCCGTTACACCAATGCTGGCAAAATCTGAGAAAGCTTGCCCAACTTGGCTGAAGTCAAAGTTAATAGGTGTACCTGTTATTGGATAGTAAATAATTGAAATTGCAAAAATTGTTATAAGTACGCCACCTTTAATTTTTAGCTTGTCAAGTACAGCTATACACAAAAGACCAAGTAATGCAAGAATTGCCGGCATAGCCGTAACAATGCCCTCTTCGCTAATTATAGCACCGTGAATGTCAACAAATTGAACAAGAACATACTCATTTGTTTGAATTATACCCGCGTTTTGAAAACCAATAAATGCAATGAAAAGACCAATACCTGCCGGAATCGCTTTTTTCAAGCAATCGGGCAGAGATTTTGCAACTTTAACTCTAAGCCCCGATACTGATAACCCAAGGAATACAAGACCTGATACCAAAACAATAACAAGACCTGCTCTGTAACCGTCAATAACATTTCCACCTGAAATAATTTGCGGTAGAATAAACGATACAAAAAAGAAAGAGTTAAGCCCCATGCCACAAGCTTGTGCAAATGGCATTTTTGCGTAAAATGCCATTAATAATGTGCCAACAACAGCCGCAATTATTGAGGCAACATAAACTGCGTTCCAAATTTGCCCAAATGCAGGGTCAGCATCGGGTGCTAAATGGCTAAAACCAACAACTTGGTTTGGGTTTGTTACAACAATGTATGCCATTGCAAAAAAAGTTGTAAGCCCAGCAATAATTTCGGTTCTTACTGATGAACCACGCTCTGTAATTTGAAAATACTTATCCAAAAATACACACTCCTCATAAAAAATATTTTGTATTTGTTTAAAATTCTTTTTAAACAAGCACGAACATACACATTATACTATAAAAATACAATTTATTGCAACCGATATACGTAATTTAATGTATATTTTTACATAAAGATGTAACAAAGTTATATAAATTTGCATGTGCGTAGCACCGCCGTAAAATAAAATATAAACAAACCTTATATAAATGCAATGTTGTAACTCACTTTCCTTGTAATTTAATTATTAAAGTGATATAATATTATAGCTTATTGAATAATTTGCTATTTATAGTGGATTTGATTTAAAAGCATAGAAAAATTATTAACAAGCATGACGGAGGACTAATGGACTGGCACCTTATAGCTGTTTACGTTGCACGTGCAATTGCACTGCTTATTGCAATACCTTTTCATGAGGCGGCGCACGCATGGGCGTCTAACAAATTGGGCGACCCCACCGCGAAAAACCACGGTAGATTATCATTAAACCCTGCTGTACACTTTGACTTACTCGGTGCAATTTGTATGATACTTGTAGGTTTTGGCTGGGCAAAACCTGTGCCTATATCAGCACAGCACCGCTTTAAAAACCCAAAGAGATATATGGCACTTTCAGCGGCGGCAGGCCCTTTGTCAAATATCATTTTGGCTTTCTTTTTTGTTATTATTTATAAAATATATTTTTATTTAATGTATTTTTACAGCTTAAGCTCTCCAAGTGGGTATTCGCAAAACTTTGGTATTATTGAGTTTGTAGACACTGTATTTATAACAATGATACTTGTCAACATAACGCTTGCGGTATTTAACTTGTTGCCGGTGCCACCGCTTGACGGCTCAAGAATAGCAATGATTTTCTTGCCTACAAAAACGTATTTTGCAATAATGCGCTATGAAAGATACATAATGATAGCACTTTTTGCCGCACTTTGGACAGGCTTTCTAGACCCTGTTATTAGTTTTCTTGTAAATAACATACTAAATTTACTATACACAGCAACAGGCTTTATAGATATTCTGTTTATAAGGTAACATGTGCGTTTAAAACGGATTGTCATTGAGTTTTAGATAAACTTTGTGTATTCTAACAATAAAATTAAACCTAAAAAGAGGTAAAATGAAGAGCATAACTTTTAAAATAGAAGAATTTGAGGGTCCGCTTGATTTACTGTTAACGCTTATTTCAAAAAATAAGATGAATATATACGAGATAAATATTGTGAAGCTTATAGAACAATATTTGCAAGTTATGGAAAATTCCGATATATACGCACTTGACAGTGCTAGTGAGTTTATTGAGATGGCTGCAAGGCTTGTTCAAATGAAATCTTACTTTTTATTGCCTAAAAGCGAAGAGGCGGAGAGATTAAAACAAGAGCTTACAGGGCTTTTAATAGAGTATAGTCTGTGCAAAAAAGTAGCAGAAAAACTGCGCATTATGTCTGAGGGTGTTTATACATATGTTCGAGATCCAGCCGAAGTGGAATTTGACACAACTTATAATCACAGGCATGAAACTTTTGAGCTAATTGAGGCGCTAAACAGCATAAAAGGGCGCAGTACACAAAAAAGAGCACCCACGCAAGAGCGCTTTGAAACTATTGTGCAAGCGCCAATAGTTTCTGTTACTTCGCGCATAATAGTTGTTTTGCGCAACCTAATAACAGGTAAGGCAAAAAAGCTGGGGCAACTTTTTTCTCACGATAGCTCAAGAAGTGCCACTGTTGCAACATTTCTTGCCGTATTAGAACTTATAAGAGCAGGGCGCATTGTTATAGACGACAGCGAGCAAATTGTAATGAACAAAAGTATAAACAGATAGAAACTTTGAGTAAATGGAGTGAAAAAATGGACTTAAAGCAATATAAGGCGGCATTGGAGGCAATACTTTTTGCATATGCTGAGCCGGTGGAAACAGAGCACCTTGCAGAGATTTTATGTGTTGATGAAAATGTTGTTGAGGGGCTTTTGAACACAATTTGTGATGAACTTAACAAAAATGACAGAGGGCTTATTTTATTAAAGCTTGAAAACAAGTGGCAATTTTCAACAAAATCCGAGTACGGAGACTACATAAAAAAAGCACTTGATAAAAGCAGAAATGCACCACTGTCACAAGCGGCTATGGAAGTGCTTGCTATTATTGCATATAACCAGCCCGTTACACGCTCTTTTATAGAGCAAGTTAGAAATATAGATTCCTCACACATTGTACATAAGCTGTTACAAAAAGGGCTTATAGCAGAGGCAGGCAGACTGGATTTACCCGGCAAACCTATTTCTTTTTGCACAACAGACGTCTTCTTGCGCTCGTTTGGTATATCCTCCCTTGCACAGTTGCCCTCGCTACATGACGACGAGCAAGAAGTTGAAAACGATAGCGCAGAAAATGCTGACGACGATGCGATTTTCCCAGAAATGGCAGAGTTTGGAGATGTGAGAGAAATTTCATCAATTTTAGAAAGTATTGATTTAGAAAACAACTAGGCAAAACAAAGCCAAAGTAGTTTTTATATAGTAGCTACATTAATAAAAGGGGGATTGCAGTGTCAATATTGCTAACAGTGCTTGCCGTTATAGGCTACATATTACTTGCGATATTGCTTATTGTTTTTATACTGTTAATCTTACCTGTGCACGTATTGCTAGAGTATAAAAGCAAAAAATTCACAGCAATTTTACGCATATTTTTTATTAAAATACAAGTTTTTCCGCTAAATAAAAAAGAAGATAAAAAAGTTGAAAAAGCAGAGAAAAAGGCAGAGGGCAAAGTAGACAAAGTTATCAAAAAAGAGAAGAAAAAAATTAATTTTATACTCTTTGCCGAAGATATTTTTGAAATTATAGCAACAGCGGGAACAGTGATGAGTAAAATTATACGCAGTTTATCATTTACAAAAATCACACTAATTTACCCTGTGCATAAAACCGAGGCGGCAGACACAGCCGTTTTTTACGGCAGAGTTAACGCATATGTCGGCACAGCAATAGGCACACTGCATAATTATTTGCGAATGAAGATAAAAAATGTTGAGATAATTTGTGACTATGATAATATTCATGAAGACAAAACATATGTTTATTGTGATGTTAGTGCAGTGCTTATTTCAATTTTAACCGTGTTTATTTATGCACTGATAAGGCTAAAGCGTGAAAAGGTTTTTTAAACAGTTTTAAATAGCATCTGAACATAGGAAAAAGTAAAAATAAAAGGCACACCGCTTGCCAAAAAGCGGAAACGTAGTTTGGTTAAAGTATTCGCTTGTCACTTGCGGATATTTATAAAGCACCAAACCATCCGTTAAGTGACAGAATGGAGACGAATTTATGAGCGAGCACCCTATTAACAATTTAATGAGCGTGACAATTGAAAAAATCAGGGCAATGGTGGATGCTAACACTGTTGTTGGCAACCCCATTAAAACATCTGACGGCACGGTTGTAATTCCTATTTCTAAAATTTCGTTTGGGTTTGCCTCAGGCGGTTCAGACTTTCCAAGTAAAACACCAAAAGAAATGTTTGGCGGTGGCGGCGGTGCAGGTATGACTGTAACACCTGTTGGTTTTCTTGTTATACAAAAAGATAACGTGCGTATGATACAACTTGCAGACAACAAAAATGCCATGGACAGAGCAGTTGCCATGCTACCTGAAATGGTGGAAAAAATTACAGCGCTTTTCAACAAAAGCAAAGAGGACGAGCTTGCAAAACAAAACGAGCAGATATTATAGTCAAACCAATCCAAAATCTATACAATTCAGCTGTTAAAATTCCGTTTATTTTCGTTATCGTCAATCGCAATACGGCAGTATTGCTCAATCCGATGCCTTGATAAACAAAATTTTAACGGGCGCCGTCTTGCACAGATTTTAAATTGTTTCAACTATAAATGAATACACACAGCAAAACAAGTAATTTTAAGTTTAATATATATAACCCCCTCAAATTCTGTATGGGTTATTTATAACTTATTTTATGGCGGTGCTACGCACATGCCAATATATATTAGCTAACGCTAATATATATTTTTGTTAAATTTAGAACGGAGTTTAAATGAGAGATGTAAGAATCCAAAAAGCACTTGCCGAGGCAGGGCTTTGCAGCCGTAGGGCGGCTGAAAAAATAATAGAAGAGGGCAGGGTAAAGCTAAACGGACGCCCCGTAAAACTTGGCGACAAGATGGACACAGGCAAAGATGTACTGTCTGTTGACGATAAGCGCGTATTTTTTGCACGCAAAGCGGAAAAACATTATTATTTGCTATACAAGCCGCGCGGTTTTATTACAACAATGAATGACGAGCGCGGACGCAAGACAATAATGGAGCTTATGGAGGACATCCCAGCAAGGGTTTTCCCTGTAGGTAGGCTTGATAAAGACAGCGAGGGCGCAATAATTATGACAAACGACGGCACGTTTGCAAACTTGTTAATGCACCCAAGCCATGGTGTGTCGAAATTGTACAGGGTAACTGTGCGCCCAAGGGCAACAGAGGAGCAAATTATAAGCCTCACAGATGGTGTTGTGCTTGACGACGGTGTAAAAACACAGCCCGCAGTAATAAGAGTAGTTACGCAAGAGCCTGAGCGCACTGTTATGGAAATGACAATAAAAGAGGGCAAAAACAGGCAAATTCGCAGAATGTGCGAGGCCGTTAACCTAAATGTAATAAGGCTACGCCGCACGGCAATAGGTGCTGTGAAACTAGGCATGTTGCAACCGGGGCAGTATAGAGAGCTAACACCAAGCGAGGTTATAGCACTTAAAACAGCCGCAACAAGGGGCAAAACTTCGTCTGATATTAAGAAAAACACTGAGACAAATAAAAAGAACAAAGGCAATAAGTTCAAAAGGTATAAGCCAAAGAAGTAAACAAAATTATGTAATTGGAGAATAATAACATGATATCCATGCACCCTATAAAAGAGCCCATAGTGCTTGAGAGCCTTAACGCAGAGCGGTACGGAGAAAATACAAAGGGCTATGTAATTATGGAAAAGGAAAATTATTTAGGGCACATACTTTTTACAGTAAACGGCACCTTAACAACAGTGCAAGAGTGCAGTGTTGATGTAAATGCTATTGTTGACGGCGGTGTTCGTGCATGTGTTGCATATGGCGACGGCGACGGCGCGACGCATTTTGATGTGAATAAAAACGATGTGAAGCTAGAAAAATGGCTAAATGTCTTTTTCAAAGGTGAAAATTTGCCAATAGATAACAAAAAACTGCTATATACATGTAAAAAATAAGTGCAAATTTAATTTTTTCAAAAAAAATACAATTATTTTGCATTTTCTACTTGTGGATATTGTCAAAAAATAGTATAATAATATAAATTTGAATTTTTTTAAAAGAAAACGTGTTAGCTTGCTTTTTAAAAATGTGAATAACTTTTTTAAATATAAGTTACACATGTGTGCTTATAAAAAACAAGAACTTGCGCTTTAGCGTAATTTTTTTGTGTGTATTAAGTACTAATGTTAAACTTAAAATTAAAAAGCTGTTTTTTGCAAGAATAAAAGCTTAGTTTATGTGTTTTCAGATAAATCAGGAGGGCTGTTAATGGCTAATGCAAAAGTAGGCAAAGAAATTCTCACTAATTTTTTTGATGAGGGAGCCTATACAACTCTGTTTTCGGACAGTGCTGTGAAGGCTGCTTTCGGCAGTGCAAACGGTAACCCCGTTTATGCTGTGTGTCAAGACGGTGCGGCTCTTGCCGCAAGCGACGTTGAGAAAATGGTAAAAGTTTTGGATATGGCGGCTAAAACCGGCAACCCCATTGTAACTTTCTATAACTCAAACGGTGCACTTATTGAAGAAGGTTTAAAAGCATTAAATGCAAGTGCACAGCTTTGTGCGGCAGTTGCAAAAATTTCGGGCGTAGTACCGCAAATTGCTGTTGTTACAGGTGTTTGTGGTGCAGGTAGTGCACTAGCGGCATCATCTGCGGATATTTGCATAATGGCAAAAGATGCTGAAATGTTCCTTACATCTCCGTTCAACTCAGCGGCAAAAGGCGATGATGTTAAAGGTGCAGGCAGTGCAGAATATGCACAAAAAGCAGGTGTTGCAACACTTGTTACAGACGATGCACAAAAAGCTGCTGAAAAAGCTGCTGAGCTTATTGGCTTATTACCGTCTAACAACTTGACAGGCGCTGCTATTTTTGAGAGCATTGCTCCAAAAGGTAGCTATACACTTACAAAATACGACATGAAAAATGCAGTTGACACAATTGTTGATGCAGACAGCAACATTGAATTTAACAGTGAGTTTGGCAAAAATGTTTACACAGCACTTGCAACAGTTTGCGGCAACGTGGTTGGCGTTGTAGCAACAGCAGGCGCAAACGAGAGCATTTGCCGCACTTGTGTTTCTAAAGTTTCAAGATTTGTGCGCATGTGTGATGCTTTTGGCATTGCAGTTGTAACTGTTATTAACACAGACGGTTTTGCAAAAAGTTGTAGTGAAGACTTGTCGGGTGGTTTGCGTGAGGCTGCAAGGCTTGCAGGCACTTATGCAGATGCAACAACAGCTAAAATTGCAGTTGTAACAGGTAAAGCTGTTGGTACAGCTTACACAGCACTTGCAAACGCTGATTTGACAATAGCAGTTTCTGGCTGCACAATTGCTCCTGTTGAGCCAAGTGTAGCGGCAAGCATTTTGTATAAAGAAGAAATTGAAAGCGGTAGCAACATTGCTACTGACACAGCTAAAAAAGCAACAGAGTACGCAAACGAAGTTTGCAGTGCAGGTGCGGCTGTTAATGCAGGCATTGCAGATTTTGCTGTAACTTCTGCTGAAGTTCGCGCAACTGTTGGTGCGGCACTTGATATGCTTTGCACAAAACGCGTACAACGCTTGCCTAAAAAACACGGCAACATGTCTTTGTAATGCTATAATTTATATAGCTTTTCATAAATTAAGTTTAATACTAAGCGTGTGGTAAATGTTTTAATTTATCACAGATTATCGCAAAACAAGAATTTTAAGAATTAATAGGAGGAAGACTAATGAAATCTTTCAACATTACAGTTAACGGAACACCTTACAGTGTTACAGTAGAAGAAGCTCAAGGCGGCGCACAAAGCGCACCCGTAGCTGCACCTGCAGCGGCGGCACCGGCGGCAGCACCGGCGGCACCGGCAGCGGCAGCAGGCGCTGTTACAGTTACAGCACCAATGCCCGGTAATATCTTAGAAGTTAAAGTTTCAAACGGCGCAAGCGTTAAAGCCGGCGATGTACTTTGCATACTTGAGGCTATGAAAATGGCTAATGAAATTGTTGCTCCGCAAGACGGAACAGTGGCAAGTGTTGATTGCAAAAAAGGCGATGTAGTAAACGCAGGCGATGTTCTTGTATCAATGAACTAATTAATAACGAGAGGTGAATTGTTTTGGCAAAAAAACCAATTAAAATTACAGAAGTTGCACTTCGTGACGCGCATCAATCACTAATTGCTACACGTATGACAATGGATGAAATGAGAGACATACTGCCCGAGATGGACAAAGTGGGCTATTTCTCTCTTGAGTGCTGGGGCGGTGCAACGTTTGACTCTTGCATTCGTTTTCTTGACGAAGACCCATGGGAGAGACTGCGCATAATGCGTAAAGCTTGCCCTAACACAAAATTGCAAATGCTATTTAGGGGTCAAAATATGCTTGGCTACCGCCACTATGCTGACGATGCTGTTGAGTATTTTGTTAAAAAATCAGTATCTAACGGTATTGACATTTTGCGTATATTTGATGCGCTTAATGACCCACGCAACCTTGAGACAGCTATTAAATCAGCTGTTAAAGAGAATGCACACGTTCAAGGCTGTATAAGCTATACGCTAAGCCCTGTGCATAGCAACGCTTATTTTGCAAACTATGCAAAAACACTTGAAGATATGGGTGCACACAGCATTTGTATCAAAGACATGGCTGGTCTTTTAACACCGTACTCAACATATGAGCTTGTTAAAGAGCTTAAAGAGACAATTAAAATCCCTGTTGACATTCACAGCCACTACACATCAGGTCTTGCAAGTATGTCTATAATCAAAGGCATTGAGGCAGGCGCTGATATTATTGACACAGCAATAAGCCCTGTTTCACTTGGCACAAGCCACATGCCAACAGAGAGTCTTGTTGCAGCTTTGCAAGGCACAGATTACGACACAGGTCTTGACCTTAAACAGCTTGACATTGTTCGTGCTCACTTTGCAAAACTACGTGAAAAATATCTATCATCAGGTCAACTTAGCCCAAAAATGCTTGGTGTTGATGCAAATACACTACTTTACCAAGTACCTGGCGGTATGCTTTCAAACCTTTTGAAACAGCTAAAAGATGCAGGCAAAGAAGACCAACTAGAGGACGTTTTAAAAGAAATACCACGTGTTCGCGAAGACTCGGGTTATCCACCACTTGTTACACCTACAAGCCAAATTGTTGGTACACAAGCTGTGTTTAACATTATTATGGGCGAGCGCTATAAAATGGTAACTAAAGAGTTTAAAGCAATGGTTAAGGGCGAATACGGCAAAACTCCTGCACCTATTAGTGCAGAGTTTAGCAAGAAAATCCTTGGCGATGAAGTGGCTATTACATGCAGACCTGCTGACTTGCTAGAGCCTGAAGTTGAGAAAATGAAGGCTGAAGCGGCTAAATATGCACAGCAAGAAGAAGATGTGCTAACATATGCTATGTTCCCACAAGTTGCACCTAAGTTCTTTGAGAAAAGAAACGAAAAAACACAAGGTGTTGACGGTGCACATGTAAATTACGAAGATAAATCTCATCCGGTTTAATTCGTAAGTTAAGTTAATAAAACAGGGGCTACTCTATGTGGTTGTCCGAAATTGAAGATAACCTTCTATTTTCGGGTGCCCACACAGGGGTGCCCCTACGTTTTTGTAAAAATATAAACCTATATATACAATAAATCATAAACTATTAAATCTAAAACTATCAACAAAGAGGAAAAACAAGTAATGGATATAACTGTAACAGCAATAATAATACTTGCATTTGCACTTGTTGTAATAATTGGCATTGCAGTTGCCGCAACAAGCGTAATTAATACAATGAGAAGACTTTTTGGCACAGCAAACCTTGTTAAACTTGCCGATATACGTGATACGGAAATGGAAGAAACCCCAAAATCAATAAGTGGAATGGAGTCTATTGAAAGGCCGAGAATACAAGAAGATTTTCCACAAATGTCTATTGATGAGCTAAAAAGTAAAAACAAAGACGAGATTTTTGCATTTTACAATGCGCTGGAAACAGAAGATTTAAGTAGGTATGAAAATAATAAACAAATAAACGATAAAATGCAAAAGCTTGCAAAAGAATATAAGCGAAATAATGTTTCGATTAATAAAATTAAAATACATAAACATGCTATATCAAAATATACTAATGCTCAATCAGGCGCTACAATTTATTTTCAAGCGGCAGTAGAGTATGTGAAAAAAGACAAAAACGAGCCACAAGGCAAAAAAACTCAATTACGTGTAAATACTGCATGGGTTTACTTGCCGGAGAACTCTAACTATAACAAAGAAAATACATTTACAGCAAACTGCCCGAATTGCGGTGCACCTGTAAAATCAGCAAAAAACACAAAATGCCGCTATTGCGGCAGTAATGTAGAAATAAACTTCACAAAAGCATGGGTTTTAAGTAATATAGAAGAAATTTAATTTATTAAATTCTTT
This sequence comes from uncultured Bacteroides sp., assembly GCA_964371675.1. Classification (GTDB taxonomy): domain Bacteria; phylum Bacillota; class Clostridia; order Oscillospirales; family Ruminococcaceae; genus Ruthenibacterium. Next base: position 84,178 of record CAYJNL010000005.1, on the reverse strand, counting down.
GCGCGTACATCATAAAAACAGCATTAAACCCAATAAGGACGAAAATTTTGTGAAACTCTATTTCGCAAAAAACCAAACTAAAACCCACTACCATTCAACAAAACAGCAATAAAAAAAACAACCATGTTGAAAGTTTTTTGAGGTTTTTTTTCAAAAAAGCGTAAAAGGGAAGATGTATGATAGGGTGGCGCTTAGTAGACAGGTTGGTATTAGTGCGAGCGATGAATACAAAAACACTTGTGTAAACAACTGCATACGTATAAAACTATCATATTTTTTAGTAATTAATAAATTAAAAAGCCCACTAGATACGTACAAAGCATGTGTGCATAAAACACAAATTAATAAAGCCTCTGCAACTTGCGGCAATAAAAAAATAAGTATGTTAACTATAATACCAGTGAGACCCATGCTTGAATATAAATAACCACTAATGCAACCTATATAAATCCCTTTTAAAAACGGCAACGCTATAAGAGCAGGCACACCAATACAAGAAAAACTAAAAAATAACATTAAAACATGTAAACTGAAAGAAGAAATAAAGGCAAATGCCGCTACGTCAACAAATTTTAGTGTATATGTATTTATAACTTGGTTTATAAAATACGGTATATACGCATGTCCGCTAAGCCTGGTTGTCTGCTCAAGCATTGACCCTAATACTATTCCAACTAACAACGTTAAATATGGCACCCATGTTTGCCATATCTTTTGCGCACTAATAAACCTTTTTGCTCTAAGTGGCTTTAATCGTATGTTGTTTTTTTTAGCAAATGCAAAATTATGCAAATTACATACACTCCTTTACTTTTATAGTCAAACAATTTAAAATCAATACAATCCAATTGATTAAATTACGTTTATCTTAGTAATCTTGTACGAATTTCAAAATAACTTAACTATAATAACTCATACATTACGTATGGGTTGTTTTTTATGCCATTTTTATTTGTTAATTTTTATGTGTAATATTTAATTATTATGCATAACCAAGCCGCTAAAATTCCGTTTATCTTCGCCTGTACCAATCGCAATACAACAATATTACTTGTTCCGATGCCTTGATAATTAATATTTTAACGTGCACTGTCTTGTTGAATTTCAAATTGGTTCAACTATATTTGTTCTATTAAAACACTCTTTAACATAAGATATAACACAATTAAAAATTGCAACATAAATGAAAGGAACAGTGAAAATGGACAAAAACGCACAAAGCTACTTTAATGCAGTGGCTCAGTTACCACAAAGTATATCAAATGTTTTAAGCTGTGTTCCTCAAGACCTAGCAAAAAAAGTAACAGAAATACGCTTAAGAAGTAATAGACCACTTGTGCTTACAACAACACAAGGCTACCTGCTTTTAGACAGAAACGGAAACGTTATGCCGTCGCTATCAATAAACACTTTTTGTACAAGCCACGACGATATAAACGAATGTTTCAAAGCCGTATGTGCATACTCTGTGCATAGCTATCAAAATTACATAATAAACGGTTTTGTCCCTCTAAAAGGTGGGCATAGGGTTGGCATAAGCGGAACAGCCGTTTGCGATAATGACAAAATTGATACAATAAAAAACGTATCATCACTAAATGTGCGTATCGCAAGAACAGAAATTACAGATTGTGATAACAAAATAAAACTGCTACTGCAAAAAAATAATGGAGGCATTATACTTGCAGGTGAACCCGGTAGCGGTAAAACAACAGTACTGCGCAGCGTTATGCGCCATTTATCAGATGCCGGCAAAAGGGTAGTTGTAATTGACGAACGCTTTGAAATAGCACCCGTAAGCCCAACAGGTTTTGCACTGGCTGTACCTATGAACTGCGATATAATGTCGGGCTACCCAAAACATATTGGCATGATACAAGCTGTGCGCAGTTTAGCACCCGATGTGATTTTATGTGATGAAATTGGCAGTTTTGCAGACGTAAATGCTGTGAAAATGGCAGCAAATGCAGGTGTTGATTTGTTTATTACAATGCACGGAAATAATATTAACACTATAAAAAGACGCCCACAAGCAAAAGCCATTTTACAAACAGGGGCTTTTTCAAGCATTGCTTTTCTGCACAGTAACAAAATCCCCGGTGTAGTAAGAGAGGTGTTCAGCGTTGCAACTAGTATTTAAATTTTTTGGCGCTGTTATTGTAATTGCATCTTGCTCACTTATAGGTTATAAAAAAGGCAAACAATACGTTATTCGTATGCAAATTATAGAAGACGTGGTTTTAATATTACGTTCATTAAAAAATAATATATTATATAGAAAAGACACAACAGCAAAAGCTATATGCGACGCGTTTAATAACAGCACAATAAAGTATGTGAAAATAAATTTAAGCAAAGAAGACTCGACACTTTTTCCTAAAGAATTAAACAAAGCACTTAAAGCAGAAGAAAATTATCTAATACAATATTTAGATAAACAAGAAATTGAGGTTTTTTATAATACACTTTGTAACATGGGTGGCTCGGGTGCAAATGAAGAAATAGAAAAGTTAAATTTCACAATAGTAAGCTTTGAAGGCATATTAAACCTAGCAACTAAAGAGGCAAAAATACAGATGAAATTATATAAAAGCCTTGGAATTTGTGCAGGTGTTGGCGCTGTTTTGTTTTTTATTTAATGTAGTCATAAATGCCACAGCACAAGCCAAAATAGGAGTTAAAAATAATGGATATAGATTTTGTTTTCAGAATAGCGGCAATAGGCATAATAGTTGCAGTACTAAACCAGCTGCTTATACGCTCGGGCAGGGAAGACCAAGCAATGATGACAACGCTTGCAGGGCTTATTGTTGTGCTTATGATGGTGGCAACACAAATTAGTGTGCTGTTCGATACAATTAAAGATATTTTCGGGCTTTAAATATGGAGCTAACAACACTTTTCGGGTTTGCAATAATAAGCCTGTTTCTATATGGAATATTGCGCCAGTATAACCCTAACTATGCAATTTTATTAAGCTGTGTTTGCTGTGTTTTTTTAGTTGTATATGCGGTAGGTACATTGGAGCCTGTATTTAATCTCGTTCAAAATTTGTCACAACATACGTCTTTTGAGGGTGTTTCAATAATTTTTAAGGCTGTTGGCATAGCTGTTTTAACACAGTTCACACAAGAGTTATGTAGGGAATCAGGACAAACAGCACTAGCAAGTAGTGTTGAGTTTGTAGGTAAAGTAGCCGTAATAATAATAAGTGTACCGCTACTAGTATCACTGTCAGATATAATTTTGGAGCTGTTACAATGAAGTTGAAAAATAAGATGAAAAAATTAGTACAGATATTTATGTCCATGTTCTTTTTACTTGTGCTTTCTTTAAGTGTACAAGCACAAAATTTGCCTACACAAAGCGAGGAAACTACTGATGGTTTTATTATAGAAGTACCAAGCGAGTGGCAAGCAATTATTGAAAGTGCACCAATGACAGCGAGTGAGTTTGAAAACACACCCCCTGAAAATTTAATAGAGATACTTTTAGAATATGTAGCAGATAAATTTTTAGAGCCTTTACGCCTTTTTGCACGTTTATGTGCAGTAATAATACTTGTTGCACTTGCAAAAAGCTTTGTTACACATACCACGCAAAGTGAAATTATGAATGTGCTCGACCTAGTTGCAACACTTACTGTTTTTACAATTTGCAGCTCACACATTTTACAGCTAACAAGCACAGTACAGCGTGTAATTGAAGATGGAAATATATATATATCCTCATTCATACCTGTCTTTGCAACTGTACTTATTAGCTCGGGGCAAGTGAGTACATCTGCTATATACAGTGGTGTTTTTTTTACAGTTTGTTCAATGATAACTTCTTTTTTTGTAGGTGTAATTCTTCCATTAAACCGCGTGATGCTTGCAATGCACGCAACAGCTTCTGTTGATTTATCTCTTGATTTATCAAAATTTGCATATCTTGTATCGCGCTGGATAAAGTGGACTTTAACAATAATAAGTGCACTTTTTGTGGCGGTGCTTGGGCTACAGACAACGCTTGCAAACAATGCCGATACTGCGGCACTAAAGGCGGGTAAATTTTTGCTTGGCAGTACAATACCTGTTGTGGGTAGGGCTGTTTCAGACGCAATGGGTAGTGTGCTTGCAGGGCTTAAACTTGTGAAAGGCACAATGGGTTTTGCCGCAATTGCAACGGTTATGGCACTACTTATACCTGTAATAGTGCAGTGTTTTGCATATTATTTAATCTTCACTCTAAGTGGCTTTATTGCAGGTTCCACAGGTAATATAAAGGTTGAAAAAATGTTTGCGGGTTTTTCATCATGTGTTGGTATTTTTATTACGGTGATACTGCTTTTTGGTGCTATGATAACCGTTGCAACCAGCATGATGATTGTTATAGGAACAGGAGGTTAAAACAATGGAGGCAGTTAAAGACTGGGCGCTAACAGTTTGTATGGCTTGCCTATGTGTTGGTGTTTTACAACAGTTTACACAAAATAGGTCGAATTTTTCTGTCATAAAACTTATACTAACGCTATATATTTTAATAACAGCATTTGCACCACTAGGCAATAATAATTTACTTGTGTACAATTTTACATATGAAACAGTGCAAGCCGCAGATGCAGAAATTGACACACAGTCGATTATAATGCAAACTACAGTGCAAAATCTTACACAAACTGTTTATCAAGGTATTGTGCAATCAGACAACACAGCAGAAGATGTAATAATTAATGCAGAGCACAGCGGTGAATATATAAATATTATAAGTGTGCAAATTATAACAACACCCAGCACCGATGTTGAGAAAGCAAAACAAAGTGTAAAACAAATTTTAAGTGAAGATGTGTCGATAGAAATAATAAGCGGAGGATAAAAGCCGTGGAAAATCAAAACAATAAAAAACAAAATTTAAAATTGCCTACAATTAGCGCATTGTTTGATAAAAAAAACAGGCTTTTTCTTATTGGCCTTTTGGGTATTTTAATCATATTCTTGTCAGACTTTTTGTTTAAATCTCAAAGCGGTAATGAATCAAGCGAAAACAGCACAAATTACGTGCAATATCAAATACAGCAAAATGCTGATGTGTATGTACAAAACCTTGAAGAGGAGCTTACACAAATGATTGAGAGCATATACGGGGTTGGCGCTGTTAAAGTGATGATAACTATTGAAACTCCCGGAGAGATTATATATGCGCAGAGTGAAAAATCCTCAACAGAAATGACAACGCAAAATGATGGGATAACGGATGAAAAGGCAAGCTTTGAGAGTGAATATACAATAATTGATGATGGAAATAAAGATACACCCATAATAGAAATGCAAACATTGCCCAGCATAAAGGGCGTGGCTGTTGTGTGTGAGGGAGGAGATGATATAACCGTAATTTCAAACATAACAGAGCTTGTTTCGGTGGTGCTGGGAGTATCTACAAACCGAATCTGTGTAACAAAAATGATTTAATTGGAGGAATTATATTATGAAAACAGCAAAAAGTAAAAGGCAAATAACACTGTTTACACTAATTTTGGCTTTAGGCGTGGCTGTGTATCTAAACTGGCAATACGCAAGAGGTGGCGAGCAAATTGACGTTACAGAAAATGCAATTGCAGTAACAAGCACAGTTGAAACAGAGCCCATAGCCGAGCCTGTACAAGAGAGTGTGCAAGAGGCATTGCCTGATAAAAACTATGGTGATGCACAGCTTGTTAGTGTTAACGAGAGCGAAAAATACTTTGAAGAGGCACGATTAACGCGTGAAAAAACAAGAGATGAAGCACTTGACAAATTACAAAAAAGCCTAAAAGAAGCAAATTTAACAACGAGCGAGAAAGACACACTGACAAAAGAATTATCAAGTGTTATTGCCGCCATTACTGCTGAAAGTGACATTGAAAACTTAGTGAAAGCAAAAGGTTTTTTAGACTGTGTAACTTTTGTTAATGGTGATAAAGTTGATGTAGCTGTTAAGACTGACGGCACTGAGCTTGATGCACAGTCTGTAGCTGTAATAAGAGACATTGTTCTCGGCAAAGTTGATACGTCATCGCAAAATATAACTATTGTGGAAGTTAAGTAAATAGTCTATTGACACCGCTTTATTTAACTTGTAATAAGGCACGGCAGTTTACACAAGTTTAAACTATCATATTTATGCAATTAATAATTTTGCATAAATAATAAATAAAAACCTTTTATTGAGAAGAAAATGTAAATTTTAAACAAGATATTGAGTGAAAAAATAGCCTCAATAAGCCGCTATAGCACTTGTGTAAACGCTGCCTAAAAAGGGCTGTGAAGAAATCACAATTTCATCACAGCCCTTTACTTTTTTATATGTGAAAGAAGGATGTGTTTTTTTATGTGGGAAATATCTCAAAACAGTCATAAAGCACAAGAAAAAGATATTGCAAAAGAAAAAACAGGAAGTGCACTGTACAGTAAAAAACAGACGGTGCACAAAGACAATTTGCTGACAATACAGTGTATGATATGCGGTGTAGTTATAATTGTGGTCTACTTATTGCGCTTGATGAACAGTACTTTTTATGATGAAATAGAAATTAAATTTAATAATGCACTTGAAAGTGGTGTTAATTTTAGCAGTGAGACACCTATTTTGCGCTTTATTGATAATTCCGTAAACGAGGCTAGGCAAGCAGCACTTAATTTTACAAATGGGCTGGAAAACAATATAGGTGGAGATATCAGCGCTAATAGCTCTATTAACGATTTTATTACATCTAATTCAAGTGAAAATATTGTAGAAAGTACTGAAATTGCAAACAATGAAAGTAACTCAAATAATGCAAATAGCACAAGTGACGGGTGGCAAGCAAATAACTTTACAGATATTGGTGGCTTCACAAATTACAATTTAGATGATATAGCAGACAAAGTTGACTTAAATGAATACACATTGAATTCACGGCTAATACAGCCGGTTTATGGTGTTTTAACATCAAAATTCGGTGTAAGGCAAAACCCCTTTACAGGTGAAAACGAGTTTCATATGGGTGTTGATATTGCAGCTGTACAAGGTGCTAATGTTGTTTCCTCGCTAGACGGTCAAGTAATAGAAACAGGATATACACAACAAAGAGGAAACTATATAATTGTGCATCACGAGCAAGGTTTGCAAACACTTTACCAGCATTTGTCAAGTGGTTTTGTGCGTATTGGACAAATTGTTTTGCAAGGTCAAGTAATAGGTACAGTTGGTAGCACAGGGTATAGCACAGGCCCACACTTGCACTTTGAACTGCTGTTAAACAGAAAATGTGTAGACCCTATAAACCAATTCCCCGAACTAGAGAAAACATATAATTTATGGGTAACAGAATAGTTATGAAACTAATATTTTTTTATGCACTTATCTCACTGGGGCTTTTGTTAGATGGTGCATATCTTTTTAGAATTGTTATTTTTTGCTGTTTTGTTCATGAGCTTGGGCATATTTTAGCTTATATTATTTGTACACAAAAACTGCCAAAATTAGAGTTTAGCGCTGGCGGTGTGTGTCTTAAAAAAACACAAAATTTAACAAAAACAAAAAAGCTTGCTGTGCTTTTTTGCGGGTCAATTGCTAATTTTTTATTTTCAGCTGTTTTGTATTTTATGGCACTACAAAACGCAACATACACGGCTTACATTTACAGCGCTGTAAGCCTTTGTATAGGGCTTTATAACATGTTGCCGGTTGGTGCACTTGATGGTGCACAAATTATTGAGTTAATATTGCCGTCACAGTACATAAGCAATTGGAATAAAATGCAACGTATAGTCATAATTGTTTTTGCAATTGCACTGCCTATTTGTAGTTTTGTTTTCAGCAGGTCTGCAATGGCTGTGGTTGGTGCATTTATTGCACCTGTTTATCTTATAGTGCAAAATAAAGGACTTTAGGAGCAGTATCAATAACCCTTAAATTTTTTTAAGGTGTCTTATGGGTTATTGATACTATATTTTAATCCAATACCTCGCATATGTGAGGTTATATTTAGCTGTGCAAAATGTTAAATGTCATGTGCAAAATTTTTATGCTTTAAAACACTTTTTATTTTCTGTAATTTTTGGTATAATATTTTAAATAGGGTTTACAACACTATCTAAAAGAACGGAGAAAAAAGTGGATAAAAAATTAAAAAGAGCACTGGCGGCAGTGCAAAAACCAGGAAGATACACAGGCGGTGAGCCTAATTGTGTTTACAAAAATAAAGAAAATGTTGATTTAAGGTTTGCATTTTGTTTTCCCGATACATACGAGATAGGTATGTCATTTTTGGGAATGAAAATTTTATACGAGATATTAAACAGTAAAGAAAATATATGGTGTGAGCGTGCCTTTATGCCGTGGACAGACATGATGTACGAGATGAAAAAAAGCGATATACCGCTATATGCACTTGAAAGCAAAGATGAGCTTTTGAATTTTGATGTAGTAGGTTTTACTCTACAATATGAGCTGTCATATACAAACATACTTGCTATGCTTGACCTTGCAAACATACCTTTTTACGCAAAAGACAGGGCAGAGGATCACCCCATAATTGTGGCAGGTGGCCCATGTGCATGTAACGCAGAGCCAATTGCAGATTTTATTGACTTAATTATGCTTGGCGAGGGCGAGGAGCAACTGCTACAAGTATGTAATGAGATAATTGAGTGCAAGAAAAAAGGCTTTACAAAAAAGCAAACACTGCTTGAGTTAAGCAAAATAAAAGGTGTTTATATACCGTCTTTTTACGAGGTATCATACAAAGAAGATGGCACAATTGAGCAAATTAAACCTACTGAAGATGTGCCCAAAACAATAGAAAAAGCAATAATTATAGACATGGACAAACAGCCCATGCCTGAAAACTTTATAGTGCCTATGATTGGCGCAGTGCACGACAGGGCACAAATTGAGGTTTTGCGCGGATGTGTAAGGGGTTGCCGTTTTTGCCAAGCAGGATTTATTTACAGGCCTATGAGGGAGCGCAGTGCAGAAGTTTTGTCAAAATCAGGGCAAGTGCTTTGTGAAAACACAGGGTACGATGAAATTTCGCTAACCTCTCTTTCTACAAGCGATCATTCACAGCTAGAGCCGCTTCTTGACAGCTTGCTTGACTGGTCGCAAAAAGATAGAGTGAGCTTGTCTTTGCCTAGTTTGCGTATTGATAATTTTTCTCAAAGCCTTGTAGAGAAAACAACTAAAATACGCAAAAGCGGTTTAACATTTGCTCCTGAAGCCGGTACACAGAGGCTGCGTGATGTTATTAACAAAAATATTACACAGGAGAACATAGAGACGAGCTGTAAACTTGCGTTTGCCTCGGGCTACACCTCCGTTAAACTTTACTTTATGCTTGGTTTGCCTACCGAAACTGACGACGACGTTGTTGGCATAGCAGAGACAGCAAGACGCGTTATAGACTTGTATTTCCAAACAGAAAACAAACCAAAAGGCAAAAATATACATGTATCTGTAAGCGTTGCTTGCTTTGTGCCAAAACCGCACACACCATTTCAATATTGCCCACAAGACAGCCTAGACAGATTACACGAAAAACAGCAATTACTACTGAGTAGCGTAAAAAGCAAGAAGATAAATGTGAGCTATCATGACGGCAAGACAAGCTTTCTTGAGGCAGTTTTCGCAAAAGGCGACAGAAAACTTGCAAAAGTTATTGAAAAAGCTTACAGAGATGGTTGTTATTTTGATGGCTGGTATGAACATTTTAAATATGAAACATGGTTAAAAGCTTTTGAAGAATTAAATATTGACATGACATTTTACGCAAACAGGCAAATAAGCACAAATGAGATTTTGCCGTGGAGCCATTTAAAATATGGCGTTAGTGATGAATTTCTTGTTTCAGAATATGAAAAAGCGGTTGAGGTAAGTGTTACACAGCCATGTAATAAAGTTTGCAGTAACTGTGGTGCAAATAAACTTCTTGGAGGTGCTTGTTTTGGCTACAATTAGATTTTGGTACGAAAAAAAAGGCGTTGCAAGTTATATTTCTTTGCTTGACTTGCAAAGGGTTATGCAGCGTGCATTAAAATGTAGTAAACTGCCTGTTTTTTACACACAGGGCTTTAACCCTCATATTTACATCACATTTGCGGCGCCACTCTCACTTGGGCAACAAAGCGTTACAGAGTCGTTTGAGATAAAGCCACTCGATGAAAATTACGACTGGGCAAATGCCCCACAAATTTTAAATAAATGGCTGCCTGAGGGTATTTGTTGCTACCGTGCAGAGCGCACAAAAATGCCTGCCGCGGCTATTGCCTTTGCAAAGCATGAGCTTTTTTTTGAAAAAAACGACATAGAAACAGCACAAAAAGCCTTTGAAGAGTTTGAAAAAGTGCAAAGCGCAATTGCTCTAAAAAAAGGCAAAAAAGGTGTAATGAAAGAGATTGATTTAAAAGAGCACATTAAAATTATGGATAAGTGCATTGAAGATGATTTTTTAAAAGTTACTGTAATTGTGCCCTCGGGTGTTGGGCTTAACATTAACCCAATTTTATTAGTAAAATATTTAGAAGAAAATTATGGTGTTAACAGTGCAGATACAGAAATTATGCGAACAGCTCTGTTAACTAAAGATATGGGGAAATTTATTTAAAGGACGTGCATAAATGTCTACTGCAATTTTATTGCAACAGATTTTAATGATTTTTATAATAGTAGGCGTGGGAATTGTAGCCGGTAAGTTGAAAATTATTACTTCAGAGCAAACGGGTGTTTTGTCAGAATTTTTGATGAAAATATCACTACCTGCAACACTACTTGCCTCCACAAGCTATGGCGAGGGGCGGCAGACAACACAAGAGTTATTTTTAGTGTTTATTATTAACATTGTATTTTATATTTTGTGTACAATTATATGCGAAATTTTAGCACGAGTTATGAAGCTTACACAAGAAAAAAGAGCAGTTTTTGTAATGTTTTGTGTTTTGCCCAATAACTTATTTATAGGTATGCCGCTTGTAACTGCACTTTTCGGAGAGAGTAGTATGACATATGTTGTTGCAAGTGTAATGTGCTATAACCTGTACTTTTTTACTTACGGTACTAAACTTTTTTCTAAAGATTCAAAGTTTAATGTAAAATCTTTACTTACTCCCGGCAACATTGCAAGTACAGTTATGATAATTATGCTTTTCTTCGGGCTTAAATTACCAACTGTTGTGCAAGACGCATGTAGCATACTTGGTGGTGCAACTACACCTATTGCACTTGTTTTAATAGGTTTGATGTTAAGCGGCGGAAACCTTTTATCTATACTCAAAAATAAATTTTTATACATAATTACATTTATTAGGTGCATTGCTTTCCCAATTTTACTAACTTTTTTATTAAAACTATTGGGGCTCGATGTACAAATTGCCTTTTCTGTTGTAATTATACTTTCTTGTGCGGCTGGTGCAATGGGTGCAACACTGGCCAAACAAAAAAATGTTGAGCCTGAACTGTCAAGTATGGCGGTACTACACTCTACATTGTTTTTAATTATTACATTGCCATTAGTGTCAATAATTGCGCAAAATGTTTTAGGGATTTAAAACACATAGGAGGCTTTACAAACAAAAACTTTGCCATTTTTTTATGCAAATATTGTAAGCACCTACGTGTAGTGGTAAATACATATTATACTATCCGTTTTTGATATTACTTTATTAACACTGCTTAGCCAATCCGATGAATCCGGGTTCGGATTACATCGGATTGGCTAGTTTACCGAAAGGAAAGTTACAGATATGTACATAAAAGCTAAAGAGACAAGAGGAATTTCAAATATCGAAGAAAAAAACAAAATTATAGCACAAAGAGCGGCGGTTGAGGGCATGGTTTTACTAGAAAACGACGGTGCACTGCCGATAAAGGCAAAAAGATTAGCACTCTTTGGTGCAGGTGCAGTTAAGACAATAAAAGGTGGCACAGGTTCGGGTGATGTAAACAGCCGCGATAATATTACAATAAAGCAAGGTCTTAAAGATGCGGGTATTGAGCTTTTATGCCAAAATTGGAGCGATGAATACGAAAAATTGTATAAGGCAGAACATGCAAAATGGGGCGAGAGACTGCGCAAAAAATTTAGCATAACAAACATGGCAATGTTTTTAAACGAGCATTTCATATACCCAATAGGCAGGGCCGTAACACAAAAAGACATAGAAAATGCAAACACTGATACAGCAATATATATAATTGCACGCCTTTCAGGTGAGGGCGAGGACTTGAAAAACGAAAAAGGGGAGTTTGCTCTTTCAGATGAAGAAGTAAAGAGCATAGCCTTGCTTAGCGCAACATTTGATAAGTTTATATTGGTGCTTAACACAGGCTGCACTATAGATTTAAGTGCAATTGAACACATTAACGGCATAAATGCTATTTTATATTTTTCACAGCTTGGCATGCAAGGCGGTGCTGCTTTTGCTGAGGTTGTTATGGGTAAAACAACACCAAGCGGTAAGCTGACAAGCACTTGGGTAAAAAGTTACAGCGACATACCTTATGCAGACGAGTACAGCTACATAAACAAAAACACAATAGATGGCGAGTATAAAGAGGGCATTTATGTAGGTTACCGTTATTTTGACACATTTGATAAACAGCCGAAATATCCATTTGGTTATGGGATGTCATACACAAAATTTAGTTTAGAGTTGTGCAATATTGTGCAAAACAGCACTGATTTTAAGCTTATTGTAAATGTTAAAAACATAGGCGATTACAAAGGCAAAGAGGTGGTGCAGTGCTATGCTGTTTTGCCAAACGGCAAGCTGAAAAAAGAACGCCAAAGGCTTATAGCATTTGCAAAAACCAAAGAACTCGAATGCAGTGAAACTCAAAGCCTTACTTTGAATTTTAATTTTGAAGACCTTGCAAGTTATGATGAAGAAAATGCAAGCTTTGTGCTTGAAAAAGGGTATTATGGCATAAAAGTAGGTAATTGCTCACGCAACAACAAGCTGTATTTTGCCATTAATTTAAGTGAAGACGTTGTTGTTACAAAGCTTAAAAACATGTGCACACCACAAAAAGTTATAGATGCAATGGCGGGCATTGAAAACCCTGAATTGCCAATTGATAGTATAGAAATATTAAATTTAAACGCTGGTGATATTACAACACATGTAATAAACTATGACGATATTAAGCATAAAAATGTTGATGATAGCGAAACTAGTAGGGAAGTGGAGAAGCTTATGTCTCGCCTTACACCAAAAGATATGTGCAAATTAACAGTGGGCTCGTCTTACCTTAATGAGACGAAATTCCCGTGTTTTGGCTCTGTTGGCAACACAACAGATAGGCTGTATAAAAAAGGAATACCAAATGTTGCGCTTGTGGATGGGCCAGCCGGATTACGGTTAAGGCAAACCACTGTAATTTACAAAAACGGCAAGGTAAAACCTATAGACTATCCTTTTGAACACTTCAATTATTTCCCTAAAATGCTGCAAAAAATATATAAAGGAAACCCAAATAAAGGCAAGCTTGCGTATGTTTTTACAACATCTTTCCCCATTGGCACAGCGCTTGCACAAACATGGAACGAGGAGCTTTTAACCGAGATTGGCTATGCCGTTTCAAATGAGCTGAAAGAGTACGGCGCAACGTTTTGGCTTGCACCGGCATTAAATATACATAGAAACCCGCTTTGCGGCAGAAACTTTGAATATTACTCTGAAGACCCGTTAGTGTCCGGAAAATGTGCTGCGGCAATAACGCGTGGAGTACAAAAAATTAAGGGTAACTATGCTACAATAAAGCATTTTGCTTGTAATAATCAAGAATATAAACGCACTACCTCCTCAAGTAATTTAAGCGAAAGAGCACTGCGCGAAATCTACTTGAAAGGCTTTGAAATAGCCGTTAAAGAGAGTAAACCTGCCTCTGTAATGACAGCTTATAATAAGCTAAACGGTGTGTACACACCTAACAGCAAAGAATTGAATACTGAAATTTTACGCAAAGAGTGGGGTTTTGACGGCGTTGTAATGACAGACTGGACATCAACGGCAAAAGGTCTTGCATCAAACAGCGATGCTGTAAATTGCGGAAATGATTTGATTATGCCGGGTGGTGGCAGTTATTTTAGAGATATATATAAATCATATAAAAAAGGCGAATTATCGCATGCCGCACTTGAGAGAGCGTGCAGAAACATATTAAAAAGTATTGTTGAAAGTGTGGAATATAGCGAGCGTAAAAATTATTTAACTGTTTTAAAAAACCAGAAATAAACATTAATAAACTATTGAGAACATAAATAATATTTGTTGATAAAAAATGTGGACACCTCCTTTATGCTAGCCCCAAAACTTAGGAATTTCCTTTGTATTCGGGTATTACATTGGGAGGTGTCCATACAATTTTGTGTGCTGTGAATATGCGATGAATTTTTATGATATAACTTACTTTTTGTGTTAGTCCGTCACAATATCTTCAGCCCACAATAAAATTTCAGGCAATTTTTTAATCATTAACCTGTCAAGCTCTTTAAAGTCACTTGGCTTACCAGTTTTTTCAAGTGTCCATGAGTCTTTCCACTTGTCAAGTGCCTCTAGGTTTTCCCACGGGATAATACAAGGGTGGAGTTTTGCAGCAAAATTTCTGTGCCCTTTAAAAGCTTCAAACCATGTGTCGGCTTGTTCTGTGGTACAACTGCGCCACCCTGTTGAAAGTAAGTTTAAATTCCATCTGGTATGTTCAAGTTTTGCAAGCTCCTCCATACAGATAGCACCTGTTTTTTCATCAGCAAATATAGCATTAATTTCGGTAACTATTTCTTCCATTTTTTCTTTTTTAGGCCTTCCAAGCCAGTCTTTCGGCACAAACTCCTTGCCTGCATATTCAATTAAGCAGGCATATATTTTATATTTACTGTGCAATGCCAGCGCAATTGACGAGGCTCTTTCGTACTCGCTTCTCTCATAATTTTGATCAGCGCCTTTGTTTACTTCATCAATTATTGCTTGTCTTTCTTTTTCTGTTTTAGCTGCGTCAATTTTATTACTTGCAAAATGCTGTACATAAAACCTATTGAAAGCCATACCCAGAGAATCAAGATATGGTGTAACTAAGTTGTTCCAGGTGTAGGTTTCTTCCAAACTGCCAAATGGAAGTAAATTACAGTCAACTCGTTTGTCATATTTTAAATTTTTTGTAACATTGTACAAATGAGGGTCTTTTATAAGCACGTTAATAAAGGGCAACGATGTTACTTTTTCATCATTTTCAAACTTAATTTCTTCATAAACACTGCGTACGGTTATTGCTGTTCTTAAATTAAGCCTATCATCGCCAAGTGTGCAAATTACATAGCCCACATTTGGGTGCTTTTTAAGCATAGGTGTAAAATCTCCACCCTCAACGTCAAATTTCTCAAATACAATCTCACAATTTTGCTTTGCTTCAGGCTCAGCTGTTCTCATATATAACCCGGGGCAGTCTTTCTCGAATTTGCTCTCAATCTCGCCGTCTTTGTCCACAAGTATTATTCGTGGTTTGCACTTTAGTGTTTGTGCACACCAAGCCGCTACTTTTGCAGCCTCTATGCCCTTGCGCCCTATACCAATAATAAGCATCTCAAGTTCATCATTCTTTTTTGCTAAAAATAAAGGTAACTTATTGTATAAATTATATAGCATCAAACGGTTTTCTTTAATAATGCGAAATGTCATGTTAGATTTTGGGTTTAAAGCAGTAGAGTCAACAAATATTTCAACTTCACTTTGTGAGGAAAGTATATGCAATTTTATTTTTTTGCGCAAATGTTTGCCCTTATTGTACATTTCTGCTAATTGTAAAAAATCTTTTATATTCTCTCGCTCATCTACTTTTAACAAGAAAAAATTAGTTTCACGTATAAGTAATGGTATTTTCAAATCACACAACCCAATGTCAAACACAAATGCGTTTATCTCACTTGCTTTTTCAAGCATTACAGATATATCAATATTTATGTCAGATGATGTATTTAAAAACACTATTCTTGTTCTTTTATTTGTTTTTCTGATATCTTGCGCTAAGAGCATACTTCTTTGATTTAATTGGCTAAAAACATTAAGCTTGACACGTGGAGAGAGTTTGAACTTTAACTTAGGAAAAAAATCTTTAAACAAACTTAAAATAAAACCAAGTAACAAAGCAGACATTACAAGGTGGACTATGCCTGTATAAATTGCGGCAATGGCAATAAAATCGCTGGGTAATGTACCAAGCATATCTCTCGTTACTTCAAGCTCACCATCTCCACGGAAAATTTTAATAATGCCAAGTGCAGCACTTATTACGGAGTCAATAATACCACCTTGTGCATCTCTGTGCCCGTTTAAGTAAAGCGGCATTAGTGCACCTGCATTAACTAAAAATAGCAATGCTATTTTTCTTTTTGAACCAATGCGTACAAAACTGCTTAAAATAAAAACAAATATTGTACCAAGAACAAAAATAGCAACGGAGGTATAAAACAGCATTAATTGATGTGACATAAATTCAGCGGTCATAGTGGCACCTCTTTAATTAATTTAATGTTTTAGTCAATCCATTTTAAATTTCATGCAAGTCGTTTGTTAAAATTCTGCTTATCTTTACTGTTATCAATCGCAATACAACATTATTGCTCATTACAATGCTTTGATAAGCTCATTTTTTTGTCGCTTGCTTGTGCAAATTTAAAAGTGGGGCAACTATATTTTTGACGGCTATTCATATTATTTTGCTTTTACTATATATTAACATATTTTACTTTGTTTTGCATAGTGTTTTAATAAAAATAAACATACATTTTAATTTTAACTGCTTTTTTACTTATGGAGTTGTAAACTATTGAATTGTTAAACAAAAATTAAAATGTAAGCGCTTATATTATCATTTTTAACAGTTGTTAAATTTAAACAAAAGTGGTATAATAGACGTATTATGTTTTATTACATTATAAATAAGTGTGGCATGTTAAAATACATTGGTTTTAAACAGTTATACGTCACTTATTTTGGAACGGAGTAATTATGGAAAATATACAAAACAAATCTATCGGTGGTAGCTTGCAAATTTCAACAGATGTTATTGGTAAAATTGCAAGAATTGCCGCAATTGAAGTTGACGGTGTGAAAGAGACATCAACTTGCACACAAGGTGCTAAAGGGCTTTTAAAAAAGCCATCTGAAAAAAAAGATATACTTGTTATACTTTATGATGATGTTGCGGAAATTACCGTAAATTTAGTTGTTGAGTTTGGCAAAAAAGTACAGCCACTTTGTTTGAAAGTACAAGAAAACGTAAAACATGCAGTGCAAAACATGACGGGTATTACGGTGTCCCGCGTTAATGTAGTTATTGCCGGTGTTTCAAGAGAGCAACAAGAGCAATAAGGGGAATATAAAAATGAAAAGAAGGCAAGCTAGAGAAAATGCTGTTGCGGCACTGTTTGAGATGTCTTTCGGCATAAATGATATTAGAGATATAATTGAAACATCACGAGAAAACGACGAATTTTGCGTAAATGCTTATGGTGAAAAGTTAATAAATTACTTTTTAGAAAACAGCTGTGAAGTTGACGATGCAATAAAAGCGCGTTTAAAAGATTGGAAAATAGAGCGTTTACCACGTGTAAATGTTGCAATTTTAAGAATTTGTGTAGCTGAAATGATGATGAGCGAAGAAAACATTGATAGCATTGTTATAAACGAAGCAGTTGAAATTTCAAAAAAATATGCAGGTGAAAATGATTATCAGTTTATCAATGGTGTTCTCGGTGTTATAGCAAAAGATTTGCACGGTGAACAAGTGGTTACAGCACAGCCTGACAATACAGAAGATACAGCTATTGCAGAGCCTTCAAGCGGAGAAGATTAATGCTTGTACTGGGTATTGATACAAGCAACTATGCTACGTCCATTGCTGTATATAGCACCAAAACGCAAAAAATTATGTACGATGCCAAACGTTTTTTGCCTGTAAAACAAGGTGAGCTTGGTTTAAGGCAAAGCGATGCACTATTTCACCACACGGTAGCTTTGCCTGAAATGTTTTGTGAAATGCGCAAAGCAATAGGGCAAGAATTGATAAGTGCAGTTGGTGTTTCAAGCAAACCGCGCCCAAAACACGGCTCATATATGCCGTGTTTTTTGGCAGGGGTAAGCTCTGCTACTGCAATTAGCACAGCCTGTAATATACCTATAATAGAAACAAGCCACCAACAAGGGCATATAACCTCTGCTCTATATGCACTAGGTAAAAACGAGCTTTATGAAGCGCAAAAACTTGTGTTTCACATCTCGGGTGGCACTACGGAGCTTTTGCTTTGTGACGGTTTAAATATAACCGACAAAATAGGCGGTACTACCGATTTATATGCAGGGCAAGCTGTGGACAGGGTTGGCGTTAAACTTGGCTTTAGTTTTCCGGCTGGTGCAAATTTGAGCGAGATTGCAAAGCAATGCGATGAAGATATAAAAGTAAAGGTTAGTGTAAAAAGCACAGAGTGCAGTTTTTCCGGCCTTGAAAATAAGTGTAACAAACTAATAGAAGATGGCAAAAGCAAACCTTACATAGCTAAATTTTGCCTTTTGCATGTTGCGCAAACAGTATGCAAAATAGTACAAGTGGCAAAAAAAACATATATAAATACACCTGTAATATGTGCAGGCGGTGTTATGAGCAGTGAAATTATACAAGAATATGTTAAAGCAGAGCTTGGTAATGTTTTTTTTGTTGATGGCAAGCATTCATCTGATAACGCAATAGGTGTGGCAGTTTATACGGCAAGAGAATTAAAATTATAAAGCTTTAGCTTGCATAGCAAAGTAATTAACCAAACAAAACAGGAGGTGAAGTAAACAGTGGCAGACGTGATAAGCGTATCAGCACTAAACGCATACGTTAAAACATTGCTGGAAAGCGATTATGTTTTAACAGATGTGGGCATTCGCGGTGAAATTTCTAATTTCACAAGGCACTCAAAAACAGGGCACTGTTACTTTACCATAAAAGACGAAAAGTGCAATGTGAAAGTTGTAATGTTTCGCAGTTATGCAAGTAGAGTGAATTTTGAGCCGGAAAATGGCTTGAGTGTTATTCTTAGAGGGCAAATAACACTATATGAGCAACAAGGTACCTTTCAAATAAATGCAGATTCCATGTTTTTAGACGGTGTAGGAGCTATACAGGAAGCTTTTGAAAGGCTTAAGGAAAAGCTTGAAAAACAAGGGCTTTTTGATATGAAACACAAAAAAATGTTGCCTGAATTTCCGCGCTGTGTAGGGCTTATAACCTCCAAGACAGGTGCGGCAATACAAGACATCTTTAATGTGACAAAGCGCAGAAACCCAAATGCTCACTTTTTACTTGCGCCAACTAATGTGCAAGGTGATAGCGCCGCCACAGAAATTGTAAATGCTATAAAAATACTTGATGCAACAAACAGATGTGATGTAATAATAATTGCACGCGGTGGTGGTTCAAAAGAGGACTTGTGGGTTTTCAACAGCGAGGATATAGCACATGCGGCATTTAATTGCACTACACCAATAGTTAGTGCAATAGGGCACGAAATTGACTTTAGCATACTTGATTTTGTGGCAGATTTACGCGCGCCAACGCCGAGTGCCGCCGCAGAAATTGTTATGCCAAATATGGAAGATGAGCTTGATAATTTAAACAAAGGCTTTGAAAATATTAGAAATTGTGTTTTAAACCACATAGATATGTGCTATAATAAGTTGAGAATGAGCGAAAATTTTGCGCTAATAAGGCAAATTTCCACAAAACCTGCAAACGAACTTGTACAGTTACAAAGCACAAAAAAACGCATAAAGCGTACAATGGCGCAAAAACTGCATGAGGTGCAAAGCGGTGTAAAGCATTATGCTACACTAGGGGAGTCTTTAAACCCATATGGGGTACTTGCAAGGGGTTACTGCTTTGTAAAAAAAGGCGATACTGTTATAAAAAGTGTAGAACAAGTGAAAACAAACGATAACTTAGAAATTAATTTACACGAGGGCAAATTAAATTGTACTGTTACCCATATTGAAAGCGAGGATTAATTTTGCAAAAAGAAAAATTGACATATGAAGTTGCCGCACAGCAACTTGATGATATTTTTGAAAAGATGTCGTCGGAAGATATAACACTTGACGAAAGCTTAAAGTTATACGCTAAAGCGGCAGAATTAATTGTATTTTGCAATAAATCTCTTGAAAAGGCACAAATAAAAGTTGAAGAGATTAATGCAAAGCTTGAAAAGGAAAATCTTTTATGAGCTACGAAAAGCAGTATAATACTTACCTTGCTGTTGCAAACAATGCGCTTGAAAAAGCGGCAGATGATGTGTTTAACAGCGTGGAAACATCACAAGTTGCGGCGGCGGCAAGGTACAGCTTGTTTTCAGGTGGAAAGCGTGCACGTGCAGTGCTGTGCATAGCAGTGTGCGATATGCTAAACGGCAACATACAGCTTGCCGCAGAGTATGCGAGTGCTGTTGAAATGCTACATTGTTACTCTCTTATACACGACGATTTGCCGTGTATGGATAACGATGATTATAGAAGAGGCAAGCCTTCTTGCCACAAAAAATATGGCGAAACAACTGCACTTTTAGCAGGTGATGCACTTTTAACGGCATCATTTGAGGTGCTTTGCAGTGCAAGCGGTACACCACAGCAAAACGTTATGGCATGTAAAAGCCTTAGCACCGCGACAGGCACAAAGGGCATGATTTTAGGGCAAGAGCTTGATTTACACTTTGAAAACAGCAAGGCGAATGAACATGAGCTTAAACAAATACACAAAAACAAGACAGGTAAGCTAATTGAGTCCGCAAGCATTTTGGGCACTATTGCGGCGAATAATGCAAGTGATGAAGAAAAGAAAGTTATATCAAACTTTGCATTTAATGTGGGGCTTGTCTTTCAAATTATAGATGATATTTTAGACGTAACGGCAGATGAAAAAGAGCTTGGTAAACCAATTGGTTCTGATGATAAAAGCGATAAGACAACATTCGTTAAACTTTTCGGGCTTGAGAAATCGACAGAGCTTGCAGAGATGTATACAGTACAAACTTGCGATATGCTTATAGATAAATTTGGAAATAGAACAACGTTCTTAGTGGAATTTGCTCAAAAGCTTTTAAACCGTAGAAATTAATAGCTATTTGCAATTAATATTTTATATGACCTACTGCAAAATTAGTGGCAATATTTATGTTTTTTAATAGATTGGTATTTTTTTCGCTTTATGCACATTCCCAAAAAGAGTGTTTGCTTTTTTCTTGTAGAGATAAATTACTTAATCTGATTTTTTTACTTGTTTAAACAGTGTTTAGCGCACTAAAACAGTAATAGTTTTTAAAATCGGCGCACCACTCGCTTTTAAAGTGGTATCTGTGGTGTTTTACTACATACAGAACGGAGAATGATATGCAGTGGCAAAGCTTTGTTTTCGGTAATTATATTTTAACGGTGGCAATACTGTCATGGTTTACGGCGCAAGTTGCAAAAACTGCTATAAACTATATATTAATGGGTAAACTTGACCTTGAACGCATGTACGGTGCAGGCGGTATGCCAAGCGCACACTCGGCATGTGTTTGCGCCACATTTATGGCAACTGCTAAAAGCGAGGGTGTAACTTCGCCGCTATTTGCAATTGCGTTTATACTTGCAACTGTTGTAATGTATGATGCCATGGGTGTGCGCAACGAGACGGGCAAGCAGGCAAAATTACTAAACAAAATTTTGGACGACTGGCTTGATGACGAGGAAAACGAGTTTGCAAACAACGCAAAGAAACTAAAGGAGAAAGTAGGGCACACACCGCTTGAGGTGCTTTCGGGTGCATTGCTAGGAATATTAATAGCAATACTAATACCTGTTGCGGTAGCCTAATAACCGTTATGTTTTTAGAGAATATTAACAGCCCCAAAGATATTAAAACACTTGATAATAATCAGCTAGATGTTTTATGTAATGAAATAAGAGCTTTTTTAATTGAAAGTGTGTCAAAAACAGGTGGGCATCTCTCGTCAAACCTTGGCACAATTGAACTTACTGTTGCACTACATAAAATTTTTGATACACCGCAAGATAAAATTGTTTGGGATGTTGGACATCAATGTTATACACATAAAATTTTAACAGGTAGGAAAGATAAATTTGATAGCCTACGCAAATTAAATGGGCTGTCGGGTTTTCCGTCTCCAAAAGAGAGTGAACACGACGCTTTTATTTCAGGGCATGGCAACACGGCTATTTCCGCGGCAATAGGCATGGCAAGTGCGAAAAAAATGTGTGGCGACAACAAAAAAGTTATTGCCATTGTTGGCGATGGCGCCTTTACAGGTGGCATGGTTTACGAGGGTATGAACAACGTGCGTAACCTTAGCAACTTAATTGTTATTTTAAACGATAATAAGATGTCAATTTCAAAAAACGTGGGCTCTGTAGCACAATATTTAACACATTTGAGAACAAGCCCTAAGTACTTTAAATTAAAAAGGGTTACACAAACAGTGCTGGATAACATACCTCTTGTAGGTAGACCTATACGGGTGTTTTTACAAAGAGTTAAAACTAATTTTCGCCGTAGGCTTTACCACTCAACCATGTTTGAGGATATGGGCTTTCATTATGCCGGCCCTGTGGACGGGCACAATTTGACCGACCTATGCACACTTTTGAATGCTTATAAAAATGACCAGAGTGCACCGCTTTTTTTGCACATAGTAACAAAAAAAGGCAAAGGCTTTGCACCTGCTGAGGAAAATCCTGGTGAATTTCACGGGGTTTCGGCTTTTGATGTCAACGCTTTGACCGACCCTGATTTAACACAGGATGATTCATTTTCAACAGTTTTTGGTAAAAAACTTGTAGAGCTTGCAGAAAAAGACGACAAAATTTGCGCCATAACAGCAGCAATGAAGTACGGAACAGGGCTTCAATATTTTTACAGACAGCATAAAAATAGATTTTTTGATGTTGGAATGGCTGAACAGCACGCAGTTACTTTTGGCGCAGGGCTTTCAACATGTGGTATGAAACCAACGGTGTGTATTTATTCAACTTTCTTACAGCGCTCGTATGACCAAGTTATACACGATGTCTGTTTGCAAAACGCTAATGTGTTACTTGCTATTGATAGAGCCGGTTTTGTACCGGGAGATGGTGCAACACATCAGGGTATATACGACTGTGCATTTTTGAGCCAGCTAAGCAATATTAGCGTTTACTCTGTGTGCAACTATGAGGAACTTCGGTTTTGGCTAGAAAGTTTGTCTAAAGAGGATACTCCGCGCGCTATACGCTACCCAAGAGGAAGTGAGAGCCAAAAGCTGTCAACACTTGGATGCACAGGCAAATATTACGATAGTTTTGTATTCAGCAAAACACAAGAAAATAATAAAACAGCATGTGTAACATATGGCGCACAGGCAGAGCAAGTTTTAAATGCCGCTGAAGAAAGTAAAAATGTTGATGTTATTAAAATGTTAATGGTGCACCCACTGCCGAGTGGTTTTATTGAAGATATTGCAAAATATGATAAAATTATTTTTGCAGAAGAGGGCATTAAAAACGGTGGAATAGGCGAGCACGTGAGCCTTGCACTACAACAAAAAGGGTACAAAGGTGAGTATGTGCACTTAGCTGTTGACGGCGCAGTAACCCACGCAAATGTAAACGAATTGCGTGCACTTTTCGGCCTAGATGCAGAGAGTTTGGAAAATTTGTTTTCATAAATTGTGGTAGGGCGTATTGATTTTTGATGGAATTAGAAACAATAGGTATCGGCGTCTATGCAAACAATGTGAGATATGGCAGGGGCTACTTGCGGAAGTCCGTTTATATCGTTTTGAAAATTTTACATAATGCCCAATTTTTTATAAATTTAATCTGATATTGTTGCACCATAAGTAAATTGGTGAATATCATTAGCAATCGGACGACCACATGTCTCCCAATTTCAAAAAAAGGCAAAAGCGGAAAGGGATAAATCTTGAAAATTCGACTTGATAATTATCTTGTACAAAATAACCTTGTGCAAAGCAGGCAGCGAGCACAGGCACTTATAATGTCGGGCATAGTATATGTAAACAACGAGAAAATTGATAAGCCGGGAACATCTATAAAAGAAGATGCAACAGTTGAAGTTCGCGGGCAAGATATGGCATATGTAAGCCGTGGCGGTTTAAAACTTGAAAAAGCAATAAAACAGTTTGCACTAAATTTAAATAACAAAATTTGTATGGATATAGGTGCATCAACAGGTGGCTTTACTGATTGTATGCTACAAAACGGAGCAAAAAAAGTGTATGCGGTAGATGTTGGCTATGGTCAACTTGCATGGAAATTGAGATGCGACGAGCGCGTTATAAATATGGAACGCACAAATATAAGAAATGTTACACCACAAAATATTGAGGGTGAACAGCTTGATTTTTTCAGTGTTGATGTGTCATTTATATCTTTAAAACACATTTTTCCTGTGGCACAGCTTCTTACAAATGAAGGCGCAACAGGTGTTTGCCTTGTTAAACCACAATTTGAAGCAGGGAAAGAAAAAGTAGGAAAAAAAGGTGTTGTACGTGATAGTGAAACACATAAAGAAGTAATAATAAACTCTTGTGATTTTGCAAACAATAACGGGTTTAATGTGCTAGATATAAACTTTTCACCAATTAGAGGCCCTGAGGGGAATATTGAATTTCTCATATATGTTGAAAAATCTTGCGAAATATCAGCAATTGGTGAGGAAAAAATACACGAAATTGTAACAAGCGCACACAATTCATTTCAAAAGTAAGGTGCATTCATGACAGTATATCTTGTAGTAAACACAAAAAAAGCAGAGGCAGTAAAAATTGCCCAAAAAGCAGCAGAAATTCTTATTGAAAGTGGTGCGAAAGTAATTACAGATGAAGAATTTCACACTAAAAGCACTAATAAAAATGTAAAACTTGCAAAAAATTACACTGCCTGTGAAATATGTGATATTATTATAACAATTGGTGGAGATGGCACAATTCTGCGAGCTGCCAGAAAAAGTTTACCTTATAAAAAACCAGTTCTTGGCATCAACGTTGGACACCTTGGCTTTTTGGCAACAATTGAACAAAATGAGCTAAATTTGCTTGAAAAAATTGTCAGCGGTAATTATACAGTTGAAAAACGCAGTATTTTAAATATATCAACCACAAAGGGCAAGAAAAATGCACAAACGGCATTTAATGAGGTAGTTATAGGAAAACATTTGATATCTCAAACAATTGATGTTAAAATATATTGTGATGATACGCTTGTAAGTGAGTATAGGGGCGATGGCGTAATTATAGCCACACCGACAGGCTCAACAGCCTATTCGCTGTCTGCCGGGGGGCCTGTGCTTGATGCGCAAATTGATGGTATTGTTGTAACACCACTTTGTGCGCACAGCATGAACAGCCCACCAATGGTATTTTCCGCAAACAGAAATATACGCGTTACCGCTACTTCTGACATGCAGTCTCAAATAGTATACAGCTGTGACGGGCAAGAAGAGCTTACTCTCAATGAGTTAGATGAGGTTTATGTATCTATATCCGATGAATACATGACCCTTGTAAGTTTAAGTGAGGCAGAGCAATTTGATGCGATTGATAAAAAGTTGAAAGGCAGGTAAGCTTTATTTTGAAAAACACAAGACATAGCAGAATTTTAAGCCTAATTAAAGAACACAGCATTGAAAGACAAGAGGATTTGCTCAATTTTTTAAGGCAAGAGGGTTTCGATGTAACACAGGCGACGGTTTCAAGAGACATTCGTGAGCTCAACCTTGTTAAAACGTCTGTTGGTGGTGAATACAGGTATGTTGCCTCTCAAAGTGTGAACAAAACCTCAAATAATGTTAGCAGTAGGTTTGAGACTATATTTAAAGAATCTGTGCTAAATGTGGATTATGCAGGGCACACTGTGCTTGTAAAATGTTTTACAGGCATGGCAAATGCCGCATGTGAGGTGTTTGACTCAATGGTGTGGAGCGATGTAGTTGGAACACTTTCGGGCGATGATACGTTTTTTGTTTTAATGCGAACTGAAAAAGCAGCTGAAAAAATAACAAACCAAATCTCAAAATATATAGCACGTTAGGGAGCGTTTAATTATATGCTATGCGAAATTACAATTGAAAACGTAGCTGTTATTGAAAAGGCAACCGTTACTTTTGGCGAAGGTCTCAATGTTTTAACAGGCGAGACAGGCGCAGGTAAATCTATTTTAATTGACTCAATTAATGCAATTTTAGGCAGTAGAACCTCGCGTGACATTGTTAGAAGTAACACACACAGCGCACGAATTTGGGCAAAGTTTATAAATATACCAAAACAGTGCATGGAAGACTTGCAAAATGCAGGATACGCACTTGAAGACGAGCTTTTGCTTTACCGTGAGATAACTGCGGAAGGCAAGAGCAATTGCCGTATAAACGGTATGCCATCAACTGCGGCTGTTGTGCGTGATATTTGCGCTAATTTGATTAATATTCACGGACAACACGATAACCAAAATTTGTTAAACCCGGCAAAACATATATTTATTCTTGATCTTTTTGCTCAAAACACACCGCAACATGCTGATTATTATACAGTGTACCGTGAACTTTGCAAGGTGAAACGAGAAATAGACACACTGACAATGGACGAGGACGAAAAGCTTGACAGAATAGAGTTATTGCGCTTTCAAGTAGATGAAATTGAGAGTACAAACTTAAAAGAAAATGAAGAAGAAGAGCTTAATGTGCAAAAAAATATTATGCTTAATGCACAAAATATTATGGAACAAATAAATAAATCCTACAACATTTTAAGCGGTGATGATGACACGGTAGGCGCTACCGAAATGCTAGGTAGTGCGGTAAACTCACTTGAAAGTATAGCTAATATTTCAAGAGATATCGCACCATTAAGCGAAAGGTTAAGCGACTTATTTTATCAAGTGCGCGAGGTTGCAAGTGAGATAGGTAGTTTACAAGACAGTTTTGAATTTAACACGACAGAGCTTGAAGAGGTTCAAGATAGGCTTGATTTAATATATCAACTACGACAAAAATATAAAACAGATGTTTTAGGTATTTTGGAATACGCAAAAAGCGCAAGTTCAGAATTAAAAGCAATTGAGCTTGGCGGTGAAAGACTGGACGAGTTATATGAAAGACAAACAGAACTATACGAAAAGGCAAAAGACCTTGCAAATAAATTAACACAAACAAGGCTTGCAGCTTTTGAGAGGTTTAACACTCAGCTAACAAAAGAGCTAAGTTTTTTAAATATGCCTGGCATAAAATTTGAGATGAAACACAAAATAGGCCCACTTGCAGGCGTTGGGCAAGATACATTGGAGTTTTACATATCCACAAATATGGGGGAGGAGGCAAAACCACTTGCTAAAATAGCATCAGGTGGTGAACTTTCTCGCATAATGCTTGCTCTAAAAAGTACACTTGCTGATAAAGACGCAATTGACACTGTTATTTACGACGAAATTGACACAGGAGTTTCGGGGCTTGCAGCTGCGCGAATTGGCGAGAAGCTGAAACAAACCTCAAAAGGTAGGCAGGTTATTTGTATAACACACACGGCACAAATTGCAGCTTTTGCAAACAAACATATGCTCATACAAAAAAATATAACAGGGGAGCGCACTTTTACTGAAATTCATGCACTTACAGGAGAAAAACGTGTAAAGGAAATTGCGAGAATGGTCTCAGGAGACCAAATTACAGATTTAGCGCTTGCCAACGCAAGGGAAATGCTGGAGTTACATAACTAAAATATTAAAGGATAAAATATGAGCAATAATAAATTTGTTTCAATTTGCACGAAAGATAATTTTAGTGAAATAGATAAGCTGAAAAACTTAATTAGTGAGTGTGATTCGGTAGTAATAGGTGCAGGTTCGGGGCTGTCGTCTTCTGCAGGGTTAATGTACTCCGGGGAGCGTTTTAACACAAATTTTGCGGATTTTATAGCAAAATACGGGTTCACCGATATGTACTCCGCTGGCTTTTATCCATTTAAAACTCTTGAAGAACGTTGGGCTTATTGGAGCAGGCATATATACCACAACAGATATGCCGCTAATGTGAATGATGTGTATAATAATTTACTAAATATCGTTAAAAATAAAGATTACTTTGTAATAACAACTAATGTTGACCATTGTTTCCAAAAACATGGCTTTGACAAAACTAGGCTTTTTTATACACAGGGCGATTATGGCTTGTGGCAGTGTAGTGTACCATGCCACGAAAAAACTTATGATAACGAGACAGAAGTTTTTAAAATGGTACGCAGTCAGCAAAACATGAACATACCACACGAACTTATACCATATTGCCCAAAATGTGGTAAGCCCATGAGCATGAATTTAAGAGCCGACAGCACATTTGTTGAGGACGAAGGTTGGCACAAAGCTTGCAAAAACTATGAGAACTTTATTAAAGAAAATAAAGATAAAAAAACGCTATTTTTAGAGCTTGGTGTGGGGGAAAACACAGCTGCTATAATTAAGCACTCTTTTTGGCGCTTTGCTTTTGGATATGAAAACGCTGTTTATGTTTGTGCTAACTTGTACAGCGCATATGCGCCAAAAGAAATACAAAACAAAGCTGTGTGCATTAGCGGTGATTTAAATAATATTATATCAGAAATTTAAATTTTTAATGATTATGCGTATAAAATAGCTGTTTAACTTGAACAAATACTTCCTAAAATTGCTATTGAATAACAAATGTATAACATAGCAATTTATAGATGAAATGGAGAATTATACATGCAAGAAGATATTAAAGTAGCAATAGTACATGACTGGCTTGTTGGCTACGGCGGTGGAGAAAGGGTAATAGAAGATTTTTTGAAAATTTTCCCAAACGCACCCGTTTACACACTTGTTTATGAGCCTAGCTCTCTGCCCAAAAGATTTGAAAATTACGACATACGTACAACGTATTTGCAAAAAATACCATTTGCGACAAAACTGTATAAAAACATGCTAACAATGATGCCAAAAGCATGGGAAAGCCTAGATTTAACAGAGTTTGACCTTGTGCTTTCGTCTAGTTCCAGTTGCAGTAAAGGTGTTATAACCAGACCTGATGCCGTGCACATTTGTTACTGCCACACACCTACAAGGTATGTGTGGGATTTTTACTACACATACCTAAAAAATTCATCGAAAATAAAGCAATTTTTCATGAGTAATTTAATGCACCAAATGAGAATTTGGGACAGACTTGCGGCAGATAGGGTAGACTATTTTATAGCAAACTCTAATTTTATTGCAAAGCGCATTAAAAAATATTACCGCAGAGATGCAGACGTAATTTATCCCGGTGTACACATAAATGATTATGAGATAAAAGAAACTCCTGAAGATTATTATCTTGTTGTATCGAGGTTTACGTATTACAAGAGGATAGACCTCGCGGTACAAGCATGCACAAAGTTAAATAAAAAGCTTGTTATAATAGGTGGGGGAGACGAGGAAAAAAAACTAAAGAAACTGGCTGGCGACTGTGTGAAATTCACCGGCAAAGTTTCTGACGAAGAGGTGCTAAATTACTATATTAATGCAAAAGCTTTTCTTTTCCCGGGTGAAGAAGATTTTGGCATTACACCTGTTGAAGCACAAAGTGCTGGTGTGCCAGTTATTGCATACGGTAAGGGTGGTGCACTTGAAACAGTTATAAAAGATGAAACAGGCAAATTCTTTTATAACCAAACAGTTGACAGCCTATGTGATGCTATAACTGATTTTGAAAAAAACGGTGTTAAATTTACACGAGGACAAATAAGAGAGCACAGCCTTAAATTTAGCGAAGAGCGGTTTAGAAATGAGATAAAAGCGTATTGTGAAAGTAAACTTTTATAGCAAATGTAGCACAAAAAATATTTGCACCCAAAATATTTAATGCAATTAGATTGTACACGAAGCTAAAGTAGCACCGATTGAAAAAAATATAACTAACGAAATTACAGATAATTTTAATGCACTTGTTATTGTTTTTTATTTTTACACACATCCACATCTAAGGCAGTAATTAAATTAAATGAAAATTTAACATTATTTAAAGAGAAACGCCCACATTTAGTTTTATTAACTGTGGGTGTTTTCAGTTTGTCAAAAAAAGATATAGCGTTTTGTCATTATAACGAAAATTAAAAGTTTTACTAAATTTTTTAAAAAATTCAGGTTTTTAAGGCGGAACCCTAAAGTATTTTCCTCTGACAAATTAGATTTAAGTTAACTATATAATTTTTTACAATAATTTACAACAAAAATTGTACACCGAAACCGAATTAATTTGTATGTAGTTTCATATTATGTAATAAAATGGATTTTTTATGTAGTGTTACATTGACTTAGTATAAAAAATTATGATATAATTAAGACCTATAAAATAATAAGCTATCAATACAAGTACACAGAATAAAACGTTATTATGTAATAAAACAGTTTGGTGATAAAATAACTTTACGCATAAAATGCAAATAACTATAAGAACGGAGAATTACAATGTGTGGAATAGTTGGGTACACAGGTACACAAACAGCAAAAGAAAAACTACTTGCAGGGCTTCGCAGGCTTGAATATCGTGGGTATGATTCAGCAGGTATATCTGTATTTGAAAACAGTGAAATTTTAACTTACAAGACACTTGGAAGAATTGCAAATCTTGAAAACAAGGTTGAAGATGTTGCTAAAAGTGCAACTTGTGGCATTGGGCATACACGCTGGGCAACACACGGTGTGCCGTCTGACGTGAACGCGCACCCTCATTCAACAGAAAAATTAAGCCTTGTACATAACGGTATTATTGAAAACTATTTAGAAATTAAAGAGTTTTTAATTGATAAAGGTTATGAATTTGTATCACAGACAGATACTGAAATTGCAGCAAAACTTTTTGATTATAATTATACCGGAAACCCTATTAAAGCAGTAACAGACACACTAAAAATGCTTGAGGGCGCTTATGCTTTTGCTATAATTTTTAAAGACTTTGAAAATGAAATTTTCGCAACAAGAAAAGGTAGCCCACTAGTAGTTACCAAATCAGACGAAGGGCTTTTTATTGCCTCTGACATGCCTGCTGTGCTTGAGTTTACAAACAAATATTACAGCATTGAGCCTGGAGAAATTGCACACCTAAGCCAATCAAAGGGCGAAAAGTTTTTTGATATGGATTGTAATGAGATTCAAAAAGAGATTAAAACTTCAAACTTAACATTTGAACAAGCTGAAAAAGGCGGCTATGAGCATTTTATGCTTAAAGAGATGAATGAACAGCCTAAAGCATTATTGAGCACACTTAACCCAAGAATTAACAGCGACAGTTTGCCTGATTTTAAACGCGACAATATAAACGATGAATTTTTCAAATCATTTAACCACATACACGTTGTTGCTTGCGGTACCGCTTACTATGCAGGCACAATAGGTGGGCAAATTGTGCGTGAACTTGCAAATATAAACGTAACTGCTAATGTTGCATCTGAATTTAGATACATACCACCTGTTTTAAATAAAGATGACCTTGTTGTGCTTATCTCACAGTCGGGGGAGACAGCAGACACACTGGCAGCACTTATGCTTGCAAAAGAAAACAACATACCAACACTAGCCATAGTTAACGTAGCGGGTTCTGCAATAGCATTAGAGGCAGACTATGTAATATACACATATGCAGGCCCTGAAATTGCTGTTGCAAGCACAAAGGCTTTCTCCGTGCAGGTGGCAACTTTCTACTTGTTTGCAATAAAAACAGCACTTGAAAAAAATGTGATAAGTGAAGATGAAGCAAAAGATTACACAAAAAATTTGTTAGAGAGTGTGAAATCATTAAAAAGTGCATTTGATACTAATGAAATTTGCCTTGAAATATCAAAGACATTTTTAAATGCTAACAGCATGTTTTATATTGGTAGGGGCAGAGACTCTGTGCTGTCATTAGAGGGCGCACTTAAACTTAAAGAGATATCATACATACACTGTGAGGCATATGCCGCAGGTGAGCTAAAACACGGTACAATATCACTAATTACAGAAAACACACCAATTATTGCACTTATTACAGATGAAAAACTCGCACCAAAGACAATTAGCAACATGCGAGAGATAAAGGCAAGAGGTGGAAAAATAACTGTTATTGCATTAAAAGGTATTTCTGTACCGCAAGATGCTTATGAGCTTAAAATTGAAGTGGAGTGTAAACATAAAATGTTTGGGCCACTACACACAATAATTCCTTTGCAACTGCTTGCTTATCACACAGCTTGTTTAAAAGGCTGTGATGTTGATAAGCCACGCAATTTAGCAAAATCTGTTACTGTAGAGTAATAGTGTAAATATTTATATTTAAAGGCTTAGCGAAAATTATTTTCGCTAAGCCTTGTTTATGTTAGCATAAGCTAATATAAACCCTCATGTAGCCGTGCCACCCCATAAATAAACTATAAATAATCCGTACAGTATTTATAATAGTTACAAAATATAAGCTCTTATGTAAAATATAATAAAACTTAGTATTGACAAATAGTATTTATGTTGCTATAATGTACTTGTTCAATAAGTACATATAAGTATGCGAAAACACATAATATTATTAAGGAGGCAATATGTGGAAATTATAATTAGCAGTAACACAAGTAAGCCTATATACGAGCAGATAACCTCACAAATAAAAGCAATGATAATGAGCGGAGAGCTACAAACGGGCGATGCTATCCCTTCTATGCGCTCGCTTGCAAAGACAATACACGTGAGCGTAATAACAGTGCAAAAAGCCTATGAAGATTTAACAAGAGATGGTTTTATTGAGACAACTGTTGGTAGAGGGAGTTTTGTTGCAGCACAAAACAAAGATTTTATTCAAGAGGAACAGCAAAAAATTATAGAAGAACACTTGTACAATGCTGTTGATATTGCAAAAACAAGTGGCATAAAATTAGAAACATTAACGGAGCTAATTACAATTTTTTTTATGGACGCAGGAGGTTGAAATGAAGAAAAATAATCTTTTGTTTACTTATATAATACTAGTAATATCCGTACTTCTCTTTATTACAATTTTTTGTATTATTAATTTTAACGCATCTTTGTCTCTAGCTCACTTATTTACTGATACAAAATCATTTGAAAGTGAGCAAAGTTTATCATTTTCAAATATACAAACAGTTAAAATGGATGTAAACGATGTTTTTGTATCTATAATTGAAAGTAATGTCGATGAAGTAACCATTACAAGCACAGTTAAAAATACAGGAATCGGCTTTGTTACTCAGCCAAAAGCCTGGATAAATGGCAATACGCTTTATTTTAAACAGGGTGATGTTATTGGATTTAATGCAGCTGCAACAGGCGAAATTACTCTTGAATTACCGAAAAATTTGGAATTAAATTACGATATTTCAAACTCAAGTGGTGATGTTCTTTTAAAAGTCAGCACTGCAAATGATGTTGATATTGATATGGCTGTGGGAGAATTAAACCTTTATACTTCATGCAAAAACTTTACGATTAACTCCGTAAGTGGTGATATAAATATTTACAAAGCAATTCAAAATATAACTGCCCATACTGTAAGTAGTGATGTTTCGTTGTTTGCAAATGCAACAACAAATGAAATTAACTTTGAAAGTGTTAGCGGAGATTGCACAGTTTTTGTTGATGAATTAAATGGATACAACTTGTATTATAAGTATGCAGGCGGAAATATTGATGATTTTTTTGAGCTGTCCAATAATTTTAATAATATAATAAATATAACTGCCGAAACAGTAGATGGTAAAGTTGAAGTTTTTGACAAGTCGATTATTGATGATATTAGTAATTTCTTTAAGGAGGAAAATAAAAATGGATTTTGTTTTACAAGTTGAAAACCTGTGCAAAACTTATAAAGATGCAGATTTCAAATTACAAGATGTGTCTTTTTCAATCCCCAAAGGTTCAATTATGGGGTTTGTGGGCAAAAACGGTGCAGGAAAAAGCACAACAATAAACACTATTTTAAACCTAACTAGCAAAGATAGTGGGCTAGTAAAGTTTTTTGGTAAAAAAATGAGTGACAAAGATGCTAATGTGAGAAATGATATAGGTGTGGTGTTTGATAATCTTAATTTTTCTGGTGAACTTACACCGAAAAAACTTGAAAAAGTGCTTTCAGAAATATATAAAAACTGGCAAAAAGATAAATTTTATGATTATTTAAGTAGATTTAAATTGCCTGAAAACAAAAAGATAAAAACATTTTCTCGCGGTATGACAATGAAATTATCAATTTCCGTAGCACTTTCTCACAATGCAAAACTGTTAATTTTAGACGAGGCAACAGCAGGCCTTGACCCCGTTGTTAGAGAAGAAATGCTAGATGTTTTTTTAGAATTTGTTGAAGACGAGAATAACTCTGTATTTATATCTTCTCATATATCAAGGGATCTTGAGAAAATTGCCGATTACATTGCGTTTATTGATGATGGTAAAATAATTCTTACTGAACAAAAGGACAAACTTATTTATAATTATGGCATTGCACGCATGAAACAAACAGATTTTGATAAGCTTGAAAAATCAGAATATTTAGCATACAGACAAAGAGGTTTACAGCTTGAGGTGCTTGTGGATGATAAGAAAGAGTTTTTAAGAAATCACCCTAATATAATTGTTGATAATTCAAGCGTTGATGAGATATTACCATTAATTACAAAGGAGGTATGTTAAATTGAAAGGTTTAATTAGAAATAACTTTTTTATGGTATATTCCAGTTTAATTGGTATGACAATATTTTCAATTGTCGTAATAATAACTGTTGTTGTGGGTGGCATTTTGTACCCACAAAACATTCAGTTTATTGTGTCGGCTCTTATAACAAGCCAATTTGGTGGGTTTGGTGCACTGAGCGGCACTGCAATGCAAAAAGATGCTGCATCAAAATGGAGCAAGTTTGAGCTTACTTTGCCTATAAGCAGAACAACTGTAATTAAAGCGCGCTATATTTCGTATATGCTTTATGCGCTTATAGGTTTTGTAATGGCTGTTTTGTCTACACTGGCATTATATATTACAACAGGCACTCTGCCACTTGAGAGAGTAGGTTACGGCTTTGCATTCGGTGCCGGCTTTGCACTTAATTTACCGGCATTTATGGCGCCTCTGTGCTTAATATTCGGCGCTGACAAAAACGAAGTAATTCTTTTTATCTCGATAGGTTTAAGTTTAGCACTGTTTGCCGGAAGTGGCGCATTGTTTGCACTAATTCCTATGCCTATACCAATTGCAGATGGCAATTTAGTTTTTAGAGTAGGCTACATTATAGTAAGTATTGTTTTGTTCATATGTTCATATTTGTTGTCTAAATATATTTATAGTAAAAAAGAGCTGTAATTATAGATTATATGTTATGGGTATTTATATTGTGCAAAGTAAAGTATTAACCCTCATGTGCATAGCACAGTTATAAAATAGTTTTAAATAACCCGTATGGAATTTTAAAGTTATTTATATATTTTTAATATACCATCATTTTAACCCTTAGCAAATTAATATATATTTTTACTATTTTTTGTGGTTTTTTTGTGAGTTTAATAATATTATTGAATATAAAATTTTATTGTATTATAATTATTTTGAAACATATTTATCAACTTAGCAAAACAGATATAATTAAATTTTTTTTTCAAATAACTTTATAAGGAGCAACTGCAATAATGATAAGTTCAAAAGAAAAACAATACTTACAAGATCTTGCAAAAACATACTTAGAGGCTTGTAACACACCTGAAAATGATGCAAAACGCAGGCACTGGTATGACATTAACGGGCTAAAAAAAGGCACAACACCTGTTTTTACGAACCACTACTGGCCACTTGCAATGAGCGAGATTTTCCCAGCTGATTCTTACACATGCACAAGTGATGTTGGGCGTGAGTTTGAGACTTATTTTAAAAGCAAACTTTTTTACACACAAGAACTTGGTGATGACAACGTACTAGAGCCTGTTGTTTATTCACGTGTTGTTAATGATATGAAAAAGTTTAACGACCTTGATAGTGTTGTTAGCCATGCCGGTGCAGGTGAGGAAGAGTTTCAGCTAAGCACGGGTAAAGAGCTTGCAGCAAAAGAGGGCGATGCCTACGAGATTGTGTGTGTTATACATGATGAAGATGACGTAAAAAAAATTACTCACCCTGTTTTAACATATGATAAAGAGAAATCAAGAGAATATTACGACGAGGCTTGTGAAATTTTCCAGCCTATTTTAAAAGTTATAAAACAACCTATAAGCTTTGCCGCTAGGGTTGCCGATGAATACTCATGGTTTAGAGGGCTTGAGAACTCATATATGGATATGTATGATGAACCCGAAATGATGCACGATGCGCTAAAACGTGTACAAAAAAACTTGTTGCAACGCTATGAGGCATACGTTAATGCAGGAATTTACGGCACACTTGACTTATCATATGCACTTGGCTCTGCAGGTTTACGTTACATAGAGGGTATGCCTGATTTTAGAAGTGTTGATGACCCGTTTGAATACAGCATACCATTAAAAGATTGCTGGGGCAATACAACAGCAGAGCTTTTCACATGCGTTTCTAACGACATGCACGATGAGTTTGACACACAATATGAAAAAGATATTCTCAATAAATTTGCATACTCAAACATGGGTTGCTGTGAAGTGCTAGATAAAAAAATTGACCTCTGCGACAAAATTGCCAATGTAAGAAAAGTTTCAGTAAGTGAGTGGTGCGACCATGAACTTGCCGCAAAAAATATTGGGCAAAAATACGTTTACAGCTACCGCGCAGCAGGTGTGCACTTTATGTATGACAACTGGGACAAAGCAGCTGCAGAAAAAGAAATTAGAAGTGTACTTGAAGCTGTGAAAAAACATGATTGTATTGCTGAAATCATTTTAAACATAGGTGGTACACTTAAGAAACACCCAAGGCAAAAAGTTTTGGAGTGGTCTAAAATGACTCGCGAATTAATCAATGAATATTACGGTTAAGTTATAGTTTAAATGAAAAATAACCATGTGTAGTGCAACTAGTTGGTGTACTACACATGGTTATTTGTTTTTTTTACGAGTAATACACCATGCTTTATTTTATGGTTTTCGGCTCATCGCTCGCATGGAAACCGCCGAAATATGCCAACAATTAATCCGTACAGGATCTTAGGTTTATTTATGTTTTAGTTATTTGGGCTTATCGTCATTTTTAGCTTTAACTTTAGCAAAAGGTGACGCATCTGCGGCATCTTTGAGGTGCTGTGTGCTTAAATGTGTATAAATTTCAGTTGTGGAAACATGAGCGTGCCCGAGAATTTCTTTTAGTGCAAGCATGTCAACATTGCCCTCTTGGTACATCATAGTTGCAGCAGTGTGGCGCAATTTATGTGGAGAATAACCTTGGCCGCTCAAACCGGCATTATTTAAGCATTTTTCCACAATTTGTTGCACGCGCCTTGCTGAAAGCCGCTTTCCTGTTCTTTTTGATACAAAAAGAGCTTTTTCATCTTGTAAATTCGCCATTTTCGCACGTTCTGTAATTAATATATTAATGCTTTCAATACATGCAGAATTCAAGTAAACCTTGCGCTCTTTGTTGCCTTTTCCAATTATTCTTACTGTTTTTTCATCGTGCCTTACGTCTTTAAGGTTTATGTTTATAAGCTCACTAAGGCGCATGCCACAGTTTAAAAACAGCATAATTATGCAAAAATCACGTTCATAAAAGTCTGAATCAATATTTTGTAGTAGTTTCATGCTGTCATTTAGGCTTAAATATTTAGGTAGGCGCTTTTTTTGTGCAGGAGAATCAATATCGTCTGTTGGGTTAACTTCAATTAATTTACGCTTATTGCACAAGTATTTAAAAAAGCCCTTAATTCCCGATAGTTTTCGCGCACGAGCTGCCGGGTTGTTGTCTCGTTGACTTGTTACAAAATGTAAAAATTCATAAATATCATTAGTTGTAATTTTCTTTATAAAGTCAAGGTTTAAATCACTAATAATAATATCATTAAAGTCATCAGCAGGGGAGATACCGTGTAATTTTTTCATGTATTTAAAAAACACACGCAAGTCAATATAGTAGCCGTTAACAGTCCTTTCTGAAAGCCCACGTATTGTTTGCATATCACGCAGATACATTTGTACAAGTTCAGGGCAATCTGAAAAGTCACTATTTTTTTTTGGATTTCTTGAATCAATATATGTACTCATTTAAAACTCAATTCATATTTTTATTAATTTAATAAATTATCTGTAAATTAAAAGCACTTTAATTGTTTGTTTTTTAAAACAATTCTGAAAGGGAAAGTTATTATAAGATTATGTTATAGTAGCTATTTCGCTAAATAAAAATTTAGCGAAATAGAGGGGAGGCTATAACTATATTTTTATTCTCTTTAATAATATATATCTACCAGTAAGGATACTTATATTTATTTTACTTTAAATACATTTATAATTATTTCTAAGCGCAATACCGCCACAAAATAAGTTGTAAATAATCCGTACAGAATTTAAAAGAAACAAATAATGAATATTAAAGTAACACCACGAAAACAAATAGATACTATATCTAAAACAGAATAAATCTAATTCATAATACTAATGCTAATATAAATACAACTATGATTAAATAAATTTTACAGCTCAACCAATATTAGTACAAACTGATTAAACAAATATCAAGTATTTTTTAATAATCCGATTTTCAAGTAAGACAACCATTATATGTACTGCTAATTTATTAAAGTAATAACTTATAAATTTTAATAGCTTACATTATCATAAATTATCATATTATAGTTATATTTAGTTAATAAGAAATTACATATTATATTTTGTTAGCACACATTGTTAATAATATAACAATGTGTGCTAACTATTGATATTTAACCTATAAGCTAATATTTTTTAATTTAAAAGTATGTTGCTATAAATTATAATCATACAATCTTTTTGCGCAAAATTGAAAATTCAGGTAATTCGTGCTTACATGGTATGCTAAATTGCATCATTGCATGTGGTGTTGAGTCAATTTCATCGCTGTTTTTATCAAGTATATAATCAGCTGTAAAAGTATAAATTTCACCATATGGCGTTAAAACTTCTAGTGTATCATTCTTTAAAAATTTGCCGCGTTGTGTGCAGCATGCAATGCCATTATCCCATGTGTCTACAATACCTACAACTTCCCATTCTCTAATATATCCCCCACGCTCTGTCTCCTGTTTTGCGCCGTCGCGCCCAAAATAAAAACCTGTGGAATAATTGCGGTGTGATGTTTTTGTTAGTTCCTCAAGCACAATTTCGGGGCACAAAAATTGCTCATTTGGTGCAGATAAATATGTGTCAAGTGCTAAGCGGTATGCAAAAGCTGTACTTGCAACATAATAAAAAGTCTTTGCACGTCCTTCAATTTTTAAACTGTCAATACCTGCTTTACATATTAAATCTATAAATGGTGCGGTGCACAAATCATTTGCATTTAAAATATAACTGCCGCCATCATCCTCGTTAATTTCAAACTGATGGTTAGGTCTGTGTTCTTCTGTAATATGCCACTTCCAACGGCACGGCTGTGTACATGCACCTTTGTTTGCATCTCGGTTACTTAGATAATGCGAGAGCAAGCACCTGCCTGAAAACGACATGCACATTGCACCATGTACAAATGCCTCTAGCTCTAAATCTTGTGGTGTGTTCTCTCGTATAAATGCAATCTCACTAAGTGATAATTCACGCGCTAATACGACACGTTTTGCACCAAGGTCATACGCTGCGTTGGCGGCAACATAATTTGCTATGCCAACTTGGGTGGAAAAATGCACTTCTATTTCAGGTGCAAAATGCTTGACAATGGATAAAACACCTAAATCTGCCACAATAAAAGCATCAATACCGGTTTGCCTAACCTGCCTTATGTAATCGGGTAGTTTTACAATTTCGTCGTTTGTTGGCACTGCGTTTAAGGTAAGATATACTCTTTTGCTAAATTTATGCGCAAATTCAACGCCCTCTCTAAGTTGCTCTATGGTAAAATTTTTAGGCGCGCTACGCATACCAAAAGACTCACCACCAACATATATGGCATCTGCGCCGTATCTTACAGCAAATTGCAAACGCTCTAAATCCCCCGCCGGGCATAATAATTCGGGTTTTCTGCTCATTTTATGTTCCTTTCAGTAGTCAAAACCGATGCAATCTAAAATTCGATTACATCGGTTTAAATACTCTCGATAAATATTATATTAATTTAATGTCGCATTAACGCCAAATGCAACGTCAACATTTGCATTGTGCTCGTTTGCTGTACGCGCATAGTAATAAACTCCCGTTAAATCAGTTACAAAGAAGTAATATGGGTTTGCTGCATCGTAATATTCTGCTGTTTGGTAATTAATTGTGTTTTGAATTGCATCAATTCCCGGGTTAGATATAGGCCCTGCCGGTAAACCCTCAAGCGTATATGTGTTGTAATTGTCAAAAATATTTTGCGGGATACTGTCCCAACCGCCATAATACGGCGCCATATAATTATAAATATAGTTGTTATCTTCTTCATTTTGGAAATGGCTAGAACAGTTGCTTTCAAGCCTGCCAACAATGCTACCGGGTTGCAACCTTGCAATAAATACAGCGGCTACATTTGCCTGTTGCTCAACAGGGCCAGCCTCTTCTTGAACTATTGAGGCAAGTGTAATAAACTCTGAAAGCGTATATCCCATGCTCTCAATTTGTGTGTACATCTCATCTGTAAATCGATTGTCAAACTCTGCATAAATCTTCTCAACCATGTTATACACATCATCACCAACAAAAAACTCATATGTCTCGGGGAACAAATAACCCTCACAAGGCATAAATACGTTTTCACTGAGAGTGCGCTCATTCCAGAATTTAAACTGGCTAAAATCTCCATTATTTGCTACATCAATAAACTCTTCTTGTGTGCAAAGCCCTGCTTCTTCCATTAAAGAGCCAAACTTAAATACTGAAATCCCCTCCGGGAATGTAACAGAAACTGTCTGCCTATCATCAAAAGTTTTTTGCAGAACCTCTATAATCTCATCGTAAGACATGTCAGAAGAAACCTCAAACTCACCATACTGCATGGTACTTGTTTGTGGGTTGTTTGGTGCAAAGTAGCGGAAAATTTGTGCGTGACGTATTATACCGGCATCTTGCAGAATATTTCCAATTTGAAGAACACCTGCTCCCTGCTCAATTGTAATTGTAGTTGAAACAACTTCACTGCCACGGTTACCATCAATGTCGCCCTTAACATAAAAATATCCAAAAGCACCCACACCTATTACTAATACCAAAAATACAATTAAAACAACAAGGAAAATTTTGAGACCTCTCCCCTGTTTTTTACGTCTTCTAGCCATTTTTATATCTCCTTTAACACTTTTATAATATCTTTGTGAATAACATCAATACTGCGCATAACACCTTTTTTGCTGCATTGTATATGAAGCCATCCGTATTTTTCTTTACAATACTGCGCTGCAGTATAGCTCTTGTTCAAGTACTCAATATCGCTTTCATGAATATCTTTTTTCATATCAGTACCGCTATAACGTTTTGTCATTAAATCTTGCGAAACTGACGTTTCAACGTCTAAAAAAACAACTTTATCCGGCTTTGGTATAGCTATGCGCTCATACTCAAAATCAAAAAGCCAGTTCAAAAAAGCATCCCATTCATCTTTTGGAAGCTTTGAACATTGATGTACAGCATTAGAGGTTGTGTATCTATCAGCAATTACTATACCACCTGAATTGTAAAACTCCGCCCAGTCCGATTTATAAGATGTAAACCTGTCAACACTGAAAAAACTAGATGCAGCATATGCGTTAACATCATTAACATTTGTGCCAAACCCACCATCAAGATACATTCGAACAAGTTTACCTGATAAACTCTCATAATTCGGGAAAGTTACATGCCGTACATTTTCACCCTTATCTTTTAAATAATTACAAAATAAATTTGCCTGTGTGGCTTTTCCGCTCCCGTCAAGCCCCTCAAATACTATTAACTTACCCATTTTCATCTCCGTTTTTAACAGACGCTTTCATCTCATTATATTTTTCACGCATTTCTTTCATTTTATTACAACTCATTTTCCCCTCAGGACAAGCACCACCTATACATGGTGGCCCACTTTTCACAAAAAGCGATGGCGAA
The DNA here is from genome assembly GCA_964371675.1 of uncultured Bacteroides sp. Classification (GTDB taxonomy): domain Bacteria; phylum Bacillota; class Clostridia; order Oscillospirales; family Ruminococcaceae; genus Ruthenibacterium. The sequence goes on along the minus strand of CAYJNL010000005.1, from coordinate 41,942 downwards.
ATATTGTAAACAAGCCTCAACATCTCATCAGCAAGCTCTCTAATTTCCCACTGCGCACGTGTGCAGCACCTGTGATGAAAAAAGTTATTTAAACTGCGTACATTCATTGTCACTATCATTTTTGTATCACACGCATTAGGCAAAACAAACCGAGCATCTTCAATGGCACTCTTCTCGGCAATTCTCATTGCCGCTTTCTCGTCTATGCCATTTTTTACAAGTTTTTCATATTTGTGTGCTTTTAATACAGCTGCTATTTCTTTGTAGTTTTCCGCTTCAATTTCCATGGTTTTTTTAAATAGCTCACTCGCCTCTTCGCACTCAGCAATTGCAGGCGGTATAACGTGTTCAAAATCCTCAAGCCTAACATAGCGCTGGCTTTGCACACTGTAAGATGCAAGCCTGTGTCGTGTTATTTGTGCAAGTAATGAGCGCGAAACTCCCTCAATTGCAAATGTAAAACTTGCGTGCTCCGTTGGGCTGTCATGCCCAAGTGTTGATAGCATTTGCACAAACTCAATTGCTTTTTCTTGTGTTAAATCGTGCATTAAATCATCAATATGTGCATTTGAATAACATAGCTTTGCCGCCGCCGCAACAATTTTTTCTGGCTGTGGTGTGTGCGCTATAATTGATACTTTCATTTAAAACTCCAATAAATATACAAATAAATTATTCAATTAATGTGAGCGGTGCGTAGTTTGCCATTGTCTTTTTAACACCAACTCTTTCAAAACTAATCTCAACAATAGTGTCGCCCGCAACGGGAGTTACCTTGTTTACAATCCCCTTACCAAACACTTTGTGCTCTACCTTATCGCCTTTTTGATAAACGTGTTTGGGTTCATTTACGCTATTTTGTGTTACTGAGTTTTTAACTGTACTACTTGAACTAAAACCTTTAAAACTACCAACAGCAGTGGTCTTAGTAGGTGGCTTTGAATTAGTGAAGTTACCGGAATATACACTACCTGTAGGCTTTTGCACTCCATACCCTTGTCTAAAACTACCTGTAAAGCTTTTTTCCTTAACATCTAACAAGTCGCCATCAATTTCTTCTAAAAAGCGCGATACTCTGTTGCGTTTTGTCTGCCCGAACATAAAGCGCGACGATGCACTTGATAGGTAAAGCTCTTTTTTTGCACGAGTTATGCCAACATAAGCAAGTCTTCGCTCTTCTTCTAAATCCTCTTCATTATAGCGGCTCATCTCACCGGGGAATATTCCCTCTTCTAGCCCCAAGATGAACACAAAAGGAAATTCAAGCCCTTTTGCCGCGTGCATTGTCATAAGTACAACAACGTCTGACTCCTCGTCGTAGTTGTCAATGTCGCTTATCAAGGCAACCTCTTCAAGGTAGCCTTCAAGTGTTGCCTGTGCTCCGCGCTGGTCGGCATATATTTTAACGCCCGACACAAGTTGACCTATATTTTCAAGGCGTGTCTGCCCTGTCTCGCCCTCGGCATCAAGCATTTTGTCGTAACCTGTGACACTTAAAATACTGGCGGCAAAAGCGTCAAGTGGCATTGTGTTATAATTTTCAACAAGTTTTTTGTATATGCTATTAAAATTCTTCAGTGCACTTAATGCCCTTGATAGCTCTGGGTATTTTGGTGCGTTTTCTATTACGTCAAGCATGTCGCAGTTTTGTTTTTGTGCTATTTTTGCTATATTGTCAAGCGTTGCAAGCCCGATTTTACGCGATGGTTCGTTAATTATTCTGCGTAAACGCTCGCTGTCTTTTCTGTTAACAACTATGCTCATGTAAGACAGCATGTCTTTTATCTCTTTGCGTGAGAAAAAGCGCTGACCGCCAAAAATTCTATATGGTATGCCGGCACGCGCAAAATATGTCTCAACAGGGCCCGATTGTGCATTCATTCTGTACAAAATTGCGTGGTCTTTCAGTTTTGCGCCTTTTTTTAAGTTCTCACCAATAACGGTTGCCACGTGCGACGCTTCGTCGCTCTCGTCGTTTGCCTCATAATAAAGTATTTTTTCACCCTCACCGCTCTTTGTCCACAAGGTTTTACCTTTACGCCCCAAATTATTTTTTATTACGCAGTTTGCGGCATTTAATATGTTAGAGGTTGAGCGGTAATTTTCTTCAAGCCTAATAACTTTAGCCCCGGGATAGTGGCTCTCAAAATTTAAAATATTCTCAATTGTTGCGCCGCGAAATTTGTAAATGCTTTGGTCATCATCACCCACAACACACACATTATTGTGCTTGCTTGCAAGCAAATAAACAAGTTTAAATTGCGCTACACTCGTGTCTTGGTACTCATCTACCATTATGTATTTGTACCTATTTTGGTAGTACTCCAGTGCATCGGGGTGGTTTTCAAACAGGTAAACCGTGTAGTAAATTAAATCATCAAAATCAAGTGCGCCGGCAGATTTTAGCCTGTTTGCATATGCTTCATAAATACGTGCAATAAGCCCATCTTTGCTGTCACTTGGTGCACTTAGCGCATCTTTTGGAGAAATCATCTTGTCTTTAAGCCTGCCTATACTGCTTAAAGCGCTTTTCACAGATATAAATTTGTCATCTATATTTAAAAGCTTAAAAACCTCTTTTACAGCACGCTGTTGGTCGTCTGAATCATATATTGTAAAGCTTGTGGGGAAACTGAGTTTATCCGCGTATTTGCGCAAAATTCTAACACACGCAGAGTGAAAAGTAGAGGCATTAACGTCCTCCCCAAGCCCATTTGGTAGCATACTTGAAAGGCGCGATTTAAGCTCCCCTGCTGCCTTATTTGTAAATGTTATTGCAAGAATATTATAAGGGCGAACGGCATAAACACTAAGCTGTGCCTCAAGTCTTTCAGACGGTGATTCACCATTTTTTATTATGTTTTGTAGCTGTGTACAGTCTTCATTTGTCACTTCAAAACGTGTGGTATCTTCAAAATAAGCATTGCCGAAACGCACCATGTTTGCAACCCTGTTTACAAGTACGGTTGTTTTGCCACTACCTGCACCAGCCAAAATTAAAAGTGGACCTTTTGTCGTAAAAACAGCATTTTGCTGTATCTCGTTTAAACGTAAAAATTGTTTTTCTATGTAAATTTTTCTAAGTTCTAAAAACTTGCTGTGGATATCTTGTGGCATATATGCTCCTTAACTTGCATTAAATTCAATTTTTCAACCTATTCTTATTTATTATAACACAAAACCCATAAATCTGCAAAGATATTTAGTGGCAATTTGTAGGCAAGTTGTAGCCATTAACGCAAAAAATAAGTAACATCAAAAAAGCAACCAATAGCATTATACTATCAATTGCTTAAATACGCATTATAGGGCTTTAAAATATATAACAACTTTTAAAGATTAATAAAAACTACATAATATTGCTAATAATATCATCCATAGAATAAAGCCCGGCAGGTTTATTTGCAATAAATAGTGCCGCATTAACAGCTCCACTTGCAAAGACATTCCTAGATGCCGCACTGTGTGCAATAGTTATAACTTCATCAGGTCCGCAGTACAAAACGTCGTGCTCTCCTACTATGCTGCCGCCTCTAATAGCATGCAGGCCAATTTCTGCGCTGTCTCTTTTTTTGCGCTCGCTATGCCTATCGTAAACATAGTTGTACTTATTATTTGCACTTTTGTTTATTGCATCTGCTATCATAAGCGCTGTGCCGCTCGGTGCATCAAGTTTATTGTGGTGGTGCTTTTCAATTATTTCTATTTCGTAGTCATCACCAAGTAGTGCATTTGCCTTTTTTGCAAGTGCTATAAGCACATTTATGCCAAGTGACATGTTTGCACTTTTAAAAACCGCAATTTTGCCGGCTGCACTTTCCATATGTGTAATTGTGCTATCATCAAGCCCTGTTGTACAAATTACGCACGGCAACCCTTTGTTTTCACACGCTGTAAGTAAATTGTCAATAATACCTGCGTTTGAAAAATCTATCAGAACATCAGCTTTTATCTCGCATTTATCAAGTGAATCAAATACAGGCACACCATTATTGCTTGCATTTAAGTCAATGCCGGCAACAACCTCGCAATCGCGCCTCTCAGCTATAATGCTTTGCAGTGCTTTGCCCATTCTTCCGTTAATTCCGTTTAAAATTATACGTGTCATAGTTAAACCTCCGTTATTCTTTTATAAATAATACCTTATACAAATATTTATGTATTTGTAAACACTTTAAGCCCCATTCTTGAAAAAAAGCTTAAAAGTACATTGTTATCATAATAATAAAGTGTATCTACACCTTTTTTTGCACAAAAATCCATCATTTTATCAGCGTCATTTTCAAAGATGAAAATGTCTCTGTAATCTTTCAAATTAATAGCAAGTGGTGCGTTGTTAAAAGCACATAAAATATATACTTTTTTATTTGCTTTTGATAATTCGTTATATATACACAAAACTTTGTTGTAAAGCTCGCTGTCTGAAAACTCATTTACAACAAGTGCGGCTGCCATGTGTTTTTTGTTAATTTTAAAATTCCAAATACCGCGCAGTATAAAAAATATTTTTTTCATAACACTTAAAGCTCCTTATTAATAACATCTTTAAGCATTGAAATACCGGTTTGACGTATTTTATCAAGCTTTATTAACACTTCAAAATTTTGCTTTGCCATTTTTTTATACTCATTAAAGCTCATATCAAGTGCATGCAAATTTTTGTAATCAATAAATTGCAGATTAAGTTTTATAAAATCGCCAATATTTTCACTCTTAAAAACGGGGATAATGCCAAACTGTATATACTCAATAATTTTTGTTGGTGTAGCAACATTATTTACAGGTGTGTCATCGCGCAGTGCAAAGCCAAAGTGGCAGTTTTTATATTCTGAAAGTACTTTTTCAATTGGCACACTGTCAACTGTTAATGTATTTGGCATTTTTGTGTTACTGCTTTGCTTATTAAAATCTTCACTATCATGTGTGAAAATTTTATAATTAAATTTATCAGCGCAATTTTCAATAGTTTTTTTCATTAAAGGTATGTTTTGCCATGCCATTGTGTTGCCTGCATAAACAACGTTATAAGGCGTATTTTGAGGCTTATAGTTTATAATTTTATCAAAGTTTTCAACTTGTGATGTAAAAACACTCGTGTTTATGGGGTTATTGGGTTTTTTACCATATTTTTTTTCATAATGCTTTACCATTGCATCGCTTATAACAAGCGTGCAGTCTGCATTTTCAAGCAAGAGTTCTTCTGCTTTAGTTGCATGTTGCGCTTCTAAAAAATTAAGCTGCATCACACATTCTTCTGGTAAAACACCATGTACGTCCCAAATTTTATACACATTTTTTGCCTTAACAAGCTTTAGTGCATGTGTGCCTATAACGTTTTCTTTGCACCGTATTGCACTGTGAATATACAAAACTTTGCATATTTTTGCAATTTTCAAGGCAATTTTTGCGCTGTCTTTATCGTGACTAACAAGGTATATAACCATATGCCGCTCGTCTATTATTTCTGTATATGGCTGTTTTGCGCCACTCTCAAAATCAAGATGCACACAGCAAAGTGGGTTTAATACAAACTCATCAACTGCCTTAACACGCAACATATAGCCTTCTGTTGCAATACAAGAATAAGGCGACAGCACACAGAGTGTGCCGTTGCCTTTTTGCTTGTTCGTTTGTATATATTGTTTAATATTGCTGATAATATTGTTTTGCATAAATTCACATGCTTTGTTTTTTGGCAGTTCCATTTAACAACTGCTCCAATTTACACAAGCCCTTTATTTTTTAATGCGCTATTAAGTAGTTGCTTTGCACTCTCGCTCATTTCGCCCAGTGGCAGTCTGCAATTACCTACGTTATAGCCCATCATATTTAGTGCAGCTTTAATTGGTATTGGGTTAACGTCGCTAAATATAGCATCTACAAGTTCCATATATTCAAGTTGCAATTTTAAGCTACCTTTATGGTCGCCTTTAAAGAAAAGCTCACACATATCATGTGTTTGTTTTGGTGCAATATTAGCAAGTACAGAAATAACACCAAGTGAGCCAAGCGACATTATGGGCAAAATCTGGTCGTCATTACCTGAGTAAATTGCTAGGTCATCACCACATATTGCGGCAGTGCGTGCAATTTCAGTCAAGTTACCACTTGCCTCTTTTGTTGCTACTATTAGCTCATTTTTAGCAAGTTCTTTATATGTTTGTGGTTTTATTGTCATGCCTGTGCGTGAGGGCACATTGTACAAAATGCTTGGTATGCCTGCGGCATCAACAATTTTGTTGTAGTGCGTAATTAGCCCTGATTGGTTTGTTTTGTTATAGTATGGCGTTACAAGAAGTAGTGCGTCTGCGCCGCGTTTTGCAGCTTCACATGATAAATTTACTGCATGGCGTGTGTCGTTACCGCCTGTGCCTGCAACTACGGGGATTCTTTTGTTAACTGTGTTTACAATAAACTCAATAACATTAAGGTGCTCGTCGTCGTCCATTGCAGATGCCTCGCCCGTTGTGCCACATGCAATTATTGCATCTGTGCCGCCCTCAATTTGAAATTCAACAAGCTGTTTTAACATGTCATAATTAATGCTGCCGTCTTCGTTAAATGGTGTAACAATTGCAACACCCGAGCCTTTAAATATACATTTTTTCATAACTGCAACCTCATTTCTTTATAATTTATAGTTGAACTAATTTTATATTCGTACAATCCGTTGCCCTATAAAACACTGACGTATTGCGATTGACAATAACAAAGATAAACTAAATTTTAGCCGCCGGATTGTGTGGATTTTGGATTGGTATGACTATATAAATTTATATGAAAGTATTAATCCATGTATCCCTTTGCCGCTAAAAGCTCAGCAAGTAGCATAGCGCCGCCTGCCGCACCACGTAGTGTGTTGTGTGATAGGCAAACAAATTTATAGTCGTACTGGCTATCAGGGCGAAGTCTACCAAGAGAAACTGCCATGCCGTTTTCAATATTTCTGTCTAGTTTAGTTTGTGGACGGTCTGCCTCTTCAAAGTAGTGCAAGAATTTTTTAGGAGCACTTGGTAAGTTTAGTTTTTGTGCCGCGCCCTCAAATTCGTTCCACTTAGTTTTAATTTGTTCTTCTGTTGGTTTTTTATCAAAGCTTGCAAAAACAGCCGCCATGTGCCCGTCTGTGCACGCTACCCTAAAGCATTGTGCTGTTATTGCAGGCGACGTTGCGTTTACAATTTCATCGCCTTGTACTTTGCCCCATAGTTTTAGCGGTTCGTTTTCGCTTTTTTCTTCTTCTCCGCCTATATAAGGTATGCAGTTATCTACCATTTCAGGCCATGTTTCAAACGTTTTGCCTGCGCCTGATATTGCTTGATATGTGCAAACAAGGCTTTTTGTTACACCGAAATCTGCCATTAGTGGGTGTAGTGCCGGCACGTAACTTTGCAAGCTGCAATTTGATTTTACTGCAATAAAGCCACGTTTTGTGCCAAGGCGTTTTCTTTGTGATGGGATAATATCTGTATGGTCGTCGTTCATTTCAGGTACTATCATTGGTACGTCTTTTGTGCCGCGGTGTGCGCTGTTATTTGATACAACAGGGCACTCTGCTTTTGCGTATTCTTCTTCAAGTGCTTTTATCTCGTCTTTTTTCATGTCTACTGCGCAGAAAACAAAGTCAACAGTATTTGCTACTTCTTTTACGTTTGATGCGTCTAGTACTACAAGATTTTTTGCGTTTTGTGGCATTGGGCTTGTCATTGCCCAGCGTGTGCCAACTGCCTCTTCATACGTTTTGCCTGCCGAGCGCGGTGATGCCGCTACCGTTACAAGATCAAACCATGGGTGGTCTTCAAGCAGCGATACAAAACGCTGACCTACCATTCCCGTTGCTCCTACAATACCTACTCTAAACTTTTTCATAACTTCCCCTTTCCGCTTTTTGAAAAAAAGCTTGGCAAAAAACTTTCAACATATTTAATTTCACTTTTCAAGTGTATGTTTTTGTAATAATTTTGGGTTTGTGGTGTTTTTTTATTTGCTTTTTTTGGAAAAAGCAAATGTTTAAGTAACTTTTAGCTCTTTAATTTTCTTGTTAGTATATGCTACTTAAAACACATAAAATGTGGTATAATAAATACAAATAAAAAAACCGGCTTGAAAACCGGCAGAAAATGCAATATAATTATTTATGTTGCATATTACAGCTCAACGCCACATTAATGTACTGGCGACAGTGCTACACCTTTCGATAGTAGCCCCAAGAAACCACCTGCCGTGCAGTTTCTTTCGGCGAAGTACCCTTTCTTATTGTATAATTGATTTGGCAATCCATGCAACAATGTGCATATATACAAAAAATACTGATGTATTCCGCAACCTCTGTAAATTTATATTTATTTTTATCTATAATATACCAAAATCAACAAAATGTCAATGCAGGAGTTTAATATTTAATGAAAAAAAGTGATTTTTATTTCGATTTACCCGAAAATTTAATAGCACAAACGCCATGTTACCCAAGAGATGCCTCAAAATTGCTGTGCCTTGGTAGGACAAGTGAGCGTTTAGAGCACCGTATTTTTAGTGATATTACATCGCTTTTAAATGAGGGTGATGTACTTTGTGTGAATAATTCAAAGGTTCTGCCAGCAAGGCTGATAGGCACAAAAGAAAACGGCGGTGCTGTGTGTGAGCTCCTTTTATTGCGCGAGCAACAATCTGATATATGGGAGTGTCTTGCAAAGCCGGGTAAGCGCCTTAAAGAGGGTGCTGTTATATCTTTTGGAGACAGCACTTTAAAGGCAACTGTACTTGAAACAACGCAAGAGGGCAACAAAATAGTGCAGTTTTCATACAACACACAGACACTGTATGAAAAGCTTGACGAATTCGGCAACATGCCACTCCCACCTTACATACAGACAAAGTTAGAGGATAACTCACAGTATCAAACAGTATATGCAAAAGAGCTTGGCAGTGCTGCTGCACCCACGGCAGGCTTACATTTTACTAATGAGCTATTGCAGGCACTTAAAAATAAGGGCGTTATTATAGTAGATGTTACACTTCACGTGGGGCTTGGCACGTTCCGCCCTGTTAAAGAGGACGATATTTTAAACCACAAAATGCACAGTGAATGGTACACCTTGCCTGAGAAAACCGCACAGGCAATTAACAAGGCTAAGGCAGACGGTAAGCGAGTTGTTGCTGTGGGCACAACAAGTTGCCGAACACTTGAATCGGCATATGCAAAGCACGGTGAGATTAAAGCGTGTAGTGGTGACACCGAGATATTTATATACCCCGGATTTGATTTTAAGGTAATTGATGCACTGATAACTAATTTTCATTTGCCCGAGAGCACACTTATAATGCTTGTTTCAGCTTTTTGCGGCTATGATAAAACAATGAACGCATACAAAACAGCTGTTGACAAAGAATACAGGTTTTTCTCTTTCGGAGATGCTATGTTTATTGCAGATTGATATTAGTGCACTATTTGTAGGTTGCGTGGTTTTGCATCACCTGTGGGCTACATACAAAATTAATATACACAAAAAAATGTAGGGGCGGCCTGCAGTCGTCCGTTTATCTCGTTTAAAAAATTTATATAATGCCAATTTTTTTTGCAAATTAAATTTGATGTTGGTATCCTTTAATAGCATAGACAAATATTGTTAGCTATTGGACGACCACACATCGCCCCCATTACACTATATTATAAAATTAAATCAAAACTATAAAACGGAGAATTAAAATGTACAAACTTATAAAAAATAATAAAATTGCAAGGCGAGGAGAATTTAAAACAGTGCATGGAACTGTGCAAACACCTGCATTTATGAATGTTGCAACAACAGCGGCAATTAAAGGTGGGCTTAGCTCAAAAGATTTAGAAAATTGCGGCTGCCAAGTAATGCTTTGCAATACTTACCACTTGCACCTGCGCCCGGGAGATGAAAAAGTTGCAAAACTAGGTGGCTTGCACAAAATGACAAAGTGGAATGGGCCTATATTAACAGACAGTGGTGGATTTCAAGTTTTCAGCTTGTCGAAGTTGAGAAAAATTACCGAGGAAGGTGTTACGTTCAGTTCTCATATTGATGGTAGGCGCATTTTTATGGGCCCTGAAGAGAGTATGCGCATACAGACTAATTTAGGTACAACCATTGCAATGGCGTTTGATGAATGTATGGAAAACCCTGCTGAGTACAAATACGCAAAAGCATCTTGCGATAGAACCGTACGCTGGTTAAAGCGTTGTAAAGACGAGCTCGAACGCTTAAAACAAAGCGGAAACATGATAAATAAGCACCAAATGCTATTTGGAATAAACCAAGGTTGTTGCTATGAAGAGTTGAGAGTTGAGCACATGAAAGAAATAGCTGAACTTGACCTTGACGGCTATGCAATTGGAGGGCTTGCTGTTGGCGAGCCAAAAGAAGATATGTACAAAACAATAAGTGCTGTAACCCCATATATGCCAACCGACAAAATACGTTACTTAATGGGCGTTGGCACACCGGGCAATATTTTAGAAGCTGTGAGGCGTGGTGTTGATTTATTTGATTGTGTTATGCCAAGCAGAAATGCAAGGCACGGGCACTTAAACACAAAAAACGGCATAATAAACATAAAAAATGCAAAGTATGAACTTGACGAAAACCCTATTGACGAGACATGTGAATGCGAATGTTGCAAAAACTTTTCAAGAGCTTACATCCGCCACTTGTTCAAAGCTGGCGAGATTTTGGGCATGAGGCTTGCAGTAATACACAACTTACATTTTTATAATAAGTTAATGGAAAACATAAGAACTGCTCTTGACAACGATAAATTTGAGGAATTTTACACCGATAATGTGAACAAACTTGACAAAAGAATTTAATAAATTTTAAATTTGCTACAAAAAGCTTGCAACAAAGCAAAAATTCATATATACTATTAATGAATTATTAGGAGGTATTATTAAAATGAATTTTGGTTTTTTATCAACTGCTGAATCAACAATGGGTAGCATGGGTCTATCGCTTATTTCAATTGTTCTTATGCTTGGGCTTTTGTATTTCTTTATGCTACGCCCACAACAAAAGAAAGAGAAAAAAGCGACTGAAATGCGCAACTCTATTGAAATTGGTGATGGTGTAACTACTATTGGCGGTATTGTAGGTAGAGTAGTTTCAATTAAAGAGGATTCTTTTGTTATTGAAACAGGTGCAGACCGCATGAAAATTCGCTTTAAACGCTGGGCTATTCAAGAGGTTGAAAAAATTAACCTTGAAAGTGATGCGAAAGCTGACAAAAAAGATACAAAAAAAGACAGTAAATAATTAAACAAATAATTAATTAAAACTTGTCATTAAAACTATACCTCCGCGCATAATATTTAATGCGTGGAGGTGTTTTAATATGAAGTCAGGTTCGAGTTATTTTCAAAAGAAAAACATAAAGGGTAAAATATTTCACTTTTTAATTTCTGTATTTATTGGGTTTGCGGTTTTTGCGGCACTTTTTTGTGTTTTTGCACTAATTATGTGCAACGTAGATGTTCCGTTAAATACACTGCCGTCACTTGCGATGCTTGCAATATGTGTGGCTGTTTTTATAGGTGGCATGGTGCTTGCACGTTTTGAAAAAAAACGTGGGCTTATTTACGGCTCATTAATGGGTGTTTTCACATTTTTAGTACTGTGGCTAGCCAGCATTTTAAATGGCAGTGTACTATTGTCACAACTCGCTGTTATAAAAGCGTTTTCTATAATATGCTCAGGCGCCTTCGGCGGTTTTTTAGGTGTTATAAGCGCAGAAAAAAAACGTAAAATAAGATAGTTAATTTATATTAGCGTTAGCTAATATAAATTGGCATGTGCGTAGCACCGCCATAAAATAAATTATAAATAACCCATTCAGGATATAAGGGTTATTTATATTAGCGTTAGCTAATATAAATTGGCATGTGCATGGCACGCCATAAAATAAATTATAAATAACCCGTTCGGGATATAAGGGTTGTTTATATAACATGTAGGGGCGACCTGTGGTCGTCTTATTGCTAGCAATACCTACCTATTCTATTATGGCATAGCAATTACAAATTAAATTTGCAAATAAAGTCGGCATTATGAATAATTTTAATAACGAAATAAACGTACGACCGCAGGTCGCCCCTGCAACATTATGATAAATAGGTTATTACAAAAAAATGATGAAAGTTTTTTGTGGGGCTTTTTTTAAAAAAGCGGAGCAGAAAGGATGTTTAAGCATGAAAATTGGGTTTATTGGGTTTGGAAACATGGCAAAGGCAATAGCAAACGGCATACTGAAATCCGAAGAAGTCGAGAGCAAAGATATATGTGCATTCGATATTTCAGACAATGCCAAAACTACTGCAAAAGATGCAAATATTGCTGTTTTAAATAGTGCAATAGAAATTGCACAAAAGGCAGAATACATTTTTTTATGTGTAAAGCCACAAACCTTTACACAAGTTTTAAACGATATAAAAAGCGCGATAACAAATGAAAAAAAGATACTTACAATAGCCGCAGGTATAACAATTGCCAATATCGAGAACATTTTAGGCGAAGTTTGTGTAATACGTGCAATGCCAAACACTCCCCTATTACTTGGCAACGGTACAGTCGCACTTTGTAAAAATGAAATGACAAAAGATAGTGATTATAACTTTATCAAAACCATTTTTGAAAGTGTTGGCAGTGTATACAACCTACCCGAAAACAAATTTAACGAAGTTATTTGTGTAAGCGGAAGCACACCTGCTTTTGTGTATCTCTTTGCAAAAACAATAAGTGAATACGCCGCAGAAAAAGGCATTGAGTACGACACAGCAATGAAAATGTTTTGTGATACAATGTGTGGTGCAGCAGACATGCTTACAAAAACCGATTATAGCGCACAAGAGCTAATAGACATGGTATCATCTAAAGGTGGCACAACGGTAGCGGCACTTGAGGATTTTGAAAAAACAGGCTTTACTGAAAATTTACGCTCGGGTTTAAACGCTTGCTTAAACCGTGCATATGAACTAAGCTTGTGATGAATAAAATTTATATTAGCGTAAGCTAATATAAATTGGCATGTGCGTAGCACCGCCATAAAATAAATTATAAATAATCCGTACAGGATTTGAGGATTATTTTATACAGAAAAATTAAAAACCGCCATAGGTAAATACCTACGGCGGTTTTGTTTGCAATATGCACACAAATATGGTGGACAGTAAGGAACTCGAATCCCTGACCCTCTGCACGTCAAGCAGATGCTCTACCAGCTGAGCTAACTGTCCAAAAAACAACATGCATTATAGCAAAAAATACATATTCTTGCAATACAAAAATAGTAGGAGCTAACACAGGGTTATCCCCTACTATTTTATTTTAATTAAACTTTGTCGTATTTCAAAATACTCTCAGGTAAAGAGTTCTCTTTATCTGACACAGTTATGATAACTTTTACACTATCACCTGACAATTTGTCTAAACGCTCAAGCAAAGCACCAAGACCGTCTATATCGCGGTTGCCAATTTTTAAAATACCGTCAACGTAAACTTCAACAATATCATAATTGCCTGCAAGAATGCCTGCAATAAAACCGTAAAGTGCATCGTAACCCGTAATGCTGTATTCATCAACATTTATTAAGCGTGCTGAGTGGTTAAGGTCGTAAGTAAGCTTCATTGATTTTTCAATACAAACAATGTTACCGGGTGTTGTTTTTGCCGATTCATTAATTATATCAATCATTTTCTTAGTCTTACCGGAGCCCTTTTCACCAATAATCAAATTAATCATAGATATTAGCCTCCTTTTATTTAACACCTCTCGGTGTTTTTTATGGTTTTACATCTTTTTTTTGCTTTTTAATATTATAACATACTTTTTACAAAAATAATACTTTTTTTAAAAAATTTATTTAAGTTTCATTTCCAGTTCATTTTTTAGCTCTTCAAAGCCGGGTTTTCCAAGCAGTGCAAACATGTTTTTCTTGTAGCTTTCTACACCGGGTTGGTCAAATGGGTTAACGCCAAGCATGTAGCCCGAAATTGCACAAGCTTTTTCAAAGAAGTATATTAAATAACCCACATCTTTTTCACAAAGGCTGTCTACTTCAATTATTATGTTTGGCACGCCACCGTCTGTGTGCGCCAAAACAGTGCCCTCCATTGCCTTGCGGTTAACAATGCTCATATTTTGCTCTGATAAAAAGTTTAGCCCATCAAAATTCTCTGCACTTTTTTCAATAAATATGTCATTTTTAGGCGTTTTTATGTCAACAACCGTTTCAAACATAATGCGAGAACCCTCTTGTACAAACTGACCCATTGAGTGCAAGTCTGTTGAAAAAATAACACTTGCAGGGAAAATACCTTTTTGGTCTTTGCCCTCGCTCTCGCCAAACAGTTGTTTGTACCACTCGTTCATCATTGTAAAATTCGGCTCATAACAAGCCAAAAGCTCCACCACTTTGCCTTTACGGTAAAGTATGTTGCGCAAAGATGCATATTTGTAACAGCTGTTATCCTCGCTGCAAACAGATAGCTCTTCTCTTGCATTTTGTGCACCTTGCATAAGCGCCTCAATGTCACAACCTGCAACTGCAATAGGTAGCAAGCCCACAGCTGTTAAAACAGAATATCTGCCGCCAACGTCATCGGGCACTACAAATGTTTCGTAACCTTGCGTGTCAGACAATTCTTTAAGTGTGCCTCTAGCTTTATCGGTTGTTGCAAAAATACGCTCTTTTGCACCGTCTGCACCGTATTTTTCTTCAAGCAATTTTTTAAAGATGCGAAACGCAACAGCAGGCTCTGTTGTTGTGCCTGACTTTGATATAACATTAACACTTATATCCTTACCCTCACATGCACTTAAAACATCATTCAAGTAAGCAGAACTAATGGAATTGCCCACATAATAAATTTGCGGTGTGTCTTTACAAACATTGTTGTAAAGTGTACCTTTTAATGATTCTATAACGGCGCGTGCACCAAGATAGCTGCCACCTATGCCAATAACAATAAGTACATCGCTATTTTTCTTAATTTTTTCAGCCGCTGCTTTTATGCGTTCAAATTCATTTTTGTCATAATTAACAGGCAGGTCCAGCCAACCCAAAAAATCATTGCCGGTACCCTGCCTGCTATCTAAAAGTTCATGTGCAAGTTTAACTTGCGGAAAATTAGCCGAAATTTCAGCTTCGTTTACAAATTTTCCAATGTGTTTTAAATTTAATGAAACACCCATTAATTTGCCCCCTTTAAATGTTTTTTATAACATTACATAATTGTTTTTCTGTTTTAAAGTTACTGCACATTCCATTCTGAAACAAAAAAAACAATAATATGTTGTTACATCAACTACTTATAATAATACTATATATTAAAAAGGGGGTGCGTGTCAATACAATATGTAAATAACCCTCAAATCCCATACGGGTTATTTACAATTTATTTCATGGCGTGGCACAGCCACATGCCAATTTATATTAGCTAACGCTAATATAAATAACCCTTATATCCTGTACGGGTTATTTATAACTTATTTTATGGCGGTGCTACGCACATGCCAATTTATATTAGCTAACGCTAATATAAATAACCCTCAAATCCCACATGGGTTATTTGCAATTTATTTCATGGCTGTGCTATGCACATTAGGTTTTTTATTAGCTAACTTTTATTACAAAGTTAAAAGTGCGTTTTTCAAAAGAAGCAGTGCATTTTTTAAATTCATTTTTTCTACTTCTTCTTGTGCAAACACAGGATATTTAGCAAGTTCTGTTTGCGCAAGCATAAGTGTTACCTCTCCAAGTTCTTGCCCTTCCTCTATAGGTGCTTGCACGTTCTGTGGCACTGCAAATATTGCAGATAAGTCTTTTTCCTCGCCTTTTCTTATTAGAACACCTTCCGGTGTACCGTAAATTAAGTTTACCTCACGTGTTTCTCCACTTGAAACATCTATAACATCAGGTGGTAATTGCAATTGTGGAAAAGGTACATACTCATATGTTGCAAAGCCGTAGTCAAGCAGCGACGTAGCTGCTTCAAAGCGCTCTGCGCCCGAGTTTGAGCCAAGAACAACAGCTATTAAGCTTGTGCCCTCTCTAGTTGCCGTTGCACTTATGCACACGCCTGCTTTACTTGTTGTACCTGTTTTAAGTCCTGTTATTCCGTCGTATACATTCAGCAGTTTATTTGTATTTACAAGTTGTGTTTGCCCATTTCTCAAAGAATCCGTCCATATACCGGAATACTCTAAAATAAGTGGGTGGTGCAGTAACGCCTCTGACATTATTGCAACGTCGCGCGCTGTTGACAAATGCCCTTCAGCATCAAGCCCACACGCATTTACAAAGTGCGTATTTTCCATACCAAGCTCTTGTGCACGCTTATTCATAAGCTCTGCAAATGCAGGCTCTGAGCCACCTACAAACTCCGCAACTGCAACGGCGGCATCATTTGCAGAGTTTACGCAAATTGCCTTTACTAACTCATCAAGTGTAAATTGCTCACCCGGCTCAAGCCAAATTTGACTACCACCCATGTTAAACGCGTGCTGTGATATAGGCACATAGTCTTGCAAGCTAACTTTGCCTGCCTCAACAGCCTCTAGTGTTATTAACAGTGTCATAACTTTTGTTATGGAAGCAACAGGCACAGGTGTGTCGGGGTCTTTTTCATAAAGCACTTCTCCCGTATCGGATGACACGAGAATTGCATTGCGGCAAGGCACATCAAACTCAGGCAGTTCAATGCGCGCTGTGTTTGCCTTTGGCACATCGTCTGTTATGTTGTTTATTGAAGAATCGTTTAGCATATCTGATATTATAGGCTGCTGTGTTGTTTCATCTGTATTTTCTGCTGCTGGCGGTACTTCGGTTTGTGCTGTATTTTGCTCTGTTTGCTCTGGTACAGGTGTTTGCTGTGGCTGCTCTGTTTGCACAGGTGGTTGTAATTCCCCGTTACCCTCCGGTGCTGTTTGCTCAGGTAACAAGGAGTTTTCAGCCACCGGTTGTGCAAAAACAGGCACAATAAGTCCTGTAATTAATATTATTGTTATAACAAAAGCGCTAATTTTCTTTTTCATGAAATTTGTCCCTCCTTTTTCTCTATATTTATATGAAGTGACTTGCCGTAATATTGCTTTTTTAGTATAATAATATTATTAACGTATAAACTACGATAAAATATATAGTGTACAAAGCTAGATTATTATAATTATTTTATGGCGGTGCTACGCACATGCCACTTATTATGTAACACAGTAACTATAACGAGGTAATACATTGAAAATATCATTCCACACACTTGGTTGTAAGGTAAACCAAAACGAGACATCTTCTTTAATACGACTTTTTTGCGAAAACGGCTACACGCTTGCACAAAAAGATGAAATAGCAGACATATATGTTGTTAACAGTTGCACCGTAACAGATGGCGGTGATAAAAAAAGCAAGCAAATACTGCGCCGTGCTAAGAGAGAAAACCCAAATGCTGTAACTGTTTTAACAGGCTGTTTTCCACAAGCATATGAGGAAAACGCACTGAAAATAAAAGAGGCTGATATAATTACAGGCTCCGGTTCACGTGCAAAACTTCTTTTACATGTAGAAAATTTTTTAAAGAGCAAAACACGTATTGAGGACGTATCACCGTACACAAAAACACAAAAGTTTGAAGAATTGCCGGCTCCAAAACAAGTTGGAAAAACACGTGGTTTTATAAAAGTACAAGATGGCTGTGATAGACGCTGTGCATACTGCATAATACCATATGCACGCGGTAAAGCACGTAGCCGTGACGAGAGGAGTATTTTAGAAGAAATTAAACAACTTGCAAGCGAAAATTGTGCCGAAGTAGTTTTAACAGGTATTAATTTAAGTGCATACGGGCAAGACACAAACACAAACATTGCAACTCTTGTTGAAAAAATTGCTGAGATAGACGGCGTACACAATATAAGGCTTGGCAGTTTAGAGCCTGATTTACTGCCTGATGACATTATTACAAAATTTGCAAGCATCCCAAAACTATGCCCACAATTTCATCTGGCACTTCAAAGCGGATGCGACAAAACATTGCGAAATATGTACAGGCCATATAGCACAGAGCAATTCAGTAATGTTATGCAAAATATACGCAAAAAAATACCCGAGGCAACTTTTATAACTGATGTAATAGTAGGCTTCCCGGGTGAAAGTGATGCAGATTTTGCACAAAGTGTTGAATTTATGCGTAAAATGCGTTTTTTAAAAGTACATGTTTTTGGCTATTCAAAGCGCAAAGGCACAAAAGCATACGACCTGCCATGCCAAATTGATAAAGAGACAAAAGCGTTGCGTGTTAAAGCAATGCAAGAATCATCTGATGAAATACGCAGTGAAATTATTAAGCATATGCACGGCAAAACTGCTAAAGTTTTACTTGAAAACAATGTTGACGGCGATATATTTACAGGTTACACAAGAGAATATGTACCTGTTTTTGTTGAGGCAAAGGGATACAAAAGTGGAGATATTGTTAGTGTAGTCTTTGGTGAATTTGACGGTTACAGGTGCAAAGCAAGCCTTGAATAAGCAATATTTTAAAAAGTGTTTATTGACAATACAAGTGCATAAATATACAATGTTAATATATTGCTTTGATATTAAATGCAAAAAGCAGTTAGTTTACCGGTTTAGAAAAAACGAATAAAATAATTTTTTACGAGAATTTATATGGTTAAAGTATTAATTGCCTCCGACAGCGACATAATCAGCAATGGGATTAGTAGAGCCCTAACTTGGAACGAATATAGTTTCGAGATTGTTTTTGTTGCAAAAAACAGCGTAGATACACTAAATTTTCTTGACGACAACCATGTGGATATAATTTTAAGCGATATCAAAACACAAAACATAAACGGCATTGAATTGCAAGAAGATGTACACAAAAAATACCCAAAACTACCTTTTATTTTTATGAGTGAATATAACAATTCTGTGCATATTAAAACCGCACTAGACAACGGTGCTTTTTCTTGCATACAAAAGCCATTTAGTGCAAGTGAGCTTTTAAGTGAATTGCAGCGCCTTGCAAAAGCCTTTAATATGCAAGTCAATAAAAACTCACTTCAAAAAATTATAGAAGAAAACCTCTTTGTATTTAACAGCAAATGGCGTTTTGAGGGTTTTGAACAATTTAAAAAAGAATATGAATCAAGCTATTTTTGTGTTATAAATTTTCGCTGTTTAAAAGGCGATGTTCAAACACCTATAAACATCCTTGCATTTGAAAACAAGATACACCAAATTATAAGCAAAAAATTCCCACAAAACAATTTTAGTAAAATAGAGGTTTTCTCACGAGGTGTTACTTACTGTGTTATGGATAAGTATAAAGATACGCTAAATTACTCTATACAAGAATTTCTTGCAACGCTCAACAAAACCTTGCAAAACACACATACTATGCCATTTGGTGTGTGGACAGGTGGCATATATAAAGGTATAGACAAATTGTGCGATTCTTATGTTGAGGCTTTTGGTATAAACGCATTTAAGCTTGTGCTGAAAAATGATACATTACAAGATAGTAGCACGATGTTTGATGCTTTTAGCATACTTTTTAATGCGGAAGATATTATTATTGCCTCTTTGCTGTGCGGTAATTTTGAAAGTGCAGCAGAAATTTTAAAACAGCAGCATACTTTTATTGAAGAAAACAAAATGACACATGATGACATACTATTGTTTTTAAAGCATTTGTTGTTAAAATATATTAAAGCGACATTAGATGAAAACCCTAATATTATAGTACCTGAAAATTTACTTATTAACAGCTTATTTGATGGTTTGAGCATACCTCAATTATTTGAAACCACAGATGAACAACTAAAAAAAATATACACTTTGACTAAACCGTTAAAAGTTTTAAGCCCTGAATTTATTATTTCACAGGCTAAAGATTACGTTAATAATAATTTTAAAGACCCATATTTGTCTATAATTTCTGTTTCAGCGCACGTTGAACTCAATACATCTTTTTTTAGTAACGAATTTACAAAATACGAAAAAATGACACTCTCGCAATACATATTAAATGTACGTATGGAGTCTGCAAAATACTTGCTAAAGAATACACGGGCATCTATTACACAGGTTAGTAATAAGGTTGGCTATATAAATGCAAGCTATTTTAGTACTGTTTTTGAAAAAGCATTTGGCTTAACACCGTCAGTTTACAGAAAAACAGCTACTTCAAACAGTTAAAATAATTAAATACCACTGTAAAGGTAAACCACATTACACCACTTAAACAAAGCTATATTGTGAATAATATAAAATCAGAACGGAGAATTTTTGAATGAGCACTATTTTTAAATCAGCTAAAATTTTACTACCTAATGATGATGTTGACATGAATTATTGGCCTAGCCTTGCATGTGACCAGTTTACAAGCGAGCCTGATTACTGGCAAAATGCAGAGGAGCTTTGCAATGATAAAAAGAGCACATTGCACTTAACTCTACCGGAAATTTACCTTGAGAATGACAATGTAGACGAAAAAATAAATAAAATAACACAAAACATGAAAGAATATGAAAATAATGTTTTGACAAAAACTATTGAGGGTTTTATATATACAAATCGTTATTTTAACGGCAAACAAGAGCCTCTTTGCGGTATTGTCGGCACTGTTGACCTAGAGCAGTACAGCTACGAAAAAGGCGCTTTGCCTGCAATTCGCCCTAGCGAAAACACTGTTGTTGCGCGCATACCACCGAGGCTTAAAGTGCGCAAAAACGCATGTCTTGAATTGCCACACATTTTAATGCTTATAGACGACAGCGAGCATACTGTAATTGAACCACTTGAGCAAAAAAAGAGCACATTCCCCTGTGTTTATGACACAAAACTGATGCTTGAGGGCGGTAAAATAACAGGCTATGCAGTACAAGACAGCGCTGAAATTGAGCGCATTGAAAATGCTGTTAAAGCAATAGGTAGCGCACAAGTTTTTGACGCAAAATACCCACTTGCAAAAGGCTCTACCCCACTTGCAATGGCTGTGGGCGACGGTAACCACTCTCTTGCAACGGCGAAAGCGCACTGGCAAGAGGTTAAAAAAGGCTTGTCAGAAAACGAGGCTTTGCATCACCCCGCACGTTACTGTCTTGTGGAGCTCGTTAATATTCACAGCAAAGCAATTGAAATTGAGCCAATTCACAGGGTGATTTTTGGTGCTGACCTTAATAATTTAAAAGGTTCATTCACACAATGGTTGCAAAAAAAGGGTGCATTATGTAAAATATGTAATAGTGCAAACGTAGATAGCACTGCACAAAATATAAAAATTGTAAATAACGGCAATAGTGAAAGTTTTGTTATTGAAAACTCCCCCTACCCCCTTGCTGTTGGTACTGTTGAGGCATTTCTTGATGAATTTTGCGCACAAAACAAAGCTTTGAATGTAGATTACATACACGGCGAAGATGTAGTTTTTAAGCTTGCAAAAGACAGTTGTGTAGGTGTTATATTACCTGAGTTTGAAAAGAGTGACATTTTTAAAGGTGTTGTTTTAGGTGGCGTTTTGCCCCGTAAAACTTTTAGCATGGGCACTGCAAGAGAAAAACGTTATTACCTTGAATGCCGGAAAATTGTTTAGTTTTTACACAATTATATTTTTAATTAAATTGGAGGGATTATTTTGGAAGACTATAATAAGCTGGATATTACAGCAAAGCTCTTCCCCTCTGTCACAAGCAAAAATAATTCCTCTGTCTTTAGGGTGTCGGTGGTGCTAAATGAAGAAATTGACCCTGATACACTTCAACTTGCCGTAAACATGATTTACGAGCGCTTTTCCCTTTTCTTTTTAAGGCTAAGAAGAGGCGTTTTTTGGAATTATTTTGACAGAAACCACATTTATTTTAAAGTTGAAGAAGATTTAAATTCTCCATGTGACAATATAATAAAGTTTGAAAACAAAGGTTATATAATAAAGGTGCTTTACTATAAAAACAGAGTATCTGTTGAGGCATTTCACTCCATAACAGATGGCAACGGCATTTTGGAATATATCAAATCTCTTATTTACTATTATATTTGCATAAAACACGGCAATATAGACCCACAAGGTAAGGTGCTTTTGTTTGACGAAAAAGACAAAAATGATGAGGATAGTTTTTTAAGACATTACAGTAGAAAAACATATAACAGAAGAAAAACCATTACACGTGAGGGGTTTTCTTTTAGGTTAAAAGGTAAACAATATAAGCATAGTGGCCACAGCGTTGTAACGGGGGTAATATCTGTTGCGCGCTTAAAAGAGTGTAGCAAAGAATATAACTGCACTATAACAGCATTTCTTATTGCATATCTAATTAAAGCAATTTATAATGAAAAGCAAAGCAAAACAGGCAACAAAAAACCTATTGTAATTGCGGTACCTGTAAATTTAAGAAAAATTTTCGCCTCAAAAACTTTGAAAAACTTTTTTGGCATTGTAAATATATCTTATAAAATGTCGCCCGATACAAAAATTGAAAATTTACTTGCCTCTGTTACAGACCAGCTTAAATTATCTTCTAACCAAGATTATTTAGAAGATATGTTTGTAAAAAATATTAAACGCTCTAACAATGTGCTTGCCATGAATACACCGCTTATAATAAAGAATATTTTTATACCTCTTGGTTTTAGGTTTATAGGAGAGCTTCGAAAGACAATTACACTCACAAATTTGGGTAAGGTGGATTTTCCCGATGGCATAAAGCAATATGTTGAGTGTGCAGAAGTATTGCTTTACCCTACACAAAAAAGCCCCATAAATTGCGGTGTTTGTTCTTTTGAAGATAAGCTTTGTTTTAGTTTTACACGCTCTATAACAGATGCTAGCATTGCAAGGGCGTTTTTCACCTCGCTAACTTTGGCACTGGGGCAAAATGTTGCCGTTTATTCAAACAACTGGGGGGAAGTAAATGAAAAAGTGCAACAATTGTAATGTGGCTGTTTATGACAGCGAGGAGCTTTGCCCACTGTGCTTTGAGAGCCTTGGTACACAGAGCGAAACATTTGTGGAATACCCAAAATACAAAAAACTTGTAAGTGAGAAAAAACCACTCAAAAATTCGCCCCTCTTTATTTCGGTAACATCTATAATAATAAGTATTTATATAAATATTTTCACACATGAGGCTGGCTCGATACTGTGGTCGATAATTGCAACCTCGGCAATTTTATTTTGTCTTGGCATGTTTTACATTATCAGTGAAAACATGCGCCTTGCACAAAAAATGTTTTATGGTTATTTGTTACTTTCTGCGCTCTTGCTCACTATTGATTTTTCAACAGGTATGCTTTTTTGGTCAACAGACTTTGTTTTTCCGTTTTTAACAGTAGCAATGTTGATACTTTACACTATTTTGGCAGTTCGTTCAAAGAGATATTTTTCAGAATACTTTGGTTTTATACTGGCAGTTACCCTTATTAGTTTTTTACCTATAGGCACTTTTTTGCTTGGGTTTAACACCAATGTGTGGGGCGCTTTTGTTGCAGTTATAACTTGTGTTGTAGTGGCAATGGGGCTATATTTATTTGCAGATAAAGCTTTAAAAGATGAGATAAAAAAACGATTTCATCGTTAAATATAATTAATATAATAAAAGGATGGTTTAAATGGAAACTTTGGGAAATATGAGGCGCACACATTATTGTGACATGTTGCGCGAGAAAAATGCAGGAGAAACAATTACAGTTGCGGGCAGTATTGCAAAAAGCCGAGACAAAGGCGGCGTTATTTTTGCAGATTTGCGCGACACAAGCGGTATTGTACAACTTATTTTTGATGATGGTACAGATAAAGCGGTTTTTGCAAAAGCACAAGAGCTAAAAAGTGAATACGTTGTAATTGCAAGCGGCACTGTACGTGAACGCTTTGCAAAAACCGACAAAATACCAACAGGCGGTATTGAGCTTTTTGTAACAGAGATGAAAATTTTGAGCACTGCACAAACACCTCCTTTTGAATTGCGTGACGAGATAAAAGTTAAAGACGAGCTAAGGCTAAAACACAGATACCTAGATTTGCGCAGACCCGAAGTGCACAGCCCAATTGTTTTGCGCAGTAAAATTGCAAAAATGGTGCGTGATTACTATGATGAAAACAACTTTATTGAAATTGAGACACCAATGCTTATAAAATCAACACCTGAGGGTGCTCGCGATTACCTTGTGCCAAGCCGTGTACAACCGGGC
This sequence comes from uncultured Bacteroides sp., assembly GCA_964371675.1. Lineage (GTDB taxonomy): Bacteria > Bacillota > Clostridia > Oscillospirales > Ruminococcaceae > Ruthenibacterium. Next base: position 17,740 of record CAYJNL010000005.1, on the reverse strand, counting down.
AAATTTTTTGCACTTCCCCAGTCTCCACAGCTTTATAAGCAAATTTTAATGCTATCGGGTTTTGATAAATACTATCAAATTGCGCGCTGTTTCCGCGACGAAGACCTGCGTGCTGACCGCCAGCCCGAGTTTACACAAATTGACATGGAAATGTCTTTTGTGTCAGAAGAAGACGTTATGAGCACGAATGAAGGGCTTGTTAAAAAGATTTTTAAAGAGACTTTAGATTTAGATGTAAAAACACCGTTTTTGTGCCTACCTTACAAAGATGCAATGGACAGGTTTGGCAGTGACAAACCCGACATGCGCTTTGAGCTAGAGCTTATTAATATAACAGATGTTGTAAAAGACAGCGAGTTTGTAGTGTTTAAATCTGCAATTTCTGGCGGAGGCAGTGTGCGTTGCATTAATGCAAAAAACAGTTTTGACACATTGACGCGCAAAGAGATTGACAAATTGACGGAAGTTGCAAAAACATATGGTGCAAAAGGGCTTGCGTACTCAAGAATTTCAGCAGAAAATACATCAAGCAGTTTTGAAAAGTTCTTGTCAGACGAAGAAAAAGAAGCACTTTACAAGAAAGTTAATGCACAGCCCGGAGATGTAATTTTAATAGTTGCAGATGCTAATAATGACACAGCGTGCACAGCGCTTGGGCAAGTTCGCCTTGCGGTAGGAGAAAAATGCGGACTTATTGACAAAGATGCGTTTTCATTCTTATGGGTTACACAGTTCCCTCTCTTTGAAAAGAGCGAAGAGGACGACAGACTTGTTGCAAAGCACCACCCATTTACAATGCCTGTTGACGAGGACATTGAAAAACTTGAAACAGACCCTGCCTCAATGAGAGCACGCGCATACGATATGATATTAAACGGCTGTGAAATTGGCGGTGGTTCAATACGTATTAATAGCCCTGAATTGCAACAGCGCATGTTTAACGCACTTGGGCTGGACGAAGATTACGCACAGGAGAGCTTTGGTTTTTTAACAGAGGCATATAAATATGGTGCACCGCCACACGGTGGCATGGCTTTTGGCTTTGACAGGCTTGTTATGCTTATTGCGAAGCGCGATTCTATCCGCGATGTTATAGCTTTCCCAAAAATGCAAAATGCAGGCGAATTAATGAGCAACTCTCCACAAACAGTTAGCAACAAGCAGCTGGACGAGCTATATATTCAGAGTACTGTTGTTGCAGAGAAAGAGCAATAAGCATATATTTTAATGTAGCTAAGCTGAGCGTTTGACTAAGATGATAACACCGCTACGTGGGCAAATCAAGCAGTTTGAGTTGCGTTCGGTCTGCTTTGGCTTTGCTATAGCCTAAACTGTCCGATAACTGTAAATTTAATTTTCAGCCATACATTACAATTCAGTGTGTACACAGCATTTAAAAGCACAAAATGTATGGCGGTTAGGAGCTATTATGTCAATTTTCGGTGGAAATAAAAACAACAAAAACATTAATATTACAAGCGTTTCAAACAACATTGATGAAACAAATGTCACATATGTTAAAAAACACAAGTTTGCCGCACTGGGTGGTTATGATGCACGTTCCAGTGAAAATTATAACAATATAAAAGCGGCAATGGCACAGCTTAAAATTAAAGATGACCTTGTACGAGTTCATGAGATAAAAGAAATTGCAACTTACGGTACAATGCAAACACCGGGCTTTGCAATTAACGGGCAAGTTGTCTCGTATGGCCGTTCAATTTCAACCGAAACAGCAAAGACATTAATTGCAAAATCAGGTGTTTTACATAACAATTATTAAGCTATTTCACAAGGGCTATATATTAAAATGATAAATAAAAAATTATTATAAATACTAGATAGTGTCTACAGTAGTTGAAACGAGCAGATTTTGAGCGATTTTTTTGCTCTACAAAGAGGAAAAATGAAGCACTCCTTTCTGGAATGCAAATTTTGACGCCGCCGTAGAGCGAAAAAACCGCCAAAATCTGCCGGCTGAACACTATTGTCGACACTATCTATGTTTCTTAATATCAGATTGGAGATTTTTCATGCGCATTGTTGTAAAGATAGGCACGTCTACATTAACGCACAAAACAGGCAACTTAAACATAAGGCTTGTTAAGAAAATATGCCAGGTTTTATCAGATATGAAAAACGCAGGCAATGAAGTACTACTTGTTTCCTCGGGTGCAATAGGTATGGGTGTAGGCAAACTAATGATGAGTGAAAAACCAACCGACATACCAACTAAGCAAGCGGCGGCGGCAGTTGGGCAATGCGAGCTTATGTTTAGGTATGACAGATATTTTGGCAATGAGAACCACACTGTTGCACAGCTACTTTTAACAGGTGAAGACCTAAAGGACAAAGAGCGCAGTTTTAACACAAAAAACACGCTGTGTCGCCTTTTAGAGCTAGGTGTGTTGCCTATTATCAATGAGAATGACACAGTTGCAACACAAGAAATTGCAGTTGGCGATAACGACACTTTAAGCGCAATTGTTGCAGTGCATGTTAAGGCTGATTTACTTATTTTATTAACTGATATAGACGGTGTTTACACAAAAGACCCACGCACAAACAGCGATGCACAGCTAATTGAAAAAGTAACCCAAATTACAAAAGACTTGCTTGACGGTGCAAATGGTGCTGGATCAAAACTTGGTACGGGTGGCATGATAACAAAGCTTGAGGCGGCTAAAATTGCAGCAGAGAGCAACATACCCACAATAATTACAAATGGTAGCAACCCAAATAACCTGTATGATATACTGGACGGCAAAAAAGTTGGCACATACTTTGATATTAAATAGGCGGTGAAAAAATGACGACGTTACAATTACTTGAAAGCGCAAAACAAGCAAAGCAAGAGGCTTTATCTCTGAGCACTGAAAAGAAAAATATAATTTTACAAGCAATGGCAGACTGCTTATGCGAGTGTGAAAAAGAGATATTGAGTGCAAACGAATTAGACGTAAAAGCCGCGAGTGAGTACATCTCCCCTGTTATGATTGACAGGTTAAAACTTACACCACAGCGTATAAAAGACATGGCAAGTGCACTGCGCCATGTGGCAACACTGCCCGACCCAATTGGAGAAATTATTGAAGAAACCACTAATAGTGCAGGGCTTAAAATAAAGAAAACACGTGTACCAATGGGTGTTATTGCAATTATTTACGAGAGCAGACCAAACGTTACGGCAGATGCCGCCGCATTATGCTTTAAAAGTGGCAACGTGTGTGTGCTTCGCGGTGGCAAAGAGGCGATAAACACAAACAAAGCCATAACAATTGCCCTAAAAAAAGCTTTAGAATTGCACGGAATTTCGCAAAATATTATTAATTTAATTGAAGACACCTCGCGCGACAGCGCCATGCAGTTGATGCAGGCGCGCGGTTTTGTGGACCTGCTTATTCCACGTGGAGGTGCAGGCCTAATACGCACCTGTGTGGACAACGCAAAGGTGCCTTGTATTGAAACAGGTACAGGTATTTGCCATATTTATGTTGATAAATCCGCAGATATTTACATGGCACTAAATATTGTGAACAACGCAAAAACAAGCAGACCCTCCGTATGTAACGCGGCAGAAGTTTGCCTTGTGCACAAGGACATTGCACAAAAATTTTTACCTTTACTACAAAAAAAACTTAGTGAAAGTCAAAGCGTTGAAATGCGTTTATGTGAAAAATCACAGAAGATAATTAGCGGTACACCTGCAAATAAAGATGATTTTGACACAGAATTTCTTGATTACATAATAGCTGTAAAAGTTGTTGACAGCACACAAGATGCCGTTTGCCACATTACAGAGCACTCCACACAACACAGTGAGGCAATTGTCACACAAAGTGATGAAGATGCCGCTTATTTTACAAAAAATGTTGACAGTGCATGTGTTTATGTTAATTGTTCCACAAGGTTTACAGATGGCGGCGAATTTGGACTTGGCTGTGAAATTGGGATTTCTACACAAAAACTTGGCGCACGCGGCCCAATGGGGTTAAAGGAAATGACAAGCTATAAATACTACATTGTGGGCAATGGTAATATTAGGTAAATTTTGCTCACGCTCTCAAACCCTCTTTACTATAAAATATATTTATAAAAATATTGTGAAAAATATTGATAAGTGTCGTAAAATGTATTATAATAAGTATATTATTAAATACATTAAAATGTATGCAAATTTTTTATGCTATCTGTTTATTTTTAATGGGAGGCGCCGGTGTTTAACTGTTCTAAAAGCATTAAATTTGATAAATTGTGCCGTTATTACGACACAATTTTAGGCTACCCTCTTTTGGCATCATACAAAATACGTGTATAGTTTTGCCGCACCGCGCCCTTTGGTATGTGTGCGGTTTTTTGTTTTTTGTATATAGAGAAACCCCTGTATATCACTTTATTTTGTTTTAAATTAGCCTTGGCAAAAAACTATAATTTTAGTTTGTAGCTTATGGCATAATTATAAAATTATATTTCAAAACAAGCAGTGCCCATATTAATTTTAGGTGTTGTTTTAATTCAGAAAGGAATGATTTTTATGCAAAAAAAAGTTGCAGTATTAATGGGTTCAGACAGTGACTGGCCCGTTGTAAAAAGTGCCGTAGCACAGCTAAAGGCATTTGATATTCCATGTGAAGTGCACGTAATGAGCGCACACCGCACACCTGACAAGGCGGCTCAGTTTACTAAAGATGCCGCAAAAAACGGTTTTGGTGTTATAATTGCGGCAGCAGGTATGGCGGCGCACCTTGCAGGTGCAGTAGCGGCAAATACTGTTTTGCCCGTTATAGGTATACCGTGTAAAGGCGGAGCAGCAGATGGACTTGATGCACTGCTATCAACAGTTCAAATGCCACCGGGAATACCCGTTGCTACTGTTGCAGTTGGCGGTGCAAAAAATGCCGCAGTTCTTGCCGCACAAATTTTGGGCGTTAATGACGAGCGTATTTACAACCTACTACTTGAGGCAAGAGACGAAATGTCTGCACAAATAGCGCAAAAAGATGCAGCTTTGCAAGACGAAGTAGCTAAACTATAAAATTAAAAATCAATATAAATAAAGGATTGGAGAATTATTACAATGGAAAAAAAAGAATTATTATACGAGGGAAAAGCTAAGAAAGTTTACGCAACAAGCGAGAGCGATATTGTACTTGTTGACTACAAAGATGATGCAACAGCAGGCAACGGTGCAAAAAAAGGCACAATTAGAGACAAAGGCATTGTTAACAACCGTGTTACTAACAGAATGATGCAAATGCTTGAGGAAAAAGGCATACCAACACACCTTGTTCAAGAGATTAGCGACAGAGAAACACTTGTTAAAAAAGTTGAGATAGTGCCGCTTGAGGTTATTGTACGCAACGTTGCAGCAGGTAGCCTTGCAAAACGTCTTGGCATGGAAGAGGGCACTGTTTTAAAGAGCACTGTGCTTGAATTCTGTTACAAAGACGATGCACTTGGAGACCCAATGATTAATGAGTACCACATTGCTGTGCTTGATGCCGCAACAAAAGAAGAGCTTGAAGTAATTAGCGATTATGCACTAAAAGTTAATACATATTTAGCAGAGCATCTAAAAGATGTTGGCATAGAGCTTATCGACTTTAAACTTGAGTTTGGTAGGCTTGCTGATGGTACAATTGTGCTTGCAGATGAAATAAGCCCCGATACATGTCGTTTCTGGGACAGCACAACACATGCTCATCTTGATAAAGATTTGTTCCGCCGTGACCTTGGCGGTGCTGAAGAGGCATATGCAGAAGTTATGAAACGCTTACTCGGAGAGTAAAAGAACGGAGCTTTATATGAATTTTCCCGACAAATTGCATGAAGAATGCGGTGTATTCGGTGTTTACGACAAGAGTGGTGACGTTGGTGATGTTGTTGCCGCAACATATTTTGGTCTATATGCTTTGCAACACAGAGGGCAAGAAAGCTGTGGCATGGCAATAAATGATTGCGGTGTTATCACGAAACATCGTGATATAGGGCTTGTAAATGAGGTGTTTGACAAAGACACTCTCGAGAGCTTGCCGCGCGGTCAAATGAGTATTGGGCATTGCAGATATTCCACAACGGGTGCTATCTCAAGAAGTAATGCACAGCCACTTGTTATACGCCACATCAAGGGCAGTATGGCGCTGGCTCATAACGGTAATTTAACAAATGCCGCCGTATTACGCGAAAAAATAGAACTTGATGGCGGTATATTCCACTCTACCTCTGACACTGAGGTTATAGCCTACACTATTACAAAAGAGCGCCTTACAGCAAGCAGTATTGAAAATGCAGTTGTTGCCGCAATGCACAATTTAAAAGGTGCTTACTGCCTTGTTATAATGTCTCCGCGCAAGCTTATTGCTGCGAGAGACCCACAGGGTTTTCGCCCTTTGTGCATCGGAAAATACGGCGAAAGTTACGTTTTTGCAAGTGAAAGCTGTGCCCTTGATGCAATTGGCGCAACTTTTGTGCGTGACGTTGAGCCCGGCGAAGTTGTGACAGTTACAGAAGAAGGCTTAAAGAGTGACAAGACACATTGTGGAAAAAAAACTAGCTTTTGCGTTTTTGAATATATTTATTTTGCAAGACCGGACTCTGTTATAAACGGTGAGTGTGTGCATTCTTCGCGCCTTAGAGCAGGCGAATTTTTAGCGCAGAGCCACCCTGTTGATGCCGATATCGTAATAGGCGTGCCTGACTCAGGGCTTGATGCTGCACTGGGCTATTCACGAGAGAGTGGCATACCTTATGAACTCGGCTTTTTGAAAAACAGGTACATAGGCAGAACATTCATCTCCCCTACCCAAAAACAGCGTGAAAATGATGTTCGCATAAAATTAAACCCTATTGCAAGCGCAGTTAAGGGCAAGCGTGTTGTGCTTATTGATGACTCAATTGTACGTGGTACAACAAGCTTGAAAATTGTAAAACTAGTGCGAGATGCAGGTGCAACAGAGGTGCATATGCGCCTTTCAAGCCCACCTTTTAAATACCCGTGCTACTTTGGCACTGATATTGACTCAAGCGAAAACTTGCTTGCCTATAAATATTCTATTGAAGAAATAGCTAAAAAAATAGGTGTTGACAGCCTTGGTTATTTGAACATAGAAGATTTAAAAAGGCTTGCACCAAGCAATACTTGCGGAATTTGTAATGCCTGTTTTACAGGAAAATACTCTGTTGAACCACCTGCTAAGGCAGACAAAAGCAAGTTTGAGCAGAAGATAAACAACAACGATTAAATGCTGTTATACTAGCTTATTCGCAAAAAAATGCGTTTATAAGCTTGTTTACTGTGAAAGGATGATAAATACGGAAAAGAGTTTTTCACAAAGTTACAAAAGTGCAGGTGTTGACATAACCGCAGGTTACAAGGCAGTTGAGCTTATGAAAAACCATGTGGCACGCACCATGACAAGTGGAGTTATCGGCGGTATAGGTGGTTTTGGTGGCATGTTCGAGCTAGACATGACAGGGCTTACAAAGCCTGTGCTTGTTAGCGGCACAGACGGTGTTGGCACAAAATTAAAACTTGCATTTTTACTTGATAAACACGATACAGTTGGCATTGACTGTGTTGCAATGTGTGTTAACGACGTGCTTGCATGTGGCGCAAAACCTCTTGTTTTTCTTGATTACATAGCGTGTGGCAAAAACGTGCCAGAAAAAATTGCAGACATAGTAAAAGGCATTGCCGAGGGCTGTGTTATGGCAGGTGCGGCGCTTGTAGGTGGAGAAACTGCCGAAATGCCCGGTTTTTACAGCGACGAAGAATACGACTTAGCAGGCTTTACAGTTGGTGTTGTAGACAAGAGTAAAATTCTTGATAACACTACTATGCAAAATGGTGATGTTATTATTGCTTTACCGTCGAGCGGTGTGCACTCAAACGGTTTTTCGCTTGTGCGCAAAGTTTTTGATATTGAAAACGCAGATTTACACAAAGAATATGCAGAGCTAAGCGGTGCAAAACTTGGTGAAACACTGCTTACACCAACAAAAATATACATAAAGCCTGTGCTTAGTTTGCTTGATGAAAACAGCGGTGTTACACTGCGCGCTGTTAGCCATATTACAGGCGGTGGCTTTTATGAGAACATACCGCGCGCTTTGCCCGAGGGCTTTGTTGCAAAAATTAAATACGATGATGTAAAAGTGCTACCTATTTTTGATTTAATTCAAAAAACAGGCGATATCCCGACACGTGACATGTATAATACCTTTAACATGGGTGTTGGCATGGTAGTTATTGTGCAGGGCAGCGATGCCAAAAAAGCACTTGAGCTACTGCATAAAAACGGTGAGGACGGCGCTTACATTTTAGGTAAAATTGAGAAATCTCAAGACGGCAAAAAGGGTGTGGAACTGTGGTAAAAACAGCAGTACTTGTCAGCGGAGGCGGCACAAATTTACAAGCCGTTATAGATGCTAAGGCAAATGGCAAGCTCCCTAACGCCGATATTTGTCTTGTAATTTCGAGTAAAGACGGTGTTTTTGCGCTTGAGCGTGCAAAAAATGCACCATTTGAAATTGAGACACTTGTCATAAACAGAAAAAGTTTTGAAAACAGAACTGATTTTGACAATGCACTTCTCACTGCATTAAAACAAAGACAGATAGAAGTTATAGTTTTGGCAGGGTTTATGTGTATCCTTGGCGAAAATTTAACTAGTACATATGATAAAAGCATAATAAACGTGCACCCAAGCCTTATACCTAGTTTTTGCGGCGAGGGCTTTTACGGTTTGCGTGTACACAAAGCTGCGCTTGAAAAAGGCGTTAAAGTTACGGGTGCAACAGTGCATTTTGTAAACGAAATACCGGATGGCGGTGAAATAATTTTACAAAAGGCTGTTGAAGTAAAAAGCGCTGACACTCCCGAGATATTACAAAAACGTGTCATGGAAGAGGCAGAGCATATAATTTTACCAAAGGCTTTAGACATTGTAACAACAAAAAGAGCTTTAAATTGACAGTGTGATAGCTGACAAAAGTAAGTGAGAGGTATATTAATATGGATAAATTAAGTCTATCGGCAGAGCTTGCCGTTAACTCATACCCGGGCAGGGGCATTGTTGCAGGCATTACACCAAACAAAGAATACGCTGTTATAGCGTACTTTATTATGGGGCGCAGTGAAAATAGCCGTAACCGCATTTTTGCCAAAACTAAAGATGGCATAGAAACAATGGCGGCTGACCCATCAAAATTGAGCGACCCATCGTTAATAATTTATACACCGGTGCGCATTTTTAAAAACACGCACATTGTTACAAATGGCGACCAGACAGACACAATATATCAAGGCATGAAAGCAGGCAAAAACTTTGCGCGCTGTTTGCGTAAACGCACTTTTGAGCCGGATGAGCCAAACTTTACACCAAGAATTTCTTGTATGGTAAAGGTAAAAAATGAAAAACTCACATATAAAATGTCTATACTAAAAACGGCTAACATGAACCCCGACCACTTGCAGCGCTGTTTTTATGAATATCCACAGCCTATTGAGGGTGGTGCACATTTTATACATACATATAAATGTGATGGTGACCCTATTCCCTCTTTCAGTGGTGAACCAGTGCTTGTAAGCACCGAAAACAACCAAGAAGATTTTGCGAATTTAATTTGGAATAGCCTTGATAAAGACAACAAAGTTAGTTTATTTGTGCGATATATCAACATAAAAACAGGCGAATATAAAGACGTTATTAAAAACAAATACAAAGCTTGAGAGGTAGTGGAGAGTATGTACGATATGCGTGAAACAGAGCTTAAATACGGTGTAAACCCCAACCAAAAACCTGCAAAAATTTATATGGCAGATGGTGCTTCAAGCGAAAATTTGCCTATTAGCGTTTTAAACGGAAAACCGGGTTATATAAATTTTATGGATGCACTTAACTCATGGCAACTTGTAAAAGAGCTAAAAGAGGCAACAGGCATTTGTGCGGCGGCATCTTTTAAACACGTTAGCCCTGCGGGTGCGGCAATTGGCTTGCCATTATCAGAGACAGAGCAACAAATTTATTTTACGCAGCATGTCGATAACATAAATGAATCTCCCTTAGCCTGCGCTTATGCTCGTGCACGCGGTGCCGACAGAATGAGCAGTTTTGGCGACTGGATTGCGCTATCTGACACTTGTGACGAAAAAACAGCACTTATGATAAAACCTGAGGTTTCTGACGGTGTTATCGCGCCTTCTTACACAGAAAAAGCGCTTGAAATTTTATCGGGTAAGCGCAAGGGCAGTTATAATGTTGTGCAAATTGATGAAAAGTACACTCCAGCACAAATTGAGCGCAAGGATATTTTCGGTATTAGCTTTGAGCAAGGGCGCAACGATTTTAAAGTTACAAGCGACACATTTAATAACGTTGTAACGTCTAATAGCACTCTTACAGAGGCGCAAAAACGAGACCTTGCCATCGCACTTATCACGCTGAAATACACACAGAGCAACAGTGTTTGCTATGTTAAAGACGGTGGTGCAATAGGTGTGGGCGCAGGCCAGCAAAGCCGTATTCACTGCACACGTTTGGCCGGTAATAAAGCAGACATTTGGTGGCTGCGTCAGCACCCAAAAGTGCTTAGTTTGCCGTTTAAAGCTGATATTCCACGCGCAAACAGAGATAATGCAATTGATGTATTTATTAGCGAGGATTGGCAAGATGTTGCAGGGGATGACGTGTGGAGCGAGAGCTTTGTGTCAAAACCCGAGCCATTTACACAGAGCGAGAAAAAAGAGTGGCTTGCCACACTAAGCGGTGTAAGCCTTGGTAGTGATGCTTTCTTCCCATTCGGCGATAACATTGAGCGTGCACACCGCAGTGGTGTTACAGCAATTGTTCAGCCTGGTGGCTCAATACGTGACGGCAATGTTATTGATACATGCAACAAATATAACATTGCAATGGCATTTAATGGGTTGAGATTGTTCCACCATTAATCTTTTATTGACTAACGGCTAAGGGCTAATAACTAAGAACTGAATGTATCTGCTTTGCGTATGGATTTTATTAACTCAACATTAAAATCCATTGCCACAGGCGATATTTTTAGCCCTTAGTTTTTGGCCCTTAGTTATTACTATTTTTAGCTTTTAACTCTTAAAATAAAACGTGAAAGAGGTATCACATGGCTAACGTGCGCCGTGCGATTGTAAACGCACTTATAAAACAAGAAAAAGGCGGATATTCTAACTTAATTTTAAACTCCGCACTTGAAAATTTTGAGGGCACAAGTGAGGAGCGCGCATTCTTCTCGGCTGTTTTTTACGGTACTGTTGAGCGCATGTTTACGCTTGATTATATACTGCAAAAATTTATGTCAAAACCGCTCTCAAAAGCAGATGCACAAGTTAGGTGCATTATGAGAAGTGCGCTGTATCAGGCAAAATTTATGGACAGTGTCCCCTCTTTTGCCGCAATTAATGAGGCTGTTACCTTGACAAAAAAAATGGGCAAGTCAAGTGCCTCGGGGCTTGTGAATGCAGTTTTGAGAAAAGCTGTTGTATTTGAGCTTGAAAAGGCAGAATTTATAAACGAAATTGAGCGCATTAGCGTAATATATAGCGTTTCACAAAGTGTTGCGGAGCTTTTTGTAAAACGCATACCAAATTATGAACAAGTTTTAAAGCAAAGCTTTACAAAACCTGTTTTAAGCCTGCGTATAAATACACTTGTTTCATCAATTGATGAAGTTGAAAACTACTTTACACAAAAAGACATCAAAATTAAAAGAGGCTTTGCAGAGAACTGCCTTTATGTTGATTTTAAAGGTAACATCACAAAAACACAGCTCTTTAAAACAGGTGCTTTTCACGTGCAGGGAGAGGCATCTCAACTTGTTTGCGCTGTTTTGGCACCGCTAAAAGGGCAAAAAGTCGTTGATGTTTGTGCCGCCCCCGGTGGCAAGAGCGCCACACTTGCACAATATATGCAAAACAGCGGTACTCTTTTAAGCTGTGATGCCGCAGAAAACAGGCTCTCGTTAATAAATTCTGCGTTAGAGCGCATGAAAATAACTTGTGCACAAGTTATGCACAATGATGCAACTATTTACAACAAAGCTCTTGCAGATGCAGATGTTGTTTTATGTGATGTTCCCTGTTCGGGTCTTGGTATCCTTGGCAAAAAGCCCGATTTGAGAATGAAAAATATGGCTGATATTGAAAGCCTCACGAAAATTCAGCTAAATATACTAAAAACATGTTCAAAATATGTAAAAATCGGCGGAAAATTAATGTACTCCACATGCACAATAAACCCCGATGAAAACAAAAAAATTGTTGATAAATTTTTAATAAACAACACTGAGTTTGAAATCTGTGAGATAAAAAATTTACCAAGCAACGCGCAAATTGATAATAAATGTGCAACACTTTACCCTACCGACTACATGTCTGACGGGTTTTTCATGGCACTGTTCACAAGAAAAGTTTAAACTTTATTAATAATTAGTACTAACAAAGTATGGCGTTTTATGAGATTTTGTGCTATAATAATTTTTATGTATATATCATCACTTACAATCAGCGAGCTTGAGGACTTTTTCATACAAATGGGCGAGCCTAAATTTAGAGCAAAACAAGTATATGATTGGCTCCATAAGCGCCATGTCACCTCTTTTGAAGACATGACAAACTTGCCAAAAAAACTTAAAGACAACCTACGTGAAAAATGTTTTATAGACACCGCTGAAATTGTTAAAAGACAACTATCAAAAGACGGAACAATAAAATATCTTTTAAAACTTAACGATAATAACTGTATTGAAACTGTTGTTATGCGCAATAATTACGGTAATACTATATGCGTTTCCACGCAAGTGGGTTGCAGAATGGGCTGTAAATTTTGTGCCTCTACAATGGGTGGACTTGTGCGCAACTTAAATGCCGGAGAAATTGCAGCTCAAATTTATACAGCTAAAAAAGACATCGGCGAGAGAATTTCAAACATAGTTTTAATGGGTATTGGTGAGCCGCTTGACAATTTCATTAATACAACACAATTTTTGCGTATAATATCATCAGATGAAGGCGAAAATATTGGTATGCGAAACATTAGCCTTTCAACATGTGGTATTGTGCCACAAATTGAGAGACTTGCAAGTTTACACCTTGGCATCACGCTTTCTGTTTCTCTTCATGCACCTTTTGATGAAATGCGCAGTAATATGATGCCAATTAACAACACTTATCCAATTAAACAACTTATAAATATGTGCCGTTTTTATCAAAGAGAGACAGGTAGACGCATTAGTTTTGAGTACAGCATGGTTAAGGGTGTTAACGACAGCGAGGAATGTGCAAAAGCACTTGCAAACTTGCTCAAGGGTATGGGTGCACACGTGAATTTAATACCAATTAATAATGTTGATGGCTCCCCCTATACTGCAAGTGACGAAAAAAATGTTACCAATTTTAAAAACTTGTTATTGAGTTTAAACATAAACGCAACTGTAAGGCGTAGGCTAGGTACAGACATAAGCGCCGCCTGCGGACAGCTTAGGAGAGAAGAAAATTAGAGCGTGTCTGCATAATTTTAATCAGGCATTGCATTTACATAAAAGGAGGACTATCGCATTGAGAATTGTCGCTAAAACCGACATAGGCAACCAGCGAAGTGAAAACCAGGACAATTACCGAGCGGGTCGCCAAAGAGACGGTACGGTATGGTCTGTTGTGTGCGACGGAATGGGTGGCACACAAGGCGGGAAAATTGCAAGCGGCGTTGCCTGCGAATATATGGAGCGGGCATTTTGCGAGAATATTGACACGCTTAAAAGCCCTGCAAAAGTTAAACAATTTTTATACAATGTAACAGACATTGCAAACAGTGCTATATACAGAAAAAGCGAAGAAAACGAAAATATGTTTGGTATGGGAACAACACTTGTATGTGCTGTTGTGCGTGGAAGTTTGGCACAATTTGTACATGTGGGTGATTCTCGTGCTTATTTATATACAAACGGCTACCTCATGCAGCTTACAAAAGATCATTCTATGGTACAAGAGCTGTTATCACAGGGGCGCATTACCTCACAAGAGGCAGAAAACCACCCAAACAAAAACCTTATTACAAGAGCGCTTGGTGTTGCAAGCGACGTAGAAATAGATTACGGTGAATGTGCCGTAAAAAAAGGCGATATTATTTTACTATGCACAGATGGGCTGACAAATTTCGTATCAGATGAGGAAATTACGAAAATTTTGTCCAAAGTAAAATTTGATGAAACAGCAAATGCTCTTATAAGTCGCACACTTGAGACTGATGGGCTTGACAATGTGACTGTTTTACTTGTGGCAGCTCAATAAACGGAGGACTATTCGATGAATAAGCTTATAGGCAAATTACTTGATGAAAGATATTTAATACAAGCAGTTGTGGGCAACGGTGGTATGGCAGTTGTTTACAAGGCTATGGATACACGTGCAAACAGAGTTGTAGCTGTAAAAGTTTTGCGTGAAGAATGTATGCAAAACGAAGAACTCGTGCGCAGATTTAAAAATGAGAGCAAAGCTATTTCTGTATTAGACCACCCCAATATAGTGCAAGTTTACGACGTTAGCGTTACACAAACCTTGCAATATATTGCTATGGAATATGTAGACGGCATTACTTTAAAAGACTACATGAAGTTTAAAAATAATGCACTTTCTTATAAAGAAGTTATGCACTTTACAACGCAAACATTAAAAGCTTTGCAGCACGCACACTCAAAAGGCATTGTCCACAGAGATATTAAGCCGCAAAATATTATGATGTTGTCTAACGGCGTTATTAAAGTTATGGATTTTGGCATCGCGCGCTTTGCAAGAAGTGAAAATCAAACTATGACAGATAAGGCAATAGGCTCTGTGCATTACATAAGCCCAGAACAAGCAAAAGGTGAAGTTACAGACCACAGGGCTGACATTTACTCTGTTGGAGTTATGCTTTATGAAATGCTTGCAGGCAAATTACCTTTCGACAGTGATACTCCTGTTAGTGTTGCTCTAATGCAAATTTCTGACGTTGCAACGCCACTTAGTCAAATTAAACCCACAATACCACCCGGGCTTGAAGATATTACCGAGCACGCTATGGCAAAAGAGCCCAGAGAGAGGTATCAGTCTGCTTTGGCGATGCTGACAGATATAAACGAATTTATTAAAAATCCACAAATTGAGTTTGACTACAAATATGTTGCCGACACAAGCCCAACAGTTTTAGTTGACAGGGCAAAACCTATTAACAATGACAAAAAACCAAATGCGGGGCAAATGCTGTCGGGTGTTTTCAGCGGAGGTGCCATGAGCAGAACAAAAACAAAAAAAAGCAAAGGCAGAAATTTTAAAAACAAATGGATATGGCCTGCAATGGCAGGCGGTACACTTGCGTTTTTAATTATTTCGCTAATTGCATGTTATATGATTTTGCAAGACACAGTTTTATTTGTTGAAGCAGCAGATGCTGAGCTACCAAACTTTGTTGGGCAAATGCGCTCAGAGGTTGAGGGCAACAATGCGTATAGCGAGTTTTCAAACATAACTTTTGAGGAAGTGCCGGACACTGAAAACCCTGCCGGCATGATTGTTGGGCAAAACCCCAAACCACCTAAAGTTATAAAAACCACAACACAAATTACACTTCGTGTATCGTCGGGTGTTGTACAAGCCCCTGTTCCCGATGTTCTCGGTGCAGAAGAGGCAGGCGCTATACAAGCAATTAAAGATGCAGGCTTTAGTGCGATGCTACGTTACAGGCAAGTTGAAAACGAGACCGACCCATACGGCTATGTTGTAGAACTTACACTAGCTGACGGCACCCCAATTGGTGCAGGGCAACTTGTAGACACAGGCACGGTTGTTCAAATTCACGTTAGCAGTGCATACCGTGACAACACTGTTAAGGTACAAAATTACGTGGGGCTTGTAAGTATTGAAGAAGCTCAAACAGCTTTATTTGCAAGTAGGCTTGGCATTGGCGCTGTTACACTGGAAGACAGCTTGCTACCTGCCGGCTCTATAATAAGACAAAACCCCGAGTATGTTGAAGACCCCAATCAAGGCTATGTTGCACAGGGCACACTTGTTGACCTTGTTGTATCTGCCGGGCATACGCACACATGGTTTGATTTGTCCAGAGTGGAAGCTACTTGCCAAATAGTTGGGCACGGCACACGTCAATGCTCTGTTTGCGGCGCACAGGAAGATTACGAAATACCGATGCTTGAGCATATTTGGGTAGTTGAAGGCGCTGTTGTAACAAACCCGGATGGCTCACAAATTCAGCGTTATGTATGCACAGTTACACCTAACCAGCCACACTGGAAAGATGAAGTTATTACACCTGCACCAACACCTGCACCGTCTTCATCTGCGACAACACCACCTGCAAGCTCAAGTGCAACACCTACCCCACCGGTTTCAAGTTCTGCTCCGGCAGCGTAATAACTAACTTTTTTACACGCCCTCACGTACAAAACTCAAAATATGGGTATAATTTTTTATTTCATATTATTAATTGTAGTGATGGCACATATAAATAATTATGTGCCATCACTACAAGATTTTCAGTTAAACTATTTTTTCACAAATGGCATACAAGTTTAAAGCAAATAATTATATATTGAATGGCAGGATATATGGATAGAGATAACAACAATACAAACGACATATTAAAAAATGTTAAAGATATATTTGCTGATGATGGCACTTTACATGATCGTGTGCCAACATCTGATGCAGCGACTAATGATGAAAAACTGCGTGAAGTTGATTCTTTCACAGCGTTAGATGCTGCAGTTGAAAATATTTTAACAGATGATGCATCACCGTCTGACGAAACTTTAGATGGAAGTGAGCAGCAATTTTCTGATGTAGTATTAGCTGAGCAACATGTTGAAGAACCTGTTAAGGTTTCACAAGAAAATGTAATTGATGAAAATGCAAGTGACAGTACACAAACATTGCAGAGCACTCAAGATGTGATGGACAGTGTTAACGAAATTTCAGCTATTGAAAATGATAATGAACATGTTGAATACTTAGTTGAAGAGAGCAGTATGTCAAAGGTGTTTAGTAGGCTTAAAACAAGTGTACTAGGTTTGTTTAAAGGCAAAAATAGTAGTGTTGCAGTTAGTTCAGACAACGTAATAACCACGCCAATTCAAGCAGAAAATTTAGACTCCCCTACCGAAACTATTAACGAGACAAATGAGTTTGATATGAGTGATGTCCAAGAAAACGAGGATATTACTCTTGTTGAAAATGATAAAAATATTAAAGAGACAGAAATTGATGAAGCAAGCACAATTAATTTAGATGATGTTGAAGAAAGCAATTTTATTGAAGTTGAGCAAGTTATTGAGACACTTGATAATATTGAAAACGAGCACACTGAAATTGAAGAAACTGCTGTAACAGATAAAGAGGAAGACGTTACACACATTGAAGTTACAGAGACTATTGAGAGTGTTGACGGTGAAATAATCAGCACTGAGGTTGTTGATATCACAGAGTCTAGTGAAGATGTTGAAGAAATTGCAAATGAGGAAAACGAAGTTGCAGAAAGCGATGAACTTGTTCAATTAAACGAGCCCAAAACCGCTGAAACTATTGATGACCATGTTGTTTCTAATGCAGAAAATGACGATATTTCAAGTTCTTCTGATGAAATAAGCGAGACAGAAGAAAGTGATGTTATTGAGACACTTGATAATATTGAAAACGAGCACACTGAAATTGAAGAAACTG
>CAYJNL010000004.1:0-127169 GCA_964371675.1 uncultured Bacteroides sp. | reverse complement strand
TTGTTGAAGGTGGACATTTTTACGATGTTGAGGCAAATTTTGGCGAAACTGACTATATTTTTCGAGTGGAATCATGGAGCGAAGATAGCTTTATAAACAAACTTTTACTTGTAGACGGCAGATACCCGACAGCGCCTAACGAAGTTTTAGCCGAGGCGCCTAATAATTTATACGAAACGCCTAAAATAGGTGACGTTATAACTATTGAAAGAGCCGGAGTAGAACTTGATGAGGTTTTTGAATATACAGAATTTATAGTTGTAGGGGTAGTTAATACCCCAAATTATATGAGCCTTGAAAAAGGAAACGGCACGCTTGATAGCTTAACACTAAATTCGTTTCTATATATACCTGAAGAAGCCTTTGTTTCAGATTTTTATACAACAGCGTATGTATCAAGTAAACAGGCCACTACACTTGATTTTTTTAGCGATGAATATTTAAATTTAATTGAAGATAAACAAGATATAATAGAAAAAGTTTCATTTACCGCACAAACACAAAGAGCAGACAAAATTAAAGCGGATGCGCTTTTGGAATATGAAAGCGGATTGCAAGAATACAGCAAAAATTTAGATGAATTTAATGATGAGATGCAAAAAGCGCAAGATGAAATAAATTCAGGGTATGAAGAAATTGCAATTGCAAGGCAGCAAATACCACCTGTGCCAACTATTGCTGCACAAATTGAAGAAGAACTTGAAAAAAGCGAACAATTGTTAGATGAAGCGCAAATAGAGCTGACGAGCGCACGTGAAGACGGGCAAAAGGAATTTGATGATGTTTTAACCAAACTAGAAAGCGCAAAAGCAGAAATTGACGAACTTGAAGATGGTGAATGGACACTATTAACAAGGGATATGCATTATTCGATGGCGACATACAAAGATACAGTAAATCAAATGCAAGTCATAGGGCTTATTTTTCCTATATTCTTTTTTCTTGTTGCTGCACTTGTATGTTTAACTACAATGAAGCGCATGGTTGATGAGCAAAGAGGGCAAATTGGCATTTTTCGTGCACTCGGTTATAGTAAGTTTAACTGCGCTTCGAAATATTTAATATATGCACTTAGCGCTACTTTAATAGGCGGAGTTATAGGTGCTGTACTTGGCATTATGATTTTTCCGCCTATCGTATACGGCACATGGAATATTATGTATAATCTACCACCACTAAGTTATGAAACACCATGGTTTAATATGCTTTTAGCAGTTGTTATATTTTTAGTTTTAATGGGAATTACCACTTATAGTTCCATTAAGGCAGAAACAGCACAGGTTACAAGTGTGCTACTGCGGCCTAAAGCGCCTGTTGCAGGTAAAAAAGTGTTTTTGGAGAAAATACCGTTTATTTGGAATAAATTTTCTTTTACCACTAAAGTTACAGCTAGAAATTTAATTCGTTATAAACAGAGATTTTTTATGTCTGTGTTTGGAATTGCAGGCTGCACATGCTTACTTGTTAGCGGATTTGGAATGCAAGGCTCAATAGGTGGCATTGCCGATATTCAGTACAATGAACTGACATTATACACAGCTTTGGTGTCAACTCAGGAAAGTACAGAAGATACAGCTAAAATAATCAGCAAAATTAATAGCATTGATAACAGCCTTGAAATGCAAGCAATCACTTCTTATGCCACAGAAACTATCTTTGGCGATGAAGAACTTGTTGCATATATTCAAGTTTATGCCGGCAATGAAGAATTAAAAAGCATGAATATTATAAGAGATACAAGTTCAAAAAACGAAATTGCATTGCCTGATGATTCTGTGCTAATAAGCAAAAAACTTTCTGAATTATTAGGTGCAGGCATAGGAGATGAAATTGGGATAAAAAGTATTAGCGGTGAAGTACAAACTGCAACAATAGGCGGTATATATGAAAAATATATAAACCATGAAATTCTAATGAGTAATGGATATTATGAAGAGCTGTTTGCAGAACCCATTGAAAGTAATTCAATATTAATTAATGGTGATATAAACAGCGAAAAAGTCCGAGATGAAATATTAAGCCTTGATAATGTAAACGGAATAACATTAAATGAGAGCATTATAGCAAGCTTTGATAATATTTCAACAAGCATGAATATTGTAGTAGCTGTTATTATAATTTCTGCGGCGGCACTCGCGTTTGTAGTGCTTAGCAATTTAACAAGTATAAATATAAGCGAGAGAAAACGAGAAATTGCAACTTTAAAAGTTTTAGGCTTTAGGCATATAGAAACAAAGGATTATATATTTAAAGAAAATATGGTGCTAACAGTTTTTGGTGCCTTACTTGGCGTTTTTCTTGGCATATGGGCTCATAACTTTATAATTACGCAAGTTGAAATGGGCTTTATAATGTTTGTTCGCACTGTTTCATTTTTAAGCATAGTATACTCGGTGCTTTTAACTTTTGTATTTTCTGTTATTATTAATAGGTTAATGCTATCAAGGCTTCGCAAGATAGACATGATTGAATCGTTAAAAAGTGTTGAATAAAAAGCGGTGGGTAAATAATGGCGTTAATAGCTGGAGATAATTATTATAATATATAATAGGTTTATTATATTGCTTTATGTTGCAATTTATAAAGGATATCATTGTTGGATGGTATAAACACGTCGTCACGGACTGCATTTAGTTCGTGACGATTTTCTTTTATCTATTTATAAAAATCAGTTTAACTCACGACGCACCGCAGTGCTAGTCCGAGTGAGCAACCGCCGTAAGGCAGCTATTAGCGAACCGGGCGCCATTTCGTCGTTCCTCCTTTTCAGAATAAAACCTAAAAAACTGATGGTTTTATTCTGGTACGCGTAGAATTTTAATATTACCATTTAGATATTTCTAAGTGGTAAATTTTTTTGCGCATTTTTATTTATAATTGCTACTAGCTTTCTTTTTAAAAGTGTGATATTGTGTTGCCATAGTTCTATTTCAGGCAATATTTTATTGGTTATATCGCTTACCGTACCCTCACTTACGTTAAAGCCGTATATATCTTCTACCTGTGATGATATTTGTCTTGTGCTTAAGCCTCGTGCGTACATTGATATAATTTTTTGCGCTATTTCGTTTGTTTCTTTTTGTCGTTTCTTCACTATTTTAGGCTCAAAACTACTATCTCTATCTTGCGGTACATCTATTTCAACTTCTCCATATCAACTTCTAACTTTTTTAGTTTTTTTGCCATTACATGAATTTGTGTTTTCACTTCGCTCATATTCTTCGTACCCTAAATGCTCATCAAGCTCTGTTTCCATCATTTAAACGAGTGCAAAATAAGTGTATTGTGGAAAATTACTATATATTTTTTATACTGTGTTTTTTGTAATGGCGCTTTAAAGTATTGAAAATTTTAATTTTGAAGTTATCTATGAAAGCGCTTTTGTTAAATAATGTTAAAAAGGTAACAATCATTTCGTAATATAAAAACTTTATACATCATGCACAAAAATAACTTCCGATATTCTACGATTACAAGTAATTAATTATAGCTAACAGTCTTTACATATCGAAAAAAAGGTGGTATAATTTACACAGTAAATGAAAGCGCTTTCATAATAGGAGGGTATAATGTTTTATTCATCAATACATTGTGAAGTAGAAACGAAAGAATATCCGGCAGCTGTTAAAAGAGTAATAAACTACTTAAAAGCTACTGATTTAGTAAAACTTGAAAACGGCAAGCATGAAATAGAGGGTGAAAAAATTTTTATGCAGTTGTTTGAGATTACCACAAAAGATGTGCAAGAAGTTAAACCGGAGGTTCATAGAAAATATATCGATTTGCAATTTTCTGTTGACGGTAATGAGTATATTGGTTGTGCGCCGGATCCTGGCAATTTGGAAATTTGTGAAAACTTACTTGATACACGCGATATTATTTTTTACAAAGAAGTTGAAAACGAAAGCTTTTTAAATATGCAGAAAGATTGCTTTGCTGTTTTCTTCCCGCACGATGTGCACAGGCCGGGACTTGTTAATAAAGAGCCAAAGACAATAAGGAAAGCAGTTATTAAAATTTCAGTAGATTTGATTTAGCATTGTATTGGTTGAAACCAGAAAGGATATATAAATGAGAGTAAAATTTGAAAATATGGTAAGCGAGCTCAGCAGAGTTCTTGAAAAAAGAGGTTTTTCAAAAGAGATGGCACAGACAGGTGCAAAACTTTTTGCGGAAAACAGTTTAGATGGCATTTATTCACATGGTGTCAACAGATTTCCGCGTGTAATCTCTTATATAGATAAAGGCTACATAAACGTTAATGCAGTGGCTGAAAAAGTAAGCGGTTGCGGAAGCTTTGAACAGTGGGACGGTAATCTTGGGCTTGGTAACCTAAACGCAAAGCTTTGTATGGATAGAGCAATTGAGCTTGCGCATGAATATGGTGTTGGCATTGTGGCAATAAGAAACAATAACCACTGGATGAGGGGTGGCGCTTACGGCTGGCAAGCGGCCAATGCAGGTTGCGTTGGTATGTGCTGGACTAATACACAGCCCAATATGCCTGCTTGGGGTGCAAAAGACAGAAGAATTGGCAACAATCCTTTTATAATGTCTTTGCCGAGGACAGACGGAAACCATGTTGTTGTTGACTGTGCAATGGCACAATTTTCTTACGGTAAAATTGAGGAATGTAGGCTAAAAGGTGTGCAGCTACCTGTTGAGGGTGGTTTTGACGAAGACGGAAATGCAACAAAAGACCCTGCGGCAATTGAAAAGACATGGCGCGTTTTGCCAATAGGTTACTGGAAAGGCTCGGGTTTTTCTATTGCACTTGATTTGATTGCAGCGGTTTTGTCGGGAGGTAACACAGTACAAAAAGTAGGTGAACTGGGCGACGATGAGTACGCATTGTCACAGGTGCTAATTGCAATAGATCCTACAAAATTCTCTGCGGCATCGGAAATTGATAAGACGATTACAGACTCTATTGACTATATAAAAGCAAGTGAGCCCACAAGCGAGGGCGGCAAAATTTTCTACCCCGGTGAGCTTGAGATGAAGACAAGGAAAGATAACCTTGAAAACGGCGTACCTGTTGTTGAAGAAATTTGGAATGAAATTTGCAATATGTAATTTAGATGCTTTTACAAATTGGAAAACAATTTCGGCTTTTCTAATATAATTAAATTTGCCGAAAGTTTTAATATTAAAAATAATTTACGGAGGAATTACAAATGAAAAAATTATTAGCACTTTTATTAGTTTTAACACTTGCATTTGCAACAGCTTGCTCGGCACCGGCGGAGAGCACAGAGCCGGCAACTGATACAGCTGCTGCAGATACGTCCACGGCGGAAACACCGGCAGAAACATACACAATTAAACTTGGCTTTGTTAACAATGAAGAAGACCCAATTACACAAGGTCTTTATAAAATGGAAGAAATTGTTGAGGCATCAACAAACGGTGGTATTCAAATTGAAGTTTACCACTCTAACCAACTTGGCGACACACCTGATATGCTAGAGCAAGTAAAACTTGGCGCAAATATCGGTTGTATAACAGACGCATCTCGTTTTGAGGGCTCAGTACCTGAATTTGCTATATTAAACGCACCTTACATTTACGCAACATATGATGATGGTAAAGCTGTTATAAATTCAGACATTGCACAAGGGTTATACGACAAATTGCAAGAAGCCGAGGGCTACAAAGTATTGTCATTTAACTGGTGGCAAGGTTCAAGAAACTTTATCACAGACACAGAAGTTACAAGTGTTGCTGACCTTGAGGGTTTACGTATTCGCTCACCGGGCACACCGCTATACAACAGCTTAATAGAGTCTCTTGGTGCAAAACCAACAGGTTTGCCATGGAACGACATCTACAATGCTATGGAGACAAAAGTTATTGACGGCGCAGAGGGTCAAGTTCCCAGCCTTTACGCTGCACGCCACTATGAAGTTGCAGACTATATGGCAAGAACAGGCCACATTCATCTTTTCACAGGTCTTGTAGTTAGCGAAGATTGGTTTAACAGTTTACCTGAAGATTACCAAACAGCTCTTATCGAAGGCTCGAAAGAAGCAGGCGACTATGCAAGCGAACTTGCAATTCAAGCAAGTGTTGAAATGGAGCAATTGATGATTGACGGCGGCATGACTGTTACAGACGTTGACCTTGATGAGTTTAAAGCAGCGGCAGAAACAATTTATGCCCAATTCCCTGAATTTACAGAAGTTAAACAAGAAATTGATGAATTCCTTGCAGCAAACTAATTGCTAATTGAAGCAGACAGAGACTTATGGAGGTGTTGATAAATTTATCAACACCTCCCGCATAAATAACAATTGATTTAGTGAACTAAAAAAATATTGCTGTTAATTAAAATGTGTGCAACACACTTAATTAACAAAGCGGTAACCGCAGCACACGGCACAGTCCTAATTAGCCGCTATTGAGGACAATTACCTTTTGTGCTGACTTTCGGCGGCAGATTGGAAGTTAATATGCGCAAATTTATTAAAACATGGGATAGGATAGAGCTTAACATTTGTATAGCACTACTTACTATGATGGTTGTGCTGGTTTTTGCCTCTGCAATTGGTAGGTTTATAGGCTTTCCGAACCCGTGGTCTGTTGAAATAGCACAGATAATGTATACATGGCTAACTTTTGCCGCGGCATCATACGCGTGGCGCTCAAACAATCACGTTGCGGTAGATATTTTTTACCGTCGTATGCCTAAACCGATAAAAAAAGTATGTGATATCATAAACTTGTTCTTAATTGGTGCATTTCTTGTTATAATTACAGCAAGCACAATTGATTTAGCTATAACTAACTTTGAAAGGCAGCTTAACGCAGTGCCTATAAGTTACTCTTTCGTTACAATCAGTGTGGCATTCTTTGGTGTTTTTATGATAATTACAACATTGCTTCGCCTATATGCAACAATATTTGGCAAAGAAGAAATTGTAGGAGGTGACCACGAATGATTCTTGTAGTAATATTATTTTTTGTATTGTTGGCTATGAAAATGCCTCTTGCTTTTTCAATAGGAATTTCTACAATAACATTTTATCTCCTAGAACCGGGCCTTGACCTTGGTATTGCAGTACAGCGCATGGTTACAACAACGCAAAGTTTTACAATGCTTGCAATTCCGTTTTTTATCATTGCAGGTAACTTGATGAATGCCTCAGGCATTACTGACCGCCTTGTTAAGTTTTCAAACAAAGCAATAGGGCATTTGTTTGGTGGGCTTGCCTGTGTTAGCTGTTTGTTAAGTGCAGTAATGGGTGGTATTTCGGGCTCTGCTGTTGCAGATGCCACAATGGAAGCGCGTATTTTAAGCAAACCTATGCTTGAGCGCGGATATTCAAAAGGGTATACAGCTGCTGTTATAAGCTTGTCTTCTACAATAACAGCTACAATACCACCAAGCGTTGGGCTTATAATATTTGGTGCAGTCGGCGGTGTTTCTATCGGTAGGCTTTTCGTTGGCGGTATCGTGCCGGGTATATTAATGACTATTACGCTTTTAGTACCGTCGTACTTCATTGCTAAAAAGCGCGGCTATGCCCGTGAGCGTGAAAAGATGACCCCGTTGCCTGACCTTGCACTTGAGGGCTGGAAATGTATATGGGCGCTTCTTTTTCCGGTTCTTCTCATTGTAGGTATTCGCTTTGGCGTTTTCACAGCTTCAGAAGCAGGCGCATTTGCAATAGTTTATGCACTGTTTGTAGGTTTCTTTATTTATAAAGAGCTAACATGGAAAAAGCTAAAAGCTGTTTTTTCAAGCAGTATAAGAGATTGTGCAATTGTTTTGTTTATAACAGTTGTGGCATCAACATTCGGCTTTGCATCAACATATAGCGGTTTGCCACAAGGTCTTGCAACTGCACTTGTAACTATTACAGACAACAAATATTTAATGGCGTGTATTCTATTAGTATTTTTGTTCATAATGGGTATGTTTATGGAAAGCACTGTAAACACTATGCTTTTTACACCAATATTCTTACCTATCATGATTCAAATGGGCATGGACGCAATACATTTCGGAATTATGTTTGAGCTTATGGTTATTCTTGGCGCAATGACACCACCGGTTGGTACAGCTATGATTTCTGTTTGTGATATAGTTGATTGCTCTGTTGAAGATTACATAAAAGAATCATTTCCGTTCTTCTTGTGTATATTCGCTTTGTTTGCCTTAATGCTGTTTGTGCCTGACATAGTATTGTTCTTGCCAAATTTAGTTTACGGTTAATATTGTTTAAATAAAAAAAGTAGTATATAATTTTAATATGATAATTGTAGGTAATTATTCAGCGTTACTTCTTGCCTTGTAATTGGCAAGAAGTAACAATAAAATTAATAATTATATTAAGAGGTTATACGTATGACTATTTATGATATTGCAAAAGAGGCCGGTGTGTCTATATCAACTGTTTCAAGAGTGCTTAATAAATCAGCAAGTTTAAAGCCTGAAACGGAAAAAAAAGTGCGCTATGTGATGGATAAGCATAATTTTACACCAAACATAGCGGCAAGAAATTTAGTCATCAACAGCACAATGAAAACCATAGGTGTTTTTACAATAGACATAAGACATGCCCACTACGCTAACACAGCTTATACAGTTGAGCAAGAGCTGAGCAAGCATGGGTTTGGGTGTATCTTGTACAACACAGGACTGCAACCCGAAAGACAAGAAGCATATTTTAAACTTTTGTCACAAAGGCAAGTAGACGGCCTTGTGCTCATTGGTTCTGTCTTTCAAGAAAGCCATATTGAAAAATACATTAAAAAGTATGCAAAAAAACTGCCTATTGTGTTTGCTAACGGTAAATTTAACCTTGACAATGTATATAGCATATTTACAAGTGAGGGCAGAGCAGTTGAAGACTGCGTTGAACATTTGGTGCAAAAAGGGCGAAAGCATATTACATTTGTTCAAGATAGCACCACTGTTGGCATACTTGTTAAACGAAAAGGTTACGTTGAGGCAATGAAAAGAGCAGGCCTTGACTGCAACATTAAAACCTTTGAAACTGAAAGTACTATTGAGGGTGGAAGAGACCTTGCAAAAGAAATTATAAAGACGAAACAACAGGTAGATGCTTTAATATTCGGTGAAGACATTACCGCGATAGGTGCAATAAAAGAGTTTATGGAAAATGGGATAAATGTGCCGCAAGATGTTTCGATTATCGGGTGCAACAACTCTCTTTATTCTAAAATTTCAACCCCGACACTCACCTCGGTAAATAATAACCACGGGCTGATAGGTGTTTCTACCGCACGTGCAATATTAGATATAATAAACGGCAATAAAGTACCCAAAGACACAATTATAGTATCTGAAATTGTTTTTAGAGACAGCACCGTGTAAAAAAGGAGATAAAAAAGTGAAAACAATTCATTGGGGAATGATAGGCTGTGGCGCTGTCACGGAAGTTAAAAGCGGCCCTGCACTTTATAAGTGTGATAACTCAATGCTTTACGCTGTAACAAGTGATATTTACGAAAAAACACTTGACTACGCCAAAAGGCATAACGTTGGTGTAACGTATGAAACAACAGAGCAACTTTTAGCAGACCCAAAAGTTGATATTGTTTACATAGCAACACCACCACAATTCCACATGAATCTTGCAATACAGTGTGCAAAAGCAGGCAAAGCTGCGTATATAGAAAAGCCTATGGCAAACTCTTATAAAGACTGCCAAACAATTATTGATGTTTTTACAGAGCAAAAAATACAAGGCTTTACCGCCTTTTACCGCAGGGCAATGGATAAGTTTTGTAAGATTAAAAAATATATTGACAGCGGCGAAATAGGAAGTGTGCGTGCAGTAAATGTGCGCTGTGAAAGTGCACCTGAAAAAGAGGAATATTGCAAAGAAACATTGCCTTGGCGCCTAAAAATGGAACTTACAGGCGGTGGAAAATTTTTAGATGCCGCTATACATACTATTGATATTTTACAGTTTTTAATCGGTGACATAACGTTTACACAAAGCATAGTTGAAAATCAGGGTGGACTATACGACGTAGAGGATATATTAGCTGTTGGCTTTAAATTTGATAATGGCGTAATAGGCACGGGCAGTTGGTGTTACACTTCTTTCGAAGAGGTGGACGAGGTTGAAATTATAGGAACTGAGGGTAAAATTATATTTAGCGTTTATGATAATGTACCATTTACGCTTGTTAAAAAAAGTGGAAGAAAAATAGTAGATGTTGTAAATTATGAGCATGTTCAACATGCCATGATACAAAGTATTGTAGATGAGTTGAACGGTAGTGGTAAGTGTGCAAGCACCTTGTACTCAGCTGCAAAAACAGCAAAAATTATGGACGAAATCCTTGAAGATTATAGAAAAAGAAAAAAATATACAGTTTAAAGGAGAATATTATGACACACAAAGAACGATTTTTATCAGTTATAAATAGCGTTAAACCCGATAGAATACCATTTGTACCAAGGCTTGAGATATGGTACCGCGACAATAAAAGGCGTGGCACTTTACCTGAAAAATACCGCGATATGGAACTTATAGACATTATAAAACAACTTGATGTAGGACACCCCGGTAGGGAGACAAGCCTCTTTGACACAGTGAAACATAACATAGAAGTAGAAGTGTTCATGAAGGGTGACGATTTATACCAAGTGACAAAGACACCATATGGAGATTTGACTGAATCTTACGTAACAGATAAGCAGCTAATGGCAGAGCTTGGTATATCTCCAACAGACAGCTTTGAAAAATTTATGGTTAATGGTAAACCCGTAATGGGACTTGGTCAAAAAGACTACATGATTAAAGACGAAAGCGACTACAAAAAAGTAAAGCATATAATTGAAAACACAGAGTATATTGCAAGATATGACAGATACAACGAGTACTGCAAAGAGGTTGGAGACTTAGGGCTGTGCACAACTTATTCGGGATATGACCCCATGTTTGTTGTTTTGCATGACTATATAGGCTACAACAACGCTTACTTGGAGCTTTGCGACAATGAAGAGCTTGTAGAGGACTTGTTCAGAGCACAAGAGAGAAAAACGTTTGAGTTACAAGATATTTTAATTAACTCACCAAAAGACTCACAAGTTATTTTGCACGGCGAACACTATGACACAATGATGACACCAAAACCCATTTTTGACAAATACATGATGCCATATATGAAAGCGTTTTCAGAAAAACTTGACGCAGTAGGTAAACAGCTTTGTGTACACTCCGATGCAGATGCCAAAATGCTGCTTGGTTCTTTCATTGATGCAGGAATTAGAGTTGCAGACTGTTTTTGCACATACCCAATGGCAACAGTAACAATGGAAGATGCACTTATTGCATGGGAGGATAAAATTGTAATTTGGGGTGGCATTCCGTCTAATATAGTTGTTCCGCTATCTACAAACGATTATGATTTTGATAGTTATATTGACAATTACTTTAACTTGCTTGCAAAATACAAACACCGTGTAATTGTTGCAATTGCAGACAATGTTATGCCGGAAGCAGACATGGGCAGAGTAGAAAAAATAGCAAAAATGGCGGCTGATTTTAAATATTAATTAGCCGATAAACAGAGGTAGAAAATGAAAGCTGTAAAAATAGAAAAACCATGGGAAGTAATGATAGTAGAAACAGAAAAGCCCATGCCAAAAGAAAACGAAGCACTAATTAAAATTAAAAGTGCCGGAATTTGCGGCAGTGATATAGGTGCTTTTAGAGGAACAAATTCTCTTGTAAGTTATCCGCGTATAATAGGGCACGAACTTGCAGGTGAAGTTGTGTCAATACCTGAAAACAGCAAGGGAATAAAAGTGGGCGACCATGTTATTGTGGACCCGTATCTATACTGTGGAGAGTGCTATCCATGCTCAATAGGCAGAACAAATTGCTGTGTTGATTTAAAAGTACTTGGTGTGCATGTAGATGGCGGTATTGCTGAATATTTCACACATCCGGCAGATATGCTTATAAAAGTGCCTGATGATATGAGCTGGGAGCTTGTTCCTTTTGCGGAACCTCTAACAATTTCAATGCACGCATTACACCGCACAAAATTAAAAAGCGGCGAGCATTTTGCAATTTACGGCGCAGGGACAATAGGATTGCTTGCAGCAATGGGTGCAATACATTATGGAGCTGTACCAATTTTAATAGATATAGTAGACGAGAGGTTGAACTTTGCAAAAACACTTGGTATTGAGCATGTAATTAACCCTGCTAAAGATGATGCGGTGCAGAAAATAAAAGATATAACAAATGGCAATATGTGCCAAGTTGTTATGGAGGCATCAGGTTCAAATGTTGCAATACTTGGCGCTCTTGATATAGTTTCACATGCAGGAAGAATTGCCTTTACAGGCTGGCCTAAAAACCCAACAGAGATACCGACAGACATAATAACTAAAAAAGAAATTGATATATGTGGTTCTCGCACAAGTGCAGGTGAGTTTGAAGAGGCTTTGGATATGATTTATAATAATAAGATTAATGCAAAAGCAGTTGTGAAACATGTGATATCATTTGACGAAATACCAAGTACAATTAAGGATATAGAAAAAAATCCCGGTGATTATTTAAAAGTGAATATATTAATGTAATATAATGTTAAGGTAAATTTATGATTTTTTACCACCTGAAAATCCACTAATTTTTAGTGGATTTTCGCTATATTATAATCATAACTGTTTAAATAAAAGGAGCAAAAGATGATAAACCTAAATTATGCCTCGCTTAAAAATAAAGAGCAATGGCAAAAAATAAATGTTAAACTGCCACAATTTAATATAGCTAAAGTTGTTAAGAACACACAAGAAAACCCAACATGGGTGCATTTTGGAGCCGGAAATATTTTTAGGGCATTTGTTGCAAAGTTGCAGCAAGAATTGCTAAATAACGCCGACGTAAACACAGGTATTGTTGCCGCTGATACGTTTGATTATGATGTAATCAACAAAATATACACTCCGTTTGACAACTTGACACTCGCCGTTACTTTAAATGCTAATGGCACAATGCAAAAAGAGGTTTTGGCGTCAGTAACAGAGGCTTTATGTGCAGGTTCAAGCCATGAAGATTTTTTACGATTAAAGGAAGTTTTTACAGCAAAATCGTTGCAGATGATATCTTTTACAATAACGGAAAAAGGCTATGCGCTTGATTTGCCAAACGGAGAGCTTATACCAATAGTAAAACAAGATATGGAAAACGGGCCTAAAGCACCTTGCCATGCAATGGGAATAACAGCGGCACTACTTTTTGAGCGCTTTAAAGCAGGTAAATTGCCACTTGCAGTTGTTTCCATGGATAATTGCAGCCACAATGGAGAGAAATTGCAAGCAGGTGTTACAAGGATAGCAAAGGGTTGGGTAGAAAAAGGCTTTGTAGGCGAAGATTTTATCGAGTACTTAACAAATGAAAACTGTGTGAGTTTTCCATGGAGTATGATTGACAAAATTGTGCCACGCCCTGCCGAAAACGTGCAACAAATGCTTGAAAATGACGGCATAGCAGATATGGCACCTATAATTACAAGTCGCAATACATACATAGCACCGTTTGTAAACGCAGAAAAACCGCAATATCTTGTTATAGAAGATAAATTTCCAAACGGAAGACCACCGCTTGAGAAAGCAGGTGTTTACTTTGCAACAAGAGAAACAGTTAACTGCACAGAGCGTATGAAAGTTACAACCTGCCTAAACCCATTACACACGGCAATGAGCGTTTACGGCTGTATGCTGGGGTATAAACTAATTTGCGATGAGATGAAAGACAGCGACATAGTAAATCTTATAAAAACTTTAGGTTATAAAGAGGGCTTGCCCGTAGTGGACGACCCTAAAATTTTAAGCCCAAAAGATTTTATAGATGAAGTAATTGAAAACCGTTTGCCAAACCCATTTATGCCGGATGCACCACAGCGCATAGCAACAGATACATCGCAAAAAGTGGGCATTAGATTTGGAGAAACAATTAAAAGCTATATTGAAAGAGGTAAAGATTTATCAGAGCTTAAAGCAATACCGCTTTCAATAGCAGGTTGGCTACGCTACTTGCTTGCAATAGATGACGACGGAAATGAGTTTGAGGTATCGCAAGACCCACTAAAAGACATGTTAACAGAGAAACTGCAAGGTGTAATAGTGGGCGATAAAAGCAGTTATAGCGGGCAGCTTTTGCCTATTTTGTCCAACGATGTAATATTTGGTGTGAACTTAGTAGAAATAGGGATGGCAGAAAAAATTGAAGAACTTTTTGTAAAGATGCTAGAAGGTAGAGGTTTTGTGAGAAAAACTTTAAGAGAAAATTTATAACAAGCATTGTTTGAAAAGACAGGCATTAAATAATTAACACATTTTAAAGGAGAAAACGCTATGAAAATGACATTTAGATGGTATGGTGAGGGCAGAGACAGCGTTTCGCTAAAACAAATTAAGCAAATACCCGGTATGAGCGGGCTAATGGGTGTTTTAGACGACAAAGCCGCAGGAGAAGTGTGGAGCTATGAGGAGTGCAAAGCTTACGTAGAGCACGTAAATGCAGCAGGGCTTGAGTGTGAGGTTATCGAGAGTGTTAATGTGCACGAAGATATTAAAATGGGGCTTGACACACGCGATAAATACATTGCAAATTACTGTGAAAGCATACGCAACCTTGCAAAAGTTGGCGTGAAAGTTATCATCTACAACTTTATGCCTGTGCTTGATTGGCTGCGCACAGATTTAGCACGTGAGATACCCGAGGACGGAAGCAACAGCCTTTACTATGACGAGGCAGAGTTAGGCGAACTTACACCTATGCAAATAGTTGAAAATACAGCGAAAAATTCAAATGGATTTTCGCTACCCGGATGGGAGCCCGAGCGTTTAGCGGAGCTTGAAAAAACACTTGAAGTGTACAAAGGTATATCAGTAGAGGACATGTTAGTCAACTTTAAATATTTTTTACAGGGCATTATCCCTACATGTGAAGAAGTGGGAATAGTTATGGCGTGCCACCCCGATGACCCTGCATGGCCGATTTTTGGATTGCCGCGCATGGCACATAACAAAGAGGGCTACGACAAAATTATAGAGCTTGTAGATAGCCCAAGTAACACTGTTTGCTTGTGCACAGGCTCTCTTGGTAGTGAGCCTAAAAATGACATACCTGAAATAATACGCCACTTTGGCGGTAAAAATCGCATTGGCGCAATGCACGTGCGCAACGTAAAATATTTGGGCTATCGCAAATTTAGAGAGGCGAGCCATTTAAGCAGTGATGGTGACTTGGATATGTATGCAATAATGAAAGCGATATATGATACTTGCCCTAACACATATATTCGCCCTGACCACGGCAGAGTTATATGGGATGAAGTTTGCCGCCCGGGTTATGGGCTTTATGACAGGGCACTTGGTGCTACATACCTAAACGGTTTGTGGGAGGCTATTGCGAAAGCAGATGAATAAAATATTGTGTGTAATTACTTATGAAAAGTTATGTTATTAAAGTTTTATAATTAACATATGGGTGTCATACAATTAAAATTCGGGATGGTAGTGCGCTCATAATTTGTTTAAAATGTGGGCTCAAGTATGAGCGAAGCTGAAATTGAAAATACATAGGTTGCAGCCTACGGCGTAAAAGTGGTGTTAGTAGGAAAGGGCAACTTATGGGTTTATTGATAACACAGCGAATTTTAAAAATAATTTTTATATGTGATGTGGGTTCGAATTCAATTAGTTTATGCCATCATTTTCGGATGGTATAAACAACTACCCAAATTTACCATTTAGATATTTCTAAGTGGTAAATTTTTTTGCGCATTTTTATTTATAATTGCTACTAGCTTTCTTTGAAAAAGTGTGATATTGTGCCTGCTTGAAAAGGAGGCAACATAATGAAAACGATATTTGAAGATATGCATCAAAAATATAGCCCATTGAAACCAAAGCAAGAATACCTTGACGCTATCAAAAATTCACACGAAGTTTTAATAGCAGACCTCTCTGCTCAGCACAGAAAACTGGTTATGAAAATAATTGATACCAAAGACGTTATCTGCGATGAGCATGCACTTGAAAGTTTTAAAACAGGCTTTACCTTAGCGTGGCAAATAATGAATGAATTAAATAATGATGCAACAAACGGTCGTCTATTCAGGAATTCTGATATAAACGACCGTTTGTCATTTAATGAGGGGAGCAGAGAAAATGAATATAATTGAAGAACTGTACTTTGGTAACATTGAGCTGAATGGCAAAGCAGTGAAAAATGATAAAAAATTTGATGCAGACGTGATGACAATTGATAAAAATGAGAAAGAGTTTATGCAATTGCTCTCAGGCAAGGAGGAACAACTGTTCAGAGATTATTCAGTGGCATATGCATGTGTTAATGGTCAAACAGCGGTTGAGAATTTCATCATGGGTTTTAGGCTTGGTGCAAAGTTCTGTGCTGATGTTATGGGTTGTGATTTTAAGGATTATTTAAAAGATAAATAACAAAACCAAAACATATATTTAAGCTTTATATAAAAATTATCCATAACGGAGCAAAAGCGAAACTTGTGGGCACAAAGGCACATGTTTCGCTTTTTGTGATTTATAGCGAGTGCATAGCGTACTTAATTCCAAGTGCCTTGTAGGGCGAATTTGGGCGGTAAAAATGTGAGTGTAAAACAGGGAGTAGTGGTAACGTGCAAAGCATGTATTAAAAAAATGCAAAAAAATAAAATTAAGAATAGAATGCAATTTATTACACATTTTATGGGTTTTAATCGTTAAACTATAAATATAGGCTTTGAAATAATAGTGCACGCTTTGTGTGCAGGCATTTGTGAATATTAGAAAATTGATGCTTTGACTTATTAGAAAGTACGGTTATTAGCATTCAGCCTACCAATTTTAATAATTTTTTTGCTCGTTTAATATAATGTCAACACTATCTAAATTTAAAAGAATAAAGTAAAACAAATTATTTTCATGTTGTTTTTTCTCATTTTATGTTAAAATATCATTATATATTGCAAACGCATTATATATAGTTTAAATAATGCAAACACTATAAAATAAAAAAACTTGAATTTGAAAAGGATTTTGTATGTATAAAATAATGATTGTAGAAGACGACATCGGCATATCTGCATTAATAAAACAGCAACTTGAAAGCTGGAGCTTTTCGGCAGTTTGTGCAGAGGATTTTAAAGACGTATTGAACATATTTTTACATGAAAAACCGCACCTTGTGTTAATGGATATATCGCTGCCTTTTTTCAGCGGTTACCATTGGTGCGAGCAAATTAGAAAAATAAGCACAGTGCCAATACTGTTTATATCTTCTGCCGGCGATAATATGAATATTGTAATGGCTATAAGCCTTGGTGCAGATGATTTTATTGCAAAGCCGTTTAATTCGGAAGTTCTTATGGCAAAAGTGAGGGCGCTTTTGCGCCGTTCTTACGATTTTGCAGGCGACACAGCTGTTTTGCAACATAAAAATGTGTTTTTAAATATTAACGATTTATCGCTTGTTTTTGGTGAACATAAATTAGAGCTTACAAAAAACGAGCATAAAATATTAATAACACTTTTACAAAATAAACAAAAAATTGTAAGCAGGGAAAAACTTATGGAGAGCCTTTGGCAAACAGACAGCTTTGTGGACGACAACACACTTACCGTGAACGTAAACAGGCTGAGAAATAAGCTAAATGCAATAGGATTAAGCGGCTTTATAACTACAAAAGTAGGGGCGGGGTATATTGTAGAATGAATTTAGTTTTTGATTATATAAAAGAAAAACGCGCTATCATCGCTGTTAATTTGTTTTTGCTCACAGTGTTTTCGCTGTCTTTTTACCTTTACCGGTTGCCGCTTGTAGCCGTGCTATACCCTTATATTATTTGCCTTATTATACAGCTAATCTGTGCGGCAATTGGGTTTAGGCACTTTAGCAGAAAGCACAAAGAACTTGAACTTATTAAACAAAACATTGAAGTATTAAATGATATATCATATAAACCAAACTGCGCATTAGAACAAGGTTTGATTGATATTGCAAGAGAGCTTATAAAGCATAACCGAAATACTCAAGATGATTTTAACTTGCGATTAAAAGACACAATACAGTACTACACAGTTTGGGTGCATCAAATAAAAACACCTATTGCCTCCATGCGGCTTTTGTTGCAAAACGAGGACAGCGCCTTATCGAGGAAGATAAGCACAGACCTCTCAAAAATAGAGCGCTACGTGCAAATGGTTATGGCGTATCTGCGCATCAACTCTGACAATACAGACTATCTTTTTGCGCCGTGCAGCCTCGATGATATTATAAAGCAAGCAGTGAAAAGTTTTAGCACCGAGTTTATAGAAAAAAAGATAGAGCTTATTTATGAGCCTGTAAATGAAACCGCAATAATAGATGAAAAATGGTTTTTGTTTTTGCTAGAGCAAGTTATTTCCAATGCACTTAAATACACGCAAAAAGGTTATATTAAAATATACCTAAACAGTGAAGGTTTTTTGTGTGTTGAAGACAGCGGCATAGGAATTGCCGCGCAAGACCTGCCGCGAATTTTTGAAAACGGCTACACGGGCAATATTGGGCGCATATATAAAAAATCCACAGGAATAGGGCTATATTTATGCAAAAGCGTTTGCGATAAGCTTAATTTAAGCATAACTGCCGTTTCAGAAGTGGAAAAAGGCACAACTATTAAAATAGGGTTTTAGTGTAACAACCTTACAAAAATGTAAGGTTGTTATCTAAAGTGTAAGCCAAATCAATGGAGGAAAAGCCATGTAATTTGATATCATTGTTGTATACCAAAACAGCAATAAAAAAGGAGATATAACGATGAATATTTTACAAATTAACTCACTTCATAAGGTGTACACATCACGGTTTGGCACAAATAAGGTGCATGCACTTAAAAATGTTAACTTTAACGTTAAGCGTGGAGAGTACATGGCAATAATGGGCGAATCCGGCAGTGGCAAAACAACACTTTTAAACATTTTAGCAGGGCTAGATAGGCCAACCGGTGGCATAGTTCAGCTGGAAAACAGCGACATTACAAAAATAAAAGAGGCAAGCCTCTCAACATTCAGGAGAGAAAACCTTGGCTTTGTTTTTCAAGATTTTAACCTTCTTGACACATTTAATTTAAAAGACAACATATTTTTACCGCTTGTGCTTGCCGGTAAATCTTACTCAGAAATGGAACAAAGGCTTATGCCAATTGCGCAGGACCTTGGCATTACACAGTTGCTAAATAAATATCCGTATGAGGTTTCGGGCGGGCAAAAGCAACGTGCGGCCATTGCAAGGGCGCTAATAACTCACCCAAAACTTATTTTGGCAGACGAGCCAACAGGCGCACTCGACTCAAAATCTTCAGACGAATTATTGGGCTTATTTTCGGACATAAACAAAAAAGGGCAAACAATTTTAATGGTAACACACTCTACCAAAGCGGCAAGCAATGCAAACTGTGTGCTGTTTATAAAAGATGGCGAAGTGTTCCACCAAATATTTAAAGGCGAGCAAACAAACGAAACATTTCACCAGAAAATTACAGACACTCTGACATTGCTGTCAAGAGGGGGTATAAAATAATGTTTTACCCCAAAATAGCAATGAACAGCATAAAAGTTAATAATAAGCTGTATATACCTTATGTTTTAACAAGTGCCCTTTGGGTAATGATGTTTTACGTCATATTTAGCATGGCATCATCAGAGCAAATTAGAAATACCGGTGCAGGCGACTCAATTATTATGATTTTAACAATGGGTGTTCCATTTATACTTTTGTTTTCGGGCTTATTTTTGCTTTATACAAATTCATTTTTAAGCAAAATGCGCAATAAAGAGTATGCTCTTTACAATATACTTGGCATGAATAAGCGAAATATTTCGCATATCCTAGCGTGGGAAAGTTTTTTTACAACTACAAGCTCCCTTGCAATTGGGCTCTTTGGCGGCGTGCTGTTTTACAAATTGTTCGAGCTACTATTAATGCGCATAACAAAAGACGATGTTAATTACGCCTTTGAAATAAATTTGCAGAACATAATTTATACAGCAATTGCATTTGTTGTGATTTTTTTAGGGATACTAATTAAATCACTTTTAACAATAAGGCTTGCAAAGCCAATAGAACTTTTAAAAAGCCAAAACGTTGGCGAAAAACCACCAAAAGCGAACTGGTTTTTGGGTATTTTGGGCGCTTTGGCGCTGTGCACGGCATATTACATTTCTATAACGGCAGAAAACCCCTTAGCGGCTATAAATATGTTTTTTGTTGCAGTTATGCTTGTGGTAGTTGGCACGTATTTAATTTTTATAGCAGGCTCTGTTCTTCTATGCCGCATACTGCAAAAAAATAAAAAGTTTTATTACAAGGCAAATCACTTTATATCTGTTTCTTCAATGGCTTACAGGATGAAGCGCACGGGCGCAGGCCTTGCTGCTATATGCATTTTTTCTACAATGGTGCTTGTAATGCTTTCATCTACGTTTAGCCTTTATTTGGGCAATGAAGATTTACTAACTTTGCGCTACCCAAAAGAGATTAATATGCTATTCACCTCTGATAGCGGCGAGCTTATGCCGGAAGATTTTAAGGAAAGTGTTAATGATTTTGC
The DNA here is from genome assembly GCA_964371675.1 of uncultured Bacteroides sp. GTDB lineage: Bacteria > Bacillota > Clostridia > Oscillospirales > Ruminococcaceae > Ruthenibacterium. Next base: position 106,556 of record CAYJNL010000004.1, on the reverse strand, counting down.
CTTAAGTGAAACACAGCAAAGCGGCGGCAGTGTTTCGGACGTGTTAGTATATGAAAGGCTTGTTACAGCAGGGCAGCTTCAAGGCGATACATTCGAGCTTGACTCTTTAAACAGCACTAATTTTGATAGTATATACCAAATATTTTTTTATGATATAGATGACTACAACAAAAACATGGGCACGGATATTTCGATTGAGGGCACGCAAGTTTATATACATTCACCACGAGAAGAGTTTACAAATGACAGCATTACTATACAAGGCACTACTTTTACTGTAAAAGGCAGTTTAGACGATTTTTGGAGCGATGGCATATCTGCAATGACAGTTTTTCCAACGCTTATGATAGTTGTAGACGACCTCTCACAAATAGAAGCGATGTTTAGCGAAGCTACAAACCAAAGGGGAGATAGCCTTTTAACAACGCAGTATTCGTACAATTATAACTGTGGGTTGTTAGGAAATGAGCAAGTAGCACTAACAGAGCAAATGCAAGACAGCTTTGTAAATACGCTGGGGCATTTTACACATTTAAACACTTTTGGCATAGAGTCTTTAGAGGGCAACAGGCTTGGTTTTTACGGCCTTTTTGGCGGGCTACTGTTTTTAGGGCTAATACTAAGCATTCTTTTTATAGCCGCCACTGTGCTTATAATTTACTATAAGCAAATTGTAGAGGGCTATGAAGACAAAGCGAGATTTAGCATTATGCAAAAAATAGGCATTACAAAAAAAGAGATAAGGCGCAGTGTTAATTCTCAAATGCTCACGGTTTTCTTTTTGCCGCTTATAATGGCAGGTGTGCACCTTTGTTTTGCGTTTCCTATATTAAGGCTGTTCCTTTTAATGTTTAACCTCACAAATGTAATGCTTTTTGTAATAATTTCTGCGGTAGGGTTTGTTGTTTTTGCAATAATGTATACATTTATTTACAAGTTAACTTCTAAATTTTATTTTGATATAGTTAGTAGATGACAATGGTTTTTTTATAAATTGTGAAAAAATATGAAACATGCTTATTAAAAGCAAAAGCCATTTTAAGATTATGAAAGACTAATAATTATAGTAAAGGCGAAACGTGTGGGCACAAATGCACAGGTTTCGCCTTTTGTGATTTCATCTTCAATGGTTTTTCTGTGATTTTCAAGTTGTTCTAAATGAGAAAAAATCAATCTCAAAAACTCTCTTTGATGTAAAGTTAGAGTTCCATTAAGTGCAACCAATATTTCGTCAATCTGATTTCTTGTTTTGGTTTTTAAACATTTGTCTAACGCAACCCTGTCAATGCTTCCATTTGCAATTAGAACGTGTCAGTAAACAGGAATTACAAGCTTGATATTGAGCTGAATGTTACACTTAAGCAGTTTGAACTTGGGATTGATGTGGATGAAGAAGTAAAAAAATATGGAGTAGGAGTAGCTTAAAAGTGTAACAGTGCATTAGTTTTATGAAAATGATTTTGTATTTAAATAAATAACAATGAACATATATCCAGTAAATAAAACATCTATTACTATTTTTAAGTTGCAAATTTAAATATAATAAAAGAAGTGAAACTACAATAATCGCAATTAATAAATTTATTTTACAGAGGTTTGAATATGACTAATAAAGAAAATCTTGAACAAAAAAATTTGCAACATATGTGCGAATGGGCATAATCGAAAGTAAATTTGGCGCAAAAGCAGGCCACCCGGGCGGTAGCCTTTCTTCTGCCGATGTTTTTACATATCTTTACAATAAAGAGCTTAGCATAGACTCTAAAAACCAAAAAGATGAAAACAGGGATAGGTTTGTTTTAAGTAAAGGGCATACAAGCCCCGGGCTTTATTCAGCCCTTGCAAACAGGGGGGCCTGTGGTAGATTTGCCTACTTTCCGCCACATAGAAAGCTATTTACAAGATCATCCTAATATGAACACAGTGCCCGGTGTTGACATGAGCACAGGCAGTTTGGGTCAAGGTGTTTCTGTTGCGGCAGCATGGCAAAAGCTGCAAAATATATGAATAATGATTGCCGTGTTTACACACTTTTAGGCGATGGCGAAATTGCCGAAGGCGAATGCTGGGAAGCATTTATGTTTGCCGCACATTATAATTTGGATGATTTCTGCGCAATTATTGATTTAAACGGCCTACAAATTGACGGTGCAACAAAAAAGGCGAGGAACTTACAAGCGGCAACGACATCGCAATTATTGCAACAGGTTTGATGGTAAATGAAGTATTAATTGCCGCAGAAGAACTAAAACAACAAAACATCAACGCAAGAGTTATAAATATAGCAACAATTAAACCGCTTGATGAAGAAATTGTTTTAAAAGCGGCTAAAGAGTGCGGCGAAATTATAACATGTGAAGAGCACAGCATTATTGGTGGCCTCGGCGAGGCTGTTTGCGCATTGTTAAGTGAAAAACACCCGACACCTGTTAAACGCATAGGCGTTAATGATGAATTTGGGCACAGTGGCCCTGCAAAAGAGCTGTTAAAGCAGTTTGGGCTTTCGGCTGAAAATATTGTGGATACTGTTAAAAATATGTTGGGATAATTAGTGGTGGGAATTAACGGCATGAAGCATTTATTGAGTTGAATTTTCTTTAACAAAGATTATGTAGAAACTACAAAAATAAAAGCATTTTGAAATGCAATTAATTTTTTAATGTTAATTGTGAAAAAATCATCAGTGCGCATAAATTAAATACTGCGTTTTTTATAAGCGCTAGGCTTAAACCCTGTATGTTTTTGGAAAACCCTGAAAAAATAATTGTAATCATTTATGCCTATCTCATCGCAAATTTGTGCAATGCTCAAATGGCTATCTGTCAAAAGCTCGATAGCGCGTTGCATTCTCAAATTTGTTATGTGCTTATTTATGCTTAAGCCATACATCTCTTTAGATAAATTAAACAGCGTTGTGCGGCTTATTTCAAGTGCATTGCAAATGGTTTCACTCGTTAATTCCTTGCTTAAATTATTGTTTAAATAATCGGCTAATTTGTCTTGAACACTGCCGCTAACAATTTTGGCAAGTTTTGTTTCGTAAATTGCACTTGCTGCCATGGATAGCAAATTAGATGCAGACTTTATCTTTTTATACTCTGTTTTTTGTAGTTTTTGGTAGGCGGACATTAGCTCGTTTTCGCAAATACCATATTGCTTACACCTGTTTTTCACAAGCTGTGTTTCGGCTTTTTCGTCAATTCCCTGCACGATGTGGCTTAAAAGCAAATACCCCACTACTGCATTTTTTACAAAAATTGGCGTTATAACTTCAATAAGCCCAGCATGGCAGTCATACATTACTGTTTTTTTGCTCTCTTTTGCACGTTTGCACGCAATTTGGTCACATTGAAAACATGCGAGTTTTCCGTTTTCGGTTCTTCGTATCAGCTTGCAAAAATCAGGCAATTCCTTTGGGTAAGATAAAATATCAATGCCATAAGCATCAAAAACAACAGTTCGAAGTCCTGTTAATTCATAAAAATCTTGAAGTAAAACAGACAGCTCATCTGTGTGAAAAACAGTTTTCATTAAATATGACTATTCCTTTCTTCTAAAGGCACAAAAAACCATAAAAAAGGTTCATATTTGCGCCATGTTTTTCGGTTGTCAGGCTTGCCTGACGAAAAAAAGTTTTTAATATATAAAGTTTGAAATTTATTTTCAAACTTTTCACCTCATAAACATTTGTACAGTTTATTTTACTCTTAAAAATAAATAAAATCAATATATAAAAGCGGAAAGGCGGAAAATTAATGCAAAACACATACCTCGGTATAGAACTTGGCTCAACAAGAATAAAAGCAGTTTTAACAGACGAAAAAGGAACTGTTATTGCAAGCGGCGCACACGATTGGGAAAACAGCTTTGAAAATGGATACTGGACATATTCCCTCAAAAAAGTGTGGATAGGCATACAAGATGCGTTTTTAAACTTGCGTGAAAATGCTCTAAAATCAACAGGAGAAAAGCTTGAAAGCGTAAGCGCAATGGGCATTAGTGCAATGATGCACGGCTACTTGCCGTTTGACAAAAAAGATGAGCTTTTAACGCCGTTTAGAACATGGCGCAACACAAACACAAGCGTTGCCGCAGAAAAATTAACCGATGTTATGCAATTTAATATACCCGAGAGATGGAGCATTGCGCATATCTATCAAGCTATGATAGACAACGAGCTACATGTGAAATACATAAGCTATTTGACAACGCTTGCAGGCTATGTGCACTGGCAACTGACAGGCGAAAAAGTGCTAGGTGTGGGCGATGTCTCGGGCATGTTCCCAATTGACAGTAATATTTGTGACTACGACAGGGCAAAAACAGCGCAATTTGATGAACTTTTAAACAAAGGCGGCTATGGTTTCACACTCGGCGATATTATGCCAAAAGTTTTGAAAGCAGGCGAAAAAGCAGGAACGCTAACCGAAAAAGGCGCAAAGCTACTTGATCCAAGCGGTGAATTTAATTCAGGCGTACCCATGTGCCCACCGGAGGGCGATGCCGGAACAGGAATGGTTGCGACAAACAGCGTTGCACAGCTAACAGGCAACGTGAGCGCCGGCACAAGCGTTTTTGCTATGATTGTGCTTGAAAAACAGCTTAAAAAACTGCACCGTGAAATTGATATGGTTACAACCCCGTGCGCAAGCCCTGTTGCAATGGTGCACTGCAATACATGTACATCTGACCTTGATGCGTGGGTGAAAATGTTTGACGAAGTTTTGAAAGCCGCAAATTGCAATTTAAGCAAAGCGCAACTTTACGACATGTTTTACAATAAAGCGCTAGAGGGCGATGCCGATTGCGGCGGACTTTTAAGCTACAATTACTATGCAGGCGAGCCTGTTGTTAGCGTTGAAAACGGCAGACCCATGTTTGTGCGCAAACCTGAAAACGAGCTTACATTTGCTAATTTTGCACGCACACAAATTTACGCAACAATGGCGGCACTTAAAATAGGCATGGATATTTTATTTGATGAAGAAAAGGTAAAACTTGAAACATTGCTTGGGCATGGCGGTCTATTTAAAACACCAATAGTTGGGCAAAAAATGCTTGCAGGTGCGCTAAATGTGCCTGTTGCCGTAATGGAAACAGCAGGTGAGGGCGGCCCGTGGGGCATTGCATTGCTTGCCGCTTATATGCAAAACAAAAAAGACGGCGATAACTTGCAAGATTACCTTAAAAACAATATTTTTGCAGGGTCAAAGGGCAGTGTTGTACAGCCTGATGCAAAAGATGTAAAAGGCTTTGCAAAATATATTGATAGCTATAAAAAAGGGCTTGCGGCAGAAAAAGCGGCAGAGGTAATTTAAAGATAAAAATACACGGAGGATATTAAAATGAATATAAAAAACAAAGAATTTTGGTTTATAGTAGGTAGCCAGTTTTTATACGGCGACAAGGTTTTAACAACAGTTGCAAAACGTGCAAAGGAAATGGCAGACATTTTAAATAAAAGCGGCAATTTGCCCTGCAAACTTGTTTACAAAGTAACAGCAAAAACAAACTCAGAGATAACCGAGACTATTAAACAGGCAAATTTTAGCGATGATTGCATAGGAATTGTGACGTGGTGCCACACATTTAGCCCTAGCAAAATGTGGATTAACGGGCTTGTTAATTTACAAAAACCGTGGTGCCATTTTGCAACGCAGTACCACAAAGAAATACCTAATGAAGAAATTGACATGGACTTTATGAACTTAAACCAAGCCGCACACGGCGACCGTGAGCACGGCTTTATAGGTGCACGTCTGCGCAGTGCACGCAAAATTATTGCAGGCTACTGGCAAGATGCAGACATGCAAAAGCGCCTTGGCGATTGGATGCGTGTTGCGTATGGCGTGGCTTTCTCAAAAAAGCTTAAAGTTATGCGTTTTGGCGATAATATGCGCGAAGTTGCAGTTACAGAGGGCGATAAAGTTGAGGTGCAAGCAAAGCTTGGCTGGCAAGTAAACACATGGCCTGTTGGCTTGCTTGTGGACACAATGAACGCAGTGACAGACAGCGAAATTGATGCAAAAATGGAAGAATACAATGAAAAATATGTGATAAATACTAGTGACATTGACAGCGTGAAATACCAAGCACGTGAAGAGATTGCAATGAAAAAACTGCTTGATGAAGAGGGCTGCAAAGCATTTAGCAACACATTCCAAAATTTATACGGCATGAAACAATTACCGGGCCTTGCAAGCCAAAACTTGATGGCAAGCGGCTATGGATACGGCGGCGAGGGCGACTGGAAAGTTAGCGCAATGACGTCTATTTTAAAAGCGATGAGCGAGGGCAAAACTGGCGGCACTAGCTTTATGGAGGACTACACATACCATTTAGAGAGCGGCAACGAGCTAAGCCTTGGCGCACACATGCTTGAAGTTTGCCCGAGCATTGCTATGGATAAAGCAAAAATAGAGGTTAGCCCACTTGGCATTGGCGACAGAGAGCCGCCGGCACGCCTAGTCTTTGAGGGGCACGAGGGTAGCGCAATTGTGATAAGCCTTGTGGATATGGGCGGCCGTTTGCGCCTGATTTGCCAAGACATTGAGTGCGTAAAACCGACAATGGATATGCCGAATTTGCCGGTAGCACGTGTCATGTGGAAAGCACTGCCGAGTATGGCGACAGGTATTGAGTGCTGGATAATGGCAGGCGGCGCACACCACACGGTTTTAAGCTATGACGTAACAACAGAGCAAATGCGTGACTTTGCGAGAATGACGGACATTGAATTTGTGCATATTGGCAAAGACACAACAGTTGACAGCTTTGAAAAAGATTTGTTTATGGCAGATTTGGCATGGAAGTTGAAATAAATTGCGATAAATTTGAGATGGATTTCATGTAAATTTGTAGGGGCGGGGCACTGCTCCGCCATAGATTTTAACGCAAATCAAAAATATTTCAATTGCAATATTAAATATAAAAGTGGAGCATAAAAATGTTAGAACAACTAAAACAAGAAGTATACAAAGCAAATATGGACTTGCAAAAATACGGCCTTGTAACATTCACATGGGGTAATGTTTCGGGAATAGACCGAGAAACAGGCTGTTTTGCCATAAAGCCGAGCGGTGTGGAATACGAAAACCTAACGCCCGACGACATGGTGATAATGGACTTAAACGGCAACAAAATAGAGGGCACATATAAGCCATCTTCCGACACAAAAACGCATATTGAACTGTACAAAGCGTATGATAACATAGGCGGTGTAGTGCATACACACTCAAAAATGGCGGTTTCATGGGCGGCGGCGGTGCGCAATATTCCAAACTACAACACCACCCACAGCGACTATTTTTATAAGGATATTCTTTGCACAAGGGGACTTACAAAAGAAGAAGTTGACGAGGACTACGAAAAACACACAGGGCTTGTTATAGTGGAAACTTTTGAAAATGCGCAGTACAACACACAGCATAACCCGGGTGTAATATGCGCAAACCACGGCCCATTTACGTGGGGCAAAAATGCACACGAGGCAGTGCACAATGCCGTTGTGCTTGAAGAAGTTGCGACAATGGCGCACTTTGCGGAGATGTTAAATAGTGGCATAAAGCCTATTCCACAGCATATTTGTAATAAGCACTTTTTGCGCAAACATGGTGAGAATGCTTATTATGGGCAAAAATAAATTATGGGCGAGTATGAAATGTCACCTTACACATCTTTTATACACACAAAAAGCAGAGCGGAAAAATGGTGGAGCAAAGGGCATGTGACTTTGTTTAAGGCAAAAGACGAAAAATATTATGCAATTTATCACGCCATAGAAAACGGACAGAGATATACAGGCAGAATTACTTGCTTGTTACCAATTAAATGGGATGAGAATGAGTGGTTTTATATTAAAGAAAATGACGAAGATGCAATTTGTATTGAAAATATCGGTGGAAAAATCAATATTGCAGAGCAATTAAATTACACAAAAGGGCAAAACGGTTTAAGTGTGCTTTATAATGGCTGTGATAAAAACACTTACGACAATATAAAATTTGCCGAAAACGGCATGGAAATTAAGGCAAGCAGTGAGTTGCCATCAAAAAGAGTATGCTCACTTTCAACCACTAAAGCCATGTTTTTGATTATGAAGTGACGTTTAAAACAGATGAAAAAGCGGCGTTTAGTATAGGCTTTTGGTTTGGTGATGTTATCAACTGTGGGCTTTTTATAAAAGATAACACAGTGGCTTGCTTTTAGATTGGTTTTCCAAAACGTAATTAAACTAATTAAACTAAATACGGGTTTTAAAAAAATATGTATAATGCAAACAAGTAGTAAATTAATGTCTTGTGCAATTATTGATGCTGGTTCGAATCCAATTTTATTATACCATGATTTTTAAAGGACATAATTTTCGTATGGCATACACACGTCGTCACGGACTACATTTAGTCCGTGACGATTTTCTTTTATATAATTATGAAAATCAGTTTAACTTACGACGCACCGCAGTGCTAGTCCGAGTGAGCAACCGCCGTAAGGCGGCTATTAGCGAACCGGGCACCATTTTGTCATTCCTACTTTTCAGAATAAAACCTAAAAAACTGATGGTTTTATTCTGGTACGCTTAGAATTCAAATATTATAATTTAGAAATGTTTAAGTGGTAATGGTTTTTTGTATAAAAAATATCCCAAATCAGTTTTGACTTGGGATCTTAATAGTTATATCGCAGTTTTTTATTTGTTGTTATATTTATTATAAAAGTATTATTATAAGCACAGCAACTATTATAATAGCGGCTACCAATAAGAATATTCTTCTACGTCTTTTGTTTCGGGGCGCTTTAATAATTATTTCCCGTCCACTAATTTTTTTGCATTTTCTAAATCTGCTTTAATTTGATTAATAACATCTTTTTTCTCAGAAACTACTGATAGTTTTTCTCTCGGTTTTAAGGTTGCATTATTTTTAATAGATAGCATTTCCTCTTTTGTTTTTTCGTATTCCTCCAAAGTTTGGTTAATTTTTGCCATATCGGCACCGCTTAACCCATGATTACTTTTCAAAAGCTCCACAATTTCATCCTTTAGAGTAGTGCATTGTTTTAGCACCTCTTTAAAATCGCCTGTGTTTTTTCCAAGTCCGAACATTATTTTATCTCCTATCATTTTTGTTTTTATTTATTAAAGTGATTATTACTTCCTGCCCTAAAGCTGTCGCACCTCACGTGGGTGCGTGGGGTGAAATACCCACAAAGCGTATATTTTAATAAAAACAAGCAGAGCATAGGGTAGACCGAAAAGGTCAGTGCTTACCGGTTACTATCAATTGTAGCATCCACTATGATAGCCGGTCTCGCCTAGATGAAGTATGTATGTAATGTTAAAAAATAAAATAAAGTGATTTAGTGTTGTAAAAAACAATACATTGTGGTAGGATGTAAATAATATATATTACATAAAATTTAGATTAGAAAGAGGGAAATGTGGTTACATTAAAGCAACTTGCTGCTGCATGTGGTGTTTCAACCGCCACAGTATCCAACGCACTTAATAAAACTGGCCGTGTTAGCGAAGAAACAGCTAACAACATTATTCAGACTTCTAAAAAGATGGGATATGTTCCTAATGTTGTGGCTAAAAACTTGAAAAAGCGAATAAATAATACCATTGGGATTATTACAGAAGATTTTACTGTTTTTAATTGCACAGGCATTGTTGATGGAATCAATAGATATCTTGACGAAAATGGATATAACTTGATTTTGGGCAATTTACGCCTTTACAAAAGATACACAAATACATTTTATCGTAATGAAAATTATGTATCTTTGGTTGAAGAAGAGTTTCAAATAATGCAGTCAAAACAAGTTAGAGGTATTATATATATTGGAGCACATGGCAGAGAATTAAACATAATACCAAAAAAATTAGGGATACCTGTTGTTGTTGCATATTCTGATGCTGTGAAACATGGGTTTTCTTCTGTTGTGCTTGATGACGAGCAAGGTGCTTTTGAAGCAACTTGTACTTTAATACGTCTTGGATACAAAAAAATAGGTTTAATTCAAGGCGATATACCAGGTAGTAGTCATGCAAGATTAAGGTATAATGGTTATTGCCGTGCCCTAGAAACATTTGGAATAGCATACGATGAAGATATAGTCGTAGATGGTGATTGGAGTAGTGAAAGCGGTTATAAAGCATCAAAAATTCTTTTTGATAAAGGTGTGCGTGCAATATTTTCAATGAATGACACTATGGCTGCAGGTGTTTATGATTGTGCAACCGAGATGAAGCTTGAAATTGGACGTGATGTTTTTCTTATAGGGTTCGATAATTTAAATATATGTGGTACATTAAGGCCGGCCCTTTCAAGCGTGGTGATGCCTTTAGAGGAAATAGGCATGAAAGCAGCTACATTAATTTTGGCAGAAATTGAACAGTGCTCACAGGGCGAACTTTATAAAATTCCATGTGAGGTATGTGAAAGAAATTCTACAAGGTTTATGCAACATGCTTAATTATTGTTGAAAAAATTGGAAACTGACACAAATATGTTGAAATTAGGTTGAAAGCAATTGACAAGCAAGAGTATGTGTGTTAAATTATAACCAGTAGATTAATCGTTTAATCAAATGGTTGTTTTAAACAACTTATGTATGAAAAATAAGCTGTTTAAATTTATTTTATAATTGATTAAACGATTAATCAATAAAATTGTTGGAGGAAAAAAATGAATACTTTTAAAAGAATGCTTACGGTTGTATTATCATTAATAATGATCACATTTATTTTTGTATCATGCAGCAATACGACGAGCACAAGCGACAATGTAGCACAGGAAACTCAAGCAACTGAAGAATCGGTAGAAACAAGTGAAGATGTAATAAATTTGACTTTTTCTATGTGGGATCCAATGCCGGAAGATTATAACTTTGTTAACGCTTTTATGCAGGCTAACCCTGATATAAAAGTAGAAATTGTTAGTTTTCCAGATGAAAATTACTCAACAAAACTTAATACAATGGCAGCAACCGATAGCGAGCCTGATGTTATGCTTGTTTGGGAGTCTGACATAAATAATTTTGCACAAAATGATGTTATTATTAATCTTGATGATTATGTTAGTGGCTCAGAACTTGTTAACCTTGATGACTTGTTCCCTGCAATGGCTACTTTACAAGAAATGAACGGTGCAACATATGGTTTGCCTTGGGGATATGCTGTACAAATGATGTATTATAATAAAGATATGTTTGATGCAGCAGGTATTGATTACCCAAGTGATGATTGGACATGGGATGATTACAAAGAAGCGGCAGTAGCACTTACAGTTCGCGAGGGCGAGAACACGATTCAATGGGGCGAGGCTAGCATTGGACACAAAGGCGCTTGGTACTCTATGGTTGGAGCAGGTGGCGATGATGTTATTAATGCTGATGGTACACTTGACATAGGTGAAGGTACTAAAAATGCATTACAGTTCCAATATGATTTAATTAATACACTAAAGGTAAGCCCGGAAATATCTGCAAGCGGTTCAGATACATCAGATTTGTTTGCCGCAGGACGTGCCGCAATGGTTCGTACAGGCAGTTGGATGACAAGTGCATATCGTGAGTTGCCATTTAACTGGGATATTGCTCCACTACCGGCAGGTGAACGTGACTACGCACAGCTACATACAGGTTTTTACACAATTAGCAACAACTGTGAAAACCCTGATGCTGCATGGCGTTTTGTTGAATATTGCATGAGCCCTGAGGGCCAGGAAATAATAGTTCAAGGCTTTGGCAACCCATCTGCAGTTGCAAGCATCAATGAAATGAAATACCATGAAAAAGCTGGCGAAAACGGCCCAACTAATTGGGGTGCATTCGATACATCTACTGAGGTAGGAAACTTCGGATTTACACTTTTACCGTCAGGCGTAACTGACGATTTACAAAAGAAATTTGAAGCAGCAGTAATGGGGCAAATAACAATAGATGAGGCGATAGAAACCGGTGTAGAACAAGCAAACGAAATTTTAAACAGTTAAATTTTATGAATGTTTAAGCGAAGCCGATTATGATACAGGAAGCTGTTGTTTTCAGCTTCGCTTAAATTGTGTTATGAGTATACAACTAAAAACAACGGTGGATAAGGGGTTATGCCATGTTAAAAAGCATGAAAAATAAAAGACACGCACAAAATAATTTAATAGCCTATATTTTTTTATCACCTTGGATCTTAGGTTTTTTGTTATTCTCGGGTGCTCCTATCTTGGGCTCTTTTTTAATTAGTCTTACGGATTGGGAAATAGTCAATGATCTTAGCTTTATAGGTTTTGAAAATTTTGCATCTATGTTGCAAAATGCTGAATTTTGGAATTCTCTCAAAGTTACATTAATTTACACAATTGGTAGCATTGTGGTTACAGTAATTTGGGCTTTGTTTATGGCAATGTTGCTCAATATGAAATCTCGGTTAGGATTTATTTATCAATTTATTTATTTTATTCCGGCTGTAATGCCGGCAGTAACTTTGGCACTTGTTTTACAGCTTATATTAAATAATGAGCTCGGAGTGTTTAATTATGTTTTATCACAGGTTGGTATAAAGGGACAGAATTGGCTTTACAATCCTGCACTTGCTATGCCAACACTTATTACAATTAGCATATTCACTTATGCAACGGGCCAGATGATGCTTATATTTAAAGCAAGTTTAAAAGAGGTGCCCACAGAATTTTATGAAGCTGCCTCAATTGACGGAGCTAATTTTATTACAAAATTTATTCGAATAACTTTGCCATCAATATCACCGATACTTTTGTTTAATATGGTTATGGCGGCTATTACATCTTTAAATAATTCTTTTTCTCTTGTTTATCCGCTCACATCAGGCGGCCCTAATGGTGCTACCAATGTTTTAGGGCTTTATATATATACATCAGGGTTTAATAATTATCAAATGGGCTATGCATCTGCACTAGCTATTATATTGTTTTTAGTGGCTGCATGTATATCGCTATTCCAATTTATCATGTCAAAGAAGTGGGTGCACTATGAAAATTAAAAAAGATGTTACTAAAATAACTGCTACTGTAATTAAATATTTAATTTTAACAATGGTAGCAATTATAATGGCTGTGCCGTTTATTTGGACACTTTCGAGCTCGCTTAAAACACTAATCGGAATTAGCGCATACCCTCCAGTTATATTTCCTGAAGAGCCACAATGGAGTAACTATATTGAAGTGTTCGTATCTACAAATGTTTTAACATACTTTAAAAACACAATGATAGTTATAGTGGGAAATGTTTTGGGTACGCTTATCTCCAGTGCAATTGTGGCGTATCCCTTGGCAAGAATGGAGTTTAAAGGTAAAAACATTGTTTTTGCGCTTATACTCGCCACAATGATGGTGCCAGCAACAACAACTATCATACCGCAATACTTTATTTTTTCAAAAATAGGTTGGTTAAATAGTTTGTACCCGCTGTTTATTCCTGCGTTTTTTGCATACCCATATAATGTGTTTCTTATAAGGCAATTTTACAGGAGTATACCGATAAGTTTAGATGAAGCAGCAATTATTGATGGTTGTGGACATTTTGGAATATTGACAAAAATTTTAATGCCGTTGTCAAAATCTGTGTTTATAACAATAGGTGTACTTGCTGCAATTAGTTGGTGGAACGAATTATTTTTACCGCTTATTTATATAGATTCGGATCATCTGAAAACATTAGCGCTCGGCGCACTTACAACATTTAGACAAGCTTCTTTTGTAATTGAATGGCAAAAAACAATGGCGATGTCTATGGTAATGATATTGCCACCAATGTTGTTATATTTACTGGGTAATAAATACTTAGTTCAAGGGGTTAAAACTACTGGATTAAAATAGGAGTGATTTATGAATATGATGCAAAGCTTACCACTTAGCCAAATAAGTATTGACGATGCTTTTTGGAATAAATATATTTCTTTAGTTGATGATGTTATAATACCTTTTCAATGGGAATTAATAAATGACAATGTGCCGGGAGCTGAAAAAAGCTACTGTATGCATAATTTTATGGTTGCTGCAAAGATGAAAGATGGCGAACATAAAGGTATGCTTTTTCAAGATACTGATGTTGCAAAATGGCTTGAAGCTGTTGCTTTTTCACTTTCTTGTAAAAAGGATGAAAAACTGGAACAACTTGCAGACAAAGCGATTGACATTATTGCCGCAGCTCAATGTGAATCAGGGTATATAAATACATACTACACAATAAAAAATCAGCCGCATTTTTCAAATCTTTTCGAGGGACATGAATTATATACAGCAGGACATCTTATTGAGGCTGCCGTAGCATATTATGAGGCAACAGGCAAACGTAAATTTTTGGAAGTAATGTGTAAATTTGCTGACCATATATGTGATTGTTTTGGCAAAGAAGATGGTAAAATAAAAGGATATCCAGGGCACCCTGAGATAGAGCTTGCGCTTGTGAAACTGTACAGAGTGACAGGTGAAAAAAGATATCTTGAATTATCTCATTTTTTTGTAAAAGAACGTGGTGTAGAACCACAATATTTTTTATCTGAAGACTGTATAAAAAACAATAATTATTGTTTTCCTGAATTTGCTGATTTTGACCTTGACTATTGTCAGGCACATATTGATTTATCAAGCCAAACAACAGCGGAAGGTCATGCAGTTCGTGCATTATATTTATATTGTGCTATGGCAGATCTTGCGTATGAATACAATGATAGTGTTATGCTTGAACAGTGTGAAAAACTTTTTGACAATATTGTTGATAAGAGAATGTATGTTACGGGGAGTATCGGTTCAGCAGCTTATGGTGAACGATTTACAACAGATTATGATTTACCCAACAGTACCAATTATTCCGAAACATGCGCAACAATTGGACTTGCTATGTTTGCGAATCGTATGTTGCAAATTACACAAAATGCAAAGTATGCAGACATTGTTGAGTTGGCTTTATACAACACACTGTTATCAGGTATTGCATTGGATGGGAAACATTTTTTTTATGTTAATCCTCTTGAAGTTTTGCCACAAATTGCAGAAAAAAATCCGACAATGCGCCATGTGGAAGTAAACAGGAAAAAATGGTACAGTGTTGCATGCTGCCCACCCAATATAGCAAGGACTTTAGCATCTTTAGGTAACTATGCTTATGCAAAGCAAGATGAAAAATTGTTTGTGAATTTATTTGTGTCAAGCTGTATTAGTACAGAATTTGGAGGTATGAAAACAGAGTTTAAAGTAGAGACTAACTATCCCTTTGATAGTTGTGTAAAACTTGAATATACATCTATTGAAAAAGTGTCGTTTACCTTAGCGTTGAGAGTTCCTTCGTTTTCAAAAACTTCATATGTAACTATAAACTCAAAAGAAGTTATGTGTGAGATTATTAATGGTTATTTAATGTTAAACCGTGAATGGAATTGCGGTGATGTTGTAGAATTTAATATGAATATTAAACCGATGTTTATTCGTTCAAACCCAAATGTTAGAGAAAATATTGGGAAAGTCTGTGTAAAAAAAGGTCCTGTGATTTACTGTGCGGAGCAGATAGATAACGGCAAAAATATTTTTAATTTTATTGTCGATACATCCAAAAAAATTGAAGAGTTTGATGACAAAGAGCATATATTGAAAATTCATGGATGTAAAATTCAATTATTAAAAGAGTCGCAAATGCTATATACAAACGAAAAGCGTGATTATGTTGAAGACAGCTTGATACTTACACCATATTGCCATTGGAACAATAGAGGAACAGGTGAGATGTTAGTATGGTTGCATGAACAGTTTGTGTAGCATGTGGTGATATTTAATACAAGGGTTGTTTTGCCGAGAGTTCGCCAGAGCGCCCCAATGCCATTCAAGAGGTAGTCTGCTATTTTAATGCCCGATTATCTCCACCACGTCGTCACGGACTACATTTAGTCCGTGACGATTTTCCTTTATCTAATTATGAAAATCAGTTTAACTCACGACGCACCGCAGTGCTAGTCCGAGTGAGCAACCGCCGTAAGGCGGCTATTAGCGAACCGGGCATCATTTCGTCATTCCTACTTTTCACAATAAAACCTAAAAAACTGATGGTTTTATTCTAGTACGATTAGAATTCAAATATTACCATTTAGAAATATCTAAGTGGTAATACTTTTTGTGCAGTTTTATTGATGTTTATACTAGCTTTCTTTGAAAAAGTGTGATATTGTGCCTGCTTGAAAAGGAGGTGGCATAATGAAAACTATATTTGAAGATATGCACCAAAAGTACTGCCCACTAAAGCCGGAGCAAGAGTATCTTAATACAATTAAAACCTCACATGAAATTTTAATTGCAGAGCTCTCAGCTCAGCACAGAAAACTGATTATGAAAATAATTGACACAAAAGATGTCATCTGTGATGAACATGCTCTTGAAAGTTTTAAAACAGGTTTTACCCTCGGTTTGAAGAGAGCCTTTAGAGAGTAACACCGATTAGTGACAAAATCAAAACGTTGTTTTTTACATATCATTACGATTCAATAAGAAAAATAATATTTTAGTCAAATAGCAATTCTAAATCCCTGCTTTTTTATAAACCTCAGCCATTTCATCAAGTGTTTCAAGCTCAACAAGTGGCGCTTTGCCCACACTGCCAAACTCTACAATTAAAGTACCGATAACTTCTTTAACGCCTTTTTCAATGCAGTCTGACACAAGAATTAAATCATTGTGATTTATTTCACCATACATTACAGTTTGCATAATAGGGGTTAAAAATATACGTGGGTCAAATTGCTCTTTTTTGTTCTCGAGTAAAGTGAAAATTCCGCCTATATGTGCACTTTTTTGTAAATTTGTGTTATAAGAAAACAGCTCTTTTAAATTGCGCGTTACTGCAAGGCGTATGTCTGTATCCACATTAATTTTGCGTATGCCTTGTAATATTGCAGCTTTTAACTCGCTTAAAGCTATGCCGTAAGCTCCATTAATGTTGCCACCAAGGGCATTAATTTCGTCAACTATATATTTCGGCACAGTAGATGAGCCGTGGCTAACAAGCGTGCCACTAATGCCATCATGTAGCATACACTCTTTAATTGATGTGGCAATTTGTGTGCGTAATTTTACGTCTTTGCCTTTATTTGCACCATGCATTGTGCCGTAACTTATTGCAAGTAAGTCGCACTTTGTTTTTTTGAAAAATTCAACAGCGTGGAGTGGGTTTGTATATGTAGATTTTTCGTGGTTTACATGGTCTTCAACACCGGCAAGCACACCGAGTTCGCCCTCGACAGTAACGCCACGCTCGTGTGCATATTTTACAACTTCACGTGTAAGTTCAATGTTTTCTGCAAACGGTAAGGAAGATCCGTCTATCATTACTGAAGTGTAACCGCCATTAATTGCGGCTTTTACAGAAGAAAAATCTTTACCATGGTCTAAATGCAATGCCACGGGAATTTTACTGTCTACTGCAAATTTTTTAACAGCATTGCCAATGTTTTTTGCGCCCTTTTGTTTTTGGTCAAGAGTAGCATTCATAAAATCTTTACAGCCGCCCATGAAGCCGTTTGCTAAATCTGCACCTTGCAGTATTGCAGGCGAACGAAACATCTCGTGCACCTCAATTGCTGCCTTTGCTTGCGCAACTGCATTTACATTGAACCCCCCTTGTGCATAATTATATTTTTCTGCTGCATCCATAATAGGCTTAAGTGGTGTTAATGGCATATATTTTATATCCTTTCAGCTTTTTGGTAATATGTATTTTGATGAGTAAGTACATTTAATACGCCTGTCTGCTCACATTATCATTTAAATAAACTAAAACATCACTATGCGTTTGCAATATTGAAGCAGGGCACGATGTGCTTATTTCTCCATATGCCACACGGCGAACAACTGCCCTGTGCCAATTTCTGAAAACGCCAAGCCTTATTTTTTTTGCACTTAAAATTTCTTTCATGCCTACTGTCACACACTTTTTTGGCATATGCTCAATTGCACCGCCAAGGTTTCCCATGCAATTTGTTGTGCGTGTCTCTTGTGCTATGTCTAAAACACGTGTTGTAAGGTTTGAAAACTCTTCTACACTTAAATTCGGTTCTGGTTCGTTAAAAGCGAGATGGCCGTTTAAACCTATTCCGCCAAAAACAATGTCAACCCTTCCCAGTTTTTCAACAAGCTGCGTAACAGCATGAGGCTTTTCAGGGCACGGGAAAATGCGCTGGTTTTCAGGCATTAAAAGCTCGTTATTAATTTTGCCGTAAACTTCACGCTCCATATAGCCTCTAAAGCTAAGCGCACTGTTTTTATCAATATACTTTCCATCGTCTGTTAAGTATTCGTCCATATTAATAAAATAGCAGTTTTTTAGTGAAATGTTATTTTCATTTATATAGCGAACGAAAATAGGGTATTGCCCAACAGGGCCTACAGGAACAATGAAAACAGCTTGTCTGTTTTCATTATTTGCTTTTTTAATTTCTTTCAACATTTCAAAAGCTAACTCATAAAATACTTCTCCATTGTCGCCAAGTTTTAGAAGTGCAATTTTCGAATTATCGCCTAATTCTTTTTGTGAAATATTGTAGTAATTCATTAGTGTAGAACTCCTTTAGATGTATATTTTTTCGTGTTTATTTAAGCATATTTATAATAATTAAAATTATTATAGTGTACTGTGAATTTACTCTTGCAATTTTGAAAATACAAATTCAGTAGTGTCGCTTTTTTTTGAAAATGGTAAAACAATTTGAAGATTTGCGGCATTTGTAAAGCCTTTGCTGTGTAAGTTGTGGCAATTTGTCGAGGATGTCTGTGGCTCTATGCAAAACCAATCACAATTTTTTTGTGTGTATACAACACATTTTTTAAAGCTATCACCTGAAATAATTTCAAATTTGAAATTGTGTTTAGGGTGGTTAATTTCCGCTTGTTTATTGCCGTTTGTACAATAGACATGGTCTAGTTGAATACGGCCGGGAGTATTCAAAAAATTAATGTCATACGGTGTGTTATTTGTGTATATACAGTTTCCTGTAGGGAGCTTTTCATCGTTCATTTCCATCACATAGTCTGTGTCAACTTTAAACGAAGTTCCATCATATTTTTTAAAAAAAGGATGTATTGCAAAACTAAAAGGAAGTTGGTTTTTTGATATATTTTCAACAGTATAGGTCCATGATATTTTGTTTTCGCTTAATTTTATTTCAATTAAAAATATACATTCGTAGTTAAAGTTTTCATATGCTTTTTCACCGCGCAATATTTCAAATTTTGCCAAAACACTGTTGCGTGTTAAATTTAATATTTTAAACTCAGCATCTTTAACTATGCCGTGAAATTTCGCATTTGAAAACTTTCCTTCAAATGAAAAATGTCCGTTTTCTACACGGTTTGGGGTGGGGAACAAAATGGGTACAGAATATGTTTGTAACTGTGTTCGGCGCATTTCATCTAATTTAATTATGTCTGTACCGTTATATGTAATTTGCTCAGTGTTCATACCTTTTAAAGGGTTAATCACAGCAGAAAGCGCCTCGTATGTCAATAAGATATTATCATTCATACAAACTCCGTTTATTTATTTGATATTACAAAAAATCTTCTCTTATTGGGTTGAAAATATCTAACAATTTACCCTTTTCAGTGCAAACACAGCCGTGAACAACACAGTCTTGTTTCAAAAGAGTATCTCCTTTTTTTACTGTTTTTGTCTCGCCGTCAATAGTAAATTCAAATTCGCCCTCTAAAACATAAGTTATTTGTGTGTGTGGGTGGCTGTGCAGTGCGCCTATAGCGCCTTTTTCAAAAACATTTTCCACACACATTATCTCATTACAATGTGCCAAAATTCTTCTTGTTACACCGTCTGCAACGTTTTTATTTTCAACGTCACTTGCACTTACCCATCTTTGATTTAATTCTACCATTTTTATAACTCCTTTAAACATATTGTGTTTTATCATCATAATTTTTATACGTTAAATAATCATTGCCACATATTGAAAGTTTATTTAAAGTTTTGTCAAATTGCGGTGTTAAATTTTTGCAAGTTTGTAAAAACTCTTTTAAATCGCTAGTTTTAGAAATTTCTTCACATATACAAACGTAGGCAGATTGTATATTGCTACATCTATACTCACAGTTTTGCAAAACGCTTCCGTTAAATTGCTCTAATCCATCACTGCACCAAAGGCCAATGTAACCACTATTTGTTTTGCCTAAAAGCCAATTATCCTCATAGCACCACTCGTCAAATTTTGCGGTGGGCCAAAATACGTGAGTAAATGCAATTGGATTATCTAAAGGAATTGAATATATAGCTCCTAAAATATTATTATTCTGTTTTAATGCTGGTGTAATTAAGTTGCCATACCAATAGCCCGGCCTCATGCCACCACCGTCAATGTCGTTTCCGGGGTGGTTTACAAAAACTATGCACTCGTTATTTAATGCTGCACTCCATAAGTGCTGTTGGTAGCCATATGTTCCGGGTCTAAAATGGCTTGTTCCGTGGAAACACTCGTTTAAAGATTTTGTAAATGCGTAACTGTCTTTATTTGCGCCAACATCCTCATAAATATTATCCCAATATTTAATGTCCATATTGGCAGGGCTATCAACACTGGTTAATATATAATTTTTGTTTTTCTCTAAATTAACTTGTGTGCGCCCAGTAGTATATTGTATGCTGTAGTCTTTATAAATAATATCAAGTAAGTTATGCGGCAGGGTGTATTTAGTTGTACCAAACATTGAAACAAAAGGCAGTGGCTCTTTTGGAAACGGGCTATTGCTGTCTATAATATAAAGAATTGTTTGTACAGTTTGCTCATATGGAATTATAACATCTCGGTATACTCTGCCTTGCGGTGTAATTACGGTGCCGTCAAAAACATGACGACACAATACATTGAAGATTTTATCAAGCAATTTACTAGCTCTTTTGCTCATATCTTGTGGTGCAAAATCCACAATATTTAATAAAGCCGCTACTGTTACAGGCACATAAGTTGCGCTGTTAAATTCTTCAAAATCTTCACTCTCAATATCATCAAGCCACTCTAAGCAGCGCCTTTTTGCTTGTGGATATATCTCTTCACCTGTTTTGCCGCAATTTGTAAAAACATCATCTTTAAAAAGGTCACTTAATATTAATTGAGAACCATGGAACATTAATGCGTGGTTTTCACTCCAAAAGCACATGCCATCACTGCCGGGCTCGTCCATCCAATACCTAAAATTTAAAAGACTTTCTTTTATATCACTGTAAAGTGCAACATCAATTTTATATTTTATTATAAGCCTGACAATTGCCGCAACAAGAAAGTCGGCACAGTCACCACGTGAATCTATAAATTTTAGGTCATTTCTTATAAGTTTTTCATCATTTTTTGTGTTTAAGCCAAGAGCGTAGCGGGCTAACACATGGTGGGCGCTAAAATAAGCGCCGGAACCTCTAAGTTGGCTTTCTACATTTGCCAATGCTTTTAATATTTCATTAAGAGGTGCACCATTTGTTTTTTTGTACATGGCTCTATTGCTGTCTAATGTTTCAAGTTTGCGCTTTATATTGCCGGAAGGGGTCTCAATAGATATATAAAACATAGTAGTATCTTTGGGGGCTTTTATTTTATTATTGCTTTTTATTTCTTCTTTTTTACTTTTGTAAATTAAATAAGTGGGGTAAGAAACAGGTGTATTAAAAGATATTTCACCATTACTATAAGTTAAAGAGTAAAGTTGTTCTTTTGCTTGCATAAGGCATGCTGTGTTTTCTTTATCGGGAAGAGAAATATTAACATCGCTTGTGTCTAAAGCTATTGCAAACATTGTTCTTGAGTCTCTTATCCCAAGGTTGCTCATTTTAACATAAAGCAAGTTTTCGCCTTGTTGTAAGTTTAAATTAAATGATGATTTCTTAATTGGTTTATAAACAGGTGGTGTGCCATTTGCAACTTTCTTGCCATTTAAATAAACGTCAATACATGCATAAGTAAAAAGAGTAGCACTAACTGTTTTGGAAGTGTTGCAATTTATTATTGTGGCGGCATCTAACTCAATTAATGTTGGGTTAGAGTAAAAAAAACTCTTGTCAACAAAAATACTGTTGCCGGCCTCATTACAGTAATATTCCCATTTTAAGTTGCTATCTTCACTTTCGTTTAGTTTAATGTTATTTGGGATTTCAGTGGTTTTTGCTTGTTTAAAATTCTTCCGCAAATTTTTCTCATAACGTAGCTGATCCGACACAACATCATTTGTATTATTCTCACAATTATATAATGTGCAACTTGGGCCTGATACCAGCCATTCTTTTATAAAATAGTTTTTATTTTCATTAGCACCCATAAAAAATTCTCCTCTTAACTGTCTGTTAGTTTTATTAAAAGTGTTGCCTTTTTACTACAACTAGATTATATATCTTAATAAAATAATATACAATTGATTTTACCCAACACCATAAAAAAATGTTACATTTATCATTGGAAATGTTGTTTAAAATCATAGGAGTGTCTGATATAATCAAATCATCAAGTCGAAACGGCTAATTGATAAAAAAATAAAAGGGAGATATACAAATGAAAAAGTTACTTGCTATTATTTTAGTTGCAATTCTTTCAATGACGTTTGTGGCATGCGCTGCACCAACAACGGAAGAGGCAACAAGCACAGGAGACACATCTACACAGGTTGATACAGCAGAGGCGCCGGCAGGCGACCCGGTTTTAATTGAAGTTTGGACAGGCGACCGCCATGACCTAGAGTACACAACAGAGATGATTGAGAAGTTTAACGCTGAAAACTCACATATTCAAATTGAGCAGACAGTAGTTACAGATGATTATTTTAACATGTTATCACTTGCTGTTACAGGCGGCACAGCACCTGACCTTGCAACTGTAAGCGCAGGTTCTACAGGTTTTGATATGCAGCTTTGGGCAGAGAACGAACTTGTTTTGCCTTTAAACGACTACATTGAGCAAGCTGGCGAAGAGTTTGAGAAAAATACAGACATAAGCAAACACATGTTTAACGGCACAAACGTTATAAATGACAACATTTATTGGGTACCAACAGTTGTGCGCAGTGGCACACGTGTTATTTATAACACAGATTTAATGGAAGAAGCAGGCTACACAGAATTTCCAACAACAGTTGATGAGATGATTGAGCTTTCAGTAGCTATTACTGAGAATGGTGCCGGCGATTATTATGGATATGCTGCAACAAGTAGTGCACCTTTTGTTCGCATGTTCCAAGGCATAGCAGAACTTGGTGGACAAAACAGGTACGGTTATGACTACATAAACGGCAAATTTGATTTTTCAGGGTTTATTCCTTTTATAGAGGCTTACCAACCGATGGTTGCTGAAAATTCACTTTTACCGGGTTCTACAACACAAGGTGTTGACGCAATGCGTGCACAATTTGCGGCAGGCACAGTTGGCATATGGTCAAATGCATCACAAGAGGCAGGCGTATTCACAGACCAATTCCCAATTGAAGGTTTTGAGTGGGGTGTAGCAGAAATACCTACAATTGATGGCGAAGTTAAAGGTGCACAGACAGCAAACCCACAAAAAGGCTATATGATGCTTAACGGCACAGAACACCCCGATGAAGCTTTTGAAGTTATTGAGTACTTTGCAAGCGAGGAATATTTAAAAGGTTATGTTGAGAGAGGTTATGCGCTGCCATATTCTGAGCACATTATTAGTATAGCAGATATGACACAAGGTGGACGTATTGCAGACTTTGAGTTGCAAGATTACGAAAGCTTTTACCCAGCACCTCCTTCTGTAACTTTAGAAGGTGACAATGCAGAAACAGTTATATGGAGTGCTATAATGGGAGAGCGCGATGTTCAAGAAGCAATTGATGATTTGAATGAGCGTTACAATTCAGCACTTGATGCAGACGTAGCAGCCGGTAAAATTAAAAGGCTTGTAATTGCTGATTACGACCCGATGAACCCAAGTGCAGGAACAATGGAGTATCTTGAACAATAATTAGTTTAAATTAGCTTTGCCCGAACAACAATGCTTTTAAATTGTGGTTCGGGCAAATAAAATATAAAGCAGTGTGCAAGGCAGAACTTGTATAATCGCTATAAAAAATATATTCTGTTTTTGGCCGGAAAGCGGCAGAATGGAGACTATAATGAAAACCAACATTGATAAAAATATGAAGTTAAAAGAGGGTGGAGGAGTATCAGCAGGTTTAATGCTTGTGCCTTCTGTTTTTCTACTGATAACAACTTCGATATATCCTTTTTTTTGGCTGTTTAGGTATATTTTTACAGATTACAACGGCTTTAATTCCAATTTTACAGGGTTTGCTAATATAACACGAATGCTAAACGATGAAATTTTTTGGAACAGTGTTCTACACACGTTTGAATATGCTATAATGAAATTGATAGTAATAATACCGTTATCTTTATTGTTGGCGGTACTTCTTACAAAAAATTTAAAAGGCTCTGCTATTTTTCAAGCAGTATTTTTTATGCCAACAGTTATTAGCACTGCAATTTCAAGCTTGATTTTTGGTTTTATTTTCGCAGTATTTAACGGTGCTTTAAATACTATACTTGATATGATTGGCCTTATTGACGCACCAATTGACTGGTTGGGCAACCCGGATGTTGTAATGAAATCAGTAGTAATTGTTGCAATTTGGGCAGGTCTTGGCAACTATATGATACTTTTTATATCAGGCATGTCAAGTATATCACCCGATATATATGAGAGCAGCAAAATAGACGGAGCAAATAGTGTACAAACTTTTTTTAAGATAACTTTGCCTATGCTTAGCCCTGTTTTAAAAGTTATATTACTCCTTGCAATAACAGGTGCATTTAAAGATTATCAATCTGTAATGGTTTTAACAGGCGGTGGGCCTAATAACCGTTCTCAAGTTATGTTTAGTTATATTTACGAGCTCATTTTTGGGGCATCTTCTATGATACCACAAATAGGATATGCGGCATTGTTAAGTGTAGTAGCAGCAGTTATTATAGGAATTGTAACTGCAATTTATCTATATTTTGCACGTAAACTTGATAATGTATTGTAATTAACTAAGGAATTTGAAAAGGAGAGAAACAGATGAATGCACAAAAAGAAGTTTTTAGCACAAAAGGTAAAATTTTTAGGGCTTTAATGGTAATTTTTTTGCTCTTTATAGCAGTTTTAATGCTTTACCCAATTATATATATAGTTTTTGGTTCTTTTAAAGACAATGCTGAACTATTGCAAGGTGGCGCAAACCCATTCCCCGAAGTATTTATTTTTGAAAACTACACAGAGGCATGGGAACAGGCAAACTTTGCTGTGTACACACAAAACAGCGTGTTTTTATCATTAGGCACAATGTTTGTAACGCTTTTATCATGTAGTATGGCAGGTTATGTTTTTGATAGGAAAAATTTCAAGTATAAAGAGGCGCTTTACAGTGTGTTTGTAGCCTTTATGTTTGTTAATGTAGGTAGCGTTACACTGCGCCCACTTTTTGAGCTTGCCGTTTCGGTTAATATGCACACTTCACTTTTTAGTGTAATTTTAATAGTTGCAGGTGCGGGTCAAGCTACTTACATATTTCTTGTTAGGGGTTTTACATCTGCTATACCAAAAGAGATAGATGAAGCAGCTAAAATTGATGGGTGCAGTTTTTTTGGTATATACGCAAGAATAATTTTGCCGCTTTTAAAACCTGTGCTAGCAACAGTAGGGCTTTTGTCTTTCAGAGCAGGCTGGAACGAGTACGTTATGCCGCTTGTATTTACTATGTCTAATGAGGAGATGCGGCCACTGACAGTAGGTGTTACTATGTTAAGGAATGCAGGCGATGGCGCCGCTGCTTGGGACGTTGTATTTGCCGGCTCAACCCTTTCAATTGTGCCTATTTTACTTGTGTATGTGTTTACAAGTAAATACTTTATGAAAGGTATGACAGCAGGAGCAGTAAAAGGCTAATGTGAAATATTTCATAAAAATATTAATTACAGATTATAATGATAAAATAAACAGATAGGAGGGGAGATATATGGGCGAAAATAAGGTTACACTACTTATTGCAGATGACGAAGTTACTATACGAAACGGACTATCAAATGCAGTTAACTGGGAAGAACTTAACATACAAGTTGTTGCAATAGCAAAAGATGGCAAAGAAGCGCTTGATTTAATTGTTAGTATCTCCCCGGACATTGTAATTACAGATATAAGAATGCCTATTTACTCAGGCCTCGAAGTGATTGAAAAAACACGAGCACTAGGCATTGATACCGAATTCATTATATTGAGTGGATATGAAGAATTTTCTTATGCAAAAAGGGCTATAAATAGCAGAGTGTGTGAATATTTATTAAAGCCAATCAATAGAGAAGCACTGTATAACTGTATTAACTCAATTTTAAGACGTTTTAAGAGTGCAGATGTTCAAAAAAAAGTAGATAGCTTTGAGAATGAGTTTTTGCAAAGAAGGAGTTTGCAACTTGTAAACGAGCAATTTTATTCAAAACTTGCAGCAAAAGAATTTAACAGCGAAACAAAAGCTATTAACGCAATAAATAGCCTCGGGTGTAGTGAACTTTTGTTTCCCACTAAAGCCGTTAAAGTTATGTTTACGCTACCAGATACGATAGAACTTGCGTATTTTTCCAATCAAGATAGTCAACTGTTTAAAGTTGCAATGAGAAATGTTATAGAAGAAATTTTAGATGATGAATTTGTTGTGTTTTTTTCAGATACATATAATTCGCTTGGTATGATTTTAAAGCAATGTGTATGTACTAATTACTTTTTAAGTGAATTTATCAGCACCATAGAAAAAATGAGCCCGTTGAAATTGACGCTTGGTGTGGGTAACAGCGCTAATACCTATATGCAGGTGGCTCAATCGTGCATAAAAGCACAAGAAATGGTTGAGTATCACATGTATGAGGCAGAGGTAAAAATATTTGATGCCGAATTTATAAGCGACATTGTAAATGAACCTAAGGAAAATACCCCGTCATCTGAAAACCTTGCAGCTGCAATTATTGAAGGCAATACCGCTCTTATTGAAAAATACTTAGAAGAATATATGAGCTCGATTTTTTATACATGCTTTCCACCACCTAGATATTTGCGTGGTATGTGTGTTTTATGCGTTATGGATACTTACAAAAAAATTGAAGATCTAATGCACTGCAAATTGCCAAGTTCTTTCCAAGACTGGATAAAAGAGATTGAAAATTTTATCACTTTTTCGGGCGTGAAAAATTATATGCTGTCTGAATTAATTGCACTATCTGACAGTATTAGAAGCAAATCGCAAAATAATGTTATACCCGTTGTTAAGCAAGCACAAGAATTTATAATAGCAAATACGCTTTCAAAAATATTAGTAGAAGATGTAGCTGCACATGTACATTTAAGTGAGAGCCACTTTGCATTGATATTTAAAAAGCACACAGGTATGACGGTGCGTGATTATATAGTAAATTGTAAGCTCAATAAGGCAAAAGAGTTGCTCCTTACGAGAACTCACACTATTTTAGAAATCTCTGAGATGTTAGAATATTCAGATTATCGGAGTTTTTCCCGTGCGTTTAAGAAAAATTTTGGATACAGCCCAACCGATTTCCAAAATATAGTTTACAGCACTAAGGAGAAAATTGAAAATGAATAAACTTAGTCACGGGAAAGCAAAAACTCTTTCAATACGAAGAAAAACATCTGTTGCGATGGTTTCAATAGCAGTTGGAGTTGCGCTTCTTGTAGGGGTTATGTCTGCTAGTTTGTATGGGGCGCAATATGTGCGGTTAGACAGCGAGAGAACAAATGAAACATCTGTCATAACTGCTAATTTATTAAAGAATGATATTGAAAATATCAACAGAAGTACCGTTTTATTTTTATCAAACGATATAGTATATGATGTTTTTACTAAAATTGAAAAAGGTTCTTTAAACGATGAATTTTATGATGACTATACAAAGCTGCAACCATTATTTGACAATTTAATAACTTCTCAGCCGCTTGTGGAAAATATGTTGTTGCTTTGTGAAAATGGCGAGATTTACAGTACTTATACTACGGGGCTCAATTTTTCTCTGCAAGATTTTGAAGAAGAATTTAAGCAAAAGACAACAGTTTGGCTCCCATCAAAAAATGTAGGCAGTAGAATAGCCACCAATAAAGTTATTCCTGTGGTTGTTCCTGTTGAGTACAATACATCTATAAGTTTTTCCCACAGCGAGCAACCGCACATGGTGCTTGTTTTATTTATAAGTGTTGAAAATTTAAACAATTCAATGGAACAGATGAACAGGTCGGCCTTTTCAGAAAGTTATATTGTAAATTCTGACGGAGTGCCGTTGAATTTAGAGGAAGATAGTAGGCTTGATGATGTCTTTTTAGATGAAGCGTTTAAAACAAGGTTAGAAAAATATAAAAAACAAGACAGCTATGTGGCTAATGTAAATGGAGATATTTATAACGTAACATTGGAAAAAGTAGGCGCAAATGGGCTTTTTTTAGTAAATGTAGCATCTTACGATGAAATGTTAAATGATGTATTGTCTATATTATTTTTTACGATGGCATCTGTTTTTATCGGTTCAATTATTGCAATTATTATTTCGGCAAAGTTATCACATTCATTGACAAAGCCTATATCAAAACTTGTTAAAACAGTAGGTGAAATAAAAAAAGGTGAGTTTAATGTGAGTGAAATAAATACAGATACAACCGAACTCAGTGCACTTGATGAAGCTGTCAGAGAGATGTCGAGTACAATAGAGCGACAAATTATTGAGATACGAAATGAGGAATCTCAGCGCCGAAAAGCTGAAATGGACGCCTTGACTGAACAAATTAACCCACATTTTCTATATAATACGCTAGAGTGTTGCCACTGGGAAGTGCTAAATGACAACAAAGAGTCTGCGGCAGATATGATTGAATCTCTTGGCACATTTTTAAGGCTATCATTAAACAAAGGCAATGATAAAATTACACTTGAACAAGCAGTGGAACATGCAAAAGAGTATGTTAATATTATGAATTGTAGAATGGGAATTAAAATTGACTTTGAGAGTTTGCTTGAAAGTGAAATTGAAAATTTTTTATTGCCCAAAATGATATTACAACCACTTGTTGAAAACTGTATACTGCACGGTTTCAAAATCCAAGAAAACACCGGAAATGTTTGTGTTTTGCCAAAGATAAAAATATTAGCCAATATAATTGAGGATAAAATTATTATATCAATCCAAGATAATGGTGCAGGCATAGACATAGAAAATGCACAAAGCTGCATAGACAACGATGTGAAAAACGAGGGACATGTGGGTATAAGCAATGTATATAAAAGGCTACAATATAGCTTTGGCGCTGATGTGAAATTTGAGTTTACGTCTATGCCTTTTTACAAAAATATTGTAAAAATAATTTTGCCCTTTAGCTAAGTTTAGCTTAATATTATAGGCAGTTATTAAGTTTATTTGCAATATGAAAGGAAAAATTAGTAATGAAAAATATTTACTGGGGAGATATTCATAACCATTGTGATATTTCATATGGCTACGGCAGTTTAGAAAATGCACTGAAAAATGCAAAAAATCATTTGGATTTTTGTGCTGTAACAGGTCATGCTATGTGGCCTGATATGTATAAAGACAGCCCGGAGGTCTCTTTTGTGGTGGGCTTTCACAAAGAAGGTTTTGAAAAATTTAATGCAAAATGGGATACGGAGGTAAAAAAACTTATAAAAAAAGCAAACAGTGACGATTTTGTAACATTCCAAGCTTATGAAATGCACTCATGCGAATATGGTGACCATCATATAGTATCACCGGATGATGAACTGCCTCTTTTTTACCCGAATTCTCCAAAAGAACTGGTTGAAAATAGCAATTGCCGTGCATTGACAGTTGCGCACCACATAGGTTACACGCCTAATTATAGGGGTATAAATTGGGAAAAACATGATGATAAGATAACGCCACTTATTGAAGTTGTGTCAAAACACGGATGTTCAATGAGCGAGACGGCACAAGGTGCATATTACCATAATATGGGGCCAAGAGATAGCCGTAACACAGTTTATAGGGGGCTGTTAAAGGGTAAGCATATAGGGTTTGTTGGTTCTACTGATCATCATGCAGGTTTTCCGGGTTCTTATGGTGATGGCAAAATGGCCGTTCTTGCTGAGGAAAAAACACGTGAAAGCATATGGCAAGCAATGCTAGAGCGAAGAACGTATGCAGTTACAGGCGACAGAATAATATGTAATTTTACAGTAAACAACAATTGCATGGGCAGTGTTGTAACAGGTGATGACAGTAAAGAACGCACTATTAAATTTGACGTAAAAGCTTGTTATAATATAGATAAAATTGTAATATTAAAAAACACAAAGCCAATTCATATAGTTGAGGGTTTGTTATTAAAACAAAAAGAAAACGATGAAACATATAAGTTCAGAATAGAGATGGGTTGGGGCAATAATATAGAGGAAGCCTTTTTATGGGAAGGCAAAGTGCAAGTTTCTGATGGTGCGTTAATAGATGCAGAGCCATGCTTTAGAGGTAAAAGCGTGCTTGCACCAAGCTCGCTATCTACAGATGGTTATAGCGATGCAAATAATTTAGACAGTAAAATACTATCTTGTAGTGATAAATGTGCAAAGTGGCAGTGCTATACATTTAAAAATACTTCGCCTATGCACTCTCAAACATCAGCAGTAATTTTTGAGGTTAAAGGCTCTGAAAACACGGTGCTATCGATAGATGTAAATGGGCACACAAAAAATATAACAATAAAAGAATTACTTGAAATGGGTTATTCAGAGCATATGAATTATTACCATTCGCAGGCCTTTAAAGTTCATCCGGCTATTTCAAGTAGTGAATACATGGTTTCACAAATAATTAAAGATGAAAATTCAAGTGATGAAAAGACTTTTTATCACATGGAGGTATATCAACTTAATGGCAGTTGTGCTTATGTAAGTCCGGTTTATTTTGAGTAAATCAAATAAGTAAATCAATACAAACACAGGCATATCGTTTGTGAAATATATAATTAATAAAGGCACAACAAAAATTGAAACAAGTATTTCAGCTGAAGTTAAAATGTAAAAATTGTAGGTTAACAAAAAATATAAAAGTTATAATAAAAAGGAGAAATAAAAATGGACATACGTTATTCAGCAAACCAAAAAGATTTTAAAAGGTATACTACCGAGGAGACAAGAGACGAGTTTTTAATTCAAAACCTATATGTAGCAAACGAAGTTGTGAGCGTTTACAGCCATGTAGACCGTATGGTTACACTTGGCTGTATGCCAACAACCGAAAAAGTGAACATTGAAAAAGGCCTAGACTGCATGGCGAATTTCGGCACAAGCTACTTTTTAGAGCGCAGAGAAATTGGCATATTTAACATAGGTGCCAAAGGTATAATAACAGTGGATGGCAAAGAATATGCCCTAAATTACAAAGACTGCCTATACATAACAAAAGGTGCAAAAGAAGTGTTTTTTGCAAGTGAAAATGCTGCAGAGCCTGCAAAATTTTACATGGTAAGCGCACCTGCGCATTGCAGCTTTGAAACAAAACTTTTAACAATAGCAGATGCCGCAAAAAAACCTTTGGGAGACAGTGCAACTGCAAATAAACGTGTTATAAACCAGTTTATACACCCCGATGTTTTGCCAACATGCCAGCTTACAATGGGCCTTACAGAGCTAGCCGAGGGAAATGTGTGGAACACAATGCCCTCGCATACACACGAGCGCCGCATGGAAATTTACACATACTTTGAATTCCCAAAAGAGCACGTTGTAATGCACTATATGGGCGAGCCAAGCGAGACACGCCACATTGTAATGCAAAGCGAAATGGCTGTTATAAGCCCATCTTGGAGTATACACTCAGGCTGTGGCACAACAAATTACAGTTTTATTTGGGCAATGGGCGGCGAAAACCAAACTTTTGATGATATGGACGCTATTCCTAACAATGAATTGCGATAGAATTTACTATTTTAGTTAGTGTCGACAGCTATTGAAACTAATATAAATAAAATAAATTTATAGGAGATAGAAAATGACTAATTTTAGTTTAGAAAACAAAATTGCGTTAATTACAGGCGCAAGCTACGGCATTGGTTTTGCAATTGCAACAGCTTATGCAAAAGCAGGCGCAACAATTTGTTTTAACGATTTATCGCAAGAAAATGTTGACAAAGGCATTGCTGCTTATGAAGAACTTGGCATAAAAGCGCACGGCTATGTTTGCAATGTGTGTGATGAAACAGGCGTTATGAACATGGTTGCGCAAATTGAAAAAGAAGTTGGCATTATAGACATTCTTGTAAACAATGCAGGCATAATTAAACGCATACCCATGACAGAAATGAGCGCAGAGGAGTTTCGTCAAGTTGTTGACGTTGATTTAAATGCACCTTTTATAATGTCAAAGGCTGTTATACCAGCCATGATTAAAAAAGGGCACGGCAAAATTATTAATATTTGCAGTATGATGAGCGAACTTGGCAGAGAAACCGTAAGCGCATATGCAGCGGCAAAAGGCGGCTTAAAAATGCTTACAAAAAATATATGCGCAGAGTACGGCCGCTTTAACATACAGTGCAACGGTCTGGGGCCGGGCTACATTGCAACGCCACAAACAGCACCTTTAAGAGAACCACAAGCAGACGGCTCTAAACACCCGTTTGACCAATTTTTAATGGCAAAAACACCTGCCGAGCGCTGGGGCACACCTGAAGATTTAGCAGGCCCTGCCGTATTTTTGGCAAGCGATGCAAGCAACTTTGTAAACGGACATGTTTTATATGTTGACGGCGGAATTTTAGCGTATATAGGTAAGCAGCCATAAAAAGTAATAATTCTGTTTCGGTAGATAACCAAAAATCGCAGTGGGTAAGCCACGAATTATTTTAAGGCTACAATATCTTAAAACTCATCGTAAAATTGTTTATTCAAAGTAACTTACTTCATGCAGATCAAACAGACATCTTCATGAAATTGACGTGCAGTGCACCGAAATGGTCGAGCAGATTGTTGGAAAATTGGCTAAACAAAACGGTGTTGAAAAACGGAAAACCAGATACTCTGGGTAGCTTATATGAACACCTTTAGAGAGCAGGCACGTGAAATCGTAAATAACGCAATAATTAACATATAACAAGTAAGCCGCTACATTAAATTTTGTAGCGGCTTTAACTATGGTTGATTTTGGGTTGCATTTGGTGCAAATTCGAGTTTTATTGTCATATCTAAACCCGACGTTATATGCTGCAACATGACAAAGGCAGGATTTAAGTTTCTGTTTTTCGACAGGGCTCTGCTTTTTTCTTACTTCTATCCATTTTTTTTCGATACACGAACATCGCTGTCAGCCCTAAAGCCAAACCGAATGTTACTGTACAAAACAGTTGTGTGCTCTCTTGTGCGCCTGTTTTAGGGTTTTGGTCATACACGCTAGTTTGAGGAGAAAGGGGTGTTGTAGTGCCACCTGTGCTCGCCTTGTGCACAATTACGCTGTACACCGAATCATCATAATACCTTAGTGCCGTAACTGTTAAGCCAGTAATATTTGAAAATTCGCTAATTTTATACATGATTGCCTCTTCTCTAAAATCATTATAAACTATCCTGTAAGGTGGAATGTCAATAGGTTGTTTTATTTTTATTATATCAAGAAATATAGCGATGTTTCAAAATATTTGGGGATTTATTTTCACTATCCTAATGCGAGTATCTTTTGTGCTATCCCTTTGCCCCAATACGCATCATCTACCGAAAGTCCTTGAATTTCATTTTCACTTACAAAGATAAAACCGACTATTTTACCATCATGCACAGCAACACTTGCATTATCATAAATCTTAGATAAATCATTGTCACAAGCACCACTATTTATATATTCGTCTGCCATTTCATCGCCGAGATGTGTGCGCTCGTAAATATCTACAGTTTTTCTGCCAAGTGCTAAAACAGCACCTTTATCCTGTTCATTTGCTTTTCTTATTTCCAACTTCGTGAATTACCTCTTAATTACTTTCTAAGTATTTTATCCATTGCCTTGCCTTTAGCAAGTTCATCAACAAGTTTATCTAAATATCGAATTTCTTTCATAATTGGTTCTTCTATTTCAGCAAGTTTTACTCCGCAGATAGAACCTGTGATTAAACTTCTATTTGGATTTAGGCTTGGTGCATTTTCAAAGAATTTTGTCATATCAATGTTATCATCTATCGTGTGAAGTTCATCGAGCGAATAACCAGTCAGCCAACAAATAACTTTGTCTAATTCTTCAGAAACTCTTCCTTTTCGCTCAATTTTTGCAGTATATAATTTATGCATTTCATTAAATTTAAAAGTATAAATACTATGTCCGCTCATTTTATCCTCATCCATTAAAGCTCATGCGTAAGTTCTTTTATTTTTTTCTTAGCTTCTATTAGCACTTCTTCGCCCTTTTCTGTAATAGAATAGTATTTTCTGACTTTGCCCTCGACCGTTTGGTTTTCTACGGTGAGCAGTTCAGCCTTTTCTAAGTTATGAAAAATCGGATAAAGTGTCCCTGGACTAATTTCGTAACCATGATGTTTCAGTTCCTCTATCATAAAAGAGCCATACACAGGTTCTTTTTTTGCGTGATGAAGTATATGCACTTGTATAAATCCTAAAAATAATTTTCTTAAAATAGGGTCTTGCATTGTAGTTCTCCTTATATTGTTATCGAAAATCGATATTGATGTTCGACATCTATATTCGATAACAATATTATACACCTAAAAACTTAAGAAAGCAAGGAGAAAATATGCTAAAAACAAAAAAATAAATTTCAAAGACTTTATATTTTATGATGATATTCATATTATTAAAGCAAAAATCAATTTCCGTCTTTAATGTGAACAGCGACCTTACATGACGGATAAACTTTTAGTGTAAAAAGGCACAAAAAAAGTGATAGGTCTTATATGGATACTTAAATCCTATAAGACCTATCACACTGGTGCCGGTGGTCGGGGTCGAACCGACACGGTATTGCTACCACGGGATTTTGAGTCCCGCACGTCTGCCAATTCCATCACACCGGCGAATTTGCCTAAGAGCCAAAAGCTCCGACTAAATTATTATACATTGTTTTTTTGCTTTAGTCAAGCTTTTTTGTTGTAAATTGTGATAATATTGTGTCAGAACATGCGAAACACTTGACTTGAAATGTGAAATAAAATAAAATTAATTTAATGTATGATAGCATTTGATGTAATAAGCAAAATAGGCGTTTTAAACAATACTTTTTTGAGAATAACTAAAAGAAAACGGAGAAAAAATGAAAAAAATACTAGTTTTAATTTTAATAACTTCAATTTTACTAACTGCGTGTTCAGGCGAAGGTGCAGCTGAAAATAACTTTGTTGATTTAAGCGAGCCAACATCACCTCAATTTGCACAAAATGAAGTAGCAAATACTAATGAATCACTTGAGCCACAAGCGGGGCAGGGTGCGCAAGAGCCTGCCGAAACAGCTCCACAGGGGGCAGAGGTTAACCCTGAGCACATGCAAAATGTTGAGGCGCTTCAAAGCATTCCAACCGAGCCATCAACCACAGGTGTTGACATAGACCTTACACAAATGAATAGTACAATGGTATATTCACAAGTTTTTGATATGATGACAAACCCGGACACCTATATTGGAAAAGTTATTAAGATGCAAGGCTCTTACTATACATCACAAAACCCTGAAAA
The DNA here is from genome assembly GCA_964371675.1 of uncultured Bacteroides sp. Classification (GTDB taxonomy): domain Bacteria; phylum Bacillota; class Clostridia; order Oscillospirales; family Ruminococcaceae; genus Ruthenibacterium. Next base: position 70,809 of record CAYJNL010000004.1, on the reverse strand, counting down.
TGATATGGTTTACCACTTGCTTGTAATTTTAGATGCAACAGGTTGTTGTCCGCAAGGTATTGAATTTTTGGCAACAGGTGATGCCAGCTATCCACAAGTTTCAGCTCAGTATCCTGAAATTACTGAAACAGTAGAAGTTACGGGTGTGTTTGAGACGTATATGGAAAATGAGCTAATGTATTTTAGGATAGTTTCTGATAATATAACAATTGTTTCATAAGCTGAACTATTAAAGTTACTGCCATACAAACTTGCTTTGCAAAGTTTGTATGGCAGTTTTTTGCTTTTTTAAATTTGTTAATATTATATAATAATTAGTACAAATAATCCTCTAAATCCTGCACGGATTATTTATACTTTATTTTATGGCAGTGCTTACGCACATGCTAATTTATATTGTGTTCGTACCTCGTATACTATAGATAATATAGCTTTTAGTATCATCAATCAGAACAGTTATTAACATCGCTTAAATATGGTATAGACTGTGCAGCGCCATAATTTGTTACACATAACCCCGAGGCTTTGCTTGCTATTTCCAGTGCATTTTCAATGCTTTCTCCATTTGCAATGCTACCCAAAAAATAGCCTGTAAATGTGTCGCCTGCCGCTGTTGTGTCAACAGGTGCGCCGGCATCATAGATGGGTGCGTATATTTTCAAGTCTTTATTTTTAAAGTACGCACCTTTTTTGCCAAGTGTCAAAATTACGTTTGTATTTGGGTACATCTCAATAAATGTGCTCAAAATTTCTTCAGTCTCATTTTTGCCTGTGAAACCGGCACCCTCAATTTCGTTAACTATAAAATAGTCAATAAGTTCAAGTGGTAGGCGTAGCACGCTATCTTCAAACGGGGCAGGGTTAAAGGCGATTTTCATGCCACGTTTTTTTGCACATGTTATTATTTCTTCTAACATATTGGTCTCGTTTTGTATAAGCAAAATGTCATTTTCACTAAAGTTTGACAGTGTGCTTGTAACATGCTCTTTGGTAAGTGCTTTGTTAGCTCCGCCAAACAGTATTATGCAGTTTTCGCCATGCTCATTTACTTGTATTATTGCATGGCCTGGTGATGTGTCTATGTTTGGCATGTGACTTGTATTAACGTTATTTTGTGCTAAAAAATCACGCAAATTTTCTGCACCGTTACCGATAAAATTGGCATGATAAGTCTCTGCTCCGCAACGCGCTAGTGCAATTGATTGATTAAGCCCTTTTCCTCCGAAATTAATTTTATATTCTGTCGCAGAGAGTGTCTCGCCCGGTTTAACAAATGACTTAACTTGGTAAACATGGTCTAAATTAATAGACCCAAAATTCAATATTTTCATAAAACACTGTCCTTTTTACAATGGAGATGATACTCCTTAATATCAAAGCTACAAGCAAACTATATGGAGCAAGGCTCTGTAGGTGTAAGTTACTCTTCTAAAAGTGACATAATTTCACTTGGATTATCAGCAAAAAGCCCTTTTAATGGCACTATCTCTTGCAAATTGTTCTCTTGTAACAGTTTGCACAATTCCTGAATAAAAATGCCTTGCTTGCTAACCATTTTCACTTCACTTAATGTTTCTTGTAAGCCTTCGCGCTCACCAAAACTGCCGTACCAATCTGCACAGCACGTTAAGTTAACACCACAAGAGGGGCTACCGTCTATGCCCACTATACCAAGAACTTTAAAGCGCTCTTTGCAAGATAAATACTCCTGTAACTCCATTATGATTGGTTTTAGCATGTCACGGCAATTGCTCCTAAAAAATGGGTTGTCAAACTGGTTTGAAACATGCCCCCAACGCCTTGCTCCGTACATTTTAAATTCAGGGCAGGGGAGTTGCACAAACTGAACACCCTGCTCAAGTGCCTTTCTCATGAAGCAAAGCCGTAAATCTTCCTCTTTGCGCATATCTTCTTTTTCATACATAACTACTTTTGATGCTGTGTTTAAAACACAGTGGCAAACAAAAATTATCTTTGTCATTTTTAAGCTCCAAGCGTTTTAAATATATATTCTTTGTATTTAGAGGGCTTTAATTTGCTGCAAATAAAAGCATTGTGCTCTTTGCCGCTAAAGTGGTATTTGTCAACAAGTACACCGCCGTAAGATGGGCCTTGTGAAACGTCTACCTCACAATAATAGCTGTCACATGTTTCTATGCACTCGGGGAATAAAACAGCGGCAACAGCAGATGGGTCTGCCATATCGAGGCATGGTTTGCCAAAGCGCTCAATGTTCATCTCAAGAAGTGAGCGGTTGCACTCTATTGCAAATTTACCAAGTTTTCCGCTGTCTATAAGCCTGTTTATATCTTCCTCGGACAGCATTGCGTCAGCAATACAGGCGTCCCAACCAACATATAATAATGGAACACCAAATTCCGTAACAATTTTAGCTGCCTCGGCATCTTGCCAAATGTTAAACTCTGCCACAGGGGAAACATTGCCTGTACCAAGCCCTGCTGTGCCCATTGCAGAAATTCGTTTAACTTTTTTCATTGTCTCGGGCTCAAGCATTATTGCAACGGCAATATTAGTAAGTGTTCCAAGTGTAATTATCTCAATAGTTTGCGTAGGGTTTTCTCGCAAAACCTCAAGCATTTTCAAAACACCGTTGCCCTCTGCTACTTTTAGGCGCTGTGGTACAAGCCCTATGTCGCCCATGCCGTCGTTGCCGTGTGTTTCAAATGCAAAGTGCATGGGTTTTAACAGTGCCCTGTTGCAACCTATGTATACAGGTGGCTCATATGAGTTTGCAAATTCTATTGTTGTCAATGTGTTTGTTGCGGCTTGCACTGCATCAACATTGCCGGCAACAGTAGAAAACATTAAAATTTCATATCTGTCGTCTCTTAGTGCCATTGCTATCGCCATTGCATCATCAGAACCACAGTCAGTATCAATTATTAGCTTTTGTTTATCCATTTTTTAATCTCCATAAATTAGTTTTTTGTATTAAAAAGTACGTTTTAGCATAATTTTAAAACATTACTATTATAACATACTTTATAAAAACATAAATATTAAATTGCAAATTAAAGTTTGTTTAACTTGTAGATTTTTTGCAAATAATAATGTGCAAATAGTAGAAAATGTCGAAAAATGTTGAAATATTGTACTATTTTTGATAAGATTGTTTCAAATTAATAAATCGAAAGATTTTAGTAAGGGAGATATTCATGGATAAGAAAAAATACTCAATCAAAACAGACTTCACTATGCTAGCAATTCTAATTATTCCAATCGCAGTTGCGGTTAACTTTGTAGGTGGTCAGCTTGCCTCACTTTTAAAACTACCTTTTTATCTTGACACAATAGGCACAATTTTTGCGGCTATGTTATGTGGCCCATGGGTTGGTGCTGTTGCAGGTACATTAACAAATGTTGTTACAGGCATTGCAAACCCCGTTAACTTTGCATTTATTCCAGTTAACTTAATTCTTGGTCTTGTAGTTGGTTTCCTTGCAAGGGCAAAAATGTTTAATGTTTGGTGGAAATGGATAATTTCTATGGTTATTATGGCACTAACTTCTATAATAACAGCAGCACCAATAGTTGTTATGGTATTTGGTGGTGTCACGGGTAGTGGTACGTCTCTAATAACAGCAGCTGCAATGGCAGCAGGCACAAACATTTGGGCATCTGTTATAGGTACTGAGGGCGTATTTACTGTTGTTGACAGAATTATCTCTTACGCATTGTCATACCTTGTAATTAAGGTTATTCCGGACAGAACACTTGTTAAATTTGGTTGTGGTATGAACTACATAAAAACAAAAGATACCACAAAATAAAATTAGCAAAAGAAATCACAGACTGCTATGGTGGCATTACTGAAATTGATTAAAGGGCATTAATTTTTGTTTTACACGCAGTTCAAAAATATAAAAATTATTGCATAAAGGTAAGCTGTTACAAGGTCTGTAAATAATTAAATTGTTAATTATAAACCGACTGCGTTAGCGCGGTCGGTTTATTTTTATAATTAATAAAATAAGGCAAGTAAAGCCTATGTAAACATTGACATGATGCTACTGAAAAAACAAGCACAGCAAAGCCGATGCAAGCCGGCTTTGCTATTTGTACATTATTACTGTTTACATTTATAACATTCAAGTTTTTTTGGCATTTTCTAATTTTATTTTAACAAAAGAAAGGTTTACAGCATGTGGAAAGATAAAATACAAATTCATAAAACAAACACAATAGCGGCGCTATATCCTTCTTGCAAATTTTTAATTGTTTTACTATATTCGCTTTGCTCATTAATTTTGGGCACAATAGATGTGGGAGGCTACCCCTTATACATTATACCTTGGTTTATTTTTGTGCCTATTATTAGTGCAGCAACAGGAATATTACCAAAATTTTGGAAAGGCTTCAAGAAAATTCTTTTTATAGCCTCGTTTATATTCCTAGTGCAATCACTGCTTATACCGGACACTGTAATTGTTGCACAAGTGTGGTTTATAAAAGTTTATCAAGCAGGTTTAATAAGCGCAATTACACTTTCTTTCTCAATACTTAACATTGCAGGCATTTTCTTGTGGTTCTTCCAATGCACAGAGTCTAAAGAAATTGCGCGCGCACTTGAAAACTCAGGGCTTAACCACAAAATTAGCTATGTGTTTATCTCAACACTTCAAATGATAGACATACTTGGCATTAACAGCAAGACAATAATGAACGCACAGCGTGCAAGAGGTGTTGAGACAGAGGGCTCACTTGTAGTTAGAATGAAAGCGTTCTTCCCATCTTTGGTGCCGCTTATTTTAGGTGCTATAACAAACAGCGAAGAGCGCGTTTTAACGCTAGAGTCAAAAGGCTTTGACGTTAACGGCCCGAAAACACACGTTTTTGAGCTACACAAATCAGGCAAAGAGCCAATTTTTAATGCGGTTGCAATAATTGTAGCTGTTGCCGTGTTAGTGGGGAGGATTTTACTATGGGTGTTGTAATAGAACTTAAAAATGTAAGCTACACTTATCCGCTTACACAAAAAAATAGCATAAAAAACTTAAATTATAAATTTGAAAAAGGCAAGTTTTATGGCGTTTTAGGGCAAAACGGCAGTGGTAAAACTACACTTTGCGCCCTACTTCGCGGTTTTGCGCCGTCTTTTTACAAAGGCGAGCTTGAGGGTGAGGTGCTTGTAGACGGCAAGCCAACTGTTGAATATACCTCGGGTGATTTATCACTGAGAATTGGCTACGTTTTCCAAAACCCGTTTACACAAATTAGCGGTGTTAAAGAGACAGTTTACGAAGAAATTGCATACGGGCTTGAAAACTTTGGTGTGCCAGTTGATGAAATTGAGCAAAAAGTAAGCGAGGTAATGGAGAAAACAGGCATTACAAAGCTTGCACTAAAACACCCGTTTGAGCTCTCGGGCGGTCAGCAACAAAGGATGGCGCTTGCATCAATTATAGTGCTCAAACCCGATATTCTTGTTATAGACGAGCCAACAAGCCAGCTTGACCCTGAGAGCACTGAAAATGTGTTTAAGATTATAGAAGACTTGAAAGCAGAGAAAAAGACAATTATACTTGTGGAGCACAAAGTTGACTTGATTGCAGAGTTTGCAGACGAGGTGCTTGTTCTACATGACGGCGAGCTAATAAAATCGGGCACTGTACAAGAGGTGCTTTCAGATATGTCTTTGATGGAAAAAGGTGTGCAACTGCCGCAAATGTCTATTTTGTGCAACAAATTGTCACAGGCAGGTATTAGCTTGCCATATATTCCAACAACAGAAAAGCAAGCGGTAGAGCTTATTTCTTCACAACTAAAGGCACGGGGGTAAAATAATGGCTTATATTAATTTAAAAGATGTTAGCTTTGAGTATCCGGGTGGATATTTGGCAGTGGACAACATAAATATGGAGATTGAGCGCGGTGAAAATATTGCCATAATAGGGCAAAACGGCGCAGGCAAAACCACAACAGTAAAAATGTTTAACAAGCTGTTAACACCGACGGCAGGCGATGTTACAATAGGTGACATGAACACAAAAGATTACACGACAGCACAAGTTTCGAGAACTGTTGGCTACGTTTTCCAAAACCCTGATGACCAAATTTTCCACTCTACCGTTTACGACGAGGTGGCTTTTGGCCCTAAAAAGGCAAAGCTTAGCGAGAGTGAGATTGAAGAAAAAGTTAACTATGCGTTAAAACTCACAAACCTATTAGACGATAAAGAGGAAAACCCTTATAACTTGCCGCTGTCTGTGCGTAAATTTGTAACAATAGCCGCAATTATTGCCATGGACACAGACGTTATGATTTTTGATGAACCGACAGCGGGACAAGACTTAAAAGGCAACTTGGCTTTGTCGCAATTATTAAAAGAGCTAAAACAAAAGGGCAAGACAATTATAACAATTTCTCACGATATGGAATTTGTTGCAAACAATTTTGACAGAGTAATTGTAATGGCAAACAGAAAAGTAGTTACAACGGGCACCGCAAAAGAAATTTTCTGGGATTTTGGTGCACTTGAAAAGGCTATGGTAAAACAGCCATACGTTAGCGCACTTTGCAAACAGCTTGGGCTTAGCGGCAACGTTATTACTATGGACGAGTGCGTAAATGCAATAAAAGCGGCGGTTAAATAAATATGAAAAGTGGTACAAAAATAGCGGCCTTTCAAGGGCTTGCATTATATCTTTTAACAGGCGCTGCATGCCTTGTTGTTGGCACAAGCTTGTCACAGCTAACGCAAAGCTATAACACAAGCATTGCTGCAGTAGCGGCACTTGGCTCTGCCTTTGCGTTTGGGCGCATGGTAACTGTTTTTATAACAGGGTATCTAACAAAAAAACTTGGTGTAAAGCTAATCCTAGGCGTAGGCACGTTTTTACTGCTTGTTTTTCTTGTTGGCTTGCCAATAAACACTAACTATAACTTAGGGCTTATACTAGCTGTAATTGGCGGTGTGGGCATGGGCAGCCAAGACGCTTGTTGCCCTGTTATTTTAAGCGTGGCTTTTCCAAAGCACTACGCAAGCGCACTAAGTGCAGGTCAGGCTCTTTTTGGCGCAGGTTGCTTTTTGCCACCCATGCTAATGAGCATATCCATATCTTTAAATATGCCATTTTACTATCCATACTTTTTTATTGCGGCAATAGCGGTTGTAATGCTTGTGCTTTTACCTTTTGCCAAAATACCATCTGTGGAGCAATCAGCCCAGCTGCTTGAAAACTCTGACCACGCTATTAAGATAAGCAAAAAGCTCAAAATAATAGGCTTTGTACTTCTTGGTATAGTGTGCTTTGCTTACTGTGGTGTGCTTAACACAATTAACCTTTACACTGCAACGTATGCCGAGACAATTGGCATTTCAGCAGCAGTGGCTGTTTCACTTTTAATGGTGTTTAACATAGGTAGCATGGCGGGTTCAATGTCTTTTGTTAAGATATTAATGCGTGTAAAACCCATTAACGCTATGATTTTCAATCTATGTGTTGTTTGTGTTTCATTAACCGCAACCATATTTATTAAAAACACGGTATTACTATTTATAAGCCTTTTTATAACAGGGCTTTTCGTGGGCGTAATTTTCAGCATTCTTATAATGTTGTCAACAGGGCTTAACCCACAAAATGCAGCACTTGCAGGTGCGATTGTTGCAGTTGTTGCAGCATCGTCAGACAGCATTAACCCACTTATCACAGGCAACATTGCCTCCGGTGCAGGTGTGTCTTTTGCGTTTATGTATGCACTTTTAATGGCGGCAATCAGCCTTGTATTCTCGGTTATATTCAAAGTAGTAACAACAAACAAAAAGCTTAAAGGAGAAGATTATGAGCAATCAAAGTAAAGATGTATTAAACAGCAAGGGTGAGCAATATCACATTGCGTGTAAAAAAGGTGACGTTGGTGAATATGTACTTTTGCCGGGCGACCCATTTAGAACAGATCTAATAGCAAAACATTTTGACAACCCACAGCTTGTTGCACACAACCGTGAGCACAAAACGTGGACAGGCACACTAAACGGCGTTAAAGTATCAGTAACAAGCACAGGCATGGGCGGCCCGTCTGCCGCAATTGCACTTGAGGAATTAATACACTGCGGTGCTCACACCTTTATAAGAATTGGCACATGCGGTAAAGTTTGCAAGGCAAGCTATGACGAAAGCCTAGAGGGCGTTATTGTTACAGGTGCTGTTAGAGACGAGGGCACAGGTTTGCATTATGTGCCAATTGAGTACCCTGCAATTGCAGACAGGCACGTGGTAGAGGCGCTTGCACAATCTGCAAAAGAGCTTAATTTAAAATTTGCAGAAGGCATTGCACAATCTAAAGATTCTTTCTATGGTCAGCATGACCCGGACAGTATGCCTGTTAGCGCTAACTTGAAAAACAGGTGGGAAGCTTGGGAAAAGAGCAATGTAATGGCTAGTGAAATGGAAGCAGCAGCATTATTTATAGTTGCAAGCGTGCGCAGTGTGCGTTGCGGTGCGGTTATGGCTTATGGCTCTATGACAGACAATACAATAAAAATGACGTGCGAGGCTATTAAAAAGCTTATTGAGGCTGATAAAAAATAACAATTGATTTTCAGCAATAAACGGAGATTAAAATGACTTTTTTTGAGAAGTATTTAGAACCCATGATAGAAAAGACGTGTGAAGCAATTGAAAAAACTCCACAAATGCAGGAGATTTTTAACGGCACCATGTCTGATGAAAAGTTCAAGTTTCAGATAAGGCAAAATTATCAGTATTTGCTTGAGTATACAAAGTGCTGGGCAACAGGCGTTTCAAAGGCGCAAGGCTTTGATGAAATGCAAGATTGGTACAGCATATTGTCCTCTACAATGGAGGGCACTGTTATGATTAACAGAGAGTTTTGGGCAGTAGAGCTTGGCATTTCAGTGCAGGAGCTTGAGTGCACAATTATGGCAGAGGGCAAGCGCTCTTATACCTCGCACCAATTAGCGCGCGCACATGAGGGAGACCTTGCGGCGTGCATGATGGCGCTTTTCCCTTGCAACATATTGTACATGTACTTTGGCAGGCACTTACTGCCAAAATGTACACTGTCAAAAGACGACAAATATTATAAATGGATTGAGTATTACACACTTGAGCCATACGTTAAAAAATGTGAGAATGAAATAAGAATGGTTAACAAATACTGCGAGCACAAAAGCCCACGTGAAATAGAGCTTTTACTTGAAATATTTGCGGTAAGCTGTAACTATGAAATTCTCCAGTGGGAAAATATGTACTATAAAATGCAAACATGGCCACTTGAGTGCATCTTCCCCAACAAGACAGATTCTTACAACTAAACTACGAATAGGCGGTAAAATTATGACAAGCAGAGAAAGAGGTCTTGCAGTTTTAAACAAGCAAATGCCGGACAGATGCCCTGTTGACTTTTGGGCTGTTGACGAAGTTATAGAAAAGCTGAAAAAGCATTATAATTTTGAAACAGAGGACGAAATTCTTGACCATTTTGAGATTGATTTACAGTTTGTGTCCCCCGATGAGCTATATGAAGATAGAGTGATGGAGGACGGCTCATATTTTGACAAAATGGGTGTACACCGCAAAAAGGTGACTAATGAGTTTTGCACATATGAGGAGTATGCCTCAAGCCCACTTGGCTATGTTGAAAGTGTAGAGGATTTTGAGCAGTACAAATACTGGCCAAGCGTTGACAATTACGACTGGGAAAACTATGCAGAAAAACTTGCTAAAGTGCATGAAAAAAGGCTGACAAAACTATATATGGGCGGGCTTTTTGAGTTTGCCTGGGCACTGCGTGGCTATGAACAATTTATGATGGACATGATTGTAGAGCCTGAAATTGCACATTATATAATGGATAAAATTTGCACATTTTGGTGCGATTACTTTGAGTGTGCAATGAAACACGCAGGCGACTTGATTGATGTGGCTTACACATATGACGACATTGCCGCACAGACCACGCTTTTAATGTCAGAGCAAATGCTTGAGGAGTTTGTTTTTCCGTATCACAGAAAAATGAACAAGATTATTAAAAGCTATAACAAACCTATAATTTACCACTCTTGCGGTGCGGTGCGCCCTGTTATAGACAAATTACGCGATTTGCCGATAGACGTGTTAAACCCACTGCAACCCTTGGCAAAAGACATGGATTTTAGCTACATAAAAGAGACATACGGCGACAGCCTGTGTTTCCATGGCGGTATTTGCATACAGCACACCTTGCCAAAGGGTACACCACAGCAAGTGCGCGACGAGGTGAAGAGAGCTGTATCAATTCTCGGCAAAAACGGCGGTTATTTTATGACCTCAGCACACTATATTCAAAACGACACACCTGTTGAAAATATTGAGGCACTTTTTGAGCTTGAGTTGAGAGAGCTGTAATTTTGAGTATGTAAGTTAATTAAATAATTTGCTCAATTTTCATAATAAAATTTTATTATGAAAATTGAGCATTAAATTATTTTGGGAAAATACATAAATAATAAAAAACCGCGAACAGCTTAAACTTAAGCTGTTCGCGGTTAATTTAGTTTATACAGTGTTTATACTTTATTCTTTAAAGATTTCATGCGCTGTCCGTGGTCTAATATGCGCTTTCTAATACGTATGTTCTTCGGAGTAACTTCTAAAAGCTCGTCAGGAGCAAGGAATTCGAGGCTCTCTTCAAGGCTGAATTTTGACACAGGCACAAGGCGAAGTGCATCATCACTACCCGAGGCCCTTGTGTTAGTTAGGTGTTTTGTTTTGCAGATATTAACATTCATATCATCGCCCGAGGGGCTGTAACCAACTACCATGCCTGCATAAACTTTCTCACCTGGGGTAACAAGAAGTACACCACGCTCTTGCGCTTTGAAAAGCCCGTAAGCAACTGCTTCACCTGTTTCAAAGCAAACAAGGCTGCCTGAATTTCTACCCGATAAATCGCCTTTCCATGGCGCGTATCCGTCAAAAATTGTGTTTAAAATACCCTCGCCGTGTGTATCTGTTAAAAATTCGCTCCTGTAACCGAAAAGCCCTCTGCTTGGGATTTTAAACTCTACACGCATACGTGTTGAGCCAAGCGGTGCCATTTGCACAAGTTCGCCTTTTCTGCTACCGAGTTTTTGCATAACACTGCCTTGATACTCCACAGGTACGTCAATAACAACGTGCTCCATTGGCTCTTGTTCTACACCATCCACTACACGTAACATAACGCGGGGAGGGGACACTTGAAGCTCATAGCCCTCACGGCGCATGTTTTCTATTAGTATAGATAAGTGCATCTCGCCGCGTCCCATAACACGGAAACTCTCGCTTGAAGTTGAATCCTCAACTTTAAGTGCAACGTCTTTTAAAAGCTCTCTATGCAAGCGGTCGCGTATTTGACGGCTTGTTACAAATTTACCCTCTTTGCCTGCAAATGGGCTGTCATTAACGGCAAAGGTCATCTCAACAGTTGGGTCATTAATTTTAACAAAGGGTAGGGGAGAAACACAGCTGGGCTCACATAGTGTATTGCCTATGTTAATGTCACCAATTCCGCTGAAAGCAACAATATCGCCTGCATAAGCTTGCTGAATAGGTGTGCGCCCGTTTGCCTCAAAGCTGTAAAGGGCAGTAATTCTGCCTTTCATTGAAAGGTCTTTATCAAAGTAGTCGCACACAACAATGTCTTGCCCTACTTTAATTGTGCCGTTTTCTACACGTCCTATACCAATGCGCCCTACAAACTCGTTGTAGTCAACGCTAGAGCACAACATGCTAAGTTCCTCGCCGGGGTTGCCAACGGGAGGTTTAACATATTCAAGAATAGTTTCAAAAAGTGGTATAAAGTCTTCGCCCTCAACCTCGGGGCTGTAACTTGCTGTGCCTGCACGTCCACTACAAAAAATCATGGGGCTGTCAAGTTGTTCGTCTGTTGCGCCCAAGTCCATCAAAAGCAATAAAACTTCGTCTATAACTTCTTTTATACGTGCATCAGGCCTGTCAATTTTATTAACTGCTATAACAAGGCTCAAGTTTTGTTGCAACGCTTTTTGCAGAACAAAACGTGTTTGAGGCATACAGCCCTCTGCGGCGTCTACAAGAAGTAAAACACCATTAACCATTTTTAAAACACGTTCAACTTCTCCACCAAAATCCGCGTGCCCAGGGGTATCTACAATGTTAATTTTTACATCTTTATAGTGTGTACATGCGTTTTTTGCAAGAATTGTAATACCACGCTCGCGCTCGATATCACCTGAGTCCATTATGCGCTCTGCTACTTGTTGGTTTTTCCTAAATGCACCGCTTTGTTTAAGCATTTGGTCTACCAGCGTTGTTTTTCCGTGGTCAACGTGTGCAATAATTGCAATATTTCTTATACTGTTTTGTTCCATTTTCTACTACCTTTACTTTTTACATTGAATTTTTATTACTATCGACAATTTATTCTATTATATTTTATGGAATATGTCAACAACTAAATCACTTTAACTCCACAACAGTAACGCCTGCCTCGCCCTCACCGAAAGTGCCTAGCCTGTAACTTTTTATACTTCTGTGTGTGCGCAAATGCTCGTGTATTGCCTTGCGCAAAATGCCCTCTCCCTTGCCGTGGATTAAATAAACAGTGCTCATGTTGCACATAACACAGCCGTCAATAAACTTATCTGCCTCGTGCAGTGCCTCATGTACAGTCATGCCGATAAGGTTAATCTCCATACTTGCATTTCTAACAGAACTGCTTGCTGTTGAATGTGCATTTTGGCGCACATTTCTCTTTGCATATTTGCTTGCTTGCGCAGGTGGTGCTTTTTTAACTTGCCCTAAATCACTGAGAGCTACCTTTGTTTTAATTGCGCCTGCCCTAACTTCGACCATATTCTTCTTATCGGGCAAGTTTTGTACAGCACCTTGCAAACCAAGGCTTATAATGTAAACCTCCATGCCAACTTTTATGTCAGTAACAGGTTTGTAGGTTCCTCTGTCAATATCACTAGTGTCGTTTTTTATAAACAGTTTTTCACTGTCTTTACGCGCAATTTCTCTTGCTCGCACAGCCCTTTGCGCCGCAGATTTCTTATCTGCTTTCTCCATTTTGCGCAGTTCGTCAAGCAGGGCATATGCGCTTGTTTGCACCTCGGTGGAGAGTTTGTTTGCCTTTTCACGTGCGGCGGCAAGCTCTGTCTCGCCTTGTTTTATTAGGCTTTGACGCTGCTTTTCTGCCTTTTCAAGCTCTATTTTTGCAACATCGTTTAAGCGTGCAATTTCTTCTTTGTCGTTTTTTAGCTCAATTTTCATGTTTTCAAGCTGTGTTAAAACGCTGTTTAAGCGCCTGTCGTCATTAGAGAGGTGCACGCTTGCATTTTGTATAATATCTTGCGGTAAACCGAGTTTTTCACTGATTAAAAAAGCACTGGAGCGCCCGGGCACTCCAAGGCGTATTTTATATGTGGGGCGCAGTGTCTCAATGTCAAATTCACAGCCGGCATTTTGCACGCGCTCTGTGTCCAGTGCAAAAATTTTGAGCTCCGCATAGTGCGTAGTAGCCATAAGCTTTGTGCCGCTACTGCGCAGTTTTTCTATTATTGCAACGGCAAGTGCCGCGCCCTCGCCGGGGTCTGTTCCGGCGCCGAGCTCATCAAGCAAAACGAGTGTTTTTGCATTAGCTTTGTCCAGTATTTCCGTTATATTTTTTATGTGACCCGAGAAGGTTGACAAACTCTGCTCAATGCTCTGCTCATCGCCTATGTCTGCAAGCACCTCGTCAAAAATGCAAACGGAGCTTGTCTCGTGTGCAGGTATTAAGTAACCGTGCGCTGCCATAACACATAAGAGCCCCGCAGTTTTTAGCGACACTGTCTTACCGCCCGTGTTAGGGCCTGTGATAATTAGCGCATCATATTCATCGCCGAGGCTTAAATCAATGGGCACCGCCTTTTCACTTTGTATAAGTGGGTGCCTTGCCCTGATGAGGTTGAAAATTTGGCTGTCATTCACAGTTGGTTTCATTGCGTTTTGAGACAGTGCAAGGTGTGCTTTTGCCAAAATTGTGTCAATCTCGAGCATTGCACCAAAACTGTGTGAAAACATTGGCTCCAGCGATGCCACGCTGTCTGACATTGCGCCGAGAATCCTGTCGATTTCCTCTGTTTCTTGGCTTTTTAATTGCATTATCTTTGCGTTTGCCTGCACAACAGCCGCCGGCTCTACAAAAAGTGTAGCACCGCTTGAGGAAACGTCGTGTATTACACCTGCAATGTCGCCCTTGTTCTCGGCTTTAACGGGCACAACGTACCTGCCGTTGCGCAGTGATACAACAGTCTCTTGTAAATATTTTGATGTATTTTGTGACTTTATCAGTCCATCAAGCTTGTCACGTATGGAGTTTTCGCTGGCACGTATTTTTCTGCGCAAGTCGTAAAGTGTGTCGCTAGCTGTGTCAGCCATTTCTGTCTCGGACAAAATACAGGCAAATATGTGTTTTTCAAGCGTTGGCTGTGAGGTAATGGAATAAAAAAGTTCGTCTGTGGGCAGTTCCTCGCTTTGTGCAGAGCCGTACCACGCAATTAAATTTGAAAAATTACGCAGAGTGTGCCCCACGCTCAAGAGCTCCGCCATTGACAAAATACCGCCTTTTACGGCGCGTTTTACAGCGTTTTCAACACCGTCAACACCCGAAAAACGCGGTGAGCCCTGTTTTACAAGCAGTGTTACAAGTGCATCGGTTAAGGCAAGTTTTTCTGTGGCATCATATGCGGTTTTTGCCGATTCTTCGCCTAAAAGGCGCATTTTTGTCTCTTTACAAACGGCAAATTCACAAGCCATATTAATTATTTTGTCAAATTCAAGTGTTTTTAAATATTTAGATGTCATATATTCCTCGAAAATTATAGTATAAATTATAGTAAGCTGTGTAAAAATTCAAGAGATTTCGGCTTTCTATCTATGCAGGAGAGCGTGTAATTCTCTGAAATTTGTGCGGTGTAGGCTAAAGAAGGCTGTGTGAGCGAAAAATTAAACAGCATTTTATCCTCAGAATACGCAATATGGCGCATTGCATTTATGCCTGCTGCATCTAAATTGCAAATAAGCCCTCGCTTTTTTGCACAGTTTTCGCAGATAATAACAGAGTTTTCATTGTCAAAATAAAAGCTGTCTGCATTGTAGCAAAGGCACTTGTTGCACGCAACAAGGTCAGGCATAAAACCGCTGTTACACATTGTTCTAAGCTCAAAAATTATTTTTAATAGTAATGTGTCGCGTTTTTTTTTGCTTAAAAAATAAAACGTGTTTAACAAAAGGCGCAGTTGCACATCGCTCTCCTCGCCGTGTGGTGTGAGCATGCTCGCAAGCTCTGACAAATACATTGCAACTGCCATGCACGTTATGTCTTCATGCAAGCCAAAAAACACCTCGCGCACTTCGGCATCATCGACAATGTACATGTTTTTTCTAGCAAAAAGCGTAAATTCGCTGTAACAAAAAAGCCCTGTGGAGCTGAAAAGCTTGCTTTTTAAGCGCAAACTACCCTTTGCCATTGCCGATATTATGCCGTGCTCGGGTGTTAAAATAGACAGCATTCTATCATTCTCGCCTGTCTTTGTTGCCCTCAGCACAAGCCCCATTGTTGTTAGTTGCACCGCTTTTTTCCTTTCCGTCAGCGCAAGGCTCGTCGTTTTCATCTGTTTTAAAATTCATGTAATCTTTAACACTACCGCTTGTCTCAAACAATTTCCAGTAATCTTTACTTTCCATAAAATATACCTCATTAACTAGATAGTGTTGACAGTAGTTGAAATGAGCAGATTTTGAGCGATTTTTTTGCTCTACAAGGAGGGGAAATGAAGTGCTCCTTGTTGGAATGCAAATTTTGACAACGCCATAGAGCGTGAAAATCGCCAAAATCGGCCAGTTGAACACTATTGTCGACACTATCAATATATGTATATATTTTACAAGAGGTTTATACTGAAAATTGTCTTATATTGCGCTGTGCATTTTGGGTGCTATTTTAAGCATTATGAGTATTATGTATTAAACCCAAAATTGTTTAAAAGGAAATCATTGTCGCGCCAGTCGTCTTTAATTTTAACCCAGCACTGTAAGTTTACTTTAGTGCCAAGAAATTCCTCGCAATCAGTTCTTGCGGCAGAGGCTATTTTCTTTAGCATTTGCCCACCTTTACCAATTATCATACCTTTGTGGCTCTTTTTTTCGCAGTAAATATTTACGTCGATGTCAATAATTTGGCTGTTTTCGCGCTCTTTAAAGCGCTCTACCGTAACAGCAGTGCCGTGTGGTATTTCATCACGCATGAAAAGTAGCATTTTCTCGCGCAAAATCTCGCTCACAATTGCTTTTTCGGGCAAATCTGTGTAGGCATCTCTGTCAAAGTAATGCGGGCTGTACTGCGCATATGGCAAAAGTTCTGTCAATAAATCTTCACAGCCGTCTTTTTTTAGCGCAGATATAACACAAATTTTTTCAAAAATACCTATTTCATTTATAAGTTCAAGCCTTTGTGCTAGGTGCTCTCCTTTTAAAATGCAATCTTTTTTATTAATGACAGCAATGGCAGGCACTTTTTTCTCTTTTATGTTGTCTATAAGTACTTTTTCAGCTTCTGTAAGCTCACCATATGGCTCAAAAATCATTAAAACAGCATCAACATCGGCAACACTGTTTGTAGACGTTTTAACCATGCGCTTGCCAAGCTCTGTTTTTGGGGTGTGAATACCGGGTGTGTCAAGGAAAACATACTGCACGTCGTCCACTGTTAAAACGCCCGTAATTTTTGTGCGCGTTGTCTGTGGCTTGCGCGTTACAATTGCAACTTTTTCACCTATCAGCTCATTTATAAGCGAGGACTTACCCGCGTTTGGTTTGCCTACAATTGCAACAAATATGCTTTTTGTTTTAGTGTCGTTCAATATGTTTTCCTCCGAAATTTGTTTTGTGTTAAATACTTATTTTAGCAATTAAAGTGCAAGGTGCTATTAAATTTTTAACCACTTGCACTTTTATTAGCTACTTATTATTCTGTTTTCTCAAAAGCGTCTGCGCCGTGTTTGCAAAGTGGACAAATTATATCTTCGGGCAGTGTTTCGCCCTCATAAACCCAGCCGCATATTTTGCAAACATAGCCTTTTTGCCCCTCTACTGTTTGTGGTTGAGGCTTAACATTTTTTTGGTAATAAGAGTATGTCACAGTCTCTGTATCGTCTGTCTTTGTGGCATACGTTATGTCTGCAATAAATAGTGTGTGTGTGCCCATGTCCTCACATTTAATAACATTTGCACTTATTATCGTGTTAATTTCACTGTCAATGTAGCGCAAGCCGTTTTGTGTTCTAAGCTCTTTTGTGTTTTTAAATTTGTCTGTATCACGCCCTGTGTTAAAGCCAAATTGCTGTATTGTCTTGTAGCTAACACTTTGTGAAAGAGCAAGCACGTTAAACACTTTTGTGTCCATAATCATGTCATGTGTATAGTTTGCTTTTGCTACGCATACGCAAAGGCGCTTTGGAGTGTCTGTAAGTTGTAACACAGTGTTAATTACACAAGCATTGTCTTTGTCGCCGCTTTTTGCAACAAGTAAATACAGCCCGTATGGCAAGTTGAAAAGTGCAGTGGCATCAATTGCGTTTTCGTTAATTTTTGTATCTTGCAGCGCAGTATTTTCAGTAGTAGATGCGCTTTTCATTGTGCTTGCAATAGCTTTTGCCATATCTTCAAGCTGTAAAAGTGTATCTTTTTTTGGTGCTGATTTTATTGTTATGCTATCATCAAGTATGGTTGTGCTTTTTAGCTCACAAAGCATGTCAAGCATGAGTTTTTTAGATGTTGGTGCCCAGCTGCCGTTTTCAATTACAGCAATTGTCCTGTTTTGCAAGTTATGTGCAACTAAATCGCTTAAAAATGTTTCCATATTAGGGAAAATACCTGCGTTATATGTTGTGCTTGCAACAACAAGGTGGCTGTATTTAAATGCTTCCGACAATATATAAGACGGGTGAGTTTTCGATACATCGAAGATTTTAACATCAGTAACACCGTTTTCGTAAAGTTTGCCTGCTAAAATTTCCACAGTGTTTTCAGTGTTGCCGTAAACAGAGGCATACGCAATGACGACGCCCTCAACCTCGGGCTTATAGCTTGCCCAGCTTATATATTTATTAATAAATTTGTTGATGTTTTGTGTAAAAATAGGCCCGTGAAGTGGACAGATTATTTCAATGTCAAGCCCTGCCGCCTTTTTCAAAATTGCCAAAACTTGTGTGCCGTATTTGCCCACAATGTTTGTGTAGTATCTGCGTGCCTCTGATAGAATTTCACTGTCAAAATCGTAATCATGTGCAAAAATACTGCCGCCAAGTGCACCAAATGTACCAAAAGCATCTGCGGAGAAAAGTACTTTTGAAGTGCTGTCATACGTAACCATAACTTCCGGCCAGTGCACCATGGGCGCCATTACGAAAGTAAGCTCGTGTTTGCCTGTGTTTAATGTGTCGCCCTCGGCTACTATTTTAACGCGTGCATCAATGTCAAAGTTGAAAAATTGCTTAATCATAGTTACAACTTTTGCGTTGCACACAATTGTAAGCTCGGGGTAGCGCGCAACAAGCTCTTCAATAGCGGCGCAGTGGTCGGGCTCCATGTGGTTTACAACAAGGTAGTCAAGTTTTCTGCCGTTTAATGCGTGGGCAATGTTTTCAAAAAAGCGCCCACTAACAGCGCTGTCAACAGTGTCAAGCACAACTGTCTTCTCGTCCAGCAAGATGTATGAGTTGTATGAAACACCGTCGGGGATAGGGTAAACGTTTTCGAAAAGCGCAAGGCGTCTGTCGCTTGCGCCTATAAAATATAAGTCATCTGTAATTTTTCTTACGTCGTGCATAATGTGGTTCCTCTCTCTAATAATCTATAAAATATGTTGTTATAACGTTAATAGTACAACTATAATGTCGCGTAAATAATATTCTACCCTTTTTGCTCTTTTAAATTCGGTTTTTTAATAATACGGCAACATAATTATACTGTAAAATTATATCATTTTATTGTTTTTTTTGCAATGGGTGCGCACGTTTTTGTGGCAAATATTAAAATGTTTGCATAAAACTTGCATATAGGTGTTATTTTGTATTATAATAAGTAGAAATAAAAGTTAAAAGGATTGATTAAAATGACAATAACAAAAGATACAATTATAGGCGATATACTTGATAAATCACCACAACTTGCACCTGTGTTTTTAGAGATAGGTATGCACTGTCTTGGTTGCCCATCTGCAAGAAGTGAGACGGTAGAGCAAGCATGTTACGTGCACGGTGAAGATGCAGATGCACTTGTTGAGAAGCTAAACGGAGCACTTGCAAACAATAATGCTTGAAAAACACATACCTGCCCTTGATGCACGCCTTTGTGCCGTTGCAGATTTTGTTCGAGAGGGTAGCACACTTGCGGACATTGGCTGTGACCACGGAAAGCTGAGTGTTTTTTTAGCAAACGGCGGCAAATGCAAACACGTAATAGCGTGTGATAAAAGCGAAAAACCACTTGAAAAAGCAAAGCAAGCTATAAAAAACTCAAATTGCGACAACATAGAGTGCCGCATTGGTGATGGGCTTAATGTTTTAAGTGAAGATGAAGTAGACGACATTGTTATAGCAGGGCTTTCTGGTGTTACGATTGCGCAAATTATTGCAGTTGCACCAAAATTTTGGCATGAAAAATACAGGTTTATTTTTGTGCCATCATCTAAATCAGACTACTTACGCCGTTTTTTATGTGAAAACGGCTTTGAGTTGTTGTGCGAAAAACCTGTTATAGCAATGCACCGTGTTTACACAGTTATGCACGCAAAATACACTGGTGAAGTTAAAGCGCCAACACAGCTTTTTTGTGCTGTTGGGCTTGTTCGAGACGGCTCAAAGGCGTCACAAGCATACATGGAAAAAACGCTGAAACAACTTAATAAACAGCGTGACTACAAACTAGCAGAGGAAGTGGAACAATGGTTTTTGCAAAGCAAATAGAAACGTGCCTTGCACAGCTTGCGCCAAAAGAGCTTGCGTACAGCGGTGATAACGTAGGGCTACTTATAGACAGCAAAAAAGAGATAACGCGTGTTTTGTGTGCACTTGATATAACAAAAGATGTTGTGAACGAGGCAATACATAAAAAGTGTGAGTTAATAGTGTCGCACCACCCTGTAATTTTTAGGCCGCTTTATAATGTGAAAGCAGACAGCGTTGTTTACACACTTATAAACAGCAACATTTCAGCCGTTTGTATGCACACAAATTTTGATGCCGCAACAGGTGGTGTAAACGATACACTTTCAGAGCTTTTTAAGCTGGAAAATGTTGAAACATTTGGTGAGGGGCTTGGCAGAATAGGTGAGCTTGAAGAAGAGTTGAGTGCAGAAAGTTTTGCACAAATGTGTAAAAATCTTTTTGGCAATGTGCGTGCAACAAGGTACAGCGGTAACGTAAAAAAAGTTGCAGTGGTTGGCGGTAGTGGCTCTGATTACATGTTTGAGGCATTTGCATGTGGTGCAGATGTTTACGTGACAGGGGAGGCGGCACACCACTGTGCAATTGCTGCAAACCATGACGATAAACTACTAATTGCGGCAGGGCACTATGCAACAGAGCACCCGGCTGTTAAAAAGCTTGCTCAGCATATACAGCAAAATTTTAGTGATATAGATGTTTTAATTAGTGAGAATGAGTGTGACCCATTCAAATAGCAAATCAGCTTTTTGATGCGAAATTAAAATAATGCGAAAACTATCTACGAAATAACACAGATAAAAGGAAATAAATAAATGGCTTTAGATGCGGCAACACTTGCACTTTGTGCAAAAGAATTAATGCAAGAACTTGAACACACTAAAATAGATAAAATATTTGAGCCAACACGTGACGAAGTAGTTATGAACATGCGCAAGCGCAAAACGGGCACAACACCGCAAGCGCCGCGCTTATTTTTGTCTGCGCGCAGTGGTTCTGCACGTGTGTGTCTTACAAAAGAAAGCTTTGAAAATCCTGCTATACCGCCATCTTTTTGTATGCTATTGCGCAAACATTTTACAGGTGGCAAGCTTGTTAGTGTACATACACCGGAGAGCGAGCGCATAGCTTTTTTTGATTTTGTGTGTACAAATGAGATGGGCGACACAGTTACAAACACAATAGCCGCTGAGCTAATGGGCAGGTATTCTAACCTTGTTTTAATACGTGACAACAAAATTATTGATGCTTTGAAGCGTGTTGACTTTGAAGACAGCGCAGTGCGCCAACTTTTGCCGGGGCTTGAGTACACACTGCCCCAAAAACCTGATAAGCTTTCTTTTTTTGAGAGCAATATTGATGATATTATAGAAAATGTTAAGCAAAAAAGCACATCTGTACAAGATGCACTGATGAAAACAGTGGGCGGTGTGGGGCCTGTTATAACAAGGGAAACGGCACACAGAGCATTTGGCACGGAAAATGTTTTTTCACAAGACATGACACAACAGCAAGAAAATTTATTGAAACAAGCAATAGAGGAAATACGCACATACTACAAAAGCGGTGGCAAACCCACAATTGTTGTAAATAAAGACGGTAAACCGATAGAATTTAGTTTTTTGCCACTATTGCAATACGAGGACAGTGCAACGCTTGTACAATACGACACTTACAGCGAGATGCTAGAGGGCTACTATGCTGCAAAAGACAAAGCGGAGAGACTCTCGCAAAAGGGCAGAGACCTTGCAAAAACTGTGAAAAATGCATATGACAGAACACTTAGAAAGCAAGCGGCACGTGTAGAGGAGCAGAGCAAAAGCGCTGAGAGTGAAAGCCTAAGGCTGTGGGGAGAACTTTTAAACGCAAATTTATGGGCATTTAAAAGGGGAGACAAGAGCGTAACGCTCACTAATTATTACGATTCGCAAGAGGTGACTATACCGCTTGATATTCGTTTGACACCTGTTGAGAATGCTCAAAAATATTTTAAAGAGTACAAAAAAAGACAAACAGCGGCAAGAATGCTTACACAGCTTTTGGCAGACGGCGAGCGTGAAATTAATTATTTAGAAACTGTAATCTACGAGATAAGCAAGGCGCAAGGAGAGGCAGAACTGCATGAAATACGTGCAGAACTTAAAAACCAGGGTTATTTGAAATATTACAAGCCGAAAAACAAAAAGCAAAAGCCGTCTGACTATATTAAATACTGTTCAGATGATGGCTTTTTGATTTTAGTTGGCAGAAACAACATGCAAAATGATACGTTAACACTTAAAACAGCACGTGGTAGAGACTGGTGGTTCCATGTTAAAAACGCACCGGGAAGCCACGTTATTGTAATTAGCGAGGGACAGCAAGTGCCCGACACAACAAAAACACAGGCAGCACAAGTTGCGGCATATCACTCAGGGTTGGGGCTTGGCGTAAAAGTGGAAGTAGACTATACACAGGTGCGAAACGTGCGCAAAACAAACGACTGCAAACCGGGCATGGTTTTGTATGAAACATACGAAACAGCAGTTGTTACAGCAGAGGAAGAGCTTATTAAAAAGCTTACTGATAATATGAATAAAGAAATGTAGGGGCATGGTTTGCCATGTTCGAAAAATATAAATTGGCATGTGCATAGTACGCTATAAAATAAATTATAAACAACCCATAAATAATATGAGGGTTATTATTATAATAGGTCGCCACTACAATATCTCACATTTTGTGTAGCAAGTTTGCAAGGCAAATAGTATAAAAGCATAATTACATGCACACTTTTTTTAGTTTTGCGTATTATAAATTAAGCGTAGGCAATGCAAGCCGAGGTAACGTGCAAATTGCGTCGGCTTGACAAATGAAAGTGGGGATGTTTTATGCAAATAGTTATATGGAAAAGCCCGAAGATTTTGTCAGGTATCTTGAAGATGATTTTTAAGTTGAAGTAAAAAGAATGAATTAAGTGGCATATGCGATAATTGCATATGCCACTTAATTTTTAATATAAATAATAAATTTAATTGTGTTCACAATGCCTAAAACCTACTCAATAGATTTTAAACTCTCAATCATGTCGATTTTTTTTAGCCCTTTAAACATTAGTAAATCAACAATGCCAAGTGATAAAAGTGTAAACACAACCGATAAAACAAAACTTGGCACATCTATGAATATGTTGAATAACAAGTCATCAACTTCTGCAACTTGCAGTACAATGCGGTGTAAAAACACACCTACCACAAGCCCTATAAGCGAGCCCAGTAGCGTTAAGAAAAAGCTCTCTCTGTAAATATAAGCTCCAAATTCTTTTGGGTAAAATCCAAGCACTTTAAGTGTTGCTATCTCTCGTGTGCGCTCAATTATGTTAATGTTTGTGAGGTTGTAAAGCACCACCACAGCTAGTGCGCTTGCTGAAATTGTAGCAAGCCATATTACGGCATTTAAACCCTCCATGCTGTCTGCTGTTTCATCTTCAAGCTCTTTTGTAATAAGAGAACCTGCAACATTGTCAACTTCTAGTAAAACTTCCATGGCATCTTCAATTGATGTCTTACCATTTGATTCTAAAACAAGGCTGTTATACTCCGGTGTACTGCCTGTTAAGCTTTCAAACAATTTAGGTGTGATGTATACGTAGTGCTGCAAGTAGTTTTCAACAATGCCGCTAACTTTTGCTTCAATAACTTTTTCATCTTGAATAATGTCAAGTGTTACAGTGTCGCCAACGCTTATGCCGAGCCTGTCTGCAACTTTTTCTGTTACAAAAACACCATCGCTGCCCTCTAGCTGTAATTCTTCGCCGTTTTGCACATCATAAAAATGTATAAAATCGCCAAGTTTTTCAGGGTCTTCTGCAATAAACATACCAATTAGTAAGTCACCGCTGTTTTGCTCTGCAAAACTCATTTTAAGGTTTTTTTGCGTTAGATAAACATAATCTGTGTACTCAGGCAAGGTTTTATTTAGCTCTGTATCGGCTGCCATGTTTGAGCTGTCCTCTATTGCAAGAAAAGCATCATATGAGTATATTTTGCCAAATTGCAGTGGGAATGTGCTCGATATAGTATCGCTTAGCCCAAAGCCTGTAAGCAATAAGGCTGTGCACCCTGCCACACCTATAATTGTCATTAAAAAGCGGCTTTTATATCTAAAAATATTTCTGCTTGTAACTTTTTGGATAAAGTTCATGCGTGTCCAAAGCGGTTTTATATACTCAAGCAAAATGCGCTTGCCGGCGCGCGGCGCTTTCGGGCGCATTAGCGCGGCAGGCACACTGCGTAGCTCCGCAAGGCATGTGCCTAGCGTTGCAATACACGTTAAAACAACACTGCTTACAATACTTGCCGTAACATAAAATGGGTGTAGCGCAATTTTCATATCTGTCATGGTGTACATAATAGAGTAGCTTTCCCACACGGCAAGTGGGAACACATAACTACCTCCGACAGCCCCGACAAGTGCCCCCGCAAAGCTTGCGAGTGCGCCATAAAATAAGTATTGAAACGCAATTGCACTGCGTGAGTAACCAAGTGTTTTTAATGTGCCTATTTGCCCCCTGTTTTCCTCAACCATTCTTGTCATGGTTGTAAGGCAAACAAGTGTTGAAACAAGATAGAAAAACAGTGGGAAAATACCTGAAATAGCGTTAATACTATCAACGCTGTTTGAGTATCCGCTGTAACCCGGTTGGTCTTCACGTGTTTGGATTATCCAAGTAGGTGCCTCTAAATCAGCAAGTTCTTCTTCTGCATCAGCAATTTCAAGCTGTGCATCTGCAATATCTTTTTCAGCATTTGCAAACTCTGTTTCTGCCTCTGCTTTTGCATCGGCAAGCTCTGTTTGTGCTGTGTACAGTTCGTTTTTTGCATCATTAAGCTCGGCGTATCCGCTGTTAATATCCGCTTGTGAGCCTGCAATATTAGCATCTATTTCAGCTTGTGCAAGCTGTGCATACCCGCTGTCAAGCTGCGCTTTTGACTGCGATAGCAATACAGCACTTTCGTCAAGTTGTAATTTTGCGGCATCTAAAAGTGGTTGTTGCACTGCAATTTCAGCCTCTGCCGGTGTCAAAATTGCAGTTAGTTTGGCTACCTCGTCAGTCAAGATGGCTAAAGTTGCCTCATCTGTTTTAATCTCTGCCACAAGTGCAGGTAAAATAACTTTTTCAAGTTCTTTTTGCACTTGAGTTATATCTTTTGTGGGGTCTGCAAGTATCTCGCTAATTTTAACAAGTGAGCCGTTAACCACGCTATACTGTGGCGAGTCTTGCTGAATTATCATAGTTAAAGCGTATAAATCAGCTACAATTTCAGTACTTGTCTCTCTGTATTTTACCTCATCTGCGGGCAAAGTGTACGTTTTTAAAAGCTCTATTTTATCTGTTAAGCTAACTAAATAAGCGCTTAAAGCAGTGTGTTTTGTGCTTAGCGCCGTGTGGCTTTCGTTAAGCGTTTTTAAGCCCTCTCTCAAAGGCACAAGGTCTTCTTGTGCTTTTTGCAACGCTGCAACGCCGCTCTCATATTGCGCTAAGCCATCATTGTACTGTGCAAGCCCCGAGTCATACGCGGCTTGCCCTGCGTTTAGCTCATTTCTTGCGTTTGTTAGCTCTGCAATGCCGACATTTAATGCGTTTTGCCCGTCTATCAGCTCTTGCTGTGCGCTGTTAATTTCAGCCCAGCCGTCTGCTATTTCAGCTTCGGCATCGGCAAATTCAGTGTTTGCCTCTATTTTTGCATCTTCAAGCTCTGCAATGCCGTCTGCTAGCTCTGTGCGTGCCTCGCTAAGTTCTTCGTCTGCCTCGTCTAAAATTTCATTAAGCCTTAAAACAGCGCGCTCTTCGCCAAAAGTTTCAAGGCTTGTCTGTGCCGATTCTTGCAATTGCTCGTATTCATCGTCAAAACTGCTAATGTTTTCAGCATTTGCATCTCTTAGCCATACTTCAAGGTAAAATTCAGAGTCAAAGGCAGACTCAGGAACTATATAAAAGCTGTCAAGCTGACCGTCTTTTAAGTTAGTTACACCCCTTGTAAAATAAATGTAGTAGGGAGACTGCGCTATGCCAACCACTGTAAATGTTTTTGAATGAAGTAAATCAAGAGTATCTTCGTCGTTTTCAGCTGAAAGTGTAACAATGTCACCAATTTTTGCATCACTCGCACTGTCTGCAAGGCACTCATTATCTGCTGTGGGTAACCTGCCCTCTACAACAACAGGCACGTTTAGTGCGTCTTTACTGCTCAAATCATCGGGTAAGCCTTGCAAACGCACAGGCTCTGCACCCGTGCCCGTGTCAACAAGTACGTCAATTGCATAACCTGCCATTACAGACGAATAATCGCCACTGTCACGCAGTGCTGTTATGTCGTCTTCTGTAAAGCCCATTGTGGAAAGTAGGCGGTAATCCGCAAGTTTTTGGTCTTGAAAATATTTATCTGCCGTTAAAAGCATGTTGGGGCCACTGGAGCTTAAGCCTACAAAAAAGCCTGCACCAAGTGCCGTTATAGCAAAAAGAGATACAAACCTACCTATGGAGTGGCGAAGTTCTCTTCTTAAATGTCTTAATAAAATGTTCTTTTTCATATATTCTGCTTTCTTGGTGTGAATTCTAGGGTGTGTTTACACAAATAAATTACCACTCAATTTCGCTTACATCTTGTGGTGTTTTGTTAATTTCAACAGATAAAATCTTGCCGTTTTTAACTTTTATAACCTTGTCCCCAATAGGGCACAGGGAGAGGTTGTGCGTTATAAGCACAACTGTCATGTTAAAGGCTTTGCAACTCTCTTGCAAAAGCCTCAAAATTTGCTTGCCTGTGTTGTAATCAAGTGCACCTGTGGGCTCATCGCACAGCAAAAGCTTTGGCTTTTTTGCAAGTGCACGCGCAATTGCAACACGCTGCTGCTCACCACCCGATAATTGTGAAGGGAAGTTGTCTTTTCTTGATTCAAGCCCCACGCTTTTTACAATTTGGTGCACATCAAAAGGGTCTTTTGAAATTTGAGTGGCAAGCTCAACATTTTCAATAGCCGTTAAGTTTTGCATAAGGTTGTAAAATTGGAACACAAAGCCTATATCAAAGCGCCTGTAATCTGTAAGTTCTTTTTCTCTTGCGTTGTCAATTCGCTTGCCGTCAACCGTTATTTCGCCGGAGGAGGCAAGGTCCATACCGCCCAAAATGTTTAATATTGTGCTTTTGCCTGCTCCTGAGGCTCCTGCAATTATAACAAACTCGCCTTTTTCAATCTCAAAATCCACACCGTCAAGTGCATTTATATCAACTTCACCCACATGGTATGTTTTTTTTACATCTTTAAATTTTATATAGCTCATTATTACACGCTGCACTTTCTATTGCATTAATTTTTCAACTAATATTATATAATATTTGAGGCGAAAATTCAAATATAACCTACCTGTTTTGCATAAAATCACAAATTAAAGTGAAATATATGTTATAAAACTGTGACGAATGTTGACTATTACTGTCGTTTACATTATACTTAACTTATTAAGGTTAGTTTTTTTGAAAAAAGGCAAGAATAGCAAATGTAAAATAAAAAAGTTCCCAAAGGTAATTATATATATTGTAGCGTGTAACAGAGTGTGATTAAAAGAGAAGTTGCGCTGTTAAAACAGAGAGGAAACACAGTAGGAAATGATTAAAAAAAACCAAAAGTTTTTAACCATAATAAATGTACTATCAGATTTTTTCGCAATTGTAATGGCGTATGTATTGTCAATTTTTATTTGGCTTAATTTTATGGGTACACTGGGCGCGAACATAGCAGAGGAGGCGACACTTGTAATAACTTACAGCTTGCTATGTGTGTTTTTGTACAAGCTTTTTGGGCTTTATGACTCTTATAGGTTTAAAAAAATACACGCTGAAGTATTAGAGGTATTAAAATCAACAAGCGTTTCAACTTTAATTTTCGGGTTATTACTTTATGTGCTTAGGCTTAGCGAATTTTCACGTGGTGTGCTTGTGCTTAGCTATGTTCTCACAATTTGTATAGTTGGGCTAAAACGTGTTTTGTTGCGCAAAATACTGCGAAGATACCGCAAAATTGGTTATAATCAAAAGCATGTAATAGTAATAGGTGCGGGCAACCTAGCTAAAAGGTATGTTGAAAATATTAAGAAAAACCCACAATTTGGGTTTTATATAGATGGATATGTTAGCGATGATGAAAGCAGTAGCCTTGGAGAAAAGCTTGGCAATTACAACGATTTAAACGATATATTGGAAGCCTCAAAGGTAGATGAAATTGTAATTGCATTTGATGCAAAAGAGGTAGAGCGTATTGATGCAACAATTGATGTTTGCGAAAAATATGGCTGTAAAATATATATAATACCTTTTTATAATGATTACATCCCAACAGTGCCTGCTGTTGATGTAATAGAGGACATAAAGCTTATAAACATGCGCACAATACCATTAGATAGTGATTTTTGCGCATTGCAAAAACGTGCGCTAGACATAGTTCTGTCACTCATGCTTATTGTGCTAACCTCCCCGTTTATGATAGTTGCGGCAATAGGCACATTTATTTCAAGCCCGGGGCCGGTTATATTTAAGCAAGAGCGTGTAGGGCGCGATAAAAAAGTTTTTACTATGTATAAGTTTCGTAGTATGCGCATAACAGGCACTGAAAAAACAGGGTGGAGCACGCGTGAAGATAGCCGAAAAACAAAGTTTGGCAGTTTTATAAGAAAGACAAGTATTGACGAATTACCGCAATTTTTTAATGTTTTAAAGGGCGACATGTCCCTTGTTGGGCCGCGCCCTGAAGTAGTTTATTATGTAGAGCGCTTTAAAGAGGAAATACCGCTGTACATGGTAAAGCATCAAGTTCGCCCCGGAATAACGGGTTGGGCACAAATACACGGTTTTCGAGGTGACACTAGCATTGAAGAGCGCATAAAGCACGATATTTGGTATATAGAAAACTGGAGTATTTTTCTAGACATAAAAATAATATTTTTAACAGTATTTAAAGGTAAGATTATAAATGATGAAAAAATAGTTAAAAACAATGAGCAAGACAGCATAACTAACAGTGATAGAACTGCTTAGACAAAGAAAATCTATGCAGATGAGAAATATGAACTATAATGTGAGATAGTGTTGATAGTTTTTAACACTATCCGGGAATGGAGATTTAATTATGCTTAAAAAATCACAAATTCGCAAGACAAAAATTATTTGCACATTAGGTCCGTCCACAGATAACGAAGATACAGTTAGAGAGCTGATTTTAAACGGCATGGATGTTGCCAGAATTAATATGTCACACGGGGCGCATAAAGACCAAAAAGAGCGTGCAGACATGGTTAAAAAAATAAGAAAAGAACTTAATAAACCGGTAGCACTTTTAATGGATACAAAAGGGCCGGAAATTAGGACAAAGAAATTTAAAGACGGCAGTGTTATTCTTGAAAAAGGGCAAAAGTTTGTGCTTTATACAGACGACAGAGAGGGCGATGAAACAGGCTGTGCAATAACCTTTGCAGCTCTTCCTCAAGATATAAAAGAGGGCGCTACAATACTTATTGACGACGGGTTAATTGCGTTAACTGTTCAAGAGGTTTTTGAAGAAGAAATTGTTTGCAGAGTAATGAACGGAGGTAAAGTGTCCAACAACAAAGGTATAAATGTACCGGGTTGTGAGCTTTCAATGCCATACGTTAGCGCAACGGATGTTGAAGATATAAAGTTTGCTATTAAAGAAGATTTTGACTTTATAGCGGCATCTTTTGTGCGCACCAAAGATGATGTTGCGCAAATTAGGCAGGCGCTTGAAGATAATAATTGCACAAATATGAAGCTTGTGTCTAAAATTGAAAATGCACAGGGCGTTGAAAACATAGATGAAATTATAAGAGTGTCGGACGCAATAATGGTAGCACGCGGAGACATGGGCGTTGAAATAAACCTTGAAGAGATACCTAAAATACAAAAAGAGCTTATTAAAAAAGCTTATACGGCAGGCAAGCAAGTTGTAACGGCAACACAAATGCTAGAATCTATGGTTAAAAACCCGCGCCCAACACGTGCGGAGACAACAGACGTAGCAAATGCAATTTATGACGGCACAAGCGCTATAATGCTAAGCGGAGAGACAGCCGCAGGAGATTACCCCATTGAAGCGCTTAGAACAATGAACACTATTGCGTGTTATACTGAGAAAAATATTAATTATAAAACAAGATTTAGCGCCAGAAATTACGACACTAACAGCGATGTTACGTCGGCTATTTCACATGCAACGTGCACAACAGCGCATGACCTTGGTGCGGTAGCAATTTTGACAGCAACAAAAACAGGACAGACAGCAAAGTTAATTTCAAAATATCGCCCTGACTGCCCTATAATTTGTGGTTGTATGGACGAAAAAGTACTGCGCCAAATGAACATGTCATGGGGTGTTGCACCGCTTTTAATGACAGAGATGAAGAGCACAGATGAGCTGTTTGAAAAACTAGTAGGCATTGCAGAAAATGCAGGGTACGTAGAGTGTGGCGATATTGCCGTTATAACAGCAGGCATACCGCTTGGCATTAGCGGTACTACAAATATGCTTAAAGTGCACGTTGTTGGCAATGTGCTTGTTGAGGGCATTACAATTAACAAGGGTAGTGTTACGGGAAGGCTTTGTGTTTGCAAAACAGAAGATGAGGCGAAAAGCAATTTTATTGATGGTGATATCATAGTTATGCCATCAACATCTAACGCTATAATGCCTCTTTTGAGGAAAGCAAGCGGAATCATAACAGAGTCTGATGGGCTTACATCTCACGCGGCAATTGCAGGGCTTGCGCTTGATATACCAGTGCTGATAGGTGCGGAAAATGCTACGGAAATTTTGACAAGCGGAACAGTTGTAAGAATAGAGGGCGATAAAGGAATTGTGCTTAGTCTTTCAAAATAATGTTGAAACTGCGAAATTAAGTAAATTAATATAAAAAAACTGAAATTAATGTATTGTATAATATTAAAATAGTATTATAATAATAGGGAAATAAAAATTAAGAGGGGTAAATTTAATGAAATTTTTAACTTTAGGCGAAATTATGTTAAGACTAAAATCACCGGCACATCAAAGATTTTTCCAATCTCCAATGCTAGAGGCTACATTTGGCGGAGGTGAGGCGAACGTTGCTGTGTCACTTGCAAACTACGGTTTAGACGTTAGCTTTGCCACTGTTATGACTAAAAATACTCTTGGAGATGAGTGCATTAATGAACTGCGCCGTTTTGGTGTTGATACATCAAAAGTACAAAGAGGCGAGGGTAGAATGGGCATTTACTTCCTAGAGACAGGCGCAAACCAACGCCCAAGTAAAGTTGTTTATGACCGCGAGTACAGCGCACTTGCACTTGCAAATGCTGATGCTTTTGACTGGGATAGCACATTTGAGGGCGTTGACTGGTTCCACATCACAGGCATTACACCTGCTATATCAGAGAGCGCTATGGAGCTTTCAATAGCCGCCGTTAAAGAGGCTAAAAAACGCGATATTACAGTATCTTGTGACTTGAACTACCGCAAAAACTTGTGGAAATACGGCAAGAGAGCGGCAGAGGTTATGAGTGAGCTTGCAAAATACGTTGATGTAGCTATTGCAAACGAAGAGGACGTGCAAAAATCACTTGAAATAACAGTTGATGTTGACGTTGAGAGCGGCGAGCTTGACACAAGCAAATACAAAGAGCTTGGCAACAAAGTTTTGGCACAGTATCCTAACATGAAAATGATTGCCATAACATTGCGCGAGAGCAAAAGTGCAGATATGAACGGCTGGGCGGCTTGCTTAAACGATGGCGAAAACTTCTACTTGAGCAAACACTACATGATGAATGATATTATTGACCGTGTTGGCGGAGGAGACAGCTTTGCAGGTGGGCTTATTTATGGGCTTACTACATATACAGAGGACAAGCAAGCTGCACTTGAGTTTGCTGTTGCGGCAAGCTGTTTGAAACACAGCATTGACGGCGATTTTAACCGTGTTAGCGTTGCAGAGGTTAAAGCCCTTGCAGGTGGCGACGGTAGCGGCAGGGTGCAAAGATAATTTGCGATAAATAGCAAATTTATATTTAAAAAGCTTGATTTAGGCGGTGTTAACACTGCTGCGCGAATTAACTAAAAATAAAAAAGCCACCTATGATGGTTGCTTGTAAAGAAACAAACTACCAATATCAATTTTGATATTGGTAGTTTTAATTTATATATAAATTATGCTTGTAATCTTATGCTACTTTTCAATATGCGCTACTTCTAAATCAGATATTGATGATATGTCTAGCTTAAGTGTTTCACCATTAACATCTATACCTTTAACGTTTATTGTTTTATATCCTGTTTCCATTTGCGATTCAAAGAAAGTCAAAGAAGATTCGCTACCAAAGATACTCTGGCTCTTAGCCGGCTCTTGAAATCCTGTGCCACCTGTAGCATCAGCAAAAGCAAACTCTAAGTCTGCTGTCATTTCATCTATGATGTTAGACGCATTTTCCAAAGCTTTCATAATTTCTTTGGGGTCGGCAGATAAATTTTCAAGACCTAAAGTTCCTTCGTTTAATGTATGCAACTGATTTTCATACACTGCCGATGCCATTCCACCGGATAGTTTATCAAGCTCATCTGCATGATATTGGTTTTTTCCCATGGTGATATTAGCATAATCATTTATGATGCTTTGTTTATAATTATGAAGGTAAGTTTCGGCTGTTTCTATTGTCATATTTGAGTCACTATGAGATGCCGAACCATTTATATAATTTTCCAGTTCGGATATTTTTTGTGTTGTAAACTCAAGTTTTGATTTATGATAATCTAGTTGGTCTGAAATTGTTTTTAGGTCATTTCGCTGACTATTCAATGACATTTCAGCATACTCGGCTTTGGAATGCAAACCCCATTTATTGCTATGAATTATTTCAGAGTTTTCAAAATTGATAGTAGGTGATTTTTCGTTTTCCTTTGCTTCATTATTCTCTTTGAGTAATGCTAATGCTTCTTTACTAAGCTCTAAAACATCAAAATTTTGCTTGTTAGCAACACTTGCATTTAGCTGATTTACTAATTGCTCTAAACTTGTGTTTTGCATTTGAGGTTTTAAAATATTTTGATTGTTTTGTATGCTTTGTATCATCATAGCCTAAATCACTCCTGTACTTTTATTCCATAATATATTTATCGCCATTTTTTTAAAAAAAGTAAAGAGCTATTGTATAAAAATACATAAAAATTATTCAATGCTGATTTATATTATCATTATTTAGCTTGCTTAAAGAGGGGGATTATCCTTTGTGCTACGCACATGCCAATTTATATTTTGCACACAAAATATAAATTTACTAACCATTTGAAACACTCGCGCGCAGTAAATATTTTACACTGAAAAACAGACCTGTGCCCAACAAAACCACTAGGCCTATAATATAAGCGAAAATAGGTATGGTAGCTAAAAAGTCAAAAATATTTACAAAAAACGGCAAGTTTTCGGCATTTCCTACGGCACCCGAAAAAGATAGTGTTATTACCATGTAAATTGCCCAAAATATCCATAAAACTTTTGTAGTAAACTTTTTAACCAGTGCGCTTGTTATAAACCCGAGCATTGTTAACAATAAAGCTGCAATGGGTGCTATCCACCAGTATTCAAGAAACATAGGTAGGGTAATTATTCCAAAAAAGCTTTCAGTTGTGAGCTCGCTGAAAAACAAGCTTTTTGTTATGATTGACAGTAAAGATGATACAAGTGCAACAAATATCATGGCAATGATTTCTAAAAAAAGCACAAGGGCTATGCCGGCTAGATATTGTTTTCGTGTTCTACCAAAGCCTACAATAATTTCAAAATTAAGCAAAATTTGTGTAACAGGCACAAGTACCGCCATTATGGCAACAGCTAAAAGTGAGAGTAAACCGCCCACGCTAAAGTATGTTTCTTCATTTGAGAGCGTTATTATTAAAAAGCTCACTATTTCGCCAATTACCCACCCACCAATTGGTATAAGAGATAGTTGCAATATGTCATTTTTACAAAACCGCAACTCTTTTGTAATGTTTTTTATCATGATTTTCTCCGTTCTGCCACACGATTTTTAAGGAATACTTAAATCCATAAAATTACGGCGGTGGCAAGCCGTTTTATGGTTTGCACATACTGACTTGAAAATTATTTTTTTAATGAAATATTCAGCATTAACTTTCTGTTTATAAAAGATACAACAGTGCCTGTGGCAACAAAACCAAGCCCCACATATATAAATAAAGTAAGTTCCTGTGTATTCAAAAAGTGTGCTATAAATTCTAATAGGTCGTCAATACTGCCGGAGCTTGTTGTGTAGCCGATAATTCCGCCAATTGAAAAAATTAATATAAAAAATATAACGTTGACAATTATTAAGACAGTTCTGCTGAATTTTAATGTAGCGATGCCTAAAAAATCGCCGAGTGATGATGCTAAAAAGCAAAATGAAAATAGAAGAATTGCGGTGGAAGAAAGGCTTAAACTACTTTGCCCAACAAATATAATAAATGGTATTGCAAGAGCTGCTTGCATAACACATATTATTATTTTATTAATTTGTAAAGCCGTGTTGTAGTTTTTTCTTGTGGCACCGTAAGACATGGCGATGTCAAAATAAATGCCGCTTAACGTTTGTAATGCTATAACAGGTGCAATTAGCGAGACAAGTATTGCCATGTATACAAGCGCAAAACTATTACCCATAAGCACAACCATTAAAAAACCATAACCGAATATACTTGCTACCATTCCGAGATATATTTGAGCTACATATTTTATTTGATACTTAACGCAGTTAATCATAATAAAACCTCCTTTGTGCCTCCTGTTAGGTGCACAAATATTTTTTGCAATGGTACACCGCTTATGTCAACGTCAAACTCAGCTACAACTGCCTGTACGCGCTCTATATTTTGGTGCACACAAACTTTTTTACTGCGCCCGAGAGTATCCTCGCTTACCACCTCAAAGTTTTTGCAAATTTCGTCTATGTCTGTGTCTTTGCCTGAGATGTAGCAGTACTGTGATATGAGTGAATCTGTGTCGTCGTCTACAATGATATTGCCCTCATCTATTATGATGATTTTCTCAAGTGCGCTTGCCGCTTCTTCAATTATGTGCGTTGATACGACAAATGTTCTGTTTGTCTGTGTGTAGTCTTTTAAAAGCAAGCTATAAAACATCTCGCGTGCAACAACGTCAAGGCCAGCAACGGGCTCGTCAAGAAAAGTTATGGGTGCACGGCTTGCAAGTGCTATTATAATTGTAACCATGCTCATCATGCCTTTGCTTAGTTTGCATATTTTTTTCTTTGTATCAAGCCCAAAAAGCTTGCATAGTTTTTCTGCGTACTCTTTATCCCAATTTGGGTAAAATATTGATGCCGCACGCAAGTACTCTTTAACCTTAATTGTGTTTTGCCCTGTGAAAATTGTTGCAGAGAGCTCTCTTGAAAAGCAAAGGGAGCTTAATGCCATTTCGTTTTCCCATACAGGCATATCGCCGTATGTTATTGTGCCCTCGTCAAAAGAATTTTGCGCTGTTAAAATGCTTAATAGGGTGGTTTTTCCGGCACCGTTGCGCCCAAGTAAGCCATATATGTGCCCGGGCTCTATTGTTAGTGATACATTGTGTAAAACCTCGTTTTTGCCGTATTTTTTAACTATATTTGTTGCTCTTAAAGCATTTTCCATGTTATTTGCCTCCCTTTTGTGTTTCTTCAATCATTTGTATTATTTCTTCTTTTGATATGTTAAGCGCCTTTGCCTCTTTTACCATTTTGATTATATATTCTTTGCAAAATGCGGATTTGCGCTTTTCAGTAATAAGCTTTTTGCTGTTTTTTGAAACAAACATACCAATGCCCCTCTTTTTGTATAAAATATTTTCTTCTACAAGTAAATTTATGCCTTTTGCGGCTGTTGCAGGGTTAATTTTTAGTGCTTTTGAAAGCTCATTTGTGCTAGGTACTTGCTCTTCTTCGTTTAAAATACCGCGCAAAATGTCGTCTTCAATCATGTTGGCTATCTGCACATAAATCATTTCGCCGGAGTTTATGTTTGAGTGCATTGCCTCACTCCTTTCAATGTTGCTTGGTTATTTGGTTAGTTGCTTATGTAATTAACTATACTACCATTAAACTTGTTTGTCAATACTTTTTATGATTTTTTTCGATAATTAATAAAATTTTTAATATATTTAATATATTAGGTTATTTATAACTTATTTTATGGCGTGCCAACCACCCATTATATAAGCAAACCTCATCATAATATAAAATCAAATGAAAAAACATGTAAAAATTACATATAGCAAATATTTAGGTAAAACCACTTGCAATTAGGCTTGATACGTGTTATAATATTGTGGCAATCATGCGTTATAGTGTTTTACACATTTCACATTGGGTTGTGATGGAGTCATGTCAAAAAATATGCTCCCGATGTCAAAACCAGAGAGAGGTGAATGGAATGAAAGAAGGAATACATCCAAAATACGAGACTGCTAACGTTGAATGTGCTTGCGGCAATAAGTTTGAAACACGTTCTACAAGAGAGTCAATCCACGTTGAGGTTTGTGCTAAATGCCACCCATTTTACACAGGTAAACAAAAACTTGTAGACACAGGTGGACGTGTAGACCGCTTTAAGAAACGTTTCAATTTGGACAAATAATTTAATTAACAAAAGAGGACGGTTTTTAGGTGCTGTTAACATAAATAATGTAAACAGTAACCCTAAAAACCGTTTTTTTGTTGTTTGCAATTATTATTCTATTTATAACTACTTGTGCATAAAAAATTGCCTGTTTCAAAATATGATACAAAAAATTGCTGTACAGTGCTATTAAATTATTATAACAATATAAAGCAACACAAAAATATTACACCACAACGCAGTTTTGAATAAAATTCACATAAACATAACATTTAAGATACTGATTTGTATTATAATACAATAAGCAATATTAAAAAAATGTAAATTTGCAGTCACGGCAAGCCGTGACCCAGCAAAAAAAAGATGAAAGCTTTTTGTGGGGCTTTTTCTCGAAAAAGCGGGAGGGTTTTGTGGAGGAATATAAGACTATAAAAGGTGTTTCTACCGCTACGATAATAGAGAAAAAATCTGAATTTATATCATGTGCGGCGTTTGTAGACACAGAAGAAAAAGCACTTGCCTTTTTACAAGAAATACGTAAAAAACACCACAATGCAGCGCATAACGTGTTTGCGTACGTGTTAAAAGACGGCGCGCGCGTAAGATGCTCAGACGACGGAGAACCTGCAAAAACATCAGGACCACCAACGCTTGAAGTTATACAACACGCAGAAATCGTAAACTGTATAATAGTAACAACAAGGTATTTTGGCGGCACACTGCTTGGCACAGGCGGGCTTGTTAGGGCATATACACAAGCGGCAAAAGCTGCGCTTGATAACGCAGAAATAGTAGAAATTAACGTTTGCATAAGTGCAAACTTAAATATACCGTATCATTTATATGAACAAGCAACGCGCCTACTTACTCAAGGCGGGGCAAAACAAGAAACAGCACAGTTTGCAGAAAACGTGACAATTCCATTTGTAATTTTACCAAACCAAAAAGATGAAATACTAACACAGCTGCAAACACTATGTAAAGGCGTACCTGATATTGAATTTTCACAGCCATTTCACGCACCTTTTTAGTTAGTCGCTTAACATTAAAATGAACGGAGCTAAAAATATGAACGCACTTGTAATTGATAAAAAAGACAGTGTTGCCGTTGTGACACAAATAGTAGAAAAAGGCGAGCAAATACAGTTTTTACTAGGTGAAGAGGAAAAAAATATAACAGCCGTTACAGATATACCAATTTACCATAAAGTATCCATTAAAGACATTACAAAAGGCGAATACGTTGTAAAATACGGAGAGCATATAGGAAAAGCAAGTGAGGAAATAAAATCGGGTGCACATGTGCATGAACACAACCTAACCAGCCATCGCGAAGACTTGAAAAATGAGAATGGAGACTAGCGTGAAAAATCACGCTATCAATTATTTATATGGCGGTGCTACGCACATGTCCAATAATCTCCATTCTGTATGGAGGTTTTTCAAAACTATTTGTGCTGTGCACAGGATGGAGAATATATGGAATTCTTAGGGTATGAAAGAGAAGACGGCAGAGCCGGAATACGTAACAAAGTATTAATACTACCAACAAGTGTTTGCGCCACAGATACTGCGCGCATTGTGGCAAATTCAGTGGAGGGCGCTGTTACATTCCACAACCAAAACGGTTGCTCACAAGTAGAGTCTGACACAAAATACACAATGGACATTATGGCAGGTTTTGCCGCAAACCCCAATGTGTATGGCACTGTAATTATATCACTCGGCTGTGAAATTTGCCAAATGGATAGGGTAGAGCAAGCCATTTTGGAAAGGACAAATAAGCCACTTGTTAAGTTTGTAATACAAGAAAATGGCGGCACAATAAACACAATTGCAAAAGCAACGGCGGCGGCACAAAAAATGGCGCAAAAAGCAAGCGAACAAAGCCGTGTACCAATAGATATGTCTCGCTTAATTTTGGGTACAGAATGTGGCGGAAGCGACCCTACAAGTGGGCTTATAGCAAACCCAATGATAGGGGAAATGTGCGACAGGCTTGTGGAGCTTGGCGGCACTGCAATATTATCAGAGACAACAGAATTTATAGGCGGCGAGCACCTACTTGCCAAAAGAGCCGTCAATGATGTGGTAAAAGGCAAAATCTATAACATAGTAGACAGGTACGAAAAAGAGTTTGAAAATATAGGTGAAAATTTAAGAGAGGGCAACCCCTCTCCGGGAAATAAAGCAGGTGGGCTTACAACGCTTGAGGAAAAATCTCTTGGATGTATACACAAAAGCGGCACAGCACCTATTACAGAAGTTATTGATTACGCCCAGCAAATTGAAGATGAAAAAGGGCTTATTATAATGGATACACCGAGTAATGACTCGGCGTCTGTTGCAGGTATGGCGGCAGGTGGTGCACAAGTTGTAATTTTTTCCACAGGTAGGGGCACACCAACAGGTAATCCAATTGTGCCTGTTATAAAAATTACAGGCAACAAAATTACATATGAAAATATGTCAGACAACCTTGATTTTGATGTAAGTCGTGGGCTTTACGATAGCAGTTGTAAAGGCGAACTTGCACAAAGCTTGTTTGATGAAATATTAAAAATCGTGAACGGAAAGCTTACAAAATCCGAGGTCTTGGGTTATTATGAGCTTTCAATATCACGCAAATGCAATTACGTTTAAAGGAGAATTTACATGGGTTTTTTCAGTAACATGTACACAAAAGAGGGACCGGGTGTGCCAAAAGATGCACCACCCAAAAAAGGAATACTAAGATATTTTGAAATAGTATTCAGAGACATGGGAATGATTTGGAGTCTCGGAGCACTAACGTTCCTATGTTTTGTACCTGCAATTATTTCAGCAGTGTTATTTGCGGTGTTTACTCC
This sequence comes from uncultured Bacteroides sp., assembly GCA_964371675.1. Classification (GTDB taxonomy): domain Bacteria; phylum Bacillota; class Clostridia; order Oscillospirales; family Ruminococcaceae; genus Ruthenibacterium. The sequence continues at coordinate 31,290 of CAYJNL010000004.1, read as the reverse complement.
GTATATCTTGCTAATGGTGCTATTTGCAGTGTTATACATTTTATCATCAATGCTTGTAGGGCCTGCACTTTGCAGTATGCAAGCAGTACTTGTCTCACGCGTTAGGGATATACCTTGTTTTATGATGCACGAGTATAAAAAAGCGTGGAAGGCAAACTGGAGGCAAAGTGTACCTGCGGGTTGTCTTGCAATGCTTTTAGTAGGGCTTGAAATTTTTACAGGCTATCAAATACTTAATTCAACAGATGAAATGTCGTACATACTTTTGGGCATAGTTTTGCTGAGCTTGGTATTAATAATAGCTACCTTTCAAATGGTGTTTTTACAAATACTGTTTATAGACTTGCCACTTGGTAAAATGTTGAAAAACGGGCTGTTAATGTCGATAGGCTACCTTAAAAACACATTACCTGCGGCGCTTATTATAATTATTTTGTACGGTGCAATGGTTGTATTTTACATATTTTGGCCTTTCTATGCACTGCTTGGCTTAATAGGTTTTATAACAGTAATTATAGACATGATTACATGGCCTGCAATGGAAAAAGCGTTTAAAGTAACTGAACTACAAGAGCAACGCAAACTGGAGCAAGAAAAGGCAGAGTTTGAAGAACTTGATAAGACAGAAAGCGATGAAAAAGAGTAAGTGTTATAACATAACTTAAATTAGGAGGTTTTATAAATGAAATTTAAAGCAGTACACTTTAACTACAATGTTTTAAATCTTGAAAAATCAATTAACTTTTACAAAGAGGCACTTGAGCTTGAGGTTAAAAGAGAGACAAATTCTGACGACGGCTCTTTCAAAATTGTTTACCTAGGTAATGATGAAACAGATTTTCTTGTAGAGTTAACATGGCTTAGAGACTGGGAAAAACCGTATAACCTTGGAGACAATGAAATACATCTTGCTTTTGAAACAGAGGACTTTGAGGGCGCTTACAAAAAGCATACTGAAATGGGTTGTATCTGTTATGAAAATAAAAATATGGGCATATATTTTATTAGCGACCCAGACGGATACTGGATTGAAGTAGTGCCAAAAAAATAATAGTTAAAATATAAACATATAAAATACCCCTAAACAAGCCCGTACATGAGTTTGTTTAGGGGTATTGATGTTTAAGGTAATTAATGTTTATTATTAGTGGTTACACCCACCGCAACTTTGCCCGTTATTATTTTTACTTTTGCTGTTATTTGATGACGGACAACTGGGGCAACCAATGCACCTTACACCTTTTTTCTTTTGCTTTACAATATAATAAACAACACCTATTACTATTAAAAGTATTATGCCCAGTACAATTAAATTTGCCATTGTTTTGCCGCCTTTCTTGTGTCAACACGAATTAATGCGCTATTAGGCATATAGCAGTAAAAGTATGAAAAATACTGCCATATGCCCAATGCTTTTTATGTTGTAATAATATGAACTTAGTAATATATTATGCCGCAACACGTGCAAGCTTGCTTGCTGAAACTTTGTTACCTTGCATTACAAGATATACAAGTGCGCCAATCATTAATGCAACAGCAATTAAACCGGGTACAAAACCTGCTGCAAATGAACCTGTTGTAATAAGTGTGCCAATTTGGTTTACAAAGAATGCAATTACATAACCTGTACCAAGTTGTAAGCCAATGCCTGCAAATAGCCATTTTTTGCTGTCCATCTCGGAGTTCATAGCACCAATTGCAGCAAAGCAAGGTGGTGTGTAAAGGTTGAACATCAAGTAAGCAAGTGCAGAAACACCTGTTAAGCCCATAGCTGCCGCTACGCCTGTTTCGCTACCGCCAACCATTTCAAGAGCATCTGTGTCAATAAAGTTTGTAATTGAGTATACAACTGCAAGTGTGCCAACAACATTTTCTTTAGCAATAAAGCCTGTGATAGCCGCTGCCGCAAGTTGCCATGTGCCAAAACCAAGAGGAATAAGCAAGAAAGCAAAAGGTGAAGCAATGCTTGCAAGAATGCTTGTGTTTGCAGCATCTTCTGCAACAACTTGGAAGCTCCAGTTGTAAAGTTGCATAACATTAACAATTAAGTTGCAAAGTAGGATAATTGTACCTGCTTTTACGATAAAAGCTTTACCTCTTTGTAGCATTGTTATTGTTGCACGTTTAATGCTTGGTATGCGGTACTCGGGCATCTCCATAATAAAGAATGATTTTGCGTGTTTTTCGCCTGTAATTCTTGTAACAATGTATGCCATTACAATTATAAGTAGAATACCTACAAAGTATGACACCGAGCTAACCCATGATGCACCTGCAAAGAATGCACCTGCAAAAAGTGCAATAACAGGAAGTTTAGCGCCGCAAGGCATAAATGGTGCAAGCATAGCAGTTGTTCTGCGTTGGCGCTCGTTTTTAATAGTACGTGTAGCCATAACACCGGGGATTGCACAGCCAATACCAATTATCATAGGTATAATTGATTTGCCTGAAAGACCAACAACTTTTAGGTATCTGTCCATAACAACAGTAACGCGTGCCATGTAGCCACAGTCCTCTAAAAGTGCAAGTAAGAAGAACATAACCATAATTAACGGCAAGAAACCAACAACAGCACTAAAGCCACCGATGATACCGTCAAGAAGTATTGTGCCCAAAATAGGTGATACATTTTCACCAAGCAAACCGCCAACCCATGCGTTGAAAGAGTCAATCCAGCCAACAAATAAATCAGCAAGAATAGGGCCTAAAAGTGTTTGCGATATGTAGAAAACAACCCACATTACAGCCGCGAAGATGAAAATACCAAAGAATTTGTGTGCAACAACTTTGTCCACTTTGTCTTGTACTGTAACAACATTGCTTTTAACAGCACGTTTTTCAACTGTGTCTACAATACTTTGTACAAATTCGTAACGCTTTTTGTCAGAGTTTTCAACTTGCTCTTTATTTGATGTGTCGATTTTACCTGCATCAAAAGGTGCTTTTTGTCCTTTGCCAACACTGTCAACAGCTGCCGTAATAAGCTCTGTTAGCCCATTGTCTGATGTAGCAGTCGAAACAGTGTTAATTACAGGACAGCCGAATTTTTCAGTAAGTGCCTTAACATCAATTGCAATTTCTTTTTTCTCGTTCATGTCGCTTTTATTTAAAGCAACAACAACAGGTATGCCAAGCTCTAACAATTGTGTTGTAAAAAATAAACTTCTGCGCAAACTAGTTGCGTCCACAATGTTTATAATAACATCGGGGCTTTCTGTTTTAACAAACTCGCTTGTAATGTTTTCCTCTGATGTAAAAGGCGACATAGAGTATGCGCCGGGTAAGTCAACAGCTGTTATAGCTGAGCCGCTTTTAATTAAGTTTGCCTTAACAGCGCCCTCTTTTTTTGCAACGGTAACGCCCGCCCAGTTACCAACATGCTCTGTTTTACCCGTGATAGCGTTAAATAATGTTGTTTTACCACTATTCGGGTTTCCTGCAAGTGCTATTTTCATTAATGATTCTCCTTTAATTGTATATTGTTATTAGTAAGCGAATACTAACTTCGCCTTATTTAAAAAAGGTAATTATACAATAATTACCTTTGCTAAATCTTCATCAATGCTGTATTTAGCATCGTTTAAAGATACAACAAAATTTTCGGATATAATGTTTAATGCCGTTATTTTTTGCCCCTCATAGCAACCGAGTGTAAACAAAAAACTTTTCATTTCTTCATCTGATGTTGCAATGTCAACAATTGTGTATTCAACATTCATCGGTGCCTCTGCTATATTTGTTGTGCCTTTTTTATTTTCGACCATAAAATAATCCTTTGTAAAATTAAATTTGCCAGTGATTTTAACGTAGAATAATGCAATTAGTTATGTTTAACTAACGCATTATGATTATAAGTCTTTACAACAAAAATGTCAATACTTTTTTCATATTTTGTGGTTCTTAATTAGTTTTTAATAATTTTTTTGTTTTTTTTATAAGGATATTTGCAAAACACTTGCATTTTTATAATAAAAAGTGTATAATATACAATCATAATGAATAAATATACAGTGAATATACAGAAAGCGTGGTGAGAGAATGTATAAAGTTTTTATAGATGGCAGTGAGGGCACAACAGGTTTGCGCATTGCCGAACGTCTTGGCACAAGAGAAGAAATTAGCGTTATAACGCTGACGGGTGATGACAGAAAAAACCTTGAAAAACGTGTTAAGACAGCAATTGACAGCGACATAAGTATACTTTGTTTGCCTGATGTTGCATCGAAAGAAATTGTAAAATGCTTGCCACCGCACGTTAAAGTGTGTGACACAAGCACAGCGCACAGAACAAATAATGAATGGGTATACGGTTTCCCGGAGGTGGGTAAGCGACGATGCAACATTATAAATTCAAACAGAGTGGCAATACCGGGCTGTCATGCAAGTGGTTTTATCTCACTTGTTGCACCGCTTGTTGAAAATGACATTCTGCAAAAAGAATCAAACTTAACTGTTTTTTCTCTCACAGGCTACACAGGCGGGGGAAAAGCAATGATTGCCGACTACGAGAACACGGCAAGACCTGTTTTTTACGATGCGCCCCGAACATATGGGCTAACACTGAGCCACAAGCACATACCTGAGATGTGCAAGGTTACAGGTATTGAAACAGCACCGCTGTTCAGCCCAATTGTGGCGGATTATGCGCGTGGTATGTCGGTACATTTACCGCTTTTTAAATCACAATTATCACAAAAAGCAGGCGGTGCATACATCGCCGATACATTAAAAAGCTATTATAATAATGAAGAGGGCATTAAGGTGCACGACATCGGCACTGTTCCGGGTAATGGCTTTTTAAATGCAAATATGCTTGCAGGTAGCGACATGTTAGAGATTTTCTGCTTTGAAAACGAAGAGCAAATTATGCTTGTTAGCGTTTTTGACAATTTAGGTAAGGGCTCAAGCGGTGCGGCAGTTCAGTGCATGAACTTAATGCTCGGACTGCCCGAGCGCGACGGGCTAGAGTAAAAAAATAACTAAAAATGCTATATATAATATAATGTAAACAAGAACGGGAGATTTTGATGAATTTATGCGAGGGCGGTGTTTGCGCCGCAAAAGGTTTTAAGGCAAGCGGTGTTCACTGCGGAATAAGAAAAAACAAACAAAAACAAGATTTAGCTATAATAATAAGTGATGTTTTATGTAATGCGGCGGCTGTATATACTACTAACAAGGTAAAGGGCGCACCGCTTATTGTTACAAAACAGCACCTTGAAAACGGTAAGGCACAGGCAATAATCTGCAACAGTGGAATTGCAAACACATGTACACCGGACGGCACACAAGTGGCAAACGAAATATGCGAGATTTTATCTAATCACACAACAATTGCAAAAGAAGATGTGCTTGTAAACTCCACAGGTGTCATAGGTATGGAGCTGCCAATTGAGCCATTTATCAGCGGTGTACCAAATGCCGTTGCACAGCTGGCTTACAACAATAGCCTAGCCGCCGCAACGTCTATTATGACTACTGATACAGTGCAAAAACAAGTTGCATATGAGTTTGAAATTGGCGGTAAAACGTGCCATATAGGTGCAATTGGCAAGGGTAGCGGCATGATACACCCAAACATGGCAACAATGCTTATTTTTGTAACAACTGATGTAAACATAAGTTCCGAGCTTTTGCAAAAAGCGCTTTCATATGATGTGAAAGATACATTTAACCAAATTAGTGTGGACGGCGATACCTCCACAAACGACAATGTGTTACTTCTTGCAAACGGGCTTGCAGGTAATGAAGAGATAACACAAGAAAATGATGATTTTGAGGAATTTAAAGCGGCTTTACACGCTGTTAACGCGCACATGTCACGCTGTATTGCAGCAGATGGCGAGGGTGCGGGTAAGTTAATCGAGTGCAGTGTTGTAAATGCGAATAGCAAAGAAAACGCACGTGCCATTAGCAAGAGCATTATTTGCTCTAACCTTTTTAAAGCTGCAATGTTTGGCGAAGATGCAAACTGGGGTAGGGCGCTATGTGCAATTGGCTACACACAGGGAGATTTTAGCGTAGACAAGGTTACAATAGAGCTAAAAAGCAAAAAGGGTTGTGTGCGTGTTTGCGAGAACTCCATGCACATACCATACAGCGAAGAAGAGGCAAGCGAGGTTTTAAAAGAACACGATATTGAAATTCTTGTTGACATGAAAGACGGCATAGCGTGTGCAAAAGCATGGGGCTGTGATTTAACTTACGATTACGTAAAAATAAACGGTGATTATCGTACATAAAAGGGAAGTACAAAATGAGTGAAAACGAGAGATTAAAAACAGAGCAAATGGTACGTGTTTTAAACGAGGCACAGCCATATATATGTAAATATCAAGGCAAAACAGTAGTTGTAAAATACGGCGGTAGCGCAATGACAGACAAAACACTAAAAGCCGCCGTAATGAACGACCTTGTTACGCTTGCACTACTCGGTGTGCGCGTAACGCTTGTGCACGGTGGAGGCCCCGAGATAAACAGCCAGCTTGATTTAATTGGCAAGAAACCTGAGTTTATTAACGGCTTACGTGTAACAGATGCCCAAACAATGGACGTTGTACAGCAAGTTTTAGCAGGTAAAGTAAACAAAGACCTTGTGGGCTTGCTACGTGGTTACGGTGTGGGGCTTTGCGGTATGGACGGCAACATTTTGCAGTGCGAAAAGCGCGCCACCACACCCGACCTTGGCTTTGTAGGCGATGTTGTAGACGTAAATGTAACACTTATAAATTATTTGATGGACAGTGGCTTTATACCTGTTATTGCAACAGTTGGTGTGGATAATAACGGTATAGCGTATAATATTAACGCAGACACAGCGGCGTGCAAACTGGCGGTTGCACTAAAAGCTGAAAAAATTATAAGCATGACAGATGTTGTAGGGTTACTTTTAGATAAAGAAGACGACAGCACTTTAATAGAAAATGTTGAGATTAACGAAGTAAAAAAACTAATTGACGACGGAATAATTGCAGGTGGCATGATACCCAAAATACAAGGCTGTGTAGAGTGCTTGCAAAATGGTGTTATACAAGCTGCAATAATTGACGGACGCATGCAACATTCTGTGCTTATGGAAATTTTTTCAGACAAGGGCAGTGGAACACTTCTTTACAAAGAGGGGCAGGATTTATAAATGAGCACAAATTTTAATGAATTGAAAAAAAACGATAAAACGTACATTGCAGGCACATATGCCCGCAATGATTTGTTTGTTACAAACGGCAAAGGTTGCAATGTGTACGATGAAAACGGCAAGGAATACCTTGATTTTACAAGCGGTATTGGTGTAAACAGCCTTGGTTTTTGCAATGAAAAATGGGTGCAAGCCGTGAGTGAGCAAGCCGGTAAATTGCAACACATAAGCAACTTGTACTACACACAGCCCTGCATTGAGCTTGCGCAAAAATTATGCAATAGAACAGAGGCAAAATGCGTGTTCTTCTCAAACAGCGGCGCAGAGGCAAACGAGGGCGCAATAAAAGTAGCGCGAAAATACTCGTTTGACAAATATGGGCAAAACCGCTACAAAATACTTAGCCTTAAAAACAGTTTTCACGGCAGAACACTTGCAACGCTAAAAGCAACAGGGCAAGATACTTTTCATGTAAATTACGGGCCGTTCCCCGAGGGGTTTGAGTATGCAGCGGCAAATGATATAAGTGCATTTGATGAGATAATTAACGGCAGTACAGAGTTTTGTGCTGTTATGATAGAGCTTGTGCAAGGCGAGGGCGGTGTTATATCACTGCAAAAAGACTTTGCAGACCATGTGGCTAAAAAATGCGCAGAAAAAGACATACTTATAATTGCAGACGAGGTGCAAACAGGTGTTGGGCGCACAGGCACTTTCCTTGCAAGTGAGCAATTTAATTTGACACCCGACATTACAACTCTTGCAAAAGGTGTTGGCGGTGGCTTGCCAATAGGCGCTATTTTAATGTATAATAAAGTGGAAAACACGTTTACATCCGGAGACCACGGTAGTACGTTTGGCGCAAACCCAGTGGCATGTGCCGGTGCAAACGTTGTAGTAGACACAATAGACGAGCAGTTTTTACAAGATGTAAGAGAAAAAAGCGAAAAGCTGAAAAGCGAGCTTGTAAAAATGCCTCAAGTTGAAAGTGTAGACGGCCTCGGGTTAATGCTTGGCATAGCATTTAAAAATGATATTGACAGCAAAAAAGTGCTAAGCGCTTGTATGGAAAAAGGCTTGCTTTGCCTAACAGCAAAGACAAAGTTAAGGCTACTCCCACCGCTAACTGTAACGCAAATTGAGATTGAAAAAGCTGTTAAAATTATAAAAGAATCACTTGACGAGTTATAAAAAACGAAAAAATCAGAACGGAGAACAACATGGAACATTTACTTAAAATGGGCGATTTATCAAAGCAAGATATTATAGATATACTTGATTTAGCCGATGAGCTAAAATTTGACACACGTTGCAAAAAAAAGCAAACTCACCTAGAGGGCAAGAGCATTGCGCTTATTTTTGCAAAAGCCTCCACACGCACACGCACAAGCTTTGAGGTTGGCGCATACCAACTTGGCGGCAACGGTGTTTACTTAAATGCAAACGATTTGCAAATAGGCAGGGGAGAGCCGGCGGAGGACACAGCACGTGTTCTTGGCAGATATTTTGACGGCATTATGATACGTACCTTTGAGCAGTCAGAAGTGGAGACGCTTGCTAAATATTCAGGGATACCTGTAATTAACGGGCTTACAGATTACTCTCACCCTTGCCAAGTACTTGCGGATTTGCAGACAATTCGTGAGTACAAAGGCAAGCTTGAGGGGCTTAAAATGTGCTATATAGGCGACGGCAACAACATGGCAAACAGCCTAATTGTGGGCGCACTAAAAGTAGGCATGGAAATGACAGCAGTTTGCCCAAAAGGCTATTTGCCGCATGATGATGTGCTTGAATTTGCAAAAGAGTACAGCACTTTCACACTTTGCCATGACCCCAAACAAGGTGCAGTTAACGCAGACGTACTTGTTACAGATGTATGGACAAGCATGGGGCAAGAAGAGGAGTCTCAAAATCGCAAAATTGCATTTGACGGCTACCAAATTAACGACGAGATACTGTCTCTTGCAAAGAGCGATGCAATGGTGCAACATTGCTTGCCTGCACACAGAGGTGAAGAGATTACAGCAGAAGTGTTTGAAGCACATTCAAATGAGATATTTGACGAGGCTGAAAACAGGCTACATGCTCAAAAAGCCGTTATGGTTATGTTAATGGGTGAAAAATAGTTACTAAAATATCTAAACATAAAACCGCACACACACAACATTTGTTTGTTGTATGTGTGCGGTTTTGCTTAAATTTGCCTAGCCAAGCCGATGTAATCCGAACCCGCCTCAAAGCGTCTGATTTGTGCACAGAGCACGGCAGACGACGACGGCAAACTGCTTAAAAGCAGATTCAGGTCTGCAATTTTATTGCAAATGATATAAGCATGGCATGTTTGCTATAAAACATATTTTGACTTTATCAGATTAGCTGATATGTTTAATTCACATCAATTTTAAATTATTAGTTCTGCCTAAGATGTAATCAGTTGAAACGTTGTAAAAATCAGCAAGTTTTAACAGGTGCATAACAGGTATTGCCTGAAAACCCCGTTCATATCGTGAATAGACTGTTTGTGCTATTCCTAAAATTTCGGCAATATCTTGTTGTTTTAAATCTTTGTCATTTCTTAAATTTTTTAGCCTTTGAAAATACATACAAACTCCTAATAGTACTTAATTATACTATTGACATTACAACAAAATAGCATTAAAATGTATTTAACAGTACTTATAAGTACTGAAAAGTTATTTATTAATTAACTACAGCAATTAATAAAAGAATTTAATAAAAAAAGCAAAATATCATTGATTTTGTGAATATTTTAGCAAAATGTTTGTGTAATATGTATATATAAATCTTGTGGTATTTCTGTTATAATGTGTATACTTAGGTGAAATATGCAAAAATGTAACCGGAATGTAACTTATGTATTTTAGTTTACAGGCTGAGGCATAATATTTATAAAAGCCATTCACTATTTATTTGGAGGTAATTGTGTCAAACAATACAAACCTATTAACAACGCTGTTAAAAGATAGAGATAAATTATGGATTTTACTTGATGAGAGTGCAAAAGTTGTAAAATGCAGTGACAAAATTATTGAAATATTCAAGTGTAAAAACAGTGATGAGCTTATTCAATATTTTTACAATATGTTCCCTGTTAAACAGGCAGACGGAACTTTTTCTGCTATAAAGTTTGAAGAAAATTTAGCTAGTGCAAAGAAGAGCAGTGAGATTTGCTTTGATTGGCAGTTTACAGACATTAATGGCGGAGTTATTAACACTAACATTACGTTGTACAGCTTGCATAATAGGGGCATAGACACCGGCACTAATGCAGTTTTTGCTGTTATGGTTAATAAAGTAAATGAAGTTGATTTAAAAGTTCAGTCTTTAGTTGACATGAATAATATGCTTGTTTCAATTATAGAAGCATTGCCCATGTGCCTTAACATTTGGGATATCAACGCAAATAATATTATGTGTAACAGCCAAGTTATAAAGCTTTTCGGTGTAGACAATAAACAAACATATTTGGATGAATTTTTTAGATTATCACCTGAGATACAGCCTGATGGTAAAAAGAGCAGCGAGGCGGCAAACAATTATATAATGCAGTGTTTTAAAACCGGTTTTGTAAAATTCATGTGGCTGCATTGTGATATAAACGGCAAAGATGTACCTTGTGAAATAACACTTGTAAAAGTTGATTTTAAAGATAGCGAGGGCAATGAGATTGTAGCAGGATATACAAGAGATCTTTCGTCTGAAGTTGCAGGAAACTACAATGAGGAATGGCTTGACTACTACTTTTTGGACAGTATACCGGAGAAAAAGTTGTTTAGAACCATATCGGAGTTATCGGATGAATGGTTCTATGCAGTTGATGTAAGAACATCAAATATGCAATTTTTCGGTAAAGGGCGGGAAAATTTTGGCTTAACAGACGAAAAATATAAATTCCCCGATGTTATGCTTAATAATAAAATAATTTACGAAGAAGATATTGATGTTCTTAAAAAGCTTGAAGAGAACATGAAAAACGGCATTAATGAGCCAATTGATATAAGGCTTGTTACGGGTTCCGGCAACCCACATTATTTTAGACTGGTTTACCAAACAATACTTGATAAAAAAGGCAACCCTGTCTTTTCAATTGGCAAAGCATTTGATATTAACGAGCAAAAATCGCTTGAGATATTGTCTAAAACTGACCTTTTGACAAACTGCTATAACAAAATTACGGCTGAAACATTAATTGCAGATGCAATTACAGAGCAAAACGATTCAAATCATGCTATGTTTATAGTGGATATTGACAATTTCAAAGCTATAAACGACAATTTAGGACATCATTTTGGAGACCTTGTTCTTAGTGAAATTTCTGCGAAATTGCGCAAATATTTCAGAAATGCTGATATTATAGGGCGTATTGGCGGAGATGAATTTATTGTGTTTTTGAAAAATGTGAACGACCTTGAAGTTATTGAGGACAAAGCAAAGAAAATTTCTAAAGCATTTCAAAACACATATTCTGGTGAAAATAACGACTATAAAATATCAGGCAGCATAGGTATTGCTCTTTACCCAAAACACGGTGCAACGTATGAAATGATGTATAAATCAGCTGATAAAGCGCTATATCAATCTAAACTAAAAGGTAAAAATTGTTATACATTTTACTCGCCAAAATTTCTTGATGGCACAATGAAAAATAAGACAACACTTGAAAATGCAAGCAGAATTGCAAACTCTTATTTTGATACAGAGCTTGTTTCAACAGTGTTTAACTTGATGTATGAAACACAGGAGATTAACTCTTCGTTAAATGCGGTAATGCAGTTTATTGGCAATCGCTCAAATTCAGACAGATGTTATATTTTTGAGTCTTTTGACAATGGCAAAACGTACAGCAACACATATGAGTGGTGCGCGGAGGGGATAGAACCTGAAATTGATAATTTGCAGGGTCTAACACATGATGTATTAATTGATTTCTTCAAAAATGCTGATGAAAAGGGCATTTTTTACAGTAATGATTTGCGTTTGCTTAAAGCAGATGGCGCTTACGACTTGATGAACGATCAGGGAATAAAATCTTTCTTACATGCGCAGATAAGAGAAAAAGGCGTTGTTAAATTATTTTTAGGGCTTGATGATTGCACGCGTACACGTGTATGGAGCGAGAAAGAGATAAATAGTATACTGTATGCCGCAAAGATGATTTCAATCTTCTTGCTCTCCGGAAAAAGGCACGGGTATTCAACATCAAGTGGATATATTGAAGTTTAACCGGATGACTTGTTTTACAGTTAATGCCTACTAATAAAATGAAAACAGCTTGGATTGATAAAAAATATTATTAAATATCATTATAAGCCTACAAATTACGTAGCATTAGCACCGGATAACAAGTTTTTTTAGTTTTAATTATGAGTATAAAAATTCACTGCATACAAAATGTGCAGTGAATTTTTTATAACATTTAAGAAAAATCAGGTACATTAAAGTCTACTTTAGGTATTCACTATAACTGTAAAATTTAAAAACTCATTTCGTCGGCTTTGTAGCACGTTGTGCACGTGATTTTTATTTTGTGCCGCTGCCTTTACCCACACTATTCACATTTTGCTTTGTGCGGCTCGTACTCGTTTAGCTCTTATTTTAACAGACGGCTTTTCACTCTTTGTTCGCAGTTCATCAGCCATTTGGGTTTGTGAGAGTTGCCGAAGCCGTAAACTTGTAGTGTAAAAAGGCACAAAAAAAGTGATAGGTTTTATATGGATACTTAAATCCTATAAGACCTATCACACTGGCTTGATTATACAAAATTCATACCGTTAAATCTCGGGCATAAAAAACACCCTCTAGCTTACGCTAAAGGGCGGTTTTGGTGTCGAGCTTCTCGACTGGCTTGCTTATACAAAATGCATACCCTAGTTTCGGGCATAAAAAACACCCTCTAGCTTACGCTAAAGGGCGAATTTGGTGTCGAGCTTCTCGACTGGCTTGCTTATACAAAATGCATACCCATGAAAATTCAGGAATTTTTATTTTAACTATAAAATATTTTCCATATTCCTACCACCATAAAGCACACGTACAATATGCACCTCCATGTTTTTCTCATCTACTATATAAAAAACCACATAATTATTTACCGGTAAAAACCGAATATCTTTGCTAATATATTCATCATATAATCTGTGCCGTGCAGGCAAATTATCAAGAGAAAGTATTGCCTTTTCAATTTTATCCAGTTGTTTTAGTGCAGTATCTGGAGACAGGAGTTCAAAAGCAATATATTTATATATGCCTTTTAAATCTTCTTTTGCGTCTTTTGAAATATTTACACTGTATTTCATACGTCAAGTTCCTTGCGCAAGTCAGAAAAAACTTTTTGCACCGTTTCGGTTTCACCGCGCTCTATGCTGTCAAGCCCTTTTTGAAGTTCTGCTTTTAATTGTTCTTTTGTCATATTACTCATATCAAGAGGATGTGACGGCATTTTTACATCAAAAGGAAGCCCTCTTTGAAGAATAATTTGTTTGTAAAACATATTTATAGCATTTGATGCAGGTATCCCAAGCGCTGATAATATACCTTCCGCTTGCTCTTTAACATCAGGTTCTATTCTAGCATATAAATTTGCAGATTTAGCCATAATAAAAATCTCCTTTCGGTACTATACATATAGTATACGCTATTGTGCTTACAAAAGCAATACAAATGTAAAAATATTTTGTTGACGAGTACACTTTTATGTTGTTTTACAATGACGAAAGCCTTTATTTTGCAAATATGAACTTAACACTCGATAAAAAAGGGAGACTATATTTTTTAGAAACAACAAGGTTTATGAGAGTTAACTGTTCAGTCACATAGGTTCGAATATAAACTTTATATTTTTTCGCATTTAAATTTAAACTTTTTTGTATTTAAGTGTAAACTTATTAAAATAAGAAAAAAGCCTGCAATTACAGGCTTTTAGGCATAAGATAAGAGAGTGAACTGAACACTTGAGGTTCAATTTATGCTCTCATTCATAAAGATTTGTTGTTTTTGCTATTACGTGAAACAATTCATGTGTTAAGCAATCATCCAATTTATTTTTAAAATTTAGCAATTTGGTGTATCTAAATTCTTCCTTATAAAATGTAGCATCAATTATGTACCTAATCAAATCCAAATATGTTGTATGCACTTCATGTAACTGCTGTGACAAATCATCACTAAAAATAAATTCTCCCATCTTTAAAATTATATCTTGGTTAGCATATTCTTTTTCAACTTCAGAAGCAATATTATAAGTTTTAGTTTCACCAAATGTGCTAACCATTAGAGGGGTGTTAAAATGTTCTATCCAAACGTTAAAGTAGTCTTTGCCATCTGCAGCTTCATTTTCTACTAACTCAGAAAGTGGAGAAATAAAATGAAAGATTAGTTCAATTTTTTGAAAATACATGTTGCGCTTTTCAAACAATGCAATCTTATTTTGTTGTTCCATTATTTCCGTTTGTTTTTCGGATATTTTAGTTTGTGCTTTTGAAATTTCTTTCTGCTCCTCCATTAAGCTTAATTGTCGTTTGTATATTTTATATGTAAAAAATGCTACTACACCGGCAATAAGTACACTGAAAACATAATAAAGGTTTTCTATGTTTATGCCTGTTTTATTTATAAATCCAATATTATATCCAAATGCTAATGGAATTAAGATAAAAACAGAAATGAGAAGTAATAATGCGATTAATGTTATGTAAAATGGTTTTTTGTAGCTCATAATTTTTCCACCCTGATTCTATTTACTGTAATATGGTTTGTTATAAATCGTCAAATTTTATTAATTATAATTTTAAATATTCGTGCATTTCTTTAACTACTTTGGTGAAATTTTCGTAACTTGCTACTTTGCTTTGGTTAGCAATATTTTCTTGGGTTCCCCCTTGGCTAAACAATGTTTGAAGCTCAGATCTTTGAGCAAAATAGGCTTCATTTAATAAAAATTGTGCGTAAAGGATTTCATGGCATTTGTTGTATATTTCTTCATTAAATAAATAATTTAAAATAACCACATCGTATTCATTATATTGTTTTTGAAAAGTCATTGTTTTGCCCTGCAATACTTTTAATACCTGTCATATATAATTTTTTGAACCCATTAAAAGCCTTGTGCCTCTTTTCAAAAAGTGCAATTTTATTTTGTTGTTTAGTTGTATTTATTGATTGATACAATGCAAAGCAAGAAATAATTAATGTACCAATAGAAAATGCAATTGTAGCGATTACGCCAATTGCAGACCAATCGGGATAAGAATTCCCTTCTGGTATTATTGGGCGGTAGCCATAAATAAACAAGACTAATATTGCTATAAGAAATATTGTTATAAAAAAACCCAATACAAATCGAATATACGTTCTTTTCACAATTACACCTTCAGTTATTATAACGTTTACTCATTATAAAATTAACACAAAACAATAGTAAATGCAATAAGTTAAAACAACATTAACTTTATAAATTTTTCGAAATCAAAGCAAAATGCCAGACAGTGTCTGGTGTTTTTAATAAGCCAACAATAGGGAAGTGCATCTTTGCGCTTTGTTCTTTGGTTACATAGGGACAATTTGCCCCTATGTAGGTAGAAAGCACATTATAACATTTGCATAGGGAAGTTTTCCAAATGTGAACTTAACATTTGATAAAAGAGATGCTATATTTTTAAGATACAACAAGAGTTATAAGTGTAATTGTTCAGTTACCTAGGTTCGAATATAAACTTTATATTTTTTCTTATCTAAATTTGAGCTTTTTTGCATTTAAGTGTAAACTTCATAATAATAAGAAAAAGCCTGCAATTACAGGCTTTTAGGCATAAGAAAAGAGCATGAACTGAACACTTGAGGTTCGAATTCATGCTCTTATTCAAGATGGTGGGGCTGCACGGACTCGAACCGTGGACCGACCGGTTATGAGCCGGGAGCTCTAACCAACTGAGCTACAGCCCCTTACCACAAAGAATATTATACAACATTTGAAAGAAAAAAACAAGAGTTTTTTTCTTTTTTTTATTAATTATTTTATAACATAACATACAAGTTAAATAAATTACCATTTATAAGTGTTGACAAATAAAGTTAGAAAAAAATTATAGATGAATACAAAATTAAAAATTCCCAAAATGCGCATAAAATCATATATGTGTAACATACATTTTTATATAAACTTTTGCAACAAGGGGATATTAATAAACAAACTTTGCAAAATATTAATTATTGTTATTGTTAAAGCCTTTATAACAAGAAAAAAAGTTGCAGCTTTTTGTATTAATGTTCCAAGCTGAGATGGTATAATTTAAACCAAGTAAACGTGATGTTACATTAAAGGAGATGAATTTATGTTTGTTATGACTTTGCAAAAAGGGAGACTTAAAAAAATAGGTGTGGCGCTTGCGTGTGGCGCTGCTGTTTTGGCGGTAGCTATTGGGGTTAACAGTGTGCTGTCAAACTCCGAAGAAAGCACACTGGAGGTGGCAGCTATTGCAAATATCGAGATGAGCAGTGCGCAAGATCTTGTTACATTTTTACAAGGGTATGGTGTGGAAACGGATGTTGCAACAGCAACAGTAAGTGCAGTTACAGTTCCACAAAAGTGGGATGAAAGTTTCGAGGCATTTAATGAAGTTATAAAAGAAAGTAGCCTTACACTAGAAAAACATAAGGGTAAGCAAGTTGACAAATGGTCGCTATTAATACCTTCGCAAAGCACAGAAGAAAGTAAAATGTATGCAGTAGTGCTTGTGCACGAGAACAAGGCAGTAGCAGCATATCTGCTTGAAAAGCCCTCAGGGGAGGTTTTACCACTAAGCCATGCTGCACAAACGTCTTTGCCGCTTACAGACGAAGAAATAAGTGCAACCAACAACTTTGGTGAAGATGCTGAGGTAATTGTTGTAACAGATGGTGAAGAGCAACAAGCTGTACCAACAGATGGCACACCTATACCACAGACGGCAGAAACACCGGAAACACCTGTGCAAGCAAACCCGGAGCTTACAACTACACCACAAGCAGCTACTGAAACCCCGGCACAAGCAGTGCCTGACGTTGTAGCAGAGCAAGCACCGGTGCAAGATGTTGCAGCTCCCGTTACTCCGTTTTACGATGAAAGTACAATGCCAATTGATTAAAACCACAAAACAGGGAACAGCTATAATCGTTTTTTAGCCGTAAAGCGCAATAAAACGAAAATATAACTGCTCCCTGTTAAATTTTATTTTAAAAGTTGTTAAATTAGCCCTGGACAAGCTCTTTCAAAAGGCTTTCTAGTTTTGAATCCATATCCTCATTAGAGAACTGGCAAGTGCCAACAGCCTTATGGCCACCGCCACCATATTTTAACATTAAGCTACCAACATTTATGTTAGATGTTTTGTTTAGTACGCTGTAACCAACGGCACAGCTGCAACCTTCTCCACCTCTACCGCTTACAATCCAAATTGAAATGTTTTGCTCCGGATACATGCTGTAAACAAGGAATCTATTGCCTGTGTAAATAGGGTCAACCTTGCGTAAATCACTTATTATAACATCGCCGTCAACTCTTGTATGTGCTTTTACCATTGCAAGGAACTTTTCGTTTTGTTCCCAATACACTTCAACACGCTCTTTAACGTCAGGCATAGCTAAAATGTCATCAATACTCATAGTTAAACAGCAGTCAATAAGTTTTTCCATCAAAGCGTAGTTAGAAATTGTAAACTCTCTCCAACGTCCAAGACCTGTTCGTGGATCCATCAAAAATCCAAGAAGAACCCAGCCTGTTGGGTTTTGCACTTCGTCAATTGTCAAGTTTGCAGAGTCTACTTTGTCAACTGCAATCATCATTTCGTCAAGGTTTGGAAAAGTTTTCTCCCCACCATAATATTCATAAATTATGCGTGCACAAGAAGGTGCAATACGGCTTTCACCTTTGTATTTACCTTTTAATTCGTTACGCTCGTGCTCACTGGAGTGATGATCAAACCACAAACCGCAACCCTCAACGTAAGGAACATTTGCAAGGCAGTCGTCAGCATTTATTTCAACAAGCCCATCTTGCAAGTCTTTAGGGTGGGCAAATTTCCAATGGTCAATTATTCCGGCTTTTTTTAATAGTGCTCCACATGCAAGTCCATCAAAGTCTGAACGTGTAATTAGTCTCATATAGTACAATCCCCTTTTAAAAATTAATATAAAATGTTAAATTTAATGTGCAAAAATATTATAAATATTAATGCACACTTATATTGACTTGTGAACATCAACAAGCCAAGATAATAAAAATATTTATTGATACCATTTTTATTATTGTATCATACTTTTGATAAATAAAAAAGATATTAATAAAAATTTTACTTTCTATTTTTATATATTTTGCCACAACTATTTAATTAAATTGTTTTGATTCTGATAATAGCGCCTCACTGTATAATGTTTTGTAGTTTTCATACCTAGACTTAGTTATTTTTTGATCTTCCACAGCCTGCTTTACAGCACAGCCTATTTCTTTTACATGTGAACAATCCGCAAATTTGCATTTACCTATGTATTCGCTAAATTCAATAAAAGCGTATTGTAATTCATCTTTTTTTATGAAACAAGCTTTTTCCATTTCAACAGTACCAAAACCGGGTGTGTCTGCTACAAAGCCATTACACACCTCGTATAGTGCAACTTCTCTGGTGGTGTGGCGTCCTCTTTTTAGTTTGCGGCTTATTTGTCCTGTTTCAAGCTCAATATCGGGCAAAATATTTGACAGTAACGTGGATTTGCCAACACCTGAATTACCGCAAAAAACACTTAATTTTCCACTCAGTTCGTTTTTTAATAATTGCACTACATCGCTATTAGTTGCATTAATACTAAAAATTGGCACATTGCTTTTGCTGTAAATATCATAGAGAGCGTCGGCAGGGTGTAAGTCTGTTTTTGTAAATATCAAAAAGGGTACTGCACCTTTATTTACAGCTATTGCAAGTAATTTGTCAATGACAAGAGTGTTTGGTACAGGGTCAACTGTGCTTATTACTATAAAAAAGTTGTCAATGTTGGCAATTGGCGGGCGTATAAAAAAATTCTTTCTCTCTTCAATCTCAGCAATAACAAATGTGCCTGCCTCTTCTTGAAGCTTTACTATATCGCCTGCAACAGGGCTTATTTTTTTGTTGCGAAAGATACCTTTAGCACGGCATTCAACTACACCATTTTGCGTTTTGACGTAATAAAAACCGCCTATGCCTTTTAAAATAATATTTTTATGTGACATTAACTCACCATATTTTCTTTAAATCCGTTTTAAATAAATGTTTTAAGTTTTACATAAACACAACTTAAAACCACTTTAAATCTCCCGACCTGTTTAGCTGAACAATTAGCGTTACCAGAATAGGCAAACCTATAAGCCCTAAAAAGCCGAAGAGCTGCAAACCGACAAACATGCAAATTAGCGTGACAAGTGGGTAAAGCCCTATTTGGCTGCCAACAATTCTTGGTTCTAAAATTTGGCGCACAACGGTTATTATTGCATAAATAATTAAAAGGCCTATACCTAGTGGGAGGTTGCCTAAAATTAGAGAAACAATACCCCATGGTATTAAAATTGTACCTGTGCCAAGTACAGGTAGAATATCAACAAGTGCCGTTATAACAGCGAGAAGAAAAGCACTTTCAACACCTAGCAAAGAGTAACCTATTATGAGCTCAACACATGTTATGCTAAGCAATATTGCGTATGCTTTTAAAAATCTTAACATTACGCCAAGTCCTCTTGACTTTGCTGCGATTACTGTATTGCGGATATTTTCGGGTAAAATTTTCAATATAAAAGCAACAATTTTACTGTAACCCGTAACAAAGAAAAACGAGGATATAACTGTCATTAAAGCTTCTAAAATACCTGTGGGGACAGAGGTTGCAAAAGATGTTGCAAGCCCTAATGCCTCACTTGAAATGCTACTGATTAGCGAGGATAGGGAAGAGGTAATTGTGCTGTCATCAAATAACATGAAAGAACTGTTAAAACTTGGGTTGATTTGCACAAAGAAATTTTCAATTGTTGTGAGAGCTTGCGTTAGTGCAGGCTCAATTTGGTTATAGTACAAACTAGGCAAACCGGCAAACAAGTTGGTAAAGTAAACTATTACTTGGCTACCAACTAAAATAAAAAATGTTACAAACAAACAGTAAAATGCAATTAAAATGAGCACCGCAATTAAGGTTTGTGACGCTTTTGTTTTTTTTGTTACGGCTCTAATAAGCGGCTGTAATATGAATGCAATAAAAAGTGCTACCAAAAACGGCATTATTACAGGGAATACAAATGTGATAACAAAGTAAATAGCACCTAAGATAAGGCAGTAATACAAAAATTTTATAATGACTTCGCGCATTTTTTCTGTGTTCATTAATGTACCTCAATTGTTTTTTGTATGTGTGAAAACTTAAAGTTATAAATAAATACTTGTTGCATTTATGTGTGTTGTTGCAATTTTAATAGGACATTTAACAAAGCAAAAGTTCATATTACATAGTATTAGTTGTGGCTTTTAACTATTTTGTGTTTCTCTGATAAGTTTTTGTGCAAGTGTTTTGCCTGCACATGCCAGCACTGTGGCATCAAGTGCAAGGTCACAGCTACCACTGTCACAAGAAAGGCTGTTTTGTATTTGAGCTACCTTGATGAATGCGCTCTCTTGTGAAGCGCAAAAAGCATCATATGCACAGGCAACGTCTGTTTCGTTTTCTTTGCTGGTTAAGTTGTCGTTTAAAAGTATTTTAACCTCAGGTATTGTTAATACTTGTTTTAAAATACATATTAGTACAAGGTGTGCCATGTGCAAACGGCTGTATCGCTTTTTTACAGGTGCTGGCAAAAGTTGCTGTTTAACGTAATTATTTACCATGCTTGCCGTTACAAAGTGCTCGCTATTGTCACTTTGCATGGGTGCCAGGTATTTGTCAAGCTGGCTTATAACTTGGTCCATGTAAAGTTCCATATCGGGCAATTCAATCCACCTTGGTAAATGGAAATTATTCATTTGTGCATCCCATTCTTTAAGAATTTGCTCCATATATATTTTGATACTCCTTTTATAGTATAGGCACTTTAATCTTTTGTATTTATTATATCATGTATATTTACAATTAACAACAAAAAATGCTTTTATAATCGCTTAATTTTAAAAACAGCACAAGGTTGCTCAATAAAAATTTTGCCTATTAAGGCGTTGAGTGCAGGAATACTGAAATATTTCAATTTAAGTAATTGCAAGTGGGCGGTATTTAATCTGGCAAAATATGTTGGCTTTAGTTTAGTAATTATATTATTATATGCAGTAAAAAAATAGGAGTATCAACAAAATTTGAAGTTTGTAAATACTCCTATCATAGAAATAACACATATTAATTGCTAAACATTATTTGCTAACAAGGCTGTCGCGCTTGATAATATAATATGCAAGCCCTATAAATGTGGTGGATATAATTACCCAAAAGCTAGGTTTAACACCGTTTTTCTTGCAATCTCTATACACAAAACGCAATATAGATATAAAAATTGGCAAGTAGGCAAAAACCATAAATAAAGCCGAGGTTAACATGATGTAAAACACGGTTTCATTGCTGTAATTGCCCGAAAACGCCGCATAAAAGCCAAAGACAAACAGCGCTAAAAAGATAATTGCCGATATAATTATAAATGCTACTAAGGGTTTAGATTTTTTCATAGTTGTAATTTCCTTTCTCATGTTTAGCACAAGCTCCACGTGTGAGTCGGGGTTGCGAAGTTGTGAGGCGCTAACTTTAAATAACTCTGCCAGTTTAAACAGTTTTTCACTTGATGGCTCACATAAATCGTTTTCCCACTTAGATACGGACTGTCTGCTTACCTCCATTTTTTCTGCAAGGTATTCTTGTGACATTCCGCTTAACTTGCGCAGTTCTCTAATTTTTTGCCCGAGTGTCATGTTCATAATGTGTTACCTCCTGTTTAAACTATATATTTTTGCAGTGAAAAAATCCATGAACTATACCGCAACCTGCGGTTGCGTTTGGTTGCGGTTTTAATTTTGGGCGATATTTTGTGAAATTTATTTTTAGTTGAAACTGATTTTTATGAATAAACATAAAAAACAATGCGAAAAAATTAAATAAATGAAGTGTACGCAAAATACAAAGTAACTGCTTGCAATAGAATAATAGCCACAATAACAAGATAAAATCTGGGCTTTTTTATTTTATGCCTTGTTAAAAACATTGCACAAACAGCACCTATTGAGCCAAAACACAGCGCCAATAAAAAAAGTGTTTTTTCGCTTATTCTGCGCATTTGCTTTATTGCCAAAAATTTATCTACTGCATATATTAAAAACGTAATTACGTTAATTATTGCCAAAATTATGAGGGTGTAGTGTGAGGTTATTATTTCGTGCATTTTGTGGGTTTCTCCTTGAATATAAAGTGTTTAAGTAATGTAACTATCTAAAATTCGCATTACAGTGGTAAAAGGAAAAATTATATCAATTTTTTTTTGCATTTTGCCTTTTGGGCTATGTATATATTGTTGCTGTATTAATTTTTGCATATTTAAATGGAACTTTTTAATGTGCAAACCCTGTATAAGAACAATCTGACACTTCATCATTAAGAGAGAAGTGTCAGATTGTTTTTTTGTATTAAGCTATAAAATAACGAAATAACGATTATTTTTTTAGCCAGCTGAACATTTTGCGTAGCTCTGCGCCAACTTTTTCAAGTGGGTGTTCGCTCTCTACACGGCGAGTTGACAAGAACTTGCTTTTACGTCCGCCTTTGTCAGAGAACTCTGTAACAAATTCGCTTGCAAATGTGCCGTCTTGAATTTCACGCAAAATTTTCTTCATCTCTTTGCGTGTGTCATCTGTAATTAGTCTGCGGCCTGTGCGGTAATCACCGTATTCAGCTGTGTTTGAAATTGAGTAACGCATCATTGCAAAACCACCGCTGTTGATAAGGTCAACAATAAGTTTCATCTCATGAATACACTCAAAGTATGCCATCTCAGGCTCATAACCTGCTTCTACAAGTGTGTCAAAGCCGGCTTTCATTAGCTCTGTTACGCCGCCGCAAAGCACTGCTTGCTCACCAAAAAGGTCAGTCTCTGTCTCTTGTCTAAAGTTTGTCTCAAGAATACCTGCGCGTCCTGCGCCTATGCCACAAGCGTATGCAAGTGCATAATCTAGCGCTTTGCCGCTAAAATCTTGGTATACAGCAACAAGGCTTGGCACGCCTTTGCCCTCTTGGTATTGTGTGCGCACAGTGTGCCCCGGGCCTTTTGGTGCAACCATAATAACGTCAACATCTTTTGGAGGTGTAATTAGGCTGTAATGAATGTTAAAGCCGTGAGCAAACATTAAAACGTCGCCCTCTTTTAGGTTAGGCGCAATTTCTGTGCTATAAATGTCAGCAGCAGCTTCGTCGGGAACAAGCATCATGATAATATCAGCAGCTTTAGCAGCATCTGAAACTTCCATAACTTTTAGCCCTGCATCTTGAGCTTGTTTGCAGCTTGCACTGCTTGCTCTAAGACCAACAATTACGTTAACGCCACTCTCGTGCAAGTTCTGTGCGTGTGCATGTCCTTGGCTACCAAAGCCCATTACAGCAACTGTTTTGCCCTCTAATAGTGAAAGGTTACAGTCTGAATCATAATATTTTTTTACCATTTTCATACTCCATTCTGCCGCTACGCATTGGCACATGCGAAAAATGTAAAACCCTGTCAGCGACAAGCAGAGTTTTAATGTAGTCGCTTAATTTGAAAACAGTTCAAGTTTGCTTGGCAAAATTCTGTCTGCAAGGTGTGTTTGTTTTTAAGCTAAGTGACTATATGTGCCGCGGTTGCCGCTTTTTTCGGCAAGCGGTTTGCCGTATTATAAGATAGTTTAACACTATCTGTTTTTTTAGCGTATAATTTTACGCTGAAAAGCTAAGTTAAAATTGCCGTGTTTTGCATATACAAAATTGAAGAAAAAAACGCAAAATTTGCTTAAAAAGCTGTAAGTAATGTGTTAGTTATCTCCGCGTGCAAGTGCTGTAATACCTGTGCGGCACATCTCAATTATATCGTGAGAGGCAATAACCTCTAAAAACGCATCAATTTTATCAGGCTCGCCGGTAAGCTCAAGCACCATGCTTTCTTTCGATAAATCAATAACTTTTGCGTGATATATAAGTGCAATTTCTCTTATTGCGGTGCGTGTTTGCTCGTTTGCTCGAACTTTAACAAGTAAAAGCTCTCTTCTCAAACTCTTGCTTTGCTCTAAAACAAATATGTCTTTTGTCTCTTCAAGGCGCTGTGTTTGCTTAATAATTTGGTCAAGAACTGTCTCGTCATCTTGCACAACAAGTGTTATGCGTGATATTTCAGGGTCATCTGTTGCGGAAACAGTAAGACTCTCTATATTAAAACCGCGCCTGCCAAACAGTGATGTAATGCGCGTTAACACACCTGAATGGTTGTCAACAAGTACACTCAATACTTCTTTTTTCATGCTTGCTCTCCCTTTCTTAATAAATTTAGCTCATCATTATGTCTTCTATTGTTCCGCCGGCAGGTATCATAGGCAAAACTTTTTCGTCTTTGTCAATAATGCATTCAATCCAAACGGGTTTGTCAAGTTTTACGGCTTTTTTCATAGCCTCTTCAAATTCAGCTATGGTTGTGCACCTAAATGCCTCAACACCAAAACCTTGCCCAACTTTTACAAAATCTGTCTTGCGCTGTGGGTCAGTTGAGGCATAGCGTTTGTCATAAAACACAGTTTGCCACTGCCTTACCATGCCAAGCACAGAGTTGTTAAAAATAACTGTAATGATTGGCAAACCGTAGCTCACAGCTGTACATGCCTCGTTTAAATTCATGTGGAAAGAACCGTCTCCTGTAAAGTGCACAACTTTTCTTGCGTTTGTTGCCGCAAGCTGTGCGCCTATTGCCGCGCCATAGCCAAAGCCCATTGTGCCAAGCCCGCCACTTGTTAAGAAACTGCGCGTATTAACGTGTTTTATAAACTGTGTTGCCCACATTTGGTGTTGTCCTACATCAGTAACATAAACAGCGTCGTCGCCTGCAAAGTCACATGCCATACCTATAATTTGGTGTGGTTTAAGTACTGTGTCGCTGTCTTTTGGCTTGTAGTCTTTGTCTTGCCATTCGCGCACTTGCTGCATCCAATTTTCGTGCTTTTTATCATTTATAAGTGGTAAAAGGTCGCTTAATGTCTGTTTTACATCTCCTACCAAGCTGTGGTTTACGGCAACGTTTTTGTTAACCTCGCTTGGGTCTATGTCTATTTGTAATATGTTTGCAGATTTTGCAAACTCGTTTGTGTTTAGTGCCACACGGTCAGAAAACCTTGTGCCTATTGCTATAACAAGGTCTGCACTGTCAACGGCTTTGTTTGTGGTGCGGCAGCCGTGCATACCTATTAGCCCTAAATTGAGTGGCTCACCATAGCCCAAAACACCTGCCGCCATCATTGTGTAAGTAGCGGGGATTTCAGCTTTTTGCATAAGACATCGCAGTTCTTCGCCTGCCTCGCTCGCCGTAACACCGCCACCGAAATAAATAACAGGGCTTTCAGATGCGTTAATCATATCAGCCGCTATTTTTAGATCATCAGCCTCAACTTTTGCCACAGGCTTAATTGGTGCAGGTGGTGTAAACTCAAAATCTGTCTTTGCAGAGGTAACGTCTTTTGGTATGTCAATCAAAACAGGCCCTTTGCGCCCTGTTTGTGCTATACGAAAAGCACTGCGCATTGTGTCTGCAAGCTCTTCTACATTGCGCACAACAAAGTTATGCTTTGTTATGGGCATTGTTATTCCTGCAATATACACCTCTTGGAAACTGTCTTTACCTATTAAATTAGTACCCACGTTGCCAGTAATTGCAACCATTGGTATGCTGTCCATATACGCTGTTGCAATGCCTGTTACAAGGTTTGTTGCACCGGGGCCGCTTGTTGCAAGCACAACACCTGTTTTGCCTGTTGTTCTTGCATAACCGTCTGCCGCGTGCGATGCACCTTGCTCGTGTGCTGTCATATAATGTGTAATTTTATCGCTGTTTTTATATAGTGCATCATAAAGGTTAAGTACAGCACCACCCGGGTAGCCAAAAATTGTGTCAACACCTTGCTCAATCAGAACTTGCGCAAAAATATCCGCTCCGTTTAATTTCATAATAAAAACTCCATTCTGCCGCACGTTTTATTGTGGCGAAGACCTTTAAGGCGACATTTAAAGACCTTTTAAATAGCATAAAAGTGAAAAAACATAATAAAAAAACAGCCCTGTCTTCCGGAATAACCAGAGACAAAGACTGATTAACAGCTCTGCGGTACCACTCTGAATTGCCGCCACTTGCCATAAAACATAGCATGGGCGACCGCCTCAAATAGCTGTAACGGGCATATCCCGATAGGCATTACTAAAGTTCACACCTACTGCTCCAAAGTGACTTCTACACAAAAACCACATACTGCTTTGCACCAAACAGCAGCTCTCTGAAATGCGGTTTAAAGGTTTACTTGTCTTTATCATAGCATTTATTATTGGTATAATTATATATTGTTTAATGTTGTTAAGTCAAGTGTTTTTTGCATTTTAATAATATTTATATAATTTGATGATATTACTATTGAAAAAATATATTGTTTGTAGTATAATATCTGTGTTATGAGCAAAAAACGCAAAACAAGCTGTAAAAATCCGAACAAATGTTCTTGCGTGCATTTTGGTATACAGAAGATTGGCCCTGTGCGATGAGGCAGTGCGAACCATGTCAGGCGGGGAACCGAGCAGCATTAAGCACACCCCCTTGTGCGCCGCAGGTAGCCTATCTTCTGTATACCAAAGTGTGCGATATGCTTTGTTCGGATTGATTATTTTATAATTAATTTATAAAAGAGAATAGGGGAGACTTGTTATGTATCGCGCATTGTACAGAAAATGGCGTCCCGGTACATTTTCAGACGTAATAGGGCAAGAAAATATTGTAACAGCGTTGCAAAGCCAAATTACAAACAACAAAATAGGTCATGCCTATATTTTTACTGGCACACGCGGTACGGGCAAGACAACTTGTGCAAAAATTTTTGCAAAGGCAATTAACTGTGAAAACATAAAAGACGGCAACCCATGTGGTGAATGTCATGTGTGCAAAGGCATAGACAGTGGTGCAGTACTTGATGTAACGGAAATTGATGCAGCATCTAACAATGGTGTTGACAATATACGAGATTTGAGAGAAGAGACAATTTACACCCCCGGAGTGTGTGCGTATAAAGTTTATATAATAGACGAGGTTCACATGCTGTCCGGTGCGGCGTTTAATGCGCTTTTAAAAATAATGGAAGAGCCGCCCTCACACGTGGTTTTCATACTTGCAACAACGGAGATACACAAAGTGCCCGCAACAATTTTGTCGCGCTGTCAAAGGTACGATTTTGTGCGCATAGGTGTTTTAGATATATCAAAAAGGCTTGCTTATATAGCAAGTGAGGAGCAAATTAACCTTGACAGTGAGGCGGCAGACCTCATTGCGCGCCTTGCTGACGGCGCAATGAGAGATGCACTTTCTATACTTGATACATGTATTGGTTCAAATGAGAATGTAGATGTTGACACTGTGCGCAAAATGGCAGGTGTAACCGACAGAAACTATCTTTTTGAGCTTAGCGATTTAATTAGAGATAACGACGACGTAGGTGCTATTGCACTCATTGCAAAATTGCGTGAAAAATCAATAGACATGAAACGTCTTTGTGACGAGCTTATACTGCATTACAGAAATTTCATGCTTGTAAGCGTTAATGCACAGGAAGATTTGCTCTCAGGTATTGACAAAAGCGATATAGAAAAGTATAAAGAAAAAGGTCAAGGAGTTAAGACGTCACAAGCTGTGAGGAACATCAAAACTTTGTGTAGGGCACTAGAGAGAATGGCGCGAAGCTCTGATGCAAGAATAGAACTTGAGCTTGCTGTTTTTGAGATGTGTGCAGATAATACAGGGCAGATAGTTGCAGTTAATGCAGTTAGTAGCGATACGGTGAAAAGCTCAGCAACACAAACGCCTTACACACCGCAAGCGCCTCAAGCACCGATTGAGCAAAAGATGCAAGATGTGGACAATCATAATAAGGCAAGCAACAGCACCGCACACACCGCGATAAGCCATTATGAAAAAGATAGCGCAGCACAAGTTGCTCGTGATAGTTATAATGAGCAAGAAATACCGCAATATGCTCAAAATAATAGCGATACAGCTATGCAAAATGATGTTGCAAAATACGAGCCGATTGTGCAAAACAGCAATGTAGCGCAGACAAATGTAAGCGAACAACAAGTGCATTACAAAGAAAATACAGCTACAAGCAAAGAGATTAGCCAAGAAATAAACGTAAAAAAAGCTGAAATAGTGCCATTTATTCACTGGGAAAGAGTTGTTGAAAAAATGGAGGGCAGAGACAAACTGCTTTTTGTAAACATGCGTGGCTCAAAGGCGTATCTTGATGGTAAACGGATTTTAATTGATGGCAACGAGCTTTTTCTTGATTATATGAGACAGAATAAGTATTCTAATGCACTTATCAGGCAAGTTATAGCAGAGGTAACGGGCAAAGAGCACCCCATAGGGCCGTATAAGATAAAAACTACGGACACTCAAAGCGCGCGAACAGCAATTGACACGGCGCGTGAGCTTGAAAAACAAGGGGTGCCTGTTGTTATAGATGAGGATTAAAAAACACAGCACTGTACAATAATTAATGATGTGTAGTGCTTTTATAAAAGAAAGGTTTGGTAAAATAATATGAAAGCAAGACTACCGCAAGGTTTTGGTGGAAAACAACAAAACATGAACAGCATAATGCAACAAGCACAAAAAATGCAAGAGCAAATGCAAACAAAACAAGCAGAACTAGACGAGGCAGTGCACGAAATTAAGGCATCAAACGGCATGGTAGACATTACAATAACAGGTAAACGTCAAATAACAGCAATGAAAATAAACCCCGAGGTTGTTGACCCTGATGACATTGAGATGCTTGAAGATTTAATTTCAGCCGCAGTTAATGAGGCAGTGCGCACAGTTGACGAGAAAAACGAAGAAGAAATGAGCGGCATAACAGGCGGCATTAACATACCCGGTTTTTAACAAAGGAATGATAAATTAGATGAAATATAACGCGGCACCGCTAGAAAGGCTTATAGAGCAGTTTTCAAAACTGCCGGGTATAGGGCGCAAAGGTGCAACAAGGCTTGCATATCAAGTGCTTGCTATGGACAGAGAAAAAGCACTTGATTTTGCAAGAGCGATTGAAGACGCACACACAAAGATTAAGAGATGTAATGTTTGTCAAAACTTTACAGAGAATGATGTTTGCAATATTTGTTCACAGGAAAGCAGGGATACCTCGCTAATATGTGTAGTGGAAACACCTCGAAATATTGCCGCTTTTGAGAAAACGCGAGAGTACAAAGGGCTTTACCATGTACTTCATGGCTTAATATCACCAATGGACGGCATAAGTGCAGAGCAACTTTGTGTTAAAGAATTGCTAACACGCATACAGAATGGTGAGATAAAAGAGATAATAATGGCAACAAGCCCAACAGTAGAGGGCGAGGCAACGGCAATGTATTTAACAAAACTAGTGAAACCGTTTGGCATTAAGGCAACGCGCCTTGCATACGGTTTACCTGTAGGTAGTAGCCTTGAATACGCAGACGAGGTAACACTTGGGCGCTCGCTTGCAAACAGAGCAGAACTGTAACAAAAAAGGTGGTGTGTAACGTGGCGGAAAACAAGAGCAATAGGGTAATAAGTGTAAACCGTAAGGCGTGGCATGACTACTTTGTTATTGAAAAGCATGAGGTAGGAATTGCACTTGTAGGCACAGAGGTAAAGAGCTTGCGTCTTGGCAATGTCAACTTAAAAGAGGCGTGGGTAGATGTAGAAAGTGGAGAGCTTTTTGTATCTGGCATGCATATAAGCCCATATGAAAAGGGCAATATTTTCAATACTGACCCCGTGAGAAAACGCAAACTTCTTGCCCACAAAAGTGAGATAAGAAAATTTGAGCAAGAAAAAAAGTTGCAAGGATATACACTTGTGCCTTTACAACTCTACTACAAACATGGTAAAATAAAGATGGAAATAGGTTTGTGCAAAGGTAAAAAACTTTACGATAAGCGGGAAACTTTAGCGAAAAAAGATGCTAAACGAGACATAGACAGGGCAATAAAAGAGAGGAGTAAAAATTGACATACAGTTGTATAAAATGTAATGGTACAGAGTTTGAAACAGACGAGTTTAGAGCAACAGGCGGAACATTGGCAAAAGTATTTGATATACAAAACAAGAAATTTCATACTGTAACATGTAAAAGTTGCGGTTACACGGAAATTTACAAGAGGACAACATCAACAGGAGAAAATGTGCTTGATTTTGTTTTAGGAACATAAATTTTACATATTTAGGTTATACTATTTATGGCTTTGTGAACTACTTCAAAGAAAACACAAATTTATGCAAAAGCAAAATGTAAACATATTAGTTTTTATTAAACTGATTAATAATTTACAAGAGTGTGTAAAGTAACAGCTGATTTAAATATGACGTATGTCAAAAGATAGTTAAAAATGAACTTTGTGATTTTGATATAGGGATTATGAATAATAAATCAGTGTGGCAAGCATTTTTGTTAGGTATTAATATAAATATGGGGATGTAAAGGTTTCGACGGGGAGAAAGAAGCGAGAGCAGCGAGTAGTGGTGGGGCCACACTATAAACGCCTTAAAAAAAATAGCTAACAATAATAATAGATTAGCAGTAGCGGCTTAATTTAGCCGCTCGTTCCGCCTACTTTAGTATCGGGTAGGGTCGGGGCGTCGATAAGATACTGAACGTGAACGGCATCAAGCTTTGTTTGCCGTCATGAACTGATGAAGCTACTGATTTGCCGGCGTGTTTGCTCGCTTGGCATTAAGGGAATTTTGTAAACAAACTGCACTCGGAGATACTGTCGTAGACTTCTTTTCGGACACGGGTTCGACTCCCGTCATCTCCACCAAAAAGCTATACCTATTTGACTACCCTCGAAGAAAAACCGAGAAATCG